>CAYRXT010000001.1:0-101619 GCA_964428315.1 uncultured Planctomycetales bacterium
CGTGTTGGGTCTTCTTATATTTCTTTCATCGGGTAATTGTGGGATAACTTCTAGAGTATCAATCGCCGAATTCATTCAATTCAGAAAGGTTCACCCTCAAAATGGATTCCGAACAACAAATGCTTTACGATGTTGTTCATAAATGCTCTTGATCTTTTGGGTGCCTTGTTGACGAAGTCAGGAAAGATAAGGGCGCATATGATAATCGTCAAGGCCCCTGGCGATTTCGGGGCCTTTGATAAAAGTTTTATAAACCAATCAGCCCCAAAGCACATTTTTCAAAAATCAGCTTGATTGTGGACACATCGACTTTTAAAGCGAGGGGCAGGGTTGAAAAACGTGTCCCGTTGGGGTCGCCATATGAGAAAAGGAAGACCTTCTCCCTCCTTTGGCGGGAGAAGGGCTTTTTTATTGTGGCGGAAACAGCCTAAATCTTGGCGCAATGTCTTCATGCGTTCGCTTTTGTATCGACCTTTTTTCGCGTGGTGGCACAATTCAAAAAATCTGCAAATATTCGTTCAAAAAGGCCGCACGTTTCTTATAATGAAAAAGAAATGGCAAAACGCGTTTTTGGAAGACCTTTTCTTTGGGGTATCATATTGCTGTGGGCATTGCCGGCGTCCGCCGCCGAGGATTTTTTCCGGCAGGACAACCGGCCGGCGGTCATCCAGAGACAGCTGGATTATTATCAAAACCGGACAAGAAAAAACGTCTCCCGTTCGGGCGCGATGTTTGCCGAACCGGCAGATTATGAGAAGGAGACGGGCGCGGCGCGGGCACCGTTCACAGCGCCCGGACACAACAGGACCGAGGCCGTTAACCGCGCGCTGGATACCATGGAGACACAGTCCCGGCGGCGCAGAAAAGAGGAGGCCGCGCCGTATGCGCCGCGGATGCCGGCCGATGCGTCCTATCCTCCCGCGACCGACATCCCCGCCGTCCTGACCCGGCCCTTTTCGGCCGAGGATATGAGACACGATGTTTTTGCGGCGGAATCTCATGGCATCGGCGCCGGCACAGAAGGGGATTGGGATTTCTCCGCCAAGGCGAGCGCCGGCTACCGTAACGATTATCTTCGCTGGAACATCGCCGGGGATATGACAGGCGGCAATCCCAACATTTTGTCCGAGTTGACCTACGAGAACATGCACATCTTCCAGCTGGGCACCGAGGCCGGGGCCGTGTGGCAGGACACATGGCGCGCGGAGGCCTCCTTCAAATACGGATGGCTTGTGGACGGACGGGTGCAGGACTCGGATTATCTGTATGATGACCGCCGGGGCGAGTTTTCCCGTTCCTACAGCGACGTGGATGACGACAATGTCATGGACCTTTCAGTGGGAGGCGGGGTGCAGTTCTTTCTCGACACCGATTCCGGGGACGTGGCCGATATCCTTCGCGCAGAGCGTCTCGGCGTGGCCATCCTGGGCGGATATTCCTATCACGAGCAGAATCTGCGCATGACCAACGGCTTTCAGGACTGGCCCCCGACGGGCAGTTTTTCCGGGCTCGACTCCACCTACCAGTCCCGGTGGGACGGCCCCTGGGCGGGCGTGGAACTCTTCGGAGAGCATAAGAATCTTTCGGGCGGTCTCCGGCTCGAATATCACTGGCTGGATTATTACGCCGAGGCCGACTGGAACCTGCGCACCGACTTCCAGCATCCCAAGAGCTTCGAGCATGAGGCCGACGGCGACGGCCTGGCCGTGTTGATGGACGGGATCTACCGCCTCGCCGAGGACTGGGACCTGAATCTTGACGCGGACATGTTCTTTTTTTCCGCGGGGGACGGCATCGACCGAACCTACTTTTCGAGCGGCGCGGTGGTGGACACCAGGTTTAACGAGGTGGAATGGATATCCTACCAGCTGATGATCGGAACGACCTATCATTTCGGTTTATAGACTTCACCCGCCCTCGCTCCGCACGGATTAAAAAAACAGATGCGAAATATTCAAATTTTCCTATAATGAGATGGAAAGGAACGCCGTCCCGCGACAGTCCTGCCGCGCGAAGGAGCATGTCCATGTCCGAAATCAAAATTCATCTGAACGAAAAAGAAATGCCCCGGCAGTGGTACAACCTCGCCGCTGACCTGCCTTCACCCGTCCAGCCTCCGCTGGATCCCGAGGGCAACCCCATCACGCCGGAAAAACTGAAACCCGTCTTCCCGGACAACCTCATCGAACAGGAGGTGTCGCGGAAACGCTGGATCGACATCCCCCAAGAGATCCTGGAGATCCTTTACCGCTGGCGGCCCACACCTTTGCGCCGGGCCAGATACCTTGAGGAACATCTTAAGACTCCCGCGCGCATTTATTACAAGGACGAAAGCGTCTCCCCGGCGGGGAGCCACAAGGCCAACACCTCCGTGGCCCAGGCCTGGTACAACAAACAATTCGGCATCAAGAAGCTTACCACCGAGACCGGGGCCGGCCAGTGGGGCAGCGCGCTCGCCTTTGCCTGCAACCTTATCGGCCTGGAATGCAAGGTATTTATGGTGAGGGTCAGCTTTGATCAGAAGCCGATGCGCAAGACCATGATGAAGGTCTGGGGGGCCGACTGTGTCCCCAGCCCGAGCGATGAGACCGCCGTCGGCCGCGATATCCTGAAGAAGATGCCCGATACGCCAGGATCCCTGGGTATCGCCATCAGCGAAGCCGTCGAAGAGGCCGTCGCGGACACCGCCGGTCAGACGCGGTATTCTTTGGGCAGTGTTTTGAATCATGTCCTTATTCATCAGTCGATCATCGGGCTGGAGGCCAAGAAACAACTGGAGTTGACAGGCGAAAAGGGGATCGACGTCGTCATCGGATGCGCGGGCGGAGGGAGCAATTTCGCCGGGCTGGCCTTTCCTTTCGTCAATGACAAGATCCACGGCGCGCATATCGCGATCCACCCGGTGGAGTCGGCTTCCTGTCCCAAGATGACGAGGGGGCTCTTCGCCTACGACTTCGGCGATGCCGCCGGGATGACGCCGTTATTGGCCATGATGACCCTCGGCCACGGGTTTATCCCGGCA
This sequence comes from uncultured Planctomycetales bacterium, assembly GCA_964428315.1. Taxonomy (GTDB): domain Bacteria; phylum Omnitrophota; class Gorgyraeia; order Zapsychrales; family CAYRXT01; genus CAYRXT01. Next base: position 3,023 of record CAYRXT010000001.1, read on the forward strand.
CCCATTCACGCCGGGGGCCTGCGTTACCACGGGATGGCGCCCCTAGTCAGCCAGGCGGTCGTGGAAGGCCTGCTGACGCCCCGGTCCTGCGATCAGCTCCGCGCGTATCAGGCGGCGATAACATGGGCCAACACCGAAGGCGCGATCTGCGCGCCCGAGACAAGCCACGCCGTCGCGGCCGTGATCGACGAGGCCGAAAAGGCCCGCGAGGAGGGCAAAGAGAAGGTTATCCTGTTCAACTACAGCGGACACGGCCTCATGGACCTGGCCGGTTATGAGCAATATCTTGCCGGAAAACTGGAAAGTTTTTCGCTTCCGGAAGAAGACCTGCAAAAGTCTCTCGCCTCGATCAAGGATTTGCCCAAGGTCAAAAAAACCAAAGCGTGAGGATGTCCGGCCCCGCCGCCAGGAGGGTCGCGGGGCCGTGCGAAAGAGCGAATCCCCGTTGAAGAAAATCCTGTCTTATGCCCGACGTCGCCTTCTATGAACTATTTGATGAAGAATTGACCGAGCTGAACAAGGTCTTGCCGAAAGAGGTGGACGCGGTGTTTTCGCAAAAGAGCCTTCGGGAAGCCCCGCAGAAAACGCCGCCCGCTCCTGTTGTCTGTATCCGCACCCAGTCGGCCGTTCCGCCTCACTGGTCACGGGAGATCAAGGCGGTCCTCACGCGCTCGACGGGCTACGAGCATGTCGCGGCTTACCGCAGGACGCATGCGCCCGGACTGGTTTGCGGCTATCTGCCGGAATACTGTTCCCATGCCGTGGCCGAGGCCGCTGTGATGTATTGTTTTGTCCTGCTCAAGAAGCTGAAAAGGCAGATGGATCAATTCCTGCTTTTTGACCGCAACGGGCTGACGGGCGAAGATGTCAGGGGCAGGAGGCTTTTTGTCCTGGGGGTGGGGCGTATCGGTTCGCGGGTTGTCCAGCTGGCAAGGGGCCTGGGAATGGAGGTTAAAGGTTTTGACACAAAACAAGGCGTTAAAGGTCTGGAGTACCTCTCCCTTGAGGAGGGGCTGGGCTGGGCGGATATCATCGTCTGTTCCCTGTCGCTGAATAAGGAGACGCGCGGGCTTTTGAACGAAGAAAAACTCAGGCGGACAAAAAGGGGGATTATCCTCATCAATGTGGCCAGGGGGGAGGTCATGCCCGTGGATGCCCTGCATGCCTTGTGCCGCGAGGGGCATGTCGGGGGGCTGGCCCTGGACGTCTTCGAGGACGAAGGAGCCCAGGCCAAGACATTCCGCAAGACCGTCGGACAGGACGATGACCGTACCCGCAAGATCCTGGACCTTCAAGACAAGGACAATGTCGTCTTTACGCCGCATAACGCCTTCAATACGCGTCAGGCGGTGAGAGAAAAGGCCCGGCAGACCTCCGAATCTCTCAGGATGTTTTTTGAAAGCGGCCGGTTCCCCTGGACGGTCCCGGAGTAGGAAGCGCGTGCAGCGAAAGGACGCGGATCAATGCTGAAGATATACGGCGCGGATTTATCATCCCCCTCGAACAAGGTGCGGTTCGCCGCCAATCATCTGGGGCTGGACTACGAGTATGTCCGCGTAAGTATCAAGGAGGGGGAAAACAAAACGGAACGGTTTCTGGTCCTGCATCCGGCGGGCAAGATCCCCGTTATCGAAGACGACGGTTTCGTTATGTTCGAGAGCGACGCGATCATCAAGTATCTGTGCGCCAAGACGGATTCTCCGCTGTATCCCGGAGGGCTCCGCGCGCGTGCCCTGACCGATCAATGGGCGGATTTCGCCACGATCCATGTCGGCGGGGCGGTGGGGAAGGTCCTGTTCAACCGGGTCTTCGCGCCGCTGATCGGCGTTCCCGTCGACCAGAGGTCACTCCAAGAAGGGCTGGAGTTTTTCAACAGGTTTTGCGCGGTTGTGGACAAACAGCTGCAGAAACAGCAATTTCTCGCCGGAGAATCGCTGTCGGTGGCGGATTTCTCTCTTCTGGCGGCCCTGGATCCCGTCGAGACAGCGGAGATCAGCATGGATCCGTTCCCCGCCACAGGCCGGTGGATGGAGAGGTTAAGGCGGCAGGAATTTTATCAGAAGTGCCACCGCCGTTACGGCGAAAGGCTGCGGAGCATTATGGCCAGGAGGAAAGGATAGCATTTTGAAAAAGGGCGTGAAGGTCGCGGCGGTTCAACTGAACAGCGGTCCGGACAAAGACGAAAATCTGGCCAAGGCATCAGCGTTCGTCAGCCGCGCGGTACGTCGGGGTGCGGAGTTTATTGTCCTGCCCGAGGCGTTCAATTACCGCGGCCCGCTTGATTCACCGCGGGAACGGCAAGGCGCCGCGGAGGCCATTCCGGGACGGTCTTTAAGGCCTTTGATGCGGCTTGCCGGTGAGAACAAGGTTCATATCCTTGCGGGGTCGGTTTATGAAAAGCTGCCCGGTATAACGAAGGTTTGCAACACTTCCGCCTTGATTGATCCGACGGGAAGGATCATCGCCCGGTACCGGAAAAGACACCTCTTTAATGTGCGCGTGGACGGCCGAGTGATCCGGGAGTCGGCGCATTGTCTTCCTGGCCGGCGCGGGAGGATCGCGCGGGTGAATCAATTCCAAGTCGGGATGACGATCTGTTTTGATCTGCGTTTTCCCGAAGATTACCGGGCCATGAGCGCGCGCGGGGCGGATGTTTTCGTCGTCCCTTCGTCTTTCACGCGGACAACCGGAAAGGCGCACTGGAAAGCCCTGCTCCGGGCGCGGGCCGTGGAAAATCTCGCCTATGTGATCGCCCCGAACCAGACCGGCAAGGACAGCCTCGGGGCTCCCTGTTTCGGTCACAGCATGATCGTGGATCCGTGGGGACGGGCCCTCGCCGAGGCCTCCGGCGACGGGGAAGAGGTCGTCTATGCCTGGATCGACAAGAAGATTTTGAAAGAGAAAAGGAGAATGATGGGCGGGGTTTTAGGACGCCGGTCGGCTTTTTAACAGAGGGGGAGTCTGATGTCACAGAGATCCGTGCGCGTTGCCGTTACCGGCGCGGCCGGTCAGATCGGGTACGCGCTTGTTTTCCGCATCGCCGCCGGGGAGATGTTCGGGCCTTCAACGGCCGTTCAGCTAAATCTGCTGGAACTGAAAACGGCCCTGCCCGTTCTCGAAGGGGTCAGGATGGAACTGGACGACTGCGCCTTTCCTCTTCTTGAATCCGTGAATGTGACGACGGATGCCGGGACGGCCTTTCGTGACGCCGACTGGGCCCTGCTGGTGGGGAGCGTGCCGCGCAAGGCCGGCATGGAGCGAAAGGAGCTTTTGTCCGTCAACGGCGGAATATTCGTCGAGCAGGGCAGGGCGCTGGATGAGGAGGCCAAGGATTCCTGCCGCGTACTGGTCGTGGGGAATCCCTGCAATACCAATGCCTTTATCGCCAAGTCCGTCGCGAAGAGAATCCCGGCAAGGCAGTTTTTCGCCATGACCATGCTGGACCATAACAGGGCGGTTTCACAATTGGCCGCAAAGGCGCGGGTCCCGGTGTCGTCGGTCAGGCAGATGGCCGTGTGGGGAAATCATTCCGCGACGCAGTTTCCCGATTTTTATCATGCGCGGATTCAGGGAAGACCGGCGCCGGAGGTTATCGGGGACGAGGAGTGGCTGAAGACGGCGTTTCTGCAAACCGTTCAGAAACGCGGCGCCAGTGTGATCAAGGCGCGGGGCTCGAGTTCGGCCGCGTCGGCTGCCAACGCCGTCGTCGACACGGTCAGGTGTCTTGAGATGGATACGCCGGAAGGCGAGTGCTTTTCAACGGCGGTTGTGTCGGACGGCAGTTACGGCGTTCCGGAAGGACTTGTCTTCAGCTTTCCCTTGCGCACACGAAAGGGTGAATGGAAGATTATTCAGGGGGTAGAACACAATACGTTTGCCAAGGAAAGAATATCTTTGAGTCTTAAAGAGTTAGAGCAGGAACGGGAAATCGTTTTGCCGGGGGTGAAATAGATAACGGCGGGTGCGGTTGGGCCCCCTGTGGCCCTTTCCTTTTCGGGACGGGGAAAACTTATGGCGTTGAAGATTTTGGTTGCGTAACGTTTCAAATATGGTAATATAATCTAAAATTATTAAAGTAATTAAGGATTCTAAAAGACGGGCTTGATGAAACAATCAAGAGTCAAGGAAAAAGATTTTTACACGACGTACGAGGCGAAAGACAAGCTTTTCGTAAGCCATTCGACCGTCATTGACTGGATCGATTCCGGCAAGTTGAAGGCCATCAAGACGCTTGGCGGACACCGGAGGATCCCTCGGGGTGAACTGGAATTGTTCATCAAGAAAAACAAGATGAGTATTCCCAAAGCGAAGAGCAAACGGATATTGATCGTGGACGACGATCACGCCATTTGTGTCGGACTCAAGGAGATGCTGGAAAAACACGGATTTGCCGTAGACACCGCATCGGACGGGTTTGAGGCCGGGGTCCTGGCCATTCTCAACGAGCCGGCTGTCATCATATTGGATTTAAAGATGCCCGGCCTGGACGGTTTCAGCGCCTGCAAGCTTATCAAGGAAAACCCCCTTCTCAAGGATATCCGTATTTTGGTATTGACCGGGTATCCGACGCCGGAAAATTATAAACGCATTACGAGCCTTGGGGCGGAACAATGTCTTGCCAAACCTGTCCAGAAGCGCGTTTTACTTAAGGAGATAAAAAACCTGGTTTCGGGCTTTTAGGAAAATAAGCCATGGGAAAGCCCCCGTTTTTTCATCGGATCATCAAGAGATCCCGATCCGAACCTGCCTCTGCCTCACCCAAAGATTGTTTTTCTGTTGATTTAGACAAGGTTGGCCCGGAAAGACTGTTTCGAGCGGTTTGTGAACACGCCCCCGTCATGCTCTGTGTTTTGGACGGCGAAGGACGCTGTCTTGCATGGAGCAAGGAAGGAGAACGCCGGCTCGGCTATACCTTCGAGGAATTGCGCTCCGCCTGTGATCCCGCGGCATCGGAACAGTCTGCCGAAGCGGTGCGCAGGCTGGTCGGAGAATTCGTCCAGGAAAAAGGCGGAACTTTCCGCGAGCTTTGTTTGACAGCCAAAGACGGCCGGCTGAGGCATCAGATATGGGCCAGCGCGGGGCTGCCGGACAACGCTGTCATCCATATCGGATTCGACACGACACAGCAAGAGAATGTCCGGGACCGCTTGTCCCGGATTAATGAAAGCCTGTTGAGATTCGACCAGAATCCGTCTGGCAATATCAACCGGCTGACCAGGCTTTGCGGCGAGCTCCTGGATGCGGACGCGGCCTTTTACAGCCGGCTGGAAGGGAATTTTCTCAACTCGACAGGTATCTGGAATCCCCCTCCCGGTTTCGATCCTCTGTCTGAAGCGCAGGGCCGCATCTGCTTTGACCTTTTAAGCAAAGAGGATCCCGACGTCAGGGTCATCTCCGATCTTCCGCGCACGCCATTTGCCCGCAGCGATCCGAACGTATCAAAGTATCAGTTCAAGACCTATATCGGAAAGACCGTTTCCTTCGGACAGAAGCCCGTCGGGGTCTTATGCGCGGTCTTCAGGCGGCATGTCATGCCGACGCCGGAAGATAGCGCGCTTATCAAGTTTCTCGCCCTGGCGGTCGGCATCGAAGAAAGACGGTGGCAGGCCGAGAGGGCCCTGAAAAGAAGCTTGGAGCTCGAACAGCTTATCACGAGGATTTCCACCCTGTTGAGCAATTTGTCCTCGGACAGGATAGATGATGGGATAGAAGAGGCTCTGAAAATGATCGGACAGCAGTTTCAGGCCGACCGTTGTTTTGTCTTTCTGGTAGAACCGGATGATCCCGGTCTGGCCCAAGAGGCCTACGAATGGGACGCGCCGGGCGTCATGTCACAGAAGGATCTCTTTCGCGGCGTGTCGGTCAGGCAATACCCCTGGTGGGCAGGAAAGATCCGCGCGCGGGAAGTCATCCATATCCCTGACCCGGACGCCCTTCCACCGGAAGCCGCCGCCGAAAAAGATATTCTCATGAAAACAGACGCCCAGTCGGTGTTGAGCGTTCCCTTAGTCATGGGGGGCCGGGTGCTGGGTTTTATCGGTATGGACGCCGTGTTTCATGTCCGCTCTTGGACGACTGAGGACATTGACTCTGTCAAGATCCTCGGGGATGCGATCGCGAACACGGTTCACCGGAAATATTCTGAAGAGGTCCTTCGCCAGCAGGAAGTGCGTTTTGAACGGCAGAAGGCCGCCCTGCTGGAATTGGGCAAGAGCCAGATGCTGGATGAAGAGGACCTGGACGTGACCTTGCGGGAGATCGCCGAGATCGCGGCCAAGACTATTGAGGTCGAAAGGGTCAGCATCTGGCGCTGTGATGAGGCCAGACAAAACATCACGTGCATGGAATTGTTTGAGCGTTCGAAAAAGCGTCATAGCTGCGGGGAGAAGCTTGATCTGCGCCTTATCCCTTCCTACTGGAAAATGATGAACGAGGACAGGGTCATCGTCGCGGAGGATGTAGCCGGAAATCCCGCAACCCGTGAATTTCTCGAGAGCTACAGCCGTCCGCGCAATATCGTCTCTTTGCTGGATGCCCCTGTCCGGCTGGCGGGCAGGACGGCGGGCGTCGTCTGCCTAGAGCAGACCGGGACGCCGAAGAACTGGACGGTGGAGGAGAAGAGATTTGCCGGATCCATTTCGGACGCCGTCGCGTTGGCCATAAATCAGCATCAACGGCGCAGGGCCGAAGAGGCCCTGCAGGCCAGCGAGAAGACCCTGCGGGAGATTCTGAACCTGTCACCGAATTTCATTTTCGCGAAAGACAAGGATGGGCGCTTCATCCTTGTCAATGAGAGCCTGGCCGAGGCTTACGGGACGACGGTGAAAGACATCCTGGGGAAGACCGACGCCGACTTTGCGGGAAACGAGGAGGAGGTCCGCAATTTTCGCAAGGACGACCTTGAGGTGATCCGGACCGGACGCAAAAAGTTCATTCCCGAAGAAGTGATCACCGATTCCGCCGGCCGCCTCCGGTACATGCAGACAACGAAGATCCCTTTTGTGATCCACGGGACGGAGGACGCGGCGGTTTTGGGTGTCGCGTCGGACATTACACTTCGCCGCCAGGCGGAGGAGGCCCTGAGGGAAAGCGAGAAAAAATACCGCGACCTGGTCGAGTCCTCACAGGATCTGATCTGGTCGGTCGATGCGCATAACCGCTGGACGTTCGTCAACCGGGCCGCGGCCTCGATCTACGGATACGTAAGCCACGAGATGGTAGGTCGTCCGCTGTCTGATTTCATGTCGAGGGACAGCTACCAGCGTCACGCCGCCTGCCTGGCGGCCATGAAGGACGAAGTCCGGCACCTCGATTTTGAGATCGAGCACCGCCGCAAGGACGGCCGCCCGGTTTTTCTGCGGTTCACGGCATCGGCGCTGAAAGACAAAAACGGGCGGCCTGCCGGCAGTACGGGGACGGCGGTGGATATCACGGAACAGAAAAAAGCAGAATCGGAGCTCCGCAAGTATCAGAAACATTTAGAAGAAGAGGTCGAAGAGAGGACGCGTGAACTCCGCCAGTCGGAACGCCTGGCGGCGACGGGCCGTCTGGCGGCCAGCATCGCCCATGAGATCAACAACCCCCTGCAGGGCATCATGACGCATCTGGAAATACTGCGCGAGAGTTTGCCGCGCAAGTTCAAAAAAATCCAGAATTACGAATTTGTCAAAACGAATATCGAAAAGATAGGATCTATTGTGAGCCGGCTCCTGGATACCTACCGGATGACAGATGCACGAAAAACGGATGTGCCCATCAACGAGGTTCTGGACAAGGTCATATCGCTGATCGAACCGCAGCTGAGACGCAAGGACATTGAATTGGAATTCATCCCCGCCGAGAACCTTCCCCTCTTCCAAGGGTGGCCCCGGCAGATCCACCAGGTTTTTTTAAACCTGCTTTTGAACGCTCACGACAGCATTATCTCGCGGGGGAGGATTACGATCCGGACGATGTCCGATGACAAGAACATCATCGTAGTCCTGGAAGATAACGGGGAGGGGATGGAGGCCGAAGTCGTCGAGCACATCTTTGACCCGTTCTTTACGACGAAAGAGGAGTCCGGGACGGGCCTGGGCCTGTTCGTGGCTCAGGGGATCGTCCGGGAGCACGGGGGGGCTATCAGGGTCAGGTCCCAAAAAAACGAGGGCACCGTCTTCAGCGTCTATCTGCCGATCAAGGCAGAAACCGAGGAAGATCATGAATAAGAACATCCTTATTGTGGATGATGACCCCTCCATTCTTGACGGCTTCAGGGAACTGCTGACCTCTGAACGTTACTGGGTCGATATCGCGCCGGATGAGGAAGAGGCCTACGCCTTTATGCGCAACCGGCACTACCACGTGATCCTCATGGATGTCGTCCTTAAGAAGACGACGGGGATCGACCTGATGCGTAAAATCAAGACGCTTTCCCGGGGGACCGTTGTCATCATGGTCACGGGCTATCCGACCACGGAGTCCGCCATCCGGAGTTTCCGCGAGGGGGCCTTCGATTATCTTGTCAAGCCGGTCAGCAAGCAGGTACTCCTCGATGTCCTGCGCCGCAGTCTGTTTTTCAACAAAGAACAACAGCAATCGGTCAGTCTGCAGAGGATCAAGGAGGCCTTGGAACAGGCCAATGCGGAAAAGGATCAGATCCTCCAAAAATTGAGCCGGGATGTCATCGCCTGCTCGGAGAACATCATCAGAGACAACGCCCAGAAGATGAAAGGCTCTTTGCCCGCCTCCTTGGCGCACAGGGTGCAGGCCATCAACACGAACGCCCTTTATCTCAAGAACCTGGGTGAAAACATACAGGACGCTGTCCGTATGGGGTCGGGGGATTTTCAGCTGGAAGAAAACGAGCTGGATCTTGCCGCCGTGATCGAAGGTGTCTTGCGGGGCCTCTATCCTTTCGTCAAAGACCGACCCATTCAGATTTGCTATAGGCTCGAAAAGGACGTCCCCTCACGCCTTATCGGAGACGAGCGTCGTTTAAGACAGCTTTTAACAACCCTTTTTGTGAATGCCGTTTCGACGACTTTGGAGGGAGAGGTGGTTCTCAGCGTCCGGCTCATTGCCGTCCTGGATCGCGGGTGTCATTTGTTTTTTACCCTTAAAGATAACGCCGAGAAGATCCCTGTGCACCGCCAGATGGAAATCTTCAGGCCGTTTGCCAAAAAGGATGGACCGCCTGATGCGGGCGAAGCTTCCTGCATTGATCTGTGGATCAGCAAGATCCTTGTGGAAAAGATGGGTGGATTGATATCTCTCCATTCCGCATCGAACAGAGGCAATGAATTCCGGTTCTCCGTCCGTTTCGCCTTGCGAAATTAGTAAACGGGTGGCATACTTGCCTATATGCAGCGATCCGAGACCGCGGCTCTCTTGGCGAGCGCCTGTCCATAGGGGCATTCCCGCGGTCAGTTCCCTTTTTTTCTTAAGAAAACTGGAAAAAGATAAAAATTCCTTGTTTCCCCGAAGGAAGCTTTCTATAATGAACATAATATTAATTACTATTCATGAGGGACAAAAAAGGAGGGAGCAGTGTTGACACGTTTTATTTTGAGACGGATGTGTCCGGTATTTCTATCTTTGACGATAATGATCAGCCTGTCCGGCTGCGATAATATCCGGTCTTTTCTTGCCGAGTATTTCCCGACGCTGAAAAAGGAAGCGGAGGCCCCGGACTCTGTTCAGCCCGCCCCGGCCCGTAAAGAATCCTCCGGCCGTCCGCTTGGCCCTGATACCCTTGCGCGGGTCGGTTCCTGGACCATCACGGTGGACGAGTTCAATCGACGGCTGAAAAATATTCAGGATCTGGTCCCCGATTTCGATCCCAACAACGCGGAAGCCAAACGCATGATCCTGGAAGAACTGATCAACCAGCAGCTTTTGGTCCTGCACGCCGAGGCGGAGGGGATCGCTGACCAGGAGGATATAAAGGAGGCCGTTGAAGAATCCCGCCGGAATCTGCTTGTCCGGGAGATGGCGGACAGGATTACCATGGACATCGAGGCCACGCCTGAGGAAGTCCGGGGCTATTATGACCAGAATAGAGAGGCCTTCAGCGCCCCGACGGAATTCCATCTTCGTGAGATCGTGGTCCCAACCCAGGAGGAGGCCAACCAGATCCTCGTTGAGCTTCTCAAGGGCGCGGACTTCGCGACTGTTGCCAGGGATAACTCGAAAGGCGAAACCGCCTCCCAGGGAGGCGATCTGGGCTGGCGCAGTGAACCCAAATTTCCGGCCATGGCCGGACAGCTTTCGGTCCTCAATCCGGGGGACCTGAGCGGTGTCTTCCGCGGGCCGGACGGTTTTTATATTATTAAACTTGAGGACTCCCGCGGGGGCGAGCCCGTTGCCTTCGAAGACGTGCGGGCCGATATCCGGGAAGGCCTGACCCTCTTGAAACAACAGCAGGCCCTGGCGGAACATCTCAACCGCCTGAGGGAGAAGTTTCCCGTTAAGACTAACGAAGATCTTTTTTAATCACGATACGTAAGGAAGCGATATGGCGTTAGATTTGAAAATGGACAAGAAAAAACTGGGCATACTGGTCGGGGCCATAGCGGCCGGGCTTGTTGCGGCCGTCCTGGTCAACAATTACGTTCAGGACACACTGGCCCAGCAGCAGGCGGCGCTGCTGGCGCAGGCCGCCAGCAAACAGGACGTGCAGGCGCTCTTTGAGCGGTTACAGCGCGTGGAAAGGGACAATCAGCAGTTAGTGGCGAATGTCAAGAAGCTGGCCGCGGAACAGGCCCGAAGACCGGTGCAGAGAGACGAAGAAGGCCAGCCGGTGGCACTCGCTACCCTGTCCATGAAAACCCCGCCGGGAAAGAGGGCCATTACGGCCAAAGTGGACAAGCTTTACGCCTCGGAGGGCCTTGTCAATCCCGGCGATTATGTTGATATTCTCGTGCATCTGGATGTCCCCGTTGACCCTTTTAACGAAAAGGCGACCGAGGACGTCGCCATTATGCTGTTCCAGAACGTGCAGGTCCTGGCCATGGAGACGTCTCTGGAACCCAAGGCGGGGGATCCGGGCAACGTGCCGCAGGAAATCCCGGTCACCTTTGCGTTGAATCCCCAAGAGGCCAGCATGATGTCCTTTGCGCAAAAAAAAGGCAAGCTGCAGCTGGCCGTCCGTTCGCCGAAGGAGAAACAGTTGTTCGCCTTGCCTGCCGCTACGTGGGAGTCTTTGTCGGACTATGTTCAGGAAACACAGGGCTTGGATCTCGGCCTGTGGGGAGAGAAGGAAGAGGAACCTTCGCCTGATGTGGATATCCCGGAATACGCGCCCCCGATCCAAGTTTTTAGAGGAGGAGGTTAATTTCAGGCTTTATGAAAAGTGAGCGCTTACAGCGGTCCCGTTTAGGGAAAAAGTTATGGCTCATGGCCTTGTTAGGCCTTTGGTTTATCCCGCCGTCAACATCCTGGGCGTTCGCCCTTTATGCCGAAGAAGAGATCCACCTAGTTCGGGGGGATCTGGAGGTCGTTGAGGCTAAGGCCCTGGAAAGGGTCTCGGTGTCCGACCCCCAGATTGCGGATATCGCCAATATCGAAAGTGATCACGTGCTTCTTCTCGCGAAAAGCAAAGGACACACCAACCTTTTCCTCTGGGATGAAAAAGGCAAGCGCAGCTATGTCGTACGCGTCTTTGACGACAATCTTGAGCTGGTCAAATCGCGTCTTGAGCATCTCTTGATGAGGGCCGAGATCTACGGCCTGGATCTGGCCATCAACCAGAGCGAGGGCAAGGTCATTGTGTCCGGCGAGATCGATGAAAAAAAGGCCAACGAATTCGAGATGCTCCTTGACCCGTTCCGCGGGAGCCTGCTGAATCTTGTCAAACAGAAGGAGGGCGAGGACCTGATTCAGATTGACGCGATGATCGCCGAGATCAGTTCGTCGTTCACCAAGACCCTGGGCGTGAGCTGGACGGGGTTAAGCGCCCTCTCCTACGCCGAAAGCGACTACGGCAATAAAAAGATCGATGACGCAGACGATATTTTTAAATTGGGAGATTTTAAACGGACGACACAGATCATCGGCACGATCAACGCGGCAATCACCGAAGGCAAGGGCCGAGTCCTTTCCAAGCCCAAACTGGTCGTGGTCAGCGGCGAAGAGGCGAACTTTCTCGTCGGCGGACAGGTGCCTATCACCTCGACCACGACTTCCACGGGCGGCAACGTTACCGAAAACGTGGATTACCGGGATTACGGCGTGACCCTGACGGTCAGCCCCACCCTGCGCAACCCCACCCTGCGGGAAAAATCAAAGATCCAGATCGACCTGAACATCGAAGTCAGCGACCTGGACCCGACGAACTCCGTGGGCAACAATACGGCCTTCACCACGCGCAACACGGAGACCAAGCTGATGCTGGACAACAGGCAGAGCGTTGTCATCGCCGGCCTCCTGAAGCAGACGGAAGGCGAAACGGTCTCCCGGATACCTTTTTTGAGCGATATCCCCGTGGTTGGGGCCCTGTTCCGCAACAGGTCCCACACCCCGGACACGGAGACGGAATTGGTGGTGACGCTCACGCCGATCATTATCCCTCAAAAGGAATGGGACCATGCCCTCCAGCCGCAAGACACGACCGTCTCCATCGGCGCCCCCCGAAAAGTGTATACAGAAGAAACGTATGTTCCGCCTCCGGTGAGGCATGTCGAGTCGCCGGCAAGGGTTGTCTCCGCCGGAGAACCGGAAGACATCACGTATTATGTCCGGGCGCTGCAGCAGGACATCGCCGGACACATCGTCTATCCTCCGGTCGCGCGGCAGTACGGCTGGGAGGGGACGGTCCGGCTGACCCTCATCGTGCTCAAGGACGGCACGCTTGCCCACGCGGATGTTTCCGAATCGTCCGGTTATCATATGTTTGACGAACACGCCCTGAAGATAGCCAAAGGCCTTGCTCCCTTTTCCGATTTCCCGCCGGATACAGGTCTTGAGGAGATTACAATTACCATCCCTATCGTTTACAGTCTGGAATAGGCCCAATGGCAGCCCAGATTATTACCGTTTTCAGCAATAAAGGAGGGGTCGGGAAGACATTCATTTCCGTTAACCTCTCTGTGTCACTGGCCCTGGCCGGGCACAAAGTACTTTTGGTCGACCTGGATTTCCAGATGGCCCAGGACATGGCCAGGATGATGAACCTGGCCCCGAAATTTTCTATCGTTGATCTTTTCAGCGAAATGGGAGACCCGTCCGACGAACAGAAGATGCTGCCCAAGTTCGTGACGGCGCACACCAGCGGACTGGACTTCGTTCCGGCTATCCTGAATATCAAACAGGCAGGCCATATCGGCCCGGAGAACATGAAGATGTTCATCCGCCTGGCCTCGGCCGAATACGATTACATCATCCTTGACGCCGGCAAGGCCCTGAGCGAGACGCTGATCACGGTCTTCGACAACTCGAACCTGATCCTCCTGATCGTCACCCCGGACATCCTTTCGGTCTATCAGACGCGCTGGACCCTGGACGTGATGCAGAGCCTGCATTTCCCCATGAAGATGGTCAAGGTCGTCCTGAACCGTTCGGAGAGCCGCGGCGGCGTGGCCTGGCAGGAGGTCCGGGCGGCCCTTCCCGTCGAGATATTCGCCCATATTCCTTCCGAAGGGCGCACGGTCGGCATGGCCCTTAACCGCGGCATTCCCTGCGTCATGGATTCGCCGAAGAGCAAGGTCTCGGAGGCCTTCAAGCGCCTGGCCGGCCAGATCAAGAAGCCCGGCGTTGTTGTCGAGCGGAAAGAGATCGCCCGTGAGAGGACATCCGAGGGGTTCAAAAGCCCGGACACGTTCTGGGAGAAGATCAACCTGGCCGAGCAGTCCCCGGCCCCCAAAGACGTTTACGAGATCACGCAGGAGGAAGATGAGGTCATAAAGCTCAAGAAGAATATCCATGAAAAACTTATTCAGAAGCTGGACCTGCACCAGCTGACGCGGGACGCCCTGAACGACCCGCGGCAGTCCGAAAGCCTGAGGGAATCCACGGCCAAGATCATAAGCGGGCTTCTCGCGGAAGAGGCCGGGGGCATCATCTCCTCTCACGCGGAGAGACAGCGGCTGGTCAAGGAGATCACCGATGAGACCCTGGGTTTCGGGCCCCTTGAAGATTTTCTGGCCGACCCGGACGTCACGGATATCATGGTGAACAACAAGGACGAGATTTATGTCGAGAAGCACGGCAAGATGATTTTCACCAACAAGCGATTCATCTCCGACGATCAGGTCCGGTCGGTTATCGAGCGCATCATCGCCCCCCTGGGGCGGCGCATCGACGAGTCCGTCCCCATGGTGGACGCCCGTCTTCCCGACGGAAGCCGCATCAACGCCATTATTCCGCCTTTGTCCCTGCAGGGATCCATGCTCACGATCCGGAAGTTCGGGCGGGAGAGGATCACCGTCAACGACCTTTTGTACAAACACAACAGCCTGACCGAGGGAATGGCCGAGTTTATCCACGCCTGCGTTCTCGGGCGCAAGAATGTCATTATCTCCGGGGGGACCGGCGCGGGAAAAACAACCCTCCTGAACGTCGTCTCGCAGTTTATACCCGACGGGGAGAGGATCATCACCATAGAGGATGCCGCCGAGCTTAGGCTGAAGAAGAGCCACTGGGCGCGCCTGGAGTCCCGTCCGCCGAACGTCGAAGGCAAGGGCGCCGTGACGATCCGGGACCTCTTTGTCAACACCCTGCGCATGCGGCCCGACCGGATCATCATCGGGGAATGCCGCGGGGCGGAGGTCCTGGACATGCTCCAGGCGATGAACACCGGCCACGACGGGTCCCTGACCACCATCCACGCCAATTCCACGCGGGACGTTATTATCCGCATGAATTCCATGATGCTTCTCGCAGGCGTGGAGCTGCCCCTCAGGGCCATGAACGAGATGATCGCCACCGCCATCGATATCATCGTACACGTCGCCCGCTATTCCGACGGGAGCAGGAAAGTGACAGGGATATCGGAGGTCCTCGGATTGAAGGCCGAATCCCTTCTGGACCAGCGCGACATTTTCAAATTCTCCCAAAAGGGCATCGATCCGGAAGGAAGGATCGTGGGGGATTATACAGCCACGGGCTACGTCCCGGAATGTTACGGCGATTTTGTTATGCAAAGCATTCCCGTCAAAAAAGAGATCTTTACTCCCAAATGACCGGCGGCCCGCCGACCGGCTTCCGCATGAAGATCCTGAATAAAACCCGCAACACTTTTCTTGCCGAATCCGCGAGCAGGGCGGATGGTTTTATCGCGCGCATCAAAGGCCTGCTGGGGCGTTCCGGCCTGAAGTCCGGAGAAGGCCTCCTGATCCCCCGCTGCCGGTGCATCCACATGTTCTTCATGCGGTTTGCCATCGATGCGGTTTTTGTCGGTCAGGACGGATGCGTGGTGAGTATCGTCGAGAACATCCCGCCGCAAAGGATAAGCCCGTATTTCACCAAAGCGGACTATGTCGTCGAATTACCCGCGGGTACGGTGAGCCGAACAGGTTCCCGCTTTGGAGATAAGATCTTGGTTATTGAGGATAGCGATTAGAAGACAGAAGACAGAAGCTGTCCCGTCCTCACAAAAGGTCGTAATCGCTCGCGGCCGAATCGATTTCATCGAGCCATTTCTTGCAGTAACGGCAGAATCGCGCCTCCTTGAGCACTTTCTTTCCGCAGAAGAGGCACTTCTTTTTTTCAACACTCCTGTAATCCACTTCGATAACGGGGTCGATGATGAACTGTTCACAGTGCGGACATTGCTTGGTTTGTTCGCCGAGTTCTTCAAAACAGTACGGGCATTTTTTCATAGGCTCCTCCGGTTCGGATAAGCCGCCGGAAAAGGATGACCGCGCTCTTCCCCGGCGTCCTGTCTCAAGTATAGCCTCAGGATAAAAACATTTCCATACAATATGAAGAAAAGTCCGGGAGGACGCGGAGGCGTTCAAAAACGGATTTTCGCGTTCAAACGCGCGAAAATCTCATTTCGGGTGTTGACGCCCCAAGGGCCGGTGTTATACTAAATGGTGCCAAATTGTCCAAAATAAAAAATTGATGTCCATTCTTACATTTTTAAAAAGGAAATCTTATGGGGGTTATTTATAAATTAACGGACGATGTGCTTCGATTTATAATCGACCGGAAGAAGGCTGACCCGAACCTCAGCTGCCGCAAACTCGCGGACATTGTCAGGCAAGCCTTTAATATCCATGTTTCAAAGTCTTCGGTGAATGCCGTGCTCAAGGAGACCGGGCTCAGCAGTCCGGTCGGCCGGCACGCCGGAGAGAAAGGGCCCGGAAAGGAGCGCTCCCCCGCGGGACGGAAGGACAGGTCTGGAGAGGGCCGGCGAGCGATCAAGAAAAAGCCCGCGGCAGACCCGGGGTCTGATGAGCTTCCGATGTCTCGCGGATATGCCGTTAGCTCTCGACCGGAAGGGCGAACAGTCGGTGGAGGTAAAGGATCAAGGTTTGATGTCCAGAGTGGACAAAAAAGCATTGTAAATAATGTCCAAAATAGCAAAGAGGCCCTTGCTCTTTCCCCCGAAGGGGCGCCGCCGCGGGATATGAACAGCGAAGAGGCGATCACGCTGAAAACCACTGAGGATCTCGGCGTGTTGCGCGACGCCATGGGCATGTTTTTTTTGAAGGCGGCCCAGTGGGAGCTCATGGGAGACAACGTCCTTTTCCGTTTGTTTAAAGAAAGCCTTCCGGATGTCCGGGACGCGACGGCCCGGGCCGCGGCGGATTTGCTGGTTTACGGCCCGGCGTTGGACATAGACCGCCCTGACAAGATCGTCCTGGCGCGGGAAGCTTTTTCCTGGGTCGAACGCGGTCCGGAGTCCTGGCCGCAGGACAACGACATCAGGGCGTTGCTTTCGCGGATAGAGGATAACGAAGCCATCTGTTTTCATTTTACGAATGAAATCCCCGCGGCCTTTGCTGAGGCGTCCTGCCTGTGTCTGCATTTGGCCGACGGGTCGCGCCTGTGTTCAGACGGACAAAACGGGGGTATCGCCCGGGAGGCCAAAGAGATTCAGGGTCCGTCTTCTCCGCTCAATCAGCTGCTGGGGCTCTGTGTCCGACAGGTCATGGTCAATGACGTCCCGTTTTTTGTGCGCAGGCTCCGGGCCGGAAAATATTTCGCGCCGTCATTTTTTAATCTGGTCTGGTCCTTTTGCGGATCGCCGCATAAACAGATACAGAGGATCAGCGTCCTGGATCCCGGCGGGCGCGAAGAGGTGTCTTTCTCGTCGATACCGCATAAGACACGCCGTTTTATCGGCTGTCTCCACGAGGACCAGCCTGTTTTTCAGGATTTTGTCTCGAAAAGACGGCGCGGCCCGAAGGCGCTGAATTTCCCCTGGACGTCGGAGAAAATCTTTTATGAGGAGATCCCCGCGGAGGTCAACATCCGCCATGAAGAACGAAGCGCGTCCCTGCGCGCCGTCCTTCTCCTGAAAGAAGACCGCCCGCGGATGGTCCTGCTGACAAACGCCTCCCGCGAGGCCTTGAGCGCCGAATCCCTTGTGCGCGCTCTTTTAAACCGTTGGCCTGATATGTTGTCGCAGGAAGAGGAAGTTGGCGGAAAAGGCACAGGGCTCCCCTTGACCGACAGCCTGAAATCTCCGGAGGGCAAAGAGGTGGACATCCAGGCGTTGCCCCCCGATCCCTGGGAATACGGCAGGCTGGTTTTAGCCGGCCTGAACGCCTGTTGTCAGAAATACTATTTTTCACGGACGGTCAGCCAGTGGCCGTTTTCCGCGCTCAACGAAAAAGTTTACAGGCTTCCCGGCTTCTTAAAGATTAACGGAGAGGTCCTCGAGGTTTCTTTAAAGGCCGGGAATCTTGAGATGGAAGAAGTCCGGGAGATTAAGCGGGCTGCCCGGGCTGTGACCAATCGCTGCGTTGTCAGTCCCCGGAGCAAAAGGCTGATTCTGGATGTTGTGGACGAATAATAGCTCCTCTAATGGCTTTAATGTCCAATCATAACAACATTATTGTCCATTCTAATTTACCAATCCCCCCTCCTTGTGTCCGGTCTTTTTCTAAAGGCTGATTGATGTCATTGCGTCCTTTTTGGGAAAGCCGCTTTTAATGATCAGACGGCTCGATTTTGAGGCTGTTTTGCCTTGTGTTCGAAAATCCGCATTTTTGCCTTCCAGGTGAATACCGTGCTGCCGGCAGGAGGCCTGCGGAGGTGTGGATGAATCGGGTGAGGCGGGAGTCACGCCGCATAATTTCACCGCAAGAATGTCTAATTAGAACGACGAATTACGCTTTTGGCAAATGAATCAATAGAGGCTTGTTTATTAAGAAAAAATGAGCAGAAATTTGTTGTAAAAATATTTTTTAAGATTTAAAAAATGCGGGTTAACATCAATAATTATATAGGCTTATTTACTTGACGGTTCACATAGTGTGTGCTATATTAGTAGCGCTTCACATGTTTAGTAATTTAAACGAATGAATTGTTTCTTAGCCACGGAGAAGCAATGAAATATAGATTTAAACGGTTATGGGATTTTGTCGAAAATTTCTTTCTGTCATCAGGGATGCAAGCGCGTAAGCTCCAGATTTTCGGGTCTGGAGGTTTTTTGTTTTTTGTGAATCAGGATATTACACCGGAAGGTGTTTTAATCCCGGTCCGCGGGTTTGACTTTACCGGGCCGGGGATCAGCCCTTTTTCTATAGGGGCGGGTCATAGACATCCCCGTCCAGGAATTCAGGCTCCGGAAGGGTTGCCCTGTTTTAGCGCCGTGCGGTCTCAACGGCAGTATTGAGGGCAGGGGAGCATGCGGGGGATCTATTTTCTTCGATGCACGCGGGAGGAAACGGATGCGGTTCATCAAACGGTTGGGACGAAGAGGACAAAACATAGTGGAATACACCGTGATCGTTTCCCTGGTTTCTGCGGCGATAACAGCGATGAGTACCTACGTGTATCGTTCGGTTCAGGCAGCCCAAAAGAAAATAGAGGCTGAATTCCGGTCGCATTAGTCCTTAGGCCTTCCTTTGAATGTAAGGGAGGGATAAAAGTCTAAAGGAGGGAAAGTCAATGTTTAAACGATTAAGATCAAAAAAAGCGCAGAGCACCTTGGAATACATCATTCTTGTCGCGGTGATCATCCTGGTCCTCACGATCTTTCTGCCGGGGATTTTCCAGACCCACTTGACGCAGACGTACACCTACGGGACCAACGGGATGCTCGATATGGCCAACCGCCTGAGAAACTCCCGGCCCGCGTCAAACGCGCAATAATGAAGCAGATAACTTGTCTATGAGAAGGTTTAATCAGGAGGTGAATATCAATGTTTAAAAAGATAAGAAAAAACAAAAAGGCGCAGTCCACGGCCGAATACGCGATCATGCTCGGTTTGGTCATCGCGGCGGTCGTGGCCATGCAGGTCTATATCCAGCGCGCCATCAAGGGTAAGCTGTTCGACGCAACGCAGTTTCTGACAACAGCGGGCGCCAACTTCCTCAGGGACGACGGCAAGGCGACCAGCCAGTACGAGCCGGATTATCTGTCCAGCGATTACACCTCGACCAGGGACTCGCGTTTGGAGATATCCCAGGAGGTGAGGGATACTGAGATCGGCGGTGTCGGGCAGACAGGCAGTACCAATTCCACGAGGACAGGACAGCAGATCACGACCTACAACGGTGCTGATGAGATCGATATCTAACGCCGGCTTTGTCCTTGACGGCAGTACGCAACCGTTTACCTGTTGAAGCATAATTGAGGAGGTGTAAAGAGACATGTTTAAAACACTCAATAAAAAACGCAAAAGAAAAGGGCAGAGTACCCTTGAGTTCACGGTGCTGATCATCATCATCATCGGCGCCTTATTGTCCATCCAAGTGTACATCAAACGCGCGGTCCAGGGGAGCCTGAAGTCGGCCGCGGACGACGTCTCGGATGAACAGTACTCTCCGGGAAACACCAACTACTCCAAGGTCATCAGTTCGAGCTCCACCTCGAGACAGCAGAATGAGTTTGGCGAATTGACCTCGCAGATCATCGGGAACGAGCAGACCAACGAGACCATCAACACGCAGATCCACAACACGCAATACGAATACTGGGGTTAATCCTGCGTGAAAACAGACGGGCTTACCCGGAGAGAGGCTTTCCGGGCAAGCCTGTTTTTTTGGGCAGAAAGGTGGAAAAAAGGGCGGCGCCGCAAAAATATGAACCAGGTATGGACGGCCGGCCCTTTTTGCGACATAACAGTATAAGGTTGGGTTTGAGCGTTATGAAAAGACGTCTTCTCTTATATACGCGACGCCTGCGGCAGGGGCAGGTGGCCACGGAATACGTTATTGTCCTGGGGGTGGCGCTCGCCGCGGTGAGCGCCATGGCGGTCCTGGGCAAACGGGCCATCCAGGGCAAGCTGTTCGATGCCAGGATGCACATGACCGACAGCGTCCGGGGGGCGGTCCAGACCCTGAACGACAGGGGGTACATGGCGGAGGGCACGGTCCTGTATTCGGGATACGAACCTTATTACACCCTCACCAATTCGGTCGTGGCCTCGAACTCGGTTGACACGTACCGCCTGACGGTGGATCCCGATACCGGTCCGACGGCCGTAAAGGAAACAGACGCCTCATCCCGGATCGAGACGACGAGCGTCCAGCTTCCGCCGGGAGAGGGCGAGGAGACGCCGTGAGATTTCTAGACGGAGACAAACCATGATGTTAGGCGCAAAAAGGGACAAAGGCCAGTCGCTACTCGAGCACATCATGCTGGCCTCGATCGTCATCGGGGCCCTGGTCGTCATGTCGGTCTTTATCCGCCGGGGGATCCAGGCGGCGGTGAAGGTGGCGGCCGACCAGATCGGGCGCCAGAACGAGGCGGAATTCCGGGAGGACGCGACGAGCGGCTACCTGGTCAATTCCTATACCAGTACGCGTTCGCGAAGCACCAAGACCACCCTGCAGAGGCCTTCCGCGGCGGACTCCCTGGGGTATTTGTACGATGACCGCGTGAGGCAGGAGACTCGGACGCTCAGCAACCTGGGGTTCCGTAATACCGTCGATTAGCCCTCCGGGGCGCCAGCTGGGAGAGGATATGTTTAAGAACATCCGTTCGTTCAACAGTACGCGCAAAGGCCAGACAACGGTGGAATACGCCTTTATTTTTGTCATCGTCATCGGGGCCCTGATCGCCATGACCCTCTATATCAAACGGGGCATCCAGGGCCGGTGGCGGGAGGCGGTGGACAGCCTCGGCGACCAGTACGACCCGACCAACATGGACACCCAGATCACGCATACGCTTGATACGAACATCGAGTCCGTGGTATGGACCGAAGAAAACGCTTACGGCCTGACGACCATGCGCAACGACGTCGTCGAATCCCTGGACACGAGGACGGGCGACTCCACCGTGAGAGGGTATTAAGGATCGGGGGAACCTGGCAATGGAAGGCGCAAGAGGAGAGAAGAAAAAGGCTCCGGCCATTAACCGCATGCCGACCCGCGCCCAGACCGTGTCGGAGCTGGCGGTCTTCGGGGCCATCCTGATCTTTGTCATAGGGGCGATGATCCGCTACGCGGTCAACTTTAATTACAACCAGAACCAGCAGCTTGCCGCCATGCGCATGGCTCTAAAGCTTTCTTATCAGGCGGGAGTCGCAGACAACACCGCCCGGAAATCCGCCACGGTGATTTACATCGAAGACCGGCAGGATGTTTCGCCCGGAAAATACGCTTCGCAGAACCGCACGCCCTACATCGTGACGGGATCGGGCGCCTTCACCAACGACCTTATGCTCCCGACAGACTGGATGAAGGACAGCGTGCCCATGATGGATATTTTTGTGAACGGCGAACCTTTTACGTTTTCGACGGCCAGGTACAAGGTCGTGACGGTTGCGCGCGTGACAAATACCGAAAACAATTACGGCTATGATTGTTCTCCGGGCCGGAGGGACGACGAAGTGCATCCGTGCACGCCGGCGTTTCCGGACGAATGCCCTGATGGCATTGATTACAGGAGGGTCTGGTCCACGGAGAACAACTGGACAGTTCAGCCGGCGCCCTGTTTTGCCTCCGGGGGCTCCGGCTGCGGCGTGTTCCTTGCGCGGCTCGCCAATCTGCCTTTGTCCCGCGACAAACGGTTTTGTCTGGTGAGGGAAAGGTGTCCGGTCCATTTTCCGTGGGACATGCCCCTCCAGGACCGTTTCAACCTTGATCTGAGCAGTACGTTTTACACAGGCGGGCGGGGTCAGAAATGCACGGGTAATACGGGTAATCCTGATTATTGCGACGTCATAGGGTCGGATCTGGCCATGACGGCCTTTCCCTGGCAGTGGGACTATGTGAAGGGCACGACCTCGGTCGTCAATTTCGGCGAAGGGGGCGTGACCGGCCTGGACGTCGATCTCGACGGCAAGGAAGAGCAGGTGATGGGGTATACCGATCACCTTGACCGCACTGTTTGGGCAGACGGCAGCTCTTCTTCTCCGGACGAAGAGGAATGTCCTTTGTCGAGCACAGACGCGATCATAGTCAAATTTTACGTCATGGATTCCCAGGACGGAGACTGGGACGGAACATTCGGTGATTGGGACAAAAGGTTCCATCCGGATAGGGTGGCACCGGGACTGGCCTCGGAGCAGGCCATGGTTACCCAGACCAACGTTGAAGGCCGGCGGGGGACATTCCTTCGGATTACCGAGGCAAACAGGCAGTCCCGTTCCGAGCAAAAGAGCGACCGTCTGGACATCATAGAGAGGAAGATCCAGCTGAGCAACGATACCGGCCGGCTGTGCCGGAAGAATTACGGTCCCGACGTTGTTTGTTGCTGTGATCCCGCGCAGGATCCTTTTTGTCCGCCTGACCCGGGGGCAAGCGTGACCATCCCGGTCGGAGGGCGCAGGCGCGCCGTCTACTGGAACTGCGGACCGGAGGCGTGCCTTTCGCAGGGCGCCGGGGCCCCGATTCCGGATTTGATTTACCGGCATTGCTTCGACCAGAAGACCAAGGTTTTGCACATCCGCAGCCGGATAGGCGAGAGGCGCGGCACACGGTGGATCACGGACACCAGCCCGCGGAATTAAAGCGGCCTCGCAATGACAGCAGTTTGGACAGCATTGATTTGGCAGTAATTATGAGGCAGGTCTTATGAAAAGAAAAGTTTATGGTAACCACCGCGGTCATCCCAAGGGCCAGGTCCTGCTCGAGTTTGCCTTCTGTATGATCGCCCTGATGGTTCTTGTCTACGGCACGGTCATGGCCTTCCGCTGGTGCGGCATGAGCCTGGTGGGCCGTTCGTCCGCCCACTGGTCTGTGTTAACGAGGGAAGTCAGAGACGATTTTGAAAATAATGATCCTGTAAGGCCTGACACCCAAGTTTCGATAAGCTTTGAACGGCCGGCCAGGGACGGTTTCGACTTTGTCATGCCCAACGACGTCATCTATGGAGAATAGGCCATGCTGACATCAATGAACAGGTGGATGCGGGGAACAAAGAGGAAGGGCATTTTTTCCGCGATCGGCGGTAGCCGCCGGGGCCAGGTCGCGTTACTCCTGGTGATCCTCATCGCCGTCGGCCTGATCTTTTTCGCGGTGACCCTTAATCTGGGCAAGATCGCCCAGATCCGGGTTTACACGACCATGGCCTCAAACACGAGCGCGGCTTTCATGGGATCCCTCATGGCCAGTTACGCCGAGAGCATGTATCAAGCGCAGCTTGGCGGCGAAGAGGAATGCGGCGATGACCTGACTGTTGACAAGTGGTCCGGGTTGGCGGTGGCTATTCTGACGATTTTTGCGGCCATTATATCGGTGCTCACCTGTCAGCCGGGACCGGTTATGGCAGTCGTTTCTATCATTGGCCTGTCGGCGGCGCTGGGTTCGGCGGCCATTCAGCTTTCTGTGATCCAGCCCGGGCTGGATCAACTGCTTAATACGATGTTCGAGTCCATCGAATCGCCGGCCGACCAGTTTGTCGAACGGGGCATCTACACAGCGTTGAGGAACAGCGTCACGGACTCCGAGGTCGTCGATGATATCTATGACATGGATATGGACGGGCTTTTCGCGCCGCATGACAGAGTCAGCCGTTTCGCTTATTATTACACGGCCTTTCGCGTCCAGGATTTCACGCCTCCCACGGCCAACCCGCAGGCCGTGGCGAATTTTCTGACGGATCTCGGCGAGTTCGTCTATGAGCCGTATTATTACCTTAAAGGTCTTTCTGGTTCGAATGCCTGGCGGGTTCCCCATCTGAATGTTCACGGAGACGACTGGGCGCTTTTCTCTCCAGTAAGATGTGAAAATGACATCGCCCACGTGTGTTGCGCTCCTCCTCCTGTCCCACCGTGTCTGGGCCTGGACTGCAGCGATCCGCAGGCGCGTGATGAACATCCGGAATGCTGTCGCGCTGCTTATAATTTTTGCCGGACGAATACCCCCCTCGATCATTCCGAATGCTCCAGGGATAACGATGATTTTGAGGATATCGGCCGGGCGTACGCGGAGTGCAACCCCTTGTGCGCCTTCTCTTGGGCGGGGTGCTCATCCCTGGGGCATTACTGCGGGACAGACTGCTATGATGGGCGTTGCCGCATCTATGACCCGTTTTTCCACAACGACGAATTAGATCCCGGGGATACCCTTTATTTTAAACCTTTTCTCGGTCGGGACGACGGAAACGCGAAATGCATAGACGATCCAGTTTCCGGCATTCCGGAAGATGACCCCATCGGCGGCGACCGTACTGTTAATACGTCCGGCGGGCGGATGGTCACGGACGCGAAAGGTCTGTTCCGTCTTTTGTGGGTTTTCGGCAAAATGGTCGATCTGCGTGAAGTGAACGAAATTCATGTCTCCGCGTTTGGCCGCCGGGAACTGTGCGTGTGGTGCAATACGGACTATGAGGCATGTGAAGTCCCTTCCGTCAGGAATCCGGATTTGCCGGATTGTCCTCTCAGGGCCGTCGATCTTCAAACCTGCTGTGTGCATGAGGGAAACCGCTTCGACGCCGTTCCGAATGCGACGGACCTGGTTATGGATGAAGACGCCTGTCCGCACCAGCCCGGCATACCTTATGAAGAAAATGCCCACCATGAAGTGATACAGGTCAACAGCCTTTGGAAGCCCGGCGACGACATGTATTGTTCTTTCGATGCCGTTTCGCCGTATGATGAGCTCTGTCCCTGGCTGCATTGTCTGCCCGGGTGCGACGCCTGTGATCCGGACGGCGGGCCGTGCGCGGCCGACGGGGCGTGCTATACAGAGCATACGGACAACCCTGCAGGGACTACACTTACCGACCCCTACAATTGGACCCGGGATCCTTTGGACCAGATGTCTATGGAGATCAATGAATTTGTGGCCTGGGCGGATTCGATTCTTTCCAAGGATGTTTTGGTCCTGGGCCGGACCGTTGCTTCCTGGTTCCCGCAAGCCTTTTACTGGATTCACCCCGAACGGGGCCGTCTGGCTCACTGGCTGGCCTATCTCAGGGGCGTCAAGGAAAAGCTCGAGGAGTGGAGGGACGGCACCTACATCGATCAGGACGGGACCGACTGCCTCACCGTGTGTTACGAGAGCGGGGCCAATTGTTCCGATAACACGCCGCCCGAAGGGGTGACGGGAACCATGTCCGACATTGTCGCCTGCCTTGAAGAATACCGGGACACGTTTGATCCGCAGAACAACACATACGCCAAGATCGATTACCGCGTCAAGTTTCTCCGGGAATACGTAACCGACGATGACAGCGTTTTGAACAGATTGATCAATGACACGGACGGGACGCTGACGACCGCTATCAGGAAAATCGAGGATTTTCTTACGCATGCTTCCGGTGATTACGGCGGCGTTCAGCAGATGATAGAAGAATGGGAACGGTTTATGAAAGAAACAGATTACGCCTTGCCCGGACGGGCCATGTACGGCTGGAAGGATACGGAAGAAGACGGCGGGATGTGGCATATCGTGTACGCTGAAACGAAACTGCCGACGCGCTGTGACTGCCGCTGCGGGAGGCAGGGCCATAACTTGGGCGGATATAACGATGATTGTCCAGAATCGGATTTCCCCTATGTGCACCACTATAAGCGTTACGGGGGCTCGAAACGTTATTATTCGCTGGTGGACAGTCTGGACCGGCACGTTGCGTGCGATGAAGACTCTGTGGGCGATAGGGAATACGATGATGACACGCATTGTTTTCGGGGAGGGACGGTCAAGTCACGCGTTATCCGCTATGACCAGGACCACGACTTTGTCGAATTTGCCAATAGATTTCGCATCTGGCGTTTCGTGTACAGCCGTCCGGGCACAACGCCTATCAGCCCGGAAAGGCTTGATTCGGTCTGCGCCCCCCAGAGCAGCGCTGTTTCCAGACCCGGAGAGGAGGCTTTTCTTTTGAATCGGAGAGGGGATAATCCTCGGTGCTGGGATCTTGCCTCACAGCTATTACGTCGGGGTGTTAAAGATGAGACGTGCGTTGAGTACTTCTTCCGGGATGTCGGCCATTTGGTTGATCTTGCGGAGAGGCGCAGGGGTATTTATACCGCGTTTACGCCCTGTGAAGGAGAGTGGTAATTATGGCCGCTTTTTGCAAAACAAGATACGGTTCGGCCATGAGCGAATATGCGGTGTTAATCGCAGTTATCCTTGCCGCCTTTATCCTGATGGCTCCTTATTTGTTGCGGGGTATTGCGGGGTATTGGAAGGAGGCCGGTGACAGTTTCGGCTATGGCCGGATTTATGATCCCGAAAGAACAGTAGAATGCGCCTATTCGCCTATTGCAGGGGCGTGGTACAGGGTCGACTTGTACGAGGAGTGCGCAAACAATCTGGATCCGTTCTGAACGACTCTGCGTTGTATAGATCCCAGGTGTGTTCCGGTGGCAAAGGACGGCCGGTGCGGTTCAGCCCTGCCTCCCCGGTGATGTCCGGTAAGCGCAAGATTTTTGTTTGGCCTGCGTTGTTTTTGACAAGCGGACAGGAGTGAAGAAGAATATCAAGGGAGAAAATAGCCATGTGGGTCGTTATAATGGCCTTGACATTCGGATCGGTGAGCGCCTTATGCCACTACCTGCTTCTGCCTTCGGTGGTGGAGAAGGCCCGACAGGTCAACCGTAAACGGACGAACGAGCTCTCGGACCGCCTGGACCGCATGTTTATGCGCGAGCAGACCAGCAAGGTCCTTTTTATGTACACTTTCGGCCCCTTTGTCCTGGCCTTTTTGCTCTTTATGCTGTGTCCGCCCGAGTTCAAGGCCGCCGGTGTGGTCCTGGGTTTTATGGCTGGCCTGGTCATCCCGATGATCGCGGTAAGATCCATGGAGCAGAGGCGGAGGGACAAGTTCGACAGCCAGATGGTCGACACGCTGATGATCATGTCCAGCGCCCTCAAAGGGGGGTTGAGCCTCGTCCAGGCCATGGAAGTTGTGGTAGAGGAAATGTCGGAGCCGACCAATCAGGAGTTCGGGATCCTTCTTGGGGAAAACAAGATGGGAATCCCCCTGGATGAGGCCTTTGCCCACCTCTACAGCCGCATGCCTTCGGTTTCCCTACAGCAGGTGATCACGACGATTTTGCTGGCACGGGAGACAGGAGGCAACCTCCCGGTTATTTTTAACCGTATCGTGAACACGATCAGGGAGAACAGGAAGCTGCGTGAAAATCTTAACAATTTGACGCTTCAGGGCCGGATCCAGGGCGGGGTCATGTCGATCCTGCCGATTGTCTTTGCCTCCATCGTACTTTCCAGTAATCCCAATTATTTCGACAGCATGTTTAACACGGAAATCGGCCGGACTTTGCTGGGGGCGTGCGTCGCCATGGAGCTTATAGGCGCATTTTTAATTTGGAAGATTAGCAATTTCAAAGACTTCTGATAAAACCCCTTCCACCTACGAGGTGGAACCGGTCGGTTTGGGGAGGATACGGTTCATGCTCGGTTTTTCATTTCTCCTGGCTTTTATTTCGGCTTTTTTCGTGATTTACGGCCTCTTCGGGACCCACACAGAGGAGAGGCCGCATCTTAGCCGCTTTGAAGAGCCCCAGCAGAGGAGAGCGCCCAGGAAGAGGCACAGGACGATTGTCGGAAAAATGCTGTCCCGCCTGGCCCTTTTTAACAGGCCCCTGTGTCATAATGTTGTTGGCCGTCGTCTCGCCAGGGACCTGGGGGCGGCCCAGCTGGACATAACCCCGGAAGAATTTATGCTCTTGAAGCAGGTCCTGATCGTCTTTTTGTTCATGGCCTTTTTCCCCCGGGCGACGCAGGAGACCCTTGTCTTCTTCATCCTTGTCATTATCGGGGGAGGCTATTACATCCCCGAATTCTGGCTGAAGACGAAGGTCAGGAAGGTGAAAAACGCCATTATCAAACAGCTCCCCGACACCGTAGACCTCCTGAGCCTTTGCGTCAACGCCGGTCTGGACTTCATGCTGGCCCTCAAGTGGGTTATCGACAAATCCCCGCCGTCCATCCTGCTCAACGAACTGAGTCTGATCCTTCAGGAGATCAACGTGGGCAAACCCCGTCGGGAGGCCTTGCGGGATATGGCCAAAAAGTACGAACTGCCCGACCTGTCGACCTTTTCCCGGACGCTCATCCAGGCCGACCGCATGGGGACCTCCATAGGCGACGCCCTGAACATCCTTTCGGAGGATATGCGTATGGTCCGCTACCGCCGCGGGGAGAAGATCGCCCTGAAGGCGCCCCTGAAGCTCCTTGCCCCCCTTCTCCTTTTTATCTTCCCTGTTGTGGCCATCCTGGTCGGCGCGCCGATCATCCTGGATTTCATGTCGCGCAGCACAATGGAATCCATGAGCATCCTGACAGGGGGATGAGGTTAGGGCTAAGAGATAAGAACTGATGTAAAAACAGCGTATTATCCGGCAGGTCTTTTATTCTCCGCGTCCCCTGTCCTTCGCTTTACGCCCTGCGCTCTATGCTCAACGCCCAATGCCCCCTATTTTCAATACCCAACGCAAGGCCCCATGCTCTCAGCTTAACCCTTCGCACCCTTTCGCCGGCATCTGCCCTTATAGATTGGACATTTATGTCCAATCTGATTGGACATAAATAGCCCCCCTCCCGTAGTCCGTTCTTCTATTTACACCTTATAGGATTATGTTTTTCTTCTAATGATGCCGGTATTTTCACCCGTGAAACAGTCTTTGTGCCGGGTGTCCCGGCCTCTGCCCGATTGCCTTAAGACCTCCTTAAGTCCCCCAGCGAACACATGAGCCAGTTTGCGGATAAACCCGCAATAAACCGCGTCAGCAAAAAAAATCCTTCCAGAATGGAAAAGCGCGCATTTATAATGAGAGTTTTTTGACAAGAGTGTATAAAAATTTCATCAGACATAAAATGACCGGAAAATTAAACAGTTGCGAAAAATCAACAGCTCGTACTAATGAAAATAAGAATTTCTCGACGATAAACAAGTTAAAAAAGTTGATAATAAGTCGTGGAACCTGTTTGATAAGTTGCACATAAAAAGCGTCCCTGTGAAAGGTCTTGTTAAAAATCGGCATAGGTATGACTTAATAATTTTTAAATTAGAAATAAAATTGTTTCACCAACGTAACTAATTGGTAAATATGATGTTAAAAAAATCCGGCCGCTTGCAGAAGCATGATTAATATGGTATAGTTATAACGCAAGAACGGAGTCAAAGCATAGGCCGGCAACGGCTTATGGTAGCCCTGAACCCGGAGTGCTAAAGGGAAAGCCACGGAAATGATCACTTTTTTGCAGACAAAAAAAGATTTTGTCTTCGCATTATATTTTAATAAGAATATAATGGGCTGCCATACAGGAATGACTGGCAGCCCTTTTTGTTTGCCGCCCGTCGGGAACCTAGGACTGACGGCGGCAATAGATCATTCCCGGCACAATCATTAAAGAAGGCATCGGCCGGGACAAGTCCCGAGCGCAAGCGAGGGCGCAAAAAAAGCCACGGAGAAAGCATTGGTAATTTTTTCTACAAACAGCGCGCGCTGTTTTCAACCGCTTCATCTTTTGGACCCGGATAACAACTTCTGTTGTTGTCGGGCTCTCCGAACGCCATATGATCTTCCCCGCGGCTGGACGCAGATCCTGGTTCCGTTGTTTGAATTATTAAGAGGATGGACCGCGGTATGGCTGCCCGCCATTTTCACCGATCCGTACAGGCCGGCTCCGGTTCTTGCGAAAACCCATGCCGTCAGGCCGAACCGCGTGTTTTTCCCTCAGGGATCAGAAAAGAACAATCTCAATGTCCAGACTGGATATTTATGGGCATTGAGACAGCAAAGGGAAATGGATGAACGTTAAAGAAGACATATTCGGGCCCAGGCCCGAGCCCCCCGAGGAAGGGCAAAAGCCGTTCAAAAGCCGGTTCAAGGGCTGGATAAGGACGGTGGCCTTGGTCCTGGTGCTTGTCTTTGTCCCGGACCAGATCAGCTGGGCTCTGAACTATAACCCGGCGGTCCTCTGGAAGGACCGGGCGGCCCATTATGTCAGTCCGGACGCCACCCGGGATGAAAAGATCTCGGCCGAGATCGCGGCCAGCGTGGAAAACCTCCTGCGCCAGGTCGCCTATAAAGAAGAGCCGCGGATCAGCCTGACCCTGACCGATTTGTCCATCACCGACCCTGAGCTGGCCAAGCGAGACCTCCACATCCAGTCCAAAGAGTTCTTCACCAACGCCCGGGTGCGCAGGTTCTATTCCTGGATACGGGCGAAAACAACCTATCCGCTCAACTGCGCCGTCTACGCCCTGCGCGACCTTCTGACGCGGCACGATATCGAAGCGCCCCTCATGGACCTTTCCGTGGTCACCCTGATGGTCGACATCATGAACAACGTCATCCACCCCAACGACACCCGGCTGAAGACCTCGCTGTTCGCCCTCGCCAAGGTGGCCGAGGCCTACGGCCTGCGCTTCAGGCCCGCGCGCCTGCGGCCGGTCGAGATCATCCATCTCGAAACGCCCTTCATCGCGAGCCTGGAAGACGAGCATTTCGTCATGGTCACGGCCTTTGACGAGGACAACGTCTTCTACACGGACATCGGCCGGGCCATGATGCTCAGCAAGGATGAATTTTCCGGAAAGCTCACCGGCTATGTCCTCGCCGATGAAGGTAAAATTAAGGAGAAGAAGATCGTCTCCGACGCCATGTCAGCCTTTGTCTGGGGTTCCAAGTGGCACAGCAACGTCGACCAGCTTCCCGGCATGACGAACACTCAATTCGCGATTACCGCTCTGGTCAAGATTCTTAGCGCCCTTGCTGCCGGAGGCGCCCTAGGCGAGACCGCGGGCAAGCTCGCGGGCAGTGCGGAGTGGTTCGTCTTCAGCGAGGGCATTTCGGCTTTGGCGAATGGCATTACTACGGCCAAGATCCTCAGCGGGGAATGGAACGCGGAGGACGCCCGCGCCTTCGCTTCGGTGCTCGGCACGGCGTTGGTCGTGGGCCGCCTGGCCGCCGGTTCGTACCACGATTCCGTCATCAAGGACGGGTTCCAGTGGAAGACCTTTTTGGGCAACTTCGCCAAGGGAGGCGTCATGGGTCTCGGCAAGGGCGAACTGACCAAATGGATTACCGGCTTCTTGGAACGGCATATCAAGACCAAGGATCCGATCCTCAGAGAAGCTATAATAAGCACCGTCTCCTCCATCGCTGCGTCTTTTGCCATGGCCGGCATGATCAAGGCGGCGGGCCTGAGCAAACAGTTTGGATTTGTACACCAGGAAGGAGAAAATACGACCGAAGGCGCCGGCAAGAGCCTGGTCAAGGTCGAGGCCATGGGCCTGGGCGAGATCCTGGAAACCGTCCTTATCAACGACGCCCTTCCCCTCCTGCTCACCGAGGCCGTGGGCACGGCCTTCCGTCTGGCGCATCGCGCCCAGGGCGGGGACCCCTTCAGCCGCGCCTCGCGCTCCATGGGCGCGCTGGGACGCTCGCTGGCCGCGGCGGCCTATAACGCCTACCTCCGTCCGGCCAACAAGATCGTGTCCAAGGACGGACAGGAAAAGGGGTCGATCAAGAGAGAAGGGGAGGATACGGTCGTGGTCAGGACCGAACGGGAACTGACCAAAGAGGAAGCGCAAAAGATTGAAAACGGCGAAGAGTTCCGCAAGACGCTTTTTGACAAAAAGGGCCGGGCCTACGCCTTCCTCGTGATCAAAGACGGCAAGGCCATGGTCAGCGAGGCGGTGTCCTGGGAAAAAGGTGAAAAAGAAGACGGCAGCACGCCCTCCGGCCTCCGTGACACGCGCTTCCTGACGGTTGAGGCGAAGCGGGATGAGGATAAAAAGAAAGAAAAGGAGCCTTACTCCAAAGGTGATGTGACCGTCGAAAAAAGGATAGACAGGGATACCGGCGGCGTCCGGTATGTCCTAGTCAAAGATTTTACGTTCAAGGAGAACCCCGACGGTTCCCTGCCCTCCGGGTTCTGGCAGGAGTACACCCAGTTCGGCGCCTGGCTGAACGACGATTACCGCGGCGGCCTGAAAAACGTCATCGCGTCCCTCGGCACGGGGCTGACCCATTATCTCGTGTCCAAACAGCTTGACGACATCGAGGCCAGGAACGTCGGCAAGGGCATGAACAAGGAAGAGTTCACGGCGGTCGCGTTTTTGACGACGATGTTCTCGGCCGGTTTCGCCGGGGCCCTGATCGACGAGATGGGCCTGGGGAGGGCCTCCGGCCTGCGGAAGATCGAGACCGTCAAGGTCGACGCGGACCGCGACGGGGAGGAAGAAAGCCGGCAGGTCTACGAGAAGGACGACGGAAACGGCAAAAAAGTCCGGGGCGTCCTCCTTACCACAAGGCGGGGCGTAAACGAAAAGACAGAATTTATTCCCGTCACGGAAGACGCCGAAACAGGCGAGGTCGCGCTGGCCGAATCCGGACGGGAAGAGGTTGACGACCTCAAAGACGCCGACAAGGACGGCACGCCCGACGGCTATTCCGAGGCGACGGTCCTCCTCACCGGCAGATCGGCCAGGGATTTCTTTGACAAATTTCTCCAGCTCTCCGCCCTCCAGCTGCAGGGCATGCTCCTCAACCGTTACGTCGGCGTGGGTCTGAACCCCTTTAAAGACATGACCGCCTTCGGAAGCCCCGAGATGCGTTCCATGCAGAGCCCGTTCTTTTTCCGGTACATGAACAACGTGACCAAGGTCCAGGAGGCCTCGGACGCGGCGGACTTCATCGTCCAGAAGGCCGGGCTGACCGACGACCTCCTCCTGCAGATGAAGGCCCGCAAGGAGCAGATGCGCGAGAAAAACGCGCTTCTCCCCGAAGATGAGAGGAAGTCGGAAAAGGAACTGCGCAAAGAACTGGCCTACGCCATGTACAACCAGTACAGCGTGGGAGGGGCCATGCTGAAATTTACCCTCAGCGCCCTGGACGCCGGCACGATCGACAACACGGTCGCCGGCCTGGAATACCTCTCTTCCCTTAAATATGTTCCGTCCGCCTTTCATGAATACTCCGGCTGGCAGCAGAGAGGCGTCGTGGACATCGCCCTGGACGAGGCCTGCGGCAGCGGCGACTGCGTGGCCTTCAGGGACGGCAAAGGGCGGCTGTTTTCGGCGGACAGTGACAGTGACGAGGCGCGCAGGGCCAGGGAACAGGGCCGGATAGTGTCCGAGGATTTCAATAAAGACAGGCTGACCTTCGCCTGGTCCAAGAACGCCATCACCGGCGACACGACCATGCACATGATGGAAGGGGCCCGCTTCTTCGTGGGCAGCCGCAACTGGGAGGTGGGTTACGCCCGTCTCAAAAAAGACGAGCCCACCCAGCTGATACTCGACTTCGGCCAGCTGACACCTGCCGAACAGCTCCGGCTGGGGATGCTGGAGAGCAACCTGGGCTGGCATTCGCAGAACATGGACGGCTCCTTTAACACGGCCAAACTGCTGACCGCGAACGGCCGGGTCATGGGATCCGAAGGCCCTGAACTGAAACGAGGCTACACCTCCAAACTGGAAGAAAAAGACGGCGAAATGAAGATGGTCTACCGCAACGCCGTCGGCGAAGAGGTTGAAGCCGGCGAGGCCGTTGCCGACGATTATTCCTCCGCAGAACGGATGGAGGTCTTCACCAAGGGCAAGTCCGGTGTCCTCGGCGGTACCGTCAGCCGGGACATCCTCCTTGGCCAGGACAAGGCGAGCGTGTACGTTATGTACGAAAACCGGCGCAAGTCGTTCCTGGGGCTTGGCAACACGGCCCTGGGCAGCGCGCTGGGCATGACGCGCACCGACCGCCGCGTGGACGTGGAGTTCAACCGCCACGGCGATTACAACTTTGATGTGGAGGCCGATGTTTATGACATAAGCATGCCCGGGGGCGGCTACGCGGACAGGCGTGAAGAACGCCATACCGGCAACGTCCGGCTGGGCGTCACCATGTTCATCGGCGGTTCTCTGCGGGATAAAGAGGAGGGCGACTTCATCAACTCCTTCCGCACCATCGGCCTGCGCACCGACGGCGTGGACAGGGCCGATATCGTGGCCCAGCGCTTCAGCCACGCCGATGACGCGGACATGTCGAAATACTTCGTTGCCAGCCTGGATTATTTCGCCAACAAGAATGTGGATTTCATAAAGGCGCGCCTGCTGGAGACCTTGGCCGAAAGCCGCGGGATTTCGGCGGAAGGCCTGAAAGATGTCGTCCGCACGCCTGACCTGAAGGCCGGTTATACGCGCGCGGTCGATGGGACCGGCGACGAGCAGAAGCTGGTGTATTACAGCCTGGCGACCGGCGCCGAAGTGGAACGGGAAGAGGCCCTCAGGCCTGACGGCGGCAGTGTCGTGGCCGTGTACGACGACGGAAACGGCGGCGAAAGGCGGGTGGACATCACCCGGAACGACGATAAGACCGGCCGGCCGGAGGCCGGCGAGGCCATCGCGGACCGTGAGCACAGCCTCCTGGAAGAGAGGGACGTCCAGATCGCCCTTTCCCGTGAGGAGAACGGGGCGGTCAACCACGACCGGTTTCATATATTGTCCAATCTGAGCCGCCTTTCCGGGAACGTGGCGTCCAAAGAGCTGGTCCAGGCGGATTTTCATGTCGACGCCTTCGCCCGGGAACGCGGCAGGGCCCTGACGCCTCCGCTCAACGATAATGGTAAAGTCAGGGACGATGTGGAGATCCTTGGGGGCAATACCTCTGCCCCCGTTTATGTGGACAAAAGAACGGGCGATTTCCTGACCGCCGAAGAGGCCGGCGTCACCGAAGACAGGGGCCTGTTCTTCCAGGAAATAAGGACCTACAGGAATCTGCCGTATATGGCCGGCATGGGCGGCGATGAGGCCGAACGGGAAAGGGCCGGCGCCCTTTCCGACGCGATGTATATCGAGACGGTTTACAGCATGCCCACCAGGGGCAGAAATACGACCCTGATCAAGCAGGACGAGCTGTCTTTCGGCATGGGGGACAGGGAGCAGGCTAAGAAATTCCTCGACTTATACAAGAAGACGGAGGCCGCGAAGGGCGCTGACATCGGCGAATTCGGACACCTGGCCGGCGCCAAGGGCCGCATCGCCTTCCAGACCACGATATTCGACAAGGAGTTCACCGGCTCGAAATACGGCGAGATCAACGACAAGGTCCTCAGCGAGCTCAACGACATCAAGGGCGCGATCTTCGACTCCTACGCCGTCGCCGGAGGGGAAACCCTCGATAAGGGCCGCATGCTCTTCGGCGACCTGAAGGAAATGAAAGAGGTCACCCACCATGTCAGGGCGAATTTCGGTTTTGACATGCACGAGATCAGGGCGCAGGACAGAGAACAGCTGGACAAGGCCGTGGCGCAGTTCGACCAGGGCGAGATCGATGAGATCACCATCAGCGGGTACACCGACGAGGCCGGGTCCGTCGCCTACAACCTGGAGCTCGGCCAGAAACGGGCCGAGGCCATGAAGGCGTATCTCATCGAGAGGGGCGTGTCCGGAGAGAAGATCAAGACCGTGTCTCACGGTGAGAAGAAGGTCACGGTGACCGGCAAGGCGTACTCCAAAGAGGCGGGCCTGGTCGACCGCAAGTCCGAGTTCGAGTTCAAGACGCTTGAAGAAGGGGAGACCTCGGGCCGTTCGTACGTCAATATCGACAACATCCGCGCGGACGGCCGGATCGAGGGGAACGTCGGCGTCGACGGCTTCCTGGTCCACGGCGGTGAGGGCATCTCCAACGACACCCTGATCCTGGCGCCCACCGGCGGCATGGAACTGCAGAGCCGCGCGGCCTTTGTCACCACCTTTAACGACGGGATCCGCCAGGGC
Organism: uncultured Planctomycetales bacterium; assembly: GCA_964428315.1. GTDB lineage: Bacteria > Omnitrophota > Gorgyraeia > Zapsychrales > CAYRXT01 > CAYRXT01. The sequence continues at coordinate 39,261 of CAYRXT010000001.1, forward strand.
ATGGGACGCAAGGAGGCCCTGGAGCTGGCCTTCGCGGCCGTCAGGCCTCCGGAAGCAGAGTTGAAAACCCTTGCCCCGCCACTGAAAGACGGTTACATGCGCGTCCTTCCCGGTGACGGGAACGGACCGGCGGGTTACTGGGACATGAACGCGGAGAAGTGGGTCTCCAGGGAAGAGGCCCTGGATATCCCCGCGGCCGGGGCGGAGTCCGAGGCCGGATCCGTGGACGGCGTGGCCAAGGCCCGCGACCTTGACGCCGGACTGGTGGCCTACGCCACGGAACTGCGCAAGGTCGGCGCGGACAAGCCCGGACAGTATGTCCGCGTCCAGGACAACATGCCGGTCCTCCCCAAGAAGGTCATCTTCGACAAGAAAGGCGCCTGGAACCCCTGGGACACCAAGCGCGTCGATGACGAGGGGACGATGGTCGTGGCCAGCCGGTTCCGCGACGGGACGGTCACGATGAGCGAAGGCGGAGCCGTCTATTCCAAGGGCCTCAAGGCGACGATCTTCACGAACAAGAACGCCCGGGAAGACCAGGGCCCCATGTACGAGATCCTCGACGGGGTGACCGAACAGCTGGCCGGCTATGAAGTGGAAGGCAAACAGAGCTTCGCCGTGGTCGCCGGCGCGGGCACCGAGATGGAATACGACGGCCGCAGATGGCTCCTTAAGGACATGGACGGCAACATCGTGGGCGAGAGAAAGCTGGCCTACGGCGACGCCGTGGGCACCGGCCGCATATCAAAGAAGGCCGAGGAAAGAGAGAATGTTGACCAGGACGAAAAGAGGACCTACCGCTACCGCCTGGGCCACGGCATGGAGGGCGCCACGGCCAACAAGGACGGGATCATCTCCATGGTCTCGAAGTCGGGCGGGGATGACAGCGTCATCGTCACGGTCACCAAGACCAAGGGCGGCGCCGGGGAATCCCCCGAGTTCATTTCCTCTTACAAGACCACTTACGACAACATCCATAATAAGGAAGGCGGGAAGTCCATATTCCAGCACCACACCGTCCGCGAAGAGGGCGAACAGCTCGAATACATCCTCGCCGGAAGCGGCCTGGAATCCACCCGCACCTACGAAGGCGCCCGGTTCCGCGTCGACCAGGAAGACAAGTCCAGCCTCCACCGGCAGGGGGATAATTTGTATGAGATAACGGGCGACGCAAATAGAGACTCGGCCGGTTATATCGAACTGGGCAGGCACGGCCTCATCAAGGGGGCCTATGCCAGGATGTGGAACCACGACGGCCTGCACGAAATGAAACAGTTCGGCCGCTTCGCCGACGCCGAATTCACTATTGTCGCGAAGGGAGACATGTTCATCGAGGACGGGGGCGTTGACGCCTCGCGCTCCGGCGAGTTCTTTTATGTCACGAAGGACACCAGGAAAGAGCTTCTGCCGGGGATATCCGTCGAGGCCATGTCCCACCTGGGGCTGGGCGACCGCAACCAGGTTGATTCCGGGATCATGGTGAAGGACTGGAGAGGAAATCTGGTCTTCAAAAAGCTGGCCGAGGCCAGGCTGGACGGGTTTGCCAAAAGAGATAAAGATCTGGTCCTGATCTCTTCGAACGGAAAACTGTCCGTTGACCGCGGGAAGTTCCTTTATCTTCAGCAGGACATCAAGGAGAACAGCAAGACCGGACCGTCGGGCGGCGGGGAAAACAAGAAGAAAACATTTGAAGAGACGGATCCTCGCACGGCCGACCAGAGGCTGGTCTCCCAGGCCAACAAGCAGAGCGGGGAATCCCGCGCCGGCATCCAGGGACTTTACCGGGGGGACAAGGAGATCATCGACGCTTCCGACGAGGCCATGGCCGAGGCCCAGGCCATCGGCGGCGCAGATGGCGTCGCGCTCCCCGACTTCAAGCTGGAATTCATCCCCCACGCCACCGGCGTGACGCCTAACCTCCACACGGCCGGGTCCATGCTGTTTGTCTCCAAAGAGACGACCAAAGACAAGTCCGTCAAGGTCGGGCACAAGATCACCAAGGTGGCCAAGAACGGCCGCAGGCGCACCGGCCACGACGAAAAGCTGGATGTTTCTAGTGCGGGCGGCGAAGGCAGTGTCATCAACTGGGACAAGAACGGAAACATGGTTTTTCTCGGCGGGGACAAACGCTGGAAGGGCGAGAACTATCAATGGACGCACGACGACCACGCCGTCCTGCAGAACAAGACCGGCGAATGGGAGGGCGGGCATCTCAGCGCCGCCGCCTTTTCCAGGGAAGCCCGTCTGACCACCGACGGGAAGTGGGCCCTTTTCAAAGGTTTGGAAGGCAGTTCCTGGGCCAAGGGGTTCTTTGATGTGCAAGGCCAGAAGGTCAAGGTCATCGAGGGGATACGCAACACTTATGTCGGGGTCAAGGAAAACAAGACCCTCAAGGGCGGGTTCACAGTGCCGGTATATGTGGAAGGCAGCAGCCGGCTGAGCGGCTGGGCCCTGAACGCCGTGGCCGGGACCTCGGGCGTGACGCCCTTTGCCGAGGCGCAGGCCGATCCTTCTTCTGCGCAGGAGACGCCGCGTTTCGCGACGTTTGAGCACTTCGGAGAGGTCAAGACCGAAAAAGGTTTGACCTTTGAAGGCCAGACATTCAACTTCGATGAAGTCGGCATCAAGATCGAAGAGGCCGGACAGAGCCTCGCGATGAAGATTCAGGGAGTGGACAAGCACGGCAACCTTCAGCTGGAAACCACGGACGATTTTGTCAACACCCGGGCCGAACACGAGATCGCCGGAGAGATGTACGTTTACGCCCATGATATCGCCGGCTTCCGGGACCTGCTGGTTGCCAGGGGAGGTCCCCGCATGACCATTCACCTGAGCGGAAAGAAGGACGCCAAGGCCCAGAAAAAAATATTGAAGACAGAATTGGATGCGCTCAGGACCTACCTCCACGAGCGTTCCCTGCAGGGTTCATCCGATGAGAATATAGCCGACCGTTACAATCCGGAAAAGAGGAACGTCCTGGAAGGGATCACATTTGACAATGTCAGAGAAAAAGTCGCGGTCGGGCTGGGCGGCGCGCATCGGTCCACCACCGGATCCTTCGGGACAGTGATGGGACGGGAATTCAGGGTCCACGGACAGAAGGCCGAGGTCCGTGACGAGAATGGCGAGTACGTAACGAGGTTTGTCGTGGAAAACAACGATTTTCAGACACGGTCCAAGCGCAAGATCGAAGGGGCCAAGGAAGATGACGAGGTCGTTGTCACGGCGATGTCCACCCGCGGCGGCATCATCGAAAAGGACGACAAGGTCACGGTCTACCACAGAGACGGCACCTCCACCGAAGGCGCCCTGAGGGCCGTGCCCGTTACAGTGACGGAGAAAGGCAAGGAGGTGGAGAAGCAGAAGCTTACCTTCTTCAAGAACGGCGCCACCCTTTCACACAAGGAAAAACTTAAATCACCCGGCGGAGAGGAGTTTACCCTGGTCAGCCACCTCAAGGTCCACGACGGCCAGTTCGTCTCGGATTCCGAGAAGAAACCCCAGCTTCTGGACAAGAACAACGAGGACTTGATCGCCCTGGCCGACGGCGGCAAAAACCAGAGGGTTGTTATCGACTCGGTCCATTCGGGAGATGTTTCCGACGCGGCGGGCAAGACGAGGTCACTGATAACCATAAGGTTTGAAAACGAGGTTGAGGTGGGTTACGATTCGAATCTCACTTTCAAAAGGAAAGCGATTAAATCGAAAAATAACATCATCGACCTCGTCACCAAGACCCTGTTCAGCCGTGAAGACGCCCTCAGCGAGTTCGGGAAAGGCGCGGAAGGCGGCAAGACCCTGACCTTTGTCCACAAGAATTTGGGCTACGACCATATCGCGAAATTGTCCCAGGACGAGGGGGAGATCGAGGAGAAGCAGTATGTCCGGTATTATGACTCGCGGTTGAAGAAAGAGGTGACCGCCGAGTTGATCGTCGGTTCGGAGGTTGAGGGCCGCGATTTTGCCTCGGGCGCCGACAGGAAGCTTGTCTTTATAGACACCCGCAATGTTAAAGGGATAAAGGAAGATACCCAGGTCTTCGACATGAACACCGGCGACCGGGTGGCAAGCTGGGTGCGCATAGAGGCCGGCGGCAAGGTTATCGGCGCCACGAAGGACCGTTTCTTCCACCGCCACAAGAAACAGGACGGCTGGCTGGGTCAGAACACGGGACTCCTGAAGGACATGAATGACAGCGCCTTCCACCGTACCGGAAAGATGACCTGGGTGAAGAGGAAGCTGATGGACGCCGGCATGAGTTACCATGCGGCGACGGCCCTGGATCTTTCCGACCCTTCCGCCTTGACGGTCCTGACCGCCCCGCTGATGGTGATGGGTGTCGCAGCCAAAGCCGGTCAGGCAGCGCGGATGGTCAGAGCCTATAAAGCAGCGAAAGATGTTGCGGGGGTGGCCAGAGTTGTGCAGGCCTGGAAAACAGCTAAAAACATTGGAAGGGGAATGGAGGCCCTTTCTCTCCTCAACACGGCGAGGAGCGGGGAAAATGTCATGCTGACCATGACCGGGATCCAGAAGGCGGCCGAGGGGGCCAGTCTTGCCGTCAAAGGCAATTCGGCCCTGGCCATGTATAAGGCCTCGAGGGCCGTGTCGGCCACAACAAAACTTATGCGGCTCGGCAATACCATGATTAACCAGGGCGCGTTCTTGGGTGCGCTTCAGGCCGGTGTGTACACGTACCAGGCCGGCGGTGACGCGACCTGGAGCGGGGCGCTCGCAGCGGGGGCCGAGGGCTTTAAGTCCGGAAGAAACTTTGCCCTGATGCTCGGCAGCGCGTCGGTCCTGGCCAAGGGCACGCGGATATTCCAGGGCATCCAAGCAGGCCGCCGTCTGGAGAAAGCCGCAGAAACCCTGGCTGAAATAGGCAAAAATTCGAGCGGCCTGAGGTCTTTGACCGCCAAGGTGTCTTCCAAAATACTTGGAGGAGGACTCAAGGTCGCCCGCTCTTCTTATACGGCTGGCGCCCTGCAGGGCGCGGCGGTCAACGTCGTCCGGGGATACGTGACGGCCCTGCTCGATGATGAAAACGACAACCTCGATGATGAAAACTACAACTGGGGCGATTTCGGCCGCGACGCTCTCGTCGGCGTTGCCCTCGGAGCGGCCTTCAACGGTACTGTTCTTAACCGCTTTGCGAAAGGTAAAAAGCTTGGGCTTACGATTAAGGACAGAACCTACGGCTTCAAGGCGATGGAGGGCGGCAGGTCCTTCGCTGCCGTGAACACGATGAAGCTCGCCGGTTACACGGGGCTCGGCGTCATCGGCGGACAGGTGGATTCCTGGCACCGCGGTAAAGGATGGAACTCCCTCGGCGAGGTGGCCATGGACGCCGGGTTCAGCTTCCTTGGCGCTTACGCGACGGTCGCGGCACCGAAGTGGTCCAAGAGGGTGCTGTATGGTGAAGACGCCAGCGCGTCGATGTTCCTGCGCAAAGGAGAGTTCGCGGAATATTTATTGAACCGCCAAAACATCGTAGGAAAAATTTCCAAAACAATCCACAAAAGTACTCAAGGCGTGTTCGGCGCGGAAGGCCTTCTGGCCACATCTCAAAACCCTCTCCTGAGGGGTCTGCGGGCATACCGTCAGTCTAAGGTCGGGGCCGTCCTCAACACCGGCTTCAAGGGTTTCGGCGCCGGATATGGTCTTTCTTATTTTGATGACGATATCAAAGGCGGTGCTTTCAGCATGGAAAGGATGAACTACGGCCTGGCCGGCATGACCGCCCTTGGCCTCATGAAGGTCGGCCGTATGGCTTCGAAATGGATTAATGAAAAAGCGGTCCAGTCGGCGGTGCAGGAGATGGGGCTGACCGGGCGACAGATCGGTCTTGCGAATATCATAGACAACCCCGCTCTTATAACCCGCATGTCCATGGCCGGCGCCGTGGATTTCGCCGCCATCGGCCCGGCGTGGGGCATGATGGACATGGCCGCGGTAGGCCTGATCAACAAGGTGACGGGCAGTGACCATGACGCCAAACGCCATTCCTTTATTATGAAGAAGACCGACGCCTACGGCAACGAGACCGGAGACATGGGGCTGTGGGAGTCCATGGCCATGCACGTTATGTCCATGGCGCCCAACGGCGCGACGCTGGGGCCGCTTCTCGGCGTGGCGCAGATGCCGTTCACCGCCTTTGCCAGGGCCGGGGAAGGCGAAGCCGCGACAAAGACATTCGAGTTTATCGCCTCCAGGACACACACCATGCCTTTGACCGTCCTCCAGCTTGCGGGAACGGAGCTGGGCGCCGAGGCCCTTATCGCCCGTTCACAGTACGGCAAAAATCTCATCGCCGAGCACGGCAAGGACAAAGGCCACCAGATGATCAAGGGTATCGGCCAGCAGGTCGCCTTCATCAGCCTGTTCCTGAAGCCCAACGCCCGCGCCCTGTCGCCGACCCACAAAATTCTGGAAAAAATCAGCGTTGACACCAACGGCGCCCCGAAAAGGGTTATCAATCAAATCCGGTACCGCATAAGACAGATTAAGGAGAGAGGCGGATCCCCGTCCGAACTCGATGTCCAAAAGACCATGGAACAGGTCACTAATAAAGCTTTTACAAAATTCACCGAAAGCGAGCTCAAGCTCATCAAACAGGGCCTGGAAATGGCCAAAAGGTCTCCGGAAGGGAAACTGGACGTCGATCAGTTGAACCGGATGGCCGACAACAACATGATTGAGAATGGAGTGACCCCGGATTTCCTGAAAGGCGAGGAAAGCGTGTTCAAAATACACGAAGGCGAGACCTATCTCATGGAGACGTCCCATCAGTTGGAGGGAATGCGGAGACAGATGAAGAAGCAGATCGCCGAAAAGGGCGCGGCGGACCCGAAACTTGTCAAAGATTACAGCGTTTTATACGACCATTTTACCCACCAGTATGAAATGGGCAAGATGGCAAGGCAGGTGGGTGTTCCTCTTAAATCCGTCGCTGACACGGCCTTGGACGGCCTGTTGGAGAAAGGCCTCGACCATTTGTTAACACAGAAGGACGGCCAGCGCTTCGAGATGGTGGTGCACTATTCGGGACGGGCAGGCGAGGCGACTCCCTCGGGAAAAAGGAAGACCGCCACCCTCAGTACCGAGTCCGGCACGGTCACCATCGACGGCAAGACAAGACCCCTGACGGAACAGACGTACAATGAATTCATGGACCGCGTCATCGCGGACAAGAAGAGCGGCAAGATCGAGAGGATCGTCGAGATGGGCCTTGACCCGAACGCCATGTTCGAGGGGCAGGCCTCGTGCTATTCCGGCGTCGAGCATTATGTTGTCGACGGGAAAATGGTCGACGTCAAGGTCTCGCGGATCTTCGCCAGGGACGCCCAGGCCATGGCTCATGAGACGGCCAAGCTGATGGTCTCCAGCCACCGGCGCGATCTCCGCGTACGGCAATCTCAGGGCGAGACACCCCGACACACGACGCAGACCGATGTCAGCGCGGCCGAACAATATGTCAATCCCGTGATCGCCGCCGAGGGCACGGGCATGCGTCAGTTGGTCTTGGATACGGTCGGCCGGCGCAAAGTGCGGGCCCCGGAGGGCGAATACCGCTCCGGCAAGAATAAGACCGGCACGCCGCAGGCGCCCCTGCGCGCTTCCTTCGATTCCTTCGCCAGCCTTAACCATGGGGTGGATATCCTTCCTACCGGCGTTCTCCCCGAACACCTTGTCAATCCTTCCCGGGAACAGATTTACGAGCAAAAAGAACAGGCCCAAAAAATCCGTTCCCAGATTATGTACCGCATCAAGCGGTATGAACAGAGGACGGGAGATAAAAAGCTCGAGGGATTTGATATTGAAAGCGTCATGAACCAGATCGAGACCCGCGGCCGTACGAAGTGGAGCGAAAACGACCTTTTTTTGATACGGGAGTCTCTCGAGAGGGCCAAGGATACCGGCGGCAAGTGGGACCACACGGTCGACCAGATCTTCGGCGGGGCCATGGAGCTGAAGATTTCGGACCGTCTCCTTAAGGAAGGGTTCACGGCCCGGGCGGTCATCAATTCGCGCGCCGGCATCGGCAAGACGGAGTTTGCGCGGCCGATTGCCGCGGAGGTTGTTCGCCGGGCCGCGGTGCAGGGGAGCCAGCAGATCATGGTCTGGTCCACCACCACCAACAATCTCCAGAAGGCGATCGAATATTTCAGGGGAGACAACAGGGGAAACAACAAGGAAAACAAAGGGCTCGGCCCGGATCGCGTCAAGCATGTCAAAGGCGACGGCCAGGCCATGGACAAGGCCCTCGAGGGCCTGGACGCCAAGCCCGGCGACATCATCGTGGTCGACCACGGTCAGCTTCAGATGCTGGCCAACGCCGGAAAACTGCGCGGCAAGTTCCTGTTTATCGACGAGCCGCAGGCGGGATTCCAGTCTCCGGGCCTGAACGTCGGCCGCCTCAACGGCCAGGGGGCCAGGATTTTTAACGAGGTGCTGGACGCCAAAGGCCGCAAGGAGCGGGAAGGCCAGTACGATCATGACTGTGGCTTGTACGAGCTTCTGGCCACAAAGATCGAGGCCTATCAAAAAGCCAATGGAGAAGGTGCGGGAATCAAGACAAAGAGCGTGGAGGGCGTCGAGATCAGGGACCTCAGCCAGGTGGTGGATAAAATCAGGTTTGAAATAAAAAGCGAATGGAAGCAGACCAGACAATATAAAAAGAACCGTTATTACGGCAAGGGCAAAAAATTCGACGGCGGCCGCAATTCCGCCGACCGCTACCTGGATATCCTGATCGACGCCGCGGCCGACATCTACTCGGCGAAGACATACGAAGTCACGATCGATAAGAAAACGGGTAAATACGAATCCTACGCGACAATCGACTCAAACACCGGGAAGAAGATGGAACGCACGATGTTCGGCGACGACGGCACCGGCATGAACGCCAAGGCCAGGATGCTCATCGCCGGCAAGGCCTCGCGCACCAAGTCGTCGCGTCTGGAACTCCTTCATCACTACACGGAAGCCTCGTATCACCAGAGCGATATCTCGACCAATTTCATCAAGGCCGTCGAGCAGGCCGAAGGCTTCATCGCCCTGACGGCCACCGCCAATTCCTACAAGTCCACGTTTGACAAGCTGAACGCCGAGATTATCCAGACCGGCAAAAAAGAGGTCGATTACGCCGATATCCTGAACAAAACGCTGGATATCCGGGTCGATAACCGTTCTCCGACCGAGACCATGCAGTCGGGGCTGGACCGTTTCTTCCAGGGTGAGACCAAAAAGTACGCGTCCGCCCTTAAGAAGCTGACGATCGTTGAGAGCCGCTTTAGGAAAGGGCGGGCCACTCAGTCGGAAGCGGACCACGCGCGCAAAGAACTTGAGACGGCTAAGAGCCGCATGGAAAAAGACATGACAGACCTCCTTATCCTTTCGACTAATGACGGCAAGGTGAGGGAGGCCCTGGAGACATACGCCTCTTCGCATGACATGAACGGCGGTAAATATGAGGTCGTGCGCGTTGAGACCAAGGAACAGCTCGCTTCCCTGCAGAAGCAGATCAAAAGCGAAGCGGAAAACGGCAGGGCCAAGAAGCGCATCGTCATTATGCAGGTTTACGACGGGATCAACCTGGCGGCGGACTACGGCAGCGGCAAGGGCCGTCTTATCCTGGGTAACCTGGCCTCGAGCGCCGATGCCCTCCAGGGTTTTCAGCGCGTCGGTGTCATAGCGGAGCTGGCCAAACGCCGCCTCCAGGGCCGCGCGGAATGGCTGATCTCGACCAAGGACAAGCGCATGACCGACGGCGAGTCCGCGAGGTTCAACGAATTTCTTTCCGCCCACGAGACGGCCAAAAGCGAACTGAAGGAGATCAGGAAAAAGGTCCGCCGTGGCGAGGCCGGTGAGGCTGACGTCCGGAGGGCCTCGGAGGCCCTGGCCGACGCCAGGACCAAGCTTGTCGCGGAATCCATGCGCGTCTCGGAAAGGATGGACCTGGAGGCGAACGACCGCAGTATCCGCATGATGTCGCAGTCTTCAAAGATGTCCGCCAAGGAACTGCGCGACGCCGTGCACGACGCCGACATGGCCGTTCAGAAAAAGAACGCTGAATACTATTTCAGGCAGGCGGACAAGGACGGGCGGCGGCCGGAGACATTCGAAGTGACCAATCATGAAAATTCGGGCTACGACACGTACAGGGCCCTGCGCGACAAGTCGGGCCAGTTCACCGGGCTTGAGCACGTCGCCCTGACGGCGACCACCGCGCCGGTCCAGCTTGATCTGCAGGCTCAGCTCCAGCCCGGCCAGACGCTGAGCTTCACCGAAGCGCTGTATGACAAAGACGGCGAGGAAACCGGACAGGTCATTTATGGTGAAGACAAACATGTCGCCGGTATTTACAAGACAGAGGTCATCCCGCAGGCCGGCGGCGAAAACGTCGAGATGGGCTTTGTCTACAACGTCGGAGAGGACAAGGCGTTCACGGCAGGGACGTTGTATGATATCAAGACAATCGACTATATCAGACAGAAAGGGACTGATGCGCAGGAAGGCATCCTGCTGGTGAACGGCATGGGCGTCATCCATCTCGATAAGGACAATAAATTTTCTGTGGACGTTCAAAGCGGTCTTTACAGCATGCCTATCGAGGTCGACCGGATCGCGGGCCGCTTCGACCGCAAGAAAGAAAAGCTTATCAAGGACGAGGTCGTCCTGGCCGCCAGGCCGGAGGATTTCGCAAAAGAAGGCATTGAGGTACCGGAAGACGCTCTGCAGGCATTGGACAAAAAGGGCCGAGCCCGCGTGAGCCTGGCCGGGGATGTTTTCGAGAAAAAGTTCGGCGGCGGCTACAAGCTTATGAATGAGACAGTCAGCGCCTTTACACAGAACGCCTTTATCGCGAAGAGGCTCAGCGAAGACGCAAAAATCAATCGGGACAAGGCCAGGAAGGTCGCCGCGCACGCCCTGAAACGGATCCGTGATCGCAAACAGCGTCTCAGCAGGCTGAACATGGCCGGGGGAAAATACCAGGACAGGATGAACCAGCTAAACAATCTGGAAAACTATTTCGTGCAGACCCTGGATAATGATACGGAGAACTATAACCTGTATTACATCGACATGGACAGCGACGAGATCAGGCAGGACTACATGGAGACCGTCGAGAAGATGGTTGAGCTGGCCGCGTATGATGAGGGGAGCTTGCTGACCATGCTCCAGGATTCAAAGACGCCGGAACAGGACCGGCACGCCATTAAAGGGGTTATGGAACTCAGAAAGGAAGGGTTTGAGGTCAACCATATCCTTATAGACCGGTTTAAGAACTACGCGAAAGGACAAAGATTCGGAGGCCACAGCGGGTCCGGCGGACAGGGCCTCGGGCACAGCACCTATTTGACCAAAGACGCCCCGAAGTCCATTAATATCTACAGCCAACAGGTCGGTTTGGACCGAAGCAAGCTTTCGGATCTGGATGCCATGGCCGAGGTGGCCATCCATGAGGCCATTACGGCCACAAAGAAAGACCAAAGCCATGAGATGGCGGTTGACCTTATTAAAGACATTTACGCGTGGGATAACTCTCTTCAGAATGTGGATATGGAGGACTTGAGCACAAAGACTGTGAAGGATGTCATCAATTTTCGCGGCGAGGAGTTGCAGTTTGGGGGGGGTATTGGCAATATCACTCTTGATATCCAGGAAGTCACCGAAGATGTGGACGGCATGAAAGGCCTGCGTCTTGCCCAGGCGAAGATCAATATTGATGCAAGACAAGATCGGATTTTCAATGGCCTGATCCGAAACGGCGATACGCTTGACCTCAACACGGGCGTAGTTACCCGTGAAAAAGAGACGGTGGCAGTCTTCGTTAACACAGACGTCCTTATCGGCAAGTCCAAGCAGGGCCTGCAGTCCAGCGGTTTCGACAGGCTGGTGGCGGTGCGGGACAACCATTTTGATCTCGGTTCCCCGTATGGGCCGAACTCCTGGCTGGGCCGGGTCTCGGGCGATATCGTCAACGGCGATATCGTGAACCGGCGGTATTTTGTCAATTATACTCCCGATGATGTAAAGGCCAGGGGCGTAGAGGTCAGCGGTACAGCGGAGGACGGCTCGCAGTCCGCCCTGAGTCATCACAACCTGGTGGATTTCCGGTATCATCTCGAACGGGAGGCCTATATAAACAATATGTATAAAAATCAGGGGCCGGCACCGGTCGTCGAGAGGGACACCTCGATGGCCGATGGTCCCGGTGGCATTACGCATGTCCCGGATATCCGGGTTGAGATGCCGTCTCTGTCTGTGCCGGGATCCGGCCTGCACTCAACGGTGCCGTCCTCGTTATGGATGTCGGGGCAGGCGGATACAACAGATCAAAGGACAGGCGGCCCGGGGAATCGCCGGTTGGCCGCCGGGGAGGTTACGCGCAATACTATGCGAGAGGCCCTTGAACAATACAGCCTCGGCGGTTCGCCGTTGGCTGATTGGCTTATGCGTGAGCAGGCGACGGCGGCAGGTAAGCCCGTCCGCGCGGACGCGGACCATGCCATGAGCGATGATGTTCAAACAAAGCATACGCTGGGGCTGGGACCTGGGAGCGCGGTCGAAGATTTGACGGAGATGTTACGGAAAAAAGCCTTGGAAGAGACAGGCCCATCAGATACCGGGACGGGTTCTCCTGTAATCCGGACCGCCAACGGCCGCGGTGATGTTCCGGTCCATACAACACAAATCAATCCAGCACTGGCCTTAGGCGGCTGGAGTGGAAGAAACGGCCGGCCGGGTTTCAATCCAGAGCGGGCCGGAGACGTAACCGGCCCGACGACCGGGACGGCCGGATTTGATCCCTCTTCTCTTGCGTCAAATCAAAACGGCAATCAAGAGACCGGAACAAATGGCGCGGATAGATCGGCAAACGCCCCAGCCGGTCCGGATTTTCAGGATGAATGGAGGGTCATAAAAGTCCCGGGCACCTCCGGCCGGCGGGTTAAGCTGGTGCGGCGGGACGATGCCCAACCTTCTGTGAGGATGGGCAAAAGAGGGGATCGACCGAATGCATTCCATGATGGCCGTGACTTTGATTTGCCAGATAGGTGGCAGTGGAGCGATGTCGTCCCTGACCAAACTCGCGCGCCGGAAATTGCGCCTCAGCCGAAGGCTGTCCCACCGTCTCCCGAAGCCGGGATCGCGCTCATCGCGAAAAACCACGCGGTGAACGGGATTATCCCGGTGTTGGACCTGAATTTGCACAACCTATCGTCTGGGCCCGACCGCGACTTCAACAGGGCCGACAACTTCATGGCGGAGGATGTGACGGCGGGGCTTCAACCGGGAAGTTTGTCGCAGGATCCCACGGACTGGAGGCGGGTGGTGGTGGGGGAAGGGGAAAAAAGGACCTGGCGTCAATTAGGGGGAGGGAACAGTGTCGACCAAATGTTTGCTGGCCTTATAGAAAAACCTTACAAATCAAGAAGCATATATGTGCCGGTCATGGAACGCGACTCGAGGCTGGAGCAAGCCCAAAAGAAGCTGTCGGAGATAGGGGACGGACTGAAAGAATCCCTGGTGGATTTGGCTCCGGATAATAAAAATGTTCAGCGCGTTGCCGCTTCATTTCAATTCATTCCAGCAGAAAGCTATATAGATATCGTTGAATCCGAACCCGTGCCAGTGGCGGCGCAGTTGTTTGTGCCGAATATTCTTCTTATTCATCCGGCATTGATAACGCAGCTGGGGGAACACGGAAGGCTAATCGCTAATCATGAAATCGGCCACGCGGTATCCGATTATCTTTTGCCGGTAACTATGGCGGACCTTAACAGAAAATTGAAACAAGACTATGCCGAGTGGGTTCAAAAGAATGGTGCCCAGTATGCCCAGTTGTGTATGCAAGATTTTGTTTCTAAGGTGAAAACCGGAAATGTGCTTGAGCCCGGCTCTTTCGACAAAAGGACGCACCGCGAAATGACAAACCAATTCACACATTTAGCCCGGCGGGTTGCATATGTTAGTGAATATGCTGCGGACGCCATGGCGCGGATCCTTATGCTGCGTCAGACAGGAGAGGATATCAATTTGTTGGATTATTTGTGGCAGATCCAGGCAATAATGCGCCAAGAGGCGACCGCACAAATGCCGAAGGCAATGGCGTTTTGGGCAGGCGTGTCGGATTCTCTGTTGCCTGGGCGGCCATTGTTGCGATGGCGACGGCATTGGGGTGAAGCTTTTAAGCCGGAGACCAGTCATCCCAGTTATTATGCCAGGCATGTCGCTCTTCAACATTTCGGGACAGATAAGGTTGTTGAAGTGGAGCCACCTGAAATTCATGGGGTGGAGGCCCGCGGAGACCACTTCATGGCGGAGGACGCGACACAGGCGCCGATGCCCACTCAAGGAGAGAGTATCCGGGAGTCCTTTCTCGCGCGGGCCGAATGGGAGCCTTCCACGGTGACGGGATCCTCCTTTCCCGGGGGGGCCGGTGCCGGCGTTCCCGATGACGCTATCGGCGCGGCCGTCCTTGAAGCAGTTGACGAATATCTGCGGGACACAGCCCGTCTCGGAAACGGCGGGCAGGAGGGGGTCAGGATCGATCCCGCCGGTTCGCCGCTGTTCCTGGATGTCCCGCGCACGCAAAAGGGCTCCCCTAAGATAAGACCATCCGCAGAAATCATCCTCCAGTATTTTCATGATACTAGTGGCGTCAGGACGGAAATGGAAGGGTTCGTGGAGGTCCTCAGCGGCTATCGAAGCGATCTCCCGCCAAACGCGCAAAAGAGTCTGGATCATTTGGCCGGGCTCGTGGGAGACCTGCGGGCCGAATTCGCGCCGGTTTATGGCGAACTCAATAGCAGGACAACCACCGGGCGTGAGAAAATGCGGTTATTCGGCAGGGCCCTTGAGATCACCCTTGAAAAGGGGCCGGAGATAAAGTCGGCGGCGGCGCGTCTGCAGGAAGCCATCCCGTCAAGCGGCGAATTTGAGGGTCTTCGGGACGATGCCGCGATCGTCTATAACGCGAGCGCCGGACTTTACCGCATGGCGGCGCATGCCGCCGGCCTGGGCGCGGAGCGCCGGGTGATGCTTCCCGATGATCCGTCTTATCTGCTCTCTCTTGTTCCCGGCGCATTTAAAGTGCGGCGAAAGGTCGGAATTAATTTTTCCACAAAGACAAATCAGCCGGTTGTTGTCCCTGCGGGTGCTGTAGGCCTTGCGTTTGGCAATATTAACGATCATGTCTCAAGTCATCCGGAGATAAACCAGTCAGATGTGAAAGTCGGCGTTTCTTTTACCCCCTTGGAAAACAAAGGCAAAGTGAAGCTCGTGATCAGCGATAACGGGCCCGGGATACCGCCGGCCATTTTGAGCAGAATATGGGATGCCGGCGTGACCTCGAAAGCGGATAGCATCGGCCACGGCCTTGGGATGGGGTCGATGTTGCGTCAGGTGACAGAAAACGGCGGTCGGATAAGGATCGACAGTACAGCAGGCGAAGGAACGGCGGTTACGATCGAAGCGGAACCCGCGGCACCCGGTCTTATCGTGAAAGAGATGATATTATCTGCCCTGGAAGGCGATCTTGATTCAGCGCGCTTGTTGCAAGGGGCGCTGGATGCGAAGACCCTGCCCGCGAGACAGGGAAAGAACTTTCAAGAAGCCCTTGTCCTCGCGGAGCTCCGGCTAAGGAATAGCGGGCTGCGGGAAGAGGCGAACAGCGTCGGGGTGCTGATGAAGGAGAATCCCGATACATTGCCGGAGGTCCTGCGGGAAGAAAAAAGCGCGGTTGATCCAGCCGGGCCCCGTGTCGTAGGTATGCAAGATATGACAGATGGGTTTTTCGGCAGGCCCAGGGCGACGCACGGGCTTTCCGCGCTGGAGGTCCTGCGGGAAGAAGAAAGCGCGGTTGATCCAGCCGGGCCCCGTGTCGTAGGTATGCAAGATATGACAGATGGGTTTTTCGGCAGGCCCAGGATGACGCGCGGGCTTCCCGTCCCGCAAAAGCAGAGTTTAGTTAACATAGCTGGCTTAAAAAGCACAATTAGACGGATAGCTGAAAGTGCAGTCAACGATTATTTTGAAAGACAAGACTACGCGCCCGATTCGGAGGCCTCGTTCAGGCTGGATGTGGAAAAAACAGCGTTCCTTCAAGGTGTTCAAAGATTAGAGGACGGCACCCTTACCGCGGAGAACGGACGCGCATGGGAAATTGCGAAGAGATTGGACGCTGTCCTGCATGATCTTAATAAGCCTGTTTCTTCGATGCTTCTTGTTGGTCAAATGCTTGAGTCTTATATGGGCGAAGATCCTTTATTAATCGATGAGGAATCCGGGGCTGAGTGGTTGACCTCTGCCTTGAAGAAGTTCGCGGTAAAGTTCAAGGATGCCAGGAAAGCATATCAAGCAGGGGATCGGGGCTTGCTTCAGCTGGCACACCCCGATGAGGCCGTTATTGACTCTCTGCGCGGTAAAGTGGCATATCTAGAAGGCGTCGTCGACGCCATACTCAAACGGGCGCACCAGGTCAAGACGACGGCCGCTTATGTCCGGGACTATCTGGTTACGAACGCCGGGGGCTCGGAGGAGTTTGAAGACAGAAAAAACATGAAGGATTTTTTGACCCGCCTTGAGAAGGCGGCCGAACGCTCGATCCAGATCGCGCGTCAGGTCGCCGGACTGAGCGCGGAACGCAGAACCGTCATATCAACCCCGGAATGGCTGAAAGAAAATATATTCCTGGCAGGCCCTGTAGAGAAAATGGCCGGGGAATTAAAAATCGATTCGCAGATCGGGCCAAGGCCCCTTTTGCTTAATCCGCGGGTTTTTGACAATCTTTTTTCTAATGTATTGGATCACGTTGTCCCTGGACGGGAAGGAAGCATCAGGGTCGACGTTTCTTATCAGCCCGCGGAAGGCCAGGACAATATGGCCAAAATCGTTGTCTCTGACAACGGGCCGGGCCTAGATCCAAGCATCCAAAATCCTGAAGATATTTTTAATTATGGACGGACCACCCGGGACAGCGAAGCAGGCCACGGCATCGGAATGTATTCGGTGCGGTCCCTGGTCGAACAAGCCGGGGGACAAATCAGGGTCAGGAGCACTGCGGGAGAAGGCACGACGTTTACGCTTCTTGTGCCGGTCGCGAAGGAGGAAGACATATTTGAAGAGGCGCTCCAGCAGGCCATGGAGGGCAATACGCGTTCAGCCTTGGAGTTGACGAAAATGTTGAGCCTAGGTCCGGACTATTTTAGCGCTCTTGATAATGTTGAGCAGGCTCTGATTAATCTGGAGGAGAAGCAACAACAACCCGTCTTTGATTTGTATGCCGCATTCCCGGAGTGGTTTTCACGTAAAGAAGAGACGCAGGACGTCGAGGCGGTCCCCGCCGACCACGCCATGGCCGATTCCGGGCCGGATGAGGTGCCGGCACTGGTGGTCGTGGATGCGATGGAAGGGCGGCCGGCACGCATGAGCAAGGTCTTACGGTCGCTCGGCATCGCGGCGGCGGTTACGTTTTTTACATTGCTTCCCCCCTTAAACAGTATGGCGCAGGATAAGATCGCTTTGGGGCAATATTCCACACAGGACGTCGCGGAGGTTTTCGCAAGGCAGTTGAGGGATGTTTTGGAGCAAGCCGGACATCCCGCGTCTGTCAGGCAGGCCCTTCTTGGCTATGCGTGGAAGGCCGGCTTTCCGGGTGAAGATTTTGCCGGACTCAGCACTGAGGAAAAAATAGACAGGACCGTCAACAGGCTGATCAGAGAGACCTGGGGTCTGCGTCCTTTGCCTCTGGCCGAGATTCCCTCAAATGTTGAAGAACAGGAAAAATATAACATGCTGGAGTTGGAGCCCATCCGGAACAATCAGGCCCTGTGCATGGCCTTTGCCGACGCGGTCGTGTCATACCTCAGGGCCGCGGATGTGGACGCGACGCCTATGAAAATACCCGGCAGGGGTTCACTGGGGCATCACGTGGTCGCCGTGAGAGACGGCGCATATGGTTTTATCATTGACCCGGCGGTCGTGGGTGACGGCCCGGCTATCGTCAGCAAACGGTTCGTCTGGGATGAGGCCTTTACGCTCGGGGAAGACGGTTTCTATGTTATGAACCCGGACGCGCCGGATATCTTCCATGAAGGGACGGTCAGGGATCCCGCGTATTACGCCCGATTAACTGAGGTGTCCGGTAAAAATACCATCGGGATCAAGAACCGTTATGAGGAGCAATTGGATAAGGCCTGGGAACTGCAGGCGGCCGGTGTAGAGAGGTTTAACACAAATAAGAAAAAAGGTAACCTGCCTGAGAAAATCGCAGTAGCTCAGGCAGGGCTGGAGCAGTATACCCTGGCGGTCCAAGCTTTTCAAGAGACAAAAGAATGCTGGGAGGAAAACAGCGAGGCATTACGCGAACGGTATGTGTTTCCCGATGAGGAGGAGGGTAATCTGCGAGAGGTTATCATGTCCTCGCAAGCGAACATGGCAAAGATGACGAAGTTCCTCGAGTATCTTCAACGAGAGCAGGAAAAGATATCCCAGGTGGCCGCCGAACATGCCGCGCCGGAATCCGACAACCACATGGCGGAAGACAACGCCGAGCCGGATTATTATGATTTAGAGACACTTATTAAGGATCGGGCCTACGGCTCATGGACGGTCTCGGCCGTTCGCGAAGAGCTGAAGAAGCTCCTGGCCATGAAGAGATGGATGATAAACGCCGTGAGGATCGATCCCCTGACCGGGCTTTACAATCGGGCCGGTCTGGAAGAAAAGCGGAACCGGTTGAGAGAACTGCTGGCGCGCGAGGAGGAAAACCGGGCCCTGGCGCACTTGATGCTGGACATTGATTATTTCGGGGCCTTTAACAAGATTTTTGACCAGGAGACGGGCGACAGGGTTCTGGAGGGTTTTGCCCGTGCCATTAGAAGGACAATAAGGGACGGGGACGTGGCGGCGCGTGTCGGAGGCGAGGAGTTTTCCCTCGTCCTGCCCGGAACGAATATGGAAGAGGCGGAATCGCTTGACCAACGGATCCGCGAGGAGCTTGCCGGAACAGAGAATCCATTATTCGGGGATCTTAACAGAAAGCAGTTTGTTCAGTGGCGCTTGAACGGGGTGATGCGTAAGATAAAGGAAAGAACGATCCGCAATAGTGACGATATCAAAAACATAAAAGCCGCCCTTGTTCACCAGCTCCATGTCCAGGATATCCTTGAAAAGGAAAAAGCGGAGAAAATGGCCATACACGAACTTCCCATCGGTAAGTTGCGGAAATGGGTCGTGACCTACAGCGCGGGCGCGGCGGAGTACAGCGAATTCCAAGCGGCAGGAAACGCTTTGCGGTTCCTTGACGCCGCGGCGGATCGGGCTCTGTATGCGGCCAAGCAAGGTGGCCGCAATAAGACGGCCCGGTTCCAAGGCACGATTGATAAGTTTGAAGAGGAGAATGAAATATCGCCGGCCGGGCCCGCTTCTGGGGGGCTTGAACTTTCCGGAATCGACTGGGCCGATAGTGAAGTGGAGAAAAAAAGAAAAAAGACGCTGATTCGGGATATAAACAAGGTGAAGCAAGACCTGCAGGTCCTTAGGCCTTTGACCGAGACGGATCCTCTCACCGGCCTTGCCAACAGAAGGGGGGGTGCCTTTTCTTTCGCCGCGACGCGGTCTCTGCTTGCTCACGCCTTGAGGAAACGGCATCTGTCCATAGCCTTATTGGATCTGGACCATTTTAAGGTTATAAACGACATTTTCGGCCATGACGGGGGAGACCGGGTCTTGAGTTTTCTGGGAAAAGTTTTGGGGGATAAGATTCGGGGCATGGATCTCGCCGCAAGGTTCGGGGGCGAGGAGTTCACCCTGGTCGCGCCTCATGCCCGTCCGAGCGAGATGGCGGGGGTCACAGAGCGGATAAGACAAGCTTTGCGCAATGATTCTCTTGTTCCGGACTTTTTGAGCGACCGCGAAACCATCCATACAAGGATTAAAGAGATCATTAAAAAGGGCGACACGAGAGATATGAGCAAAACCGCCGCCGCGGTCAGGCTTCAGTTGATCACGCAGGGGCTGGCCGAAGCGGGGGATCTGGTGGACAAAGGACTGGAAGACTTGCCATGGCATAAACTTGAAAAATGGATCGTGACCTTCAGCAGCGGTATCGCCGGTTATTCCGTTGCTCATAATCGGGAGGAAGGCACCCCTGCCTGGCAGGAGGCAGGGAAGCGTGCCGAAGAGAAGCGCAAGGAGGCCAAGCACGGGGGCCGGGACACTGACGAGGTAGACGATAGTGGCGGTTTCACCGAAGATGTTCAGGCAATAGGCGAGGTTTGGTTCGACGAAAACAACAGACCACAGGTAAAATTACCATCCCCCGACAATGACCGTGACGTTAATATGGCTGAGAGTATTGAAGCCGGACAAGCGGCAGGTACGGCGGTACGGAACACCGGCTCAGTATCGTTGGGCGGTCCGGGAAAGCTTCCGCCGGGCAGTTCGGTGGAGACGGGTTCACGGCCGCCTACGCCGGAGGAGTTGTCGGCGCATAGGGGAGATGCGGGATCTTCCGGGCCACCCGCATGGGCCTCTCATCCCGCCGTGGGGGACAAGGGTCCCTTGGGCAGTTCAACCTTTAGCACGGTCATGCCGGTGCGGAAAGATGACGGTGCGGCCGGCGATGTCGGCAGTACCGTGTTCATGGGCAGTATGCCGGTGTCCATGAAGCTTCTGGCCCGGGTGACCGCCGATGCCGTGGTTTCGACGGCGGACCTCAGGGAAGATATCCTGCGCATCCTGGAGAAGGACCCGCGCACGCTGATCCGCTATACCCACAACGGCCGCGATTTCTACGCGCTGACGCGCGATGAACAGGGCCGCGTCCGGGTCGAATCCATAAGCCCCGACGACGTGCTCGCCGAGATCAAGGCCAAGAAGCAGGTCGCGCTGTTGGCCAACCCGTACACCCTGTACCCGGACAACCCCGATTATCCCGAACACGTGGACACCCCTGTCAGGCAGGCCGTGGCCGCGGCCGAGCAGGTCAATGAGGACATCTTCGGCGTGTTTGCCGGCCGGCAGAAGCCGGGGCGCGGCGCCGCGCGGACCGGAGGACAGGCCGGTGACGGCACGTTTGAGGCCCCGGGCGCGCTTCCCGGCGAAACTCCTTTTATCCCGGGAACGCCCGCCATGCCGGTCAACCCGGTCAGCCCGGTCAATCCCCTGCTCCACATGGGCATCATGATCTTCGGCATGATCGGCGGCGGCGCGGACGAGTTCCTCGGAAGGACGCTGGGCCGTTCACAGAAGCATAAGAGCCGGCAGAGGGGCCTGATCGAACTGGCGGCGCGCCGTATCAGCAAAAACTTCGCAGAGGAAGCCCCGGTCACGGTGAGGGACGTGGACACGGGCCTTGTGCCTGAAGAGAAAGAATTTTTGTACATGATGGAGGAGGACACCAA
The DNA here is from genome assembly GCA_964428315.1 of uncultured Planctomycetales bacterium. Lineage (GTDB taxonomy): Bacteria > Omnitrophota > Gorgyraeia > Zapsychrales > CAYRXT01 > CAYRXT01. The sequence goes on from CAYRXT010000001.1 coordinate 60,668, forward strand.
TTTCGCCCTCCGGCTTCGGGATAAGATCATTGTCCCTCCGGAACCGGGGAAAGACCACGATCCCCGCGGCCCGCCGGAACGCCCTGAGCGCGATGTCTTTATGGTCGAAGATGTCCCGCCTGCTCTGCCCGGGAGCGTTTTCTCCAACGTCAGGCCCATCGAGAAGGTCGAAGTCCCCGCGTCATTATATCCTTACGAAGAAAAAATCAAACCGGCCGGTCAAAGAAGGACCCAGTTCTCCGAGATCGATGCCGTCGACAAAGCGTCCGACCTCCTTGACGGGGCCGCGAAGGCCGGCGACATATCAGACGAGGTGCGGCACATGTGGGTCCAGTTATTCGAGCTGAACAGCGATGAGGACGGAAAGCTGTTGATCGGCTACCGCCCGGACCAGATCTTCCTCGACCAGATCCTCTTTGAAGACAAGATCGGCATCCTCGAGAACGCCAGGGGCAAGTCCGCCGTCCTCGCGAACCAGTCCATCCGCAACGTCCGCAAGGGCCATAATACCCTCCTGGTTGCCAAGAACATCGCGCAGTATACCGGAGACGCCGACGCCCCGTTCGTCAAGAGCTGGAACGAGACGGCCCGGCATATCCTGAAAGACGACGGGGCCGCCTTCATGGACCTGGACAAACTCTTCGAGACCTGGAAGAAGGCGAAGGGTCCGGAGCGGGACGAACTCGAGAGGGAGATGCTGGAAGCGCTGAAAGATCCCCGGAAGGTCAAGGTGGTCACGAAGGATACCATCGGGTACATGCTCCTCCATTTTATGAAATACGGGGAGTTTGAGCTTTTGGGCGCGCTGACAAAGCTCGTGCTGGAAGGCAAAGGCGTCGTGGACGAGATCGACGAGGTTTACCTGGCCACGGTCAAGAGCTACATCATTGCCCTGGGTTCCGGCGAGGAGATCCCGGCCCTGGTGCGGATGCACGAAAAACAGCTCGAGAAGCTCTTCAAGCGGCTGAACATGGAGGGCAGCAGCGAGCCCCACGCCTTCGACCGCGATTCGCGCTGGCCGGTCATCCACCGGGCCGAGACACCGGAAGAGTTCGAGGCGTACCAGAAAAAGAGCAAGCTGGCCTATTACGCCGGTCCCACGGGCGGCCCCATGGTCACCGGCCACCACGATTTTCTCCTCACCGAGGCCGTGTACCAGCACCGGGCGTTCAGGAACATGTCGAGGAACATGGTTTACCAGGCCGCCAAGGCCAAGGTCGAGCCCCTCACGGCCAACATCACCTTCGCGGAGGACGAGAACGGCAAGATCGTCAGGCTCGGCCACCAGGAGATCGCCGGAAAGCTCGTGGAGAACATGCGCGTCTCCAACATCCCCTACATGGTCATCAAGGCCAAGCAGTACGGTGTGAATATCAAGGACCTGCCCTTCTCGGAAGGTTCGTCGCTTTCGGTGGCCATGACGCACGCCTTTTCCAAGAACGTGGTCGGCGTGTCCGCGACCAACATCGGGCTGGTCGCCTTGCTCGGCCTCACCGGCAAGCGCATCGCGGTCATCAAGTCGAGCGACATCCTGGAACAGATCGCCATGTCGCCGGAAGACCCCGGTTATAAGACAAAGTACGTGAAGATCGTCCATGACGACGGCGCGGACGTCCAGGATGAAAGGCTGAAGACCCTGGTGCTGGAGAAGCTGGGCAAGGGCGGATTTTCCGATGGAATATACTGGGAATTCTCCATCTTCGCCGCGAAGCCGGACGAGCGCGAGCGCGTCAGGAGGGCCGTTAACGCGGCGATTGATGCCACCGTCAAAGGGGATGACGGTCAGGGCCTTGTCAAACCGGTCCTGGTCAACCTGTCCACGAACACACCGGAAGAAGACAAAAAGCTCATCGCCCGCAACGAAGAACTGCCCACGGACACGGAAGACGAGAAACTGAACCGGACCAACAAAGAAAAGAACAGGCGCTACCGCCTCGGCCACCCCCGCAGGATCATCCTCTGGTCCTTCGACGCCAAGAAGGCCCTCACCGTGAAAGGCAAGAGGAGCGTCAACATCCAGTTCGGCCTGGACGACACCCTGGACTCCGCCGCGCACGGCTCCAAGCGGACCCAGCGCGACGATGACGACATCGAGGGCGAGCGCTACCTCTTCCTAGAGACCGGGGCCCTCAAGAAGAAGCTGGCCACCGTGCCGACCGTGGTCCTCGCCTTCGAAGAGCTGATCAATAAAAACCGTGACCTCCTTGAAAGGCTCGGCCTCGGGGAGGACGTCCTCAAGGAGAACGTCCACGTCTTCATGGACCATTTCAAAGGAAAAGTCCTTGGCGCCGGCCTCCTGGAGAAGGAGGAGTTCACCCGCCAGGAGATGATCGAAATGTACACGGCCCTGGTCAGGTACAACACCATCCTCCAGGTCAACGTCACCACCAAGGCCAGGATCAACGCCCTGAACAAGGACACCCGGATCGTGGACCGCGTCCAGGAATGGATCGAGAGGAACAAAAAACTCCTGTCCCAAGCGGAGGAGCGGCACGACAGGGACGGGGTCAAAATGTACAAGAACAATGCCGCCATCCTGGAGACGCTTTACCGCCAGGTCACCTGGGGCCTTTTTGAGGGCGAGGACAAGCTTTCCCTGGACCCGGTCACCGGCGGCGGCTGGGCCTTCAAGGCCTCGGAGATGAGCTGGAAGAACGTCCTGCAGATGTGCGAGACCGCGCTCAAACTGCGCGAGAACGGCCAGGGGCTGTCACAAAAACTGCGGTACATGGTGGAGGCCCACGCGAACCTGGCCAAGGACCGCATGGAATGGGAGATGAAAAACACCACGGAGATCCTGAGGTTTTCCGACTTGACGCGGGTCATGACCGGCCTCAAGGATTCCGTCAAGTCTGAGGGCATGACCGCGGCGGATTACGAGAACCTCTACCGCTTCAGCGTGGAGATGGCCGAGGTGACGCTCCTGCCCACCCGGGTCGTCTCCGACACCCCGAAATCGGCCCTTTACGCCCTGCCGGCCGAGATGCAGTCCGTGGGCCGCGACCTAGAGACCGTGACGCTCGACGAACTGCCCGCCTATCTGCGGACACTGTGGCAGGACCTCTCGGACAAGTTTGAGACAGGGGCGCAGGGCTTCGACGCCTGGATCCGCGCGGACGGAGGAGGCAAACAGATACGGGATATCATCGAACAATACGGCTGGCTCGTGCCCGGGACTCGGAAGCTGGGCGAGCACGCGGTCCAGTTTGTGCGCATGGCCCTCGATTTCATGGCGCGGCCCGTGGAGGTCCGGGAGAAGCTGGTGGCCCTGGCCGGCGCGCGCTCGCCGCTCGAGGCCGCCTACAAGCTGTTTGTCAGCGGGATCACCAGCCAGAGGACCCTGATGCTTTTGGTCTTCATGTACAGTTTTTACGTGGAGAAACTGGAAGGCGGGGGCCTGAGCCTGAAGCAGCTGCGGGAGGTTATGACAGCCGTTGCCGACAGGCCCCACGAGCTGGCCGTCGAAGTGGCCCGGCGCATGGGGCTGGAAGAAAGTTACATCATCCGGAACTTTGAACAGTGGTTCAGGGATGAAGGCTTCGGGGAGCTCACCGAGGAATACCTCGAGGAATGGAGCGACGCGCTGAAGCACGAAAACAGGATCAGCCGTCTCCTGCGCGGCAGGATCGCCAACGCGCGCCAGCATTTCAGGCAGAAGAAGGTCCGGGAGACCGTGAGCCGGCTCATGAACCTGTGGGCGCCGCCGCTCAAGAAGATCGAAGGCCTCCTGGAGCGGGTGCGGAAGTCCGCCGTCATGGATGACCTTTCCCACGTGGAGCTCATGAGCATCATGGGCGTGAACCCCCCGATGAACAAGGTGCTGGGCCTCAGCGGGCGTTACAAACATTTTCTTGAATCCGCGCGCGAGGTGTTTTCGGACAAACACTACCGAAAACAGACCGTGCCGACCATCGCGTACCTCGCCGCCTTCCCGCGCAACATCGTCAGTTTTATCATGAGGCCGCGGCAGAGACAAGATAACCTGGGGACGGTCGGCGCGCAGAAGGCCGTCGAACAGGAAATGGCCTTCATCGCCGAACACGGGTTTGTCCCTGTCAGCGAGATCAGGGCCCTCCTCCGGGAGAGGATGACGTCCGATGAGCGGGGTGATACTAAGGACCTCTCAAAGGGCGACGCCGGCAGACTGCGTGAGCTGATCGGCCGCGCGGTGGACGGACATGTCGCCGCGGAGCGGTTCCTGCGCAGTCCCGAACTCGCGAAATATCTCTCCCGGGTGCGCGTCGTCATCCGGGGCCGCCTCAACAGCAAGACGGAGACCGACGAGAATAAAAAGGAAAAACACGTCAAGGGCGTGCTCGAAGACTTGGCGGACAAACTGGGCGCGCTGGAAGAGGACGTGGACGAACAGGGGTTCCTTGAGAGGGTAACCGGGGAACCGGGGATCACAATTGTTCAGATCGAGCGGATCCACAACATGATCCGAGACTGGCACGAAAAGACAGGGCTGGACATCGAACTGTCCCTCGACTCGGTCCTGCGCGCCGGTATTGACGCGCTGGAAGAATACCTGGCCGCGTACGCGGAATTCAGGCAGGAAGAACTTGACGTTGAGGCATTAATAGAAGGGACTAGGAAAGCCGGACCGGATGCCGCGTCCTTGGAGGATGTCCTCAAGGGTAAAGACAGCCGGGGGGCGCGGGGGGCGGTTTTTGAGGCCGTGGAGCGGGGCAGTCTGCCGTTGCGCGCCGCTTTGGCCCAGCTCAAGGACGCGGCCGTCATGGCGTTCAGACAGCGCGGGGCCGCCGAGCAGAAGGCCAGGGAGGCATCCATTGTTATCGGGCATAACACAAAGAACCGCGTCAACGTGGTCAACACGACGGGTATCCGGGGACGGAGCGGGTTTGCCGCGCTCCTTGAAAAGCTGGAGACGTTCATGGAGAATGTCTCCTACTACACAAGGGGCCTGCCCGTGTCCGATATTGTCCGTCAGATCAAGCTCGTGGAGGGTTCGGACAACCTCTGGTCCTTCACCGTGCCGCCGGCGGACGTGGGCCTGGAAGAAGGCGAGGTAGACCTCAGGCTGGATATCTCCGCGCTCGAATGGTCCCCGGTTGAGCAGGCGGCGCTGGCCGTCCTTTTGGCCCGGAGCCTGAACGACCGTGAGAGCCAGCTGGCAAAAAAGATTGACAGGGAAGGGGCCGCCGGAGAGCAGGCCAGGGAGCTTGCGGACATTCTGTGGGGAGGCGAGAAAAACTCGTTCAACCACAAGGACCTGGCCGGGCTCAGGAAGGCGTTGGACGACATACTTGATGTCATCAGTGAAAAGGCCGGTAAAGCGGATATCAGGAAACTCGCAAGAAAGATCCGCGGCATACTGAAGAAGGCTGATAAGCAGGACAAAGGCGCTCAATGGGCGGACAAGGAGATCCAGACGCTGTTGAAGAAATTTTTACACAGGTTTCAGAAGACGCTGGATGAAGACTCCATTAAGCATTCCGTCAGGACCGCGGCAGAGGAGGCCCTGGGGGTCGTGTGGGACAACAACGCCGGCCTTCTTAACGATGCCGCCGAAAAAGACAAAACCAAGGACAAGGACAAGGATGATGACGAGGATGATGATTCTCCGCTCTGTTCTTTCGATGAGGAGACCGTCGACGGGGTTGCAAAGCACATACGGGATCTGATAAATGAAGAATACGGTGACATCGTCCGCGGACGGGTTGAAGAGAGATCAGGGTATAAAAGCAGAGAGGATGCCGCGGATCAGCAGAGTTCATCGGAGGCCGCCGAAACCGTTGATAAAGGAGAAAAGGCTGAAGGCGGAACTGGGGCTGCGGAGAACCAGTCCGGAGAGAAAAAGGACGAGAAGACAGAGGAGGAACCACAGTCAGCGCCGAGCGATGGGGACACAGGGACCCGGGCCGCGGATCAGACTGACGATCACCCCAGCGAAGGGGCAGGTTCGGGCACGGCAGAGGAAACAAAAACAGAGGATTCAAAGGCAGACGCCAAACCGCGTTCGTTCCGTGAGAAGGTTGTCCGCTTCTTCAGAGGCAACGGCGAGAAGGCGCGCGAGGTAAGCCGTCAAGTCAAAAAAGACGCCGAAGATAAGCTGAAAAAACTTTACGCTAACCATGATAGTAATGAAAAGAAACGATTGAGAGGGAAGACTCTCAGCGAAAGCCGCGGGCGCGAGGTCTATGGGCCGAAGGGGCTGGGACGCCTGTTCGATATTTTGACCAGGACGCGGTATTTCCGTATCAATCTGCCCTTTATCGGCTATTTTTACTGGGGTTACGACGGCAGGGGCTTTTACGCGAACAAGGAGATCAGGGACGAGGAAGGCAGCACCGCCACTTTCCCGCTCCCCTCCGTCGTGGTGGCAACCGGGGGCGGGCTGACCTATTTCGACTTGACGGACCTGGCTCCGGCTGTCGCCGGGTTTTTCATCGGCGGACCGGCCGGCGCCGCGGCCGGCCTGTGGATGGCGGCGAGCAGTCTTTTTCAGCACGAGGTCAAGGGCCCGGTGGTCGGGTTTGTTTCGGGCCACGCGCGGACCGCGGCCATGTACGGGCGCAAGGCTTCGTCCACGGCGATTTCTCTCTTCGGCGGCGTCAACAAGGTCAACCTTGACGGGCTGGCGGTGTGGCGGAAACTGCGCGTTATGGCGGCCGGCCCCATGGCTAACCTCCTGGGCGCGGGCGTGGCGGTCTTTCTTGGCGCCCTTCTGGGCGGTCTGGGATTCGAATCCCTGGCCGGCGTCCTGAGCGGCGCGTCGGATTTCAGCTCTTTCGGCGCCATGATAGCCAGCATGGGACAGAACATCGCCGGGCTGGTGCAGTCCGTGGGCAGCGGGCTGTGGTTCTCGCTCGATTTTTACCAGAACATCAACCTCCTTACCCTGAACCTGTTCCTGGCCCTGTTCAACCTCCTGCCGTTCGGGTTTACCGACGGCGGACGCATGCTGAGTGAAGGCCTTACCGCGTTGCTGAAGTCCACGTTGTACAGGAACGACGCTTACGGCGCGGAGCGCGCGGCCAAGACCGTGATGAAATGGTGGACACGCTCCGCGGGCTTGATCGGGGTCGCCGCCCTCGCGGTCAGCGGGATAGACTGGATCGCGGCGTTCAGGACCGGAGGCGGCGTGCTCCTGGGCGGGACCCTTGTTCTCGGGACCGCCGGTTATCTGGCCGGGAAGATGATCAAAAAGTTGACCAACGCCCGGGTTCCGGCTGCCGTGAGATACCTTAGAAACGGCATGCTGATAGCGGCCGGTTCGGTTGTCGCGCTTCATTTTGGGGCGATGCTGTTCAGCCACGCGGCGGCGTCCGCGGCCGGGAGCGTCGCGCAAGGCCGGCTGCCGGCCTCGGTTTTCCTGAGCGCCGCGGCGATAGCCCTGATCGCGAAGATCATCAAGAAAGACAGCGCCATTGGCCGCGTGGTCAGGCCCATGACGACACGCGTTTTCTGGAGCGGCCTGGTCATGGGTATTCTGGTCATAGGGGGCAACATGGGGCTTGTCTCGCTCGGGGCCGGGTCTGGGGCGGCCGCGGGACTCAAGGTCTTTGAGGGCGTTATGCAGAATTTGAACGGCCTGGCGCCGGCGATGCTGAACGGCGCGGCCTCCTTCCTCGGGCTGACGGCCCTGGCGCCGTTCGCGGGTCATGTCGCTGGACACTGGCTGTTTGCCTCCGGGGCCCTGAGGGTCCTCGTGGTCGGCCTGGTGTCCGAATTCATGGACAACGATCCCTACAGCCACGGCAATAACACCGATGACGAATATCAGGACGGTGAACTTCACGGTAGTCTTTTCCCCAATGTTTTCAATATAGGGACATCTCTGCTCAGGACAGCGGCTGATATAACCGGAGAAGACGGCGATCCTCATTGGCAGCAGGTGAGCGTGACCGATCCCGGGCTGTCAGATTTTGGACCGGGACCGGATGAAGACGGTTATGTGCCTGACGCCGTCGGCATGCCCTTGCCGCCGGCTCCGGCCGCGGGTCCTTTGATCCCGGGGACGCAGACGCCGTTATATTTCTTTGAGCCGTCTTCTTCGACGTTTCCGCTGATCTTCGGCGCGACGACTCCGGGCCCTGACGGAATGAGAATGACAGTGGCCTCGGCTTCGCGCGGGGACGCCGATCCCTTCCAGGCGGCCACGACCGACAGGGGCCCGTTTGCCAATGTCAATTCCGCCGCGCCGGTCGAACCGGTGCCGCCGAACCCCGGCTCCGGTAATAACAACCCGGGCGGTCCGGGAGGCGGGAATCCTCACGCGGTGATCGCCTTTGTCAATAGTCAGGCAGGCGACCGTGCCGCTGTGGCACATTCCAGTGTTACCGATCCGAATATCTCAGGTTATCGTTGGACTCTATCGACATCTAGCAATGTCAAAGCGTCACATTATATGTCAGGCAACACAAGTCCCACGCCGTTTCGCGCTGCCGCCCTTTCCACAAAGGGTCAGGCAGGGAACGCAGTAGAGTGGATCATTGATCAAACAGGAAGAGCAGTACGTGTAACAGTACACGCAGTTGCTGGTCTGATTTTGCCGACGCCGGTGTACGCGGCTGAGGTGAAAGACAGTGAAGTCTCTAACACGCTTATCGGCAAAGGGTTGTATGGATTCGGCCCGGCGTCGGTCGCGGGTGATGTGACAGGTGTGCGAGGTGTGCGCACGCGGAACAGCAGTGCCACAAGTGAAAACGGTCCAGCCATCCGGGTTACATCGGGCGTTGACGAAGCCCCGATGGGCCGAAAAGGCGGTATCCCGAGTGTCTATACCGGAAACGGTACAGGCGCGGAGGCGTTCTTTGGTGGTGTCAGTTTTGCAGGTAACAACGGTCAAGATCGGCCTGTGACAACGGCGACGGTACCTGTCGTCCACGGCTGGAACGGATTGACCGGCGGGGTTACCGGTGGTTCGGGAAGTGCGTCCGGTCGGAACGCGGGGAGATCCGCGGGACAATCGGGCCGGAACCTGAGAGATGTTCCAGAAAATCTCAGGTTCTCTGGTGTTTCCTCCACAGGCGGCCAAGCCACGGACTACCGCTATAACAGCGGCAGAGAAAGCCGGGAATCCGGGACAGGGACAACAGGCATCCCCACGGACGATGCCGGGGACGGCGAAGCCGGTCCCGAAGGGTCCAGGGCCACAGTCACGGGAGGATCGCGAGGAAAGGGTGTTACCCGAGGTTCGATTCGTGTGTCCGGTACCGAAACGGTCCATGAGACCGGAATGGCTGCCGGCGAAGCCTTTAATGCGAATCGGCCCCGCACTGAAGACAGTACCGTCCGGCATGACGGACCAAATGAAGTTGTAAATAACCCTGTGAGCCGTTTAGGAAACAGAAGAAACGGTCTGCAGGAATTTTCTGTATTCCCCACAGACGTCATTTCCCTCTACAGCGGGTTCGATTTCTCCCGTATTTTCCAACGGATATTCAACTCAATCAAACTGTCGTTGCGGGCCCTGAAAGGGCCAAGCGATGACACAAGCCACGGAGGTGCGCGATGGTTTACCCAAAGCAGAACTTTACGGACATGGATCTCTCGCACGCGGTCGAGTTTCCGGAATGCGATGTCTCGGTTAACACGGGCCGTGAGCGTTCGACAGGACGAACGCGGATCTTCCTCATCTTCCATCACACGGGCCGGGCGTTCGCCCGTTACCGCAACGCCTGGTCGCCTCTGGCGAACGATGACGCGCGTCTTGTCCTGGCCCTCGCGGCGAGCTCAGATATCCCGCGCTATCGCGCTTCCGGCAGTCCTGATAGCCTTATTCTCCAGTAATGAAGCCGTGGCGGCCGGCGGGCTTCCGGCCGAAAACCTTCATTTGACCCCGGCCGGCCTGGCGGTGTTCCTGGCCCTGGGCGCGGTCGCGCTGGGGATCTACCTCTATCATGCCGCCAATAATGAAAAGGCGCCGGGCCTGTCCGGAACCGGTCTGATCATGCGTGAATGGCTTTACGGCGGGGCAGATCTCCTGGCGCTTGTCGGCAGTGACCCTGAAACGGCCCGGGACGTCCTGAAGACGCTCGAGGCGCTTACCGGCGAACCGGGCGCGGCAGGAAAGAATTTCCATGATAAAGAGGTTTATTTGAGGGCCCGGGACACGTTCTTCGCTGATCTGGATTCCCGGGGCGTTACCTGTGAAGAATTGGAGCGTCTGACCGCCTCTCTCAGGGAAACAGCGGGCCTGGCCGGTGAGGCCCGAGAGGAGGAGACCGCTGAGGTTGTCCGTTACGCGCGAGAGGCGCGGACCGGCGTTTCCATGGCGAAATGGATCGGATGGGCGGCGGTCGCCGGGAGCGTCATCGGCCTGCTCGGCCGCATTGTCCTGGCCGGCCCGGTTGACGCCGGCATCCTCTGGCTGTCCGGCAGTCTGACCGCGGCCGGGGCGGCCATCCTTGTTGCCGACCTGACTGCCGGGCGCTGGGAAGGCATCAGGGATTCCCTGGAGAGCATTACGGACCGGTTGACAACCGGAGACGCCCGATTCTTCCCGCGCATCCGCTATTCGAGGAAGACCCTGGCCCTGGTCATCGGCCTCATGATGGCCGTGCTTGCGGCCGGGATGGTCGGGGACGCCCTCCAGTCTCAGGAGCCATGGACAACCACGGACTCCGGATACGTGAATGACGCCGCCGCCGGGACCGCGGGCGGCAGCGCGGCAGGCCCCGCCCCCGAGAACGGAGAGGGCAGGGAACCGCCGGATCCCGAAAAGACGCTCTCCCGGAACGCGGACGAACATCCCTTGCGGCGGGACCAGGACGTTGTTTTCGCCTCCATGGTGGATTGCGAGCTGGCGGTTAAACTCGCCGTGAAGTCCGTGACATGGGTTAAGGATCTGGTGGAGAAACTTCCGTTTGTTGATAACCCAGGGCGCGCGACGAGGTCTTATGAATCATGGATCATTCCGGAAACGCCCGGGTCATGGCTCCGGGTTCAAAATGTGCACGGCAATACCGTTTATAACGCGAACCTCAACGGGATTGATTCATTCCAGTGGGACGGCCGGGACAACCAGGACCGTGTTTTGCCCCAGGGCGTCTATCCCGCCCGGATTCGGGCCGGAAACAAGGAGTTCGGCTTTAAGTACCTTATCTCCGGAGATGATTTGGCAAGGGCCGCTTACGCCGTAGCCAAGAAAGGGACGATCAAGGCCTTCATCCCTGACCTCTTTGCGCAGGGTTTTATAGCGCCGGTAAGCATGGCCGTTTCACCCGAGATACTCGTCTTGCTGGAAATGGAGAGGCAAGCCGCAAAGAAGAATTCCTTGGAAGATTCGCTTGCGCGGTCCCGGATGAGGGACCTCTCGCCGTACGGTTACATTTACGACATGATGGGCCGGGAAAACCTCGAGCCGCGGGATATCCAGAGGATCGCCTTTCATTTCAGCGAACTTATGGAGAGCGAGGACGTGGAAGGCTTCAAGACAGCCGCGGACCTCTTCATGCCACGACATCAGGCGATCCTGAAGACGGAAGGGCATCGGCGGCTCTTCTGGCGTTTCTGCGACATTAACGCGGAGTTCCTGAATTGGATGGCCTGGAGAGAGGACCTTATGGTGAGCAGCGCATTCTTCCTCAAAGGCGCCGGTGAATGGCTGGCCGTGATTGAAGAAAACGATGAATCTGAAACGGCCGCGCGCCGTCTGGGACTGCCCATCGAAGAGAGCCGCAGTGTCGGACCGGGGATGACAGAAGATTTAACAGGGATGAAAATGGCCCAGGCCTCGACGGGCCGATACCTGGTGGCGGCCAACCTTTACAGGGCCCTCCCCATCTTGACAAGGAAGCAGATAAACCGGTTGGCCGGCGGCGTTATCGACCATGTGCGCTTTGTCCTGACCGGAGAAAACGCGCAAGGCGTCATTGAACTTTATCCGGTCCAGGCGCCCGAACCCTGGACCTACGCCCTGGCGAAGGTCCCGTCAAATTCTTTCTTCGGTGATGCCAGATACCGCGATATACATACAGACTGCGTCACGCACGAAGCCGAGCATTTGTTCAAATATAACCGGATGGACATGCCGCTTTACATGAACACGGAGGTGGCTTTCAACGGCGGGTACATCCGGCTGGGGCCGGACGTCGTGCTTATGCGCGCGGTAGCGGTTTCCTTGTATAACCACTTCACCGGAAAGGACATGGTCGAGCCCGGGACAGCCTGGCAGGGGAGGCCGTGGCTCCAGTATCCGCATTTTGAGGAAGGCGGCTGGGCCGACTGGCAGGGGAAATGGGGCGGCTGCGTCGATTCACTGAGAAATTATATTGCGCGGAAAGCGGAGCGTGAAATCGTTTCCGACCGCAACTCTGAGATCGAAGAGGCCATCGCGGCGTACAGCCGCGGCCGGGATCTTTACCGCCTTTCCATGGGATACAGGGAATTCCTGGAGGAAAAATACGGTCCGGCGGCCGCGCGGTTCGGCGCGGACGTCTTCTTTGAATGGGTTAGCCGTTTCCCGGTCCTGGACGCGGACGTCGACACCTTGAGCCAGAAAGGCGTTTACGGGCTGAGCCCGGCCGGGGCGGCGGTGGCCGCGGAGGCGACCGCGCGTTCCTATGCGTCGGACATCAGGGATATCTTCGTTGATGTCTGGAAGGGGATACGGCTTTGGAGCCATCAGGGCGTGACACCCGAGCAGGCCGCCGGCCGCGCGCGTTCGGCCTTTTACCGGACCTATGTGCCGGTGATCGTGGAAACCGTCAGAAGTATGAACGTCCCGCTGAGGGCCGAAGGGGCTCAGCTGGATTCTCTCGTCGGAGTTGTTATCGAAAAATTGGAAGATTTCGCGTATACGGGCGGCGATATGTTTGACCCGGCTGTGCCGATGGATATTGCCGACGCGGCGGTTGTCGCGGCGGTGCTTGACGAAAATATCGGGCACAACTACACCGTGGACAACGGAGGTTTCAGTGTCATGGCCGATTCGCTGGACGAGGCTGAAGGAAAACAAGTGGCGATGAGCGCCGCCGGCGAGGCCGTTTTCTGGCAGGAGGACCCCGTCCCCGGCGAGCCGGGCCCGCTGCCCGTTGTCCCGGGGCGGCAGAACTTTATCGTCAGTTCGGTTTTCCTGACGGCAAACTGGATCCGGTCAATGCTGTCTCAAGACGCGCGGGCCCTTGACAAGACCTCCTCCGCGGCCGTGGAGGGCTTCTTTTACACGCCGCTTCCCGACGCCGATAATGTCGTCGAGGATACGGCGATGACGGCGCTGTTCCGGGACAAGGTCTCGGAGATGGGCTGGCCGCACCCGTATCTGTTCCGCGCGATCCCGGTGTTTTACGTGGACAGCCGGACGGCGGATTCCCTCGGGGTGACATGGGTCGGGCCCTACGAAGACTTCACGTCAAATGGATTCTCCCCGGAGGCGGACCCGGACCAGGACAGGGTTGTTTGGGCGCCGGTGGTGGACGGGATGTGGGGCGGACCGGGTCCGGCTCCGGAGTACCAGGACTATTACGACCCGGACAACCCGGATTACGACATGGCCGAGGATTATTCGGTGAGCCTGGCCGATACGGTTACCGGCGAGATGTGGGACTTCTGGTATTTCCGGGTGGATGTCCACGGCAATTATTACGCCTCGGCAGTGAAGTACTGGGGGCCGGGCAGCTGGCGGGGAGACGGGATCAGCACCTGTCAATATCCGGGGATCCGGGGCGCCGGGACACCGCTGGGCGCCGGACTGCTGACGCAGGAAGAGATCCTGCGGGCGCGCGGAGGAGACATGGACGCGGTCACCCACAAGCTGATTTTCGCCTGGCCCTATTCCAGCAGTGAGATGAGATGGCCGGCGACACGCTCCGACGGGTGGAGGAGCGCGGGCGAGGGGATACCGGAAGGAACACTCTTACAGCTTGACCCGGGACATGATTATGAGCCGTATATCCGCCATTTGTCTTCCGAAGAAGACAGGAACGTGGCCCTCGCGCTGATCCGCGCGCTGAAGACATACGGCGCGGTCTGCGTGGACAACGGCGGAGGGTTCGGGATCATCGTCGAGCAGGTGGACGGCACGCACGCGAAACTGAACCCGGACTGCCTGGCGGGGATCAACCTGGACAAGTTCCTGGTCGTGGCGCCGGAGAGTTTCCCCGCGGGCCTGGCACTGGAGCGGAGGATTGATCCGGAGGATCCCCTTGAGGGATATAAAGAGGTCGGTATTGAGCTGATTGTCAACAGGGACGATCCGGCGGCCGCCTCGAAGGTCCGCGCCGAGTTCCGTTCGCTGGACGGCGAAAGCCTGGTGGAAGACAACAGGCACTTGATGCGGATGAACCTGGCGGCGGGTGAATTCGCGTGGCAGGACATGGGAGACGGCCGGGCGCGGATCGCCTTCGGGGTGGAGACTTCCAGCCGGGGCGGGGCGGAGAGCCTCATGGCCGACACGAGATACATCATGCGCCTGACCGTGGAGGACGGGCGGGGCGCCGAGAGCTATCCGCTGATCCATTCCTTCCGGTCGCCGGCCGTGGCGACGGACGTGGTCCCGGCCGCGGACGGTGACGGCGAAGATGGAGGAAATCTCCCGCAAAACTACCCGAACCCGTTCAATGCGGCCACGTCGGTGTGGTATGAGGTGCCGGAGGCCGGGCGCGTGGAGCTTAAGGTGTACACGGTCTCCGGGCGGGAAGTGAGGACGCTGGTGGATGAGTACCGTGAGGCCGGGCAGTACAGCGTGGTGTGGGACGGGCGGGATGATTCCGGCAACAGCGCCGCCGCCGGCGTTTACCTGTACGTGGTGAGGCTTGACGGCAGGGTCATCGCGTCGAAGAGGATGACGCGGATGGCGGCGCAGAGGGACGGCCGGCAGGGATGGCTGGGAAGCCTCAAGGACCTCTTCAGCATCTCTGAGGCGAGCGCGGCGGTCGAAAATCGGTACGCGGCGGCGCGGATGAAGGCTGGACCTTTCGCCCTCGAGCCGGCCGAAGCGGCCGCGCGGGCGGTCAACACGCCGGAGCCCGCCGGTCAAAACGCTGAAGAAGGCCGCGTCAGCCTGACGCTGGGGGATGTTTACGAATATATTGACATGCTCAGGGATTACAGTGACGGGCAGATACAGGGATATTTTGACATGGTCCCGGCGCTTCAGACGGCGGAGGTATGGGAGGATTACGCGGTCATGGTCCGGATCCTGCTCCGGGAAAAAGGCGTTGCCGGGGACCCCCTGCGGTATGAACTCTTTGCCAGCCGGCCGGAAGGTCCCGGGACCGAAGTCGTGCCGGCGGTCTCCGAAGAGGAGGCCATGGATATCCTGACCGGGAAGAAATACGCCTACGACACCTTGGCCGTCAAAAGACTGTACAAAGAAGTTATCGAGGAGCATCAAAGCAGGATGGTCCGCGACCCCGGGCTTTCGCGGCTGGAGGTCTTCCTCATGCGGTCCCAAAACATCACGCCGGCCGAGGGGCCGGAGGCGCGTTTTGGGCGCTTACAACGGACACACGCGGACGATGAGTTTGTCTCGGCCAATAGGCGTATAACCCTTTATGGTAAGGACATTTTCCACCCGACATACATCCTGGACATAAGGGGAACCGAAGTTGTGCTTAATGTGAGCCTGAAACCGGTGTTCCAGACCGCCGCGGCCGAACAACTCCTTGGGAAAATTGATGCCCGCGGCGCCGAAACCCAGGCGCTGGATATGGTGGACACACTGATGATATATATGGAAACCGCCTGCCGGGCGGAAGAGGCCGGGGACAGGGAAAGCGCCCTGATCAACTGGAAACACGCGCTGTGGCGCGCGGAACAACTGCAGAGACTGCCCCAACCATCCTTCAGGTGGTGGTATTACGAATTCGCTGAGGACCTTGTCGATTCTATCAGGCAGTATATCCGCCGTCATTATGAGGCGCCGGGCCGGGGTATTTGGGATCGGCCCGGAGCCGTCCTCCACGGTTGTTTAAAAGGAAAGACGGGGCCGGCGGCCGGTTCGATCGTGATGAGCCTGGCGCCGCTTATGGCGCGCGCGGCCGATCAATTGGCCGGCGCCTTTGCCCAAAAGCGGCCATCGCGGGAGCCATCTATTAAAGATATTAATGGAATTATTAAGAAAATAGACGGATTAAAGGCAAGCGTGACCAGGGAAATAGCATCTCGAGAAGATGAAAGGAAGGTTAAGGATGCGAGGAAGAAGATTTATGCGTTGATATCGAAACTATACATTTACGCGTCAGAAAGCAATATCGGTATCGAAGGTTTTAAGAAGGAGGCCTGGAAGCTGATCGACCTCGCGGAGTGGGGCAACATTAACGTCAGGATGAAAGCCAGAGATCAATTACGAAGTATCTTGAACAAGAGGATCCCGTCCATGAAAGAAGATCCTCGGCATAAAGATCATTTGGATGAAATAAAAAAGATCGAGAAGGAAATGAAGAGAATTATTGATGAATTTGATAATCGAGGCAAGAAGAGCCCCCGCGGATGTGCCCCGGCGCCTTCCATGGTCAAGACGGTCCTGCGGGCGGCGATGAATGGAGTTCAGTATATCCTTGCCGGCCCCGAGCTCCAGGCGGCGGAGGCCGCTCATGCCGCCGGGGACAAGTTCTGGCAGGATGTGGCCGCGCAGGGAGAATACAACCAGGCGGACATCGACGAAATGGCGCGGGTCACCGACAGCCTGTGGCTCGCCGCGGACCTCCCCTCGCCGGATGACGTGGAACAGGACTTGGTGCCGGCCCTGAAGACGGTCTCGACCGCGGAAGATTCCCTGGAACTGGCCCGGTCGTTCCTCTCGGCATGGGAAGTGGAAAAATTCAGGTTTCAAGACGCAAGGCAGCATGTCCTTTTCTCGCGGATCTTCGCCGCCCCGCTGGCCGCCGCTGACAGTATGCGGAGGGTTTTGAGCGGAGACCGCGGGACAGACAGGATAGAAGATGTCCTCGGCGAAGGCTGTGCTCTGGGCAGGCCTTACGCCGGGGCCGTCCTGTCCCGTATTTTTGAAGAGACGGCTGTTGATGTGCTGGGGATGGATTTGCCGGGGCATGTCTGCGTCTTTGTTGCCCTGAACACGGAGTACGGGTTTATTTATGACCCTTCATCGCTGACAACAAGCCGGGTCTTCCGTCTGGCGCGGTACACGGAGAAGGCGGGAGAGACCTATTACTTCAAGGAGGCGTTCTACACCGAGGTCATGCCCGAAGGGTGGGCACCTGACAGGGATATATACACGGAGTTCCGGCTGTTATCCGTTGAGAAGTTCGCGGCAAAGATTCTGTTCAATATTGGCACTTACTATCTTGACCTTGATGCATTCTCAGCAGCGGCGGATTATTACAGACGAGCGCTGGCCGTGGATTCGACGGACGCGGACGTCCTTAACAATTTGGGTAACGCTTATTTCAATCTGGGCGAATACGGGGCCGCGGCCGAACAGTACACGGCGGCGCTGACCTATAATCCCGAGAGCATTGAAAGCCGCAAATATCTGGCCCTGACCCTTGCTGAGCAAGGCAAAAAGACGGAGGCCATAATCAATCTTAAGGCATACCTGGGCGAACGGCCCGACGATTATGCAATGATGTTTCAATTGGCCCGTATGCATACGGCGAAGATTTGGATGATTTTGGGGACTTTTTTGGCCGCTTGTATCGTGGTCCTGGGAAGAAAACTCGGCGGACGGAACAAGGGCCGCGGCGACGGGAGCCAGGACCGTAAGGCGGGGGCGCCGGATAACGGGCGAAAGGGAGAAGACACTCATCTCAAAGCCGGGATTGAGATTGAGGGGCCGGCCGCGCGGATCATCCGGACTGTCCGCGGGTGGATGAGGAAGCTGGTTTTCAGGCGGTATGCTTCGGACACTGTTAAGGCCGCGCGCGAGAGGGCGCCTCCTGTCCGGAAGATATTCTCCCGCCTTGCTGCTTATTTTACTCAATCCCAAAGGACAAATTCCGCATCACAAGCCAATGACCATATCGAATTTTTAAATCCCAAACGGTTTCGGGCTTTGACATTTTTGACGTTCCTGACGGCCTTCTTCTTCAGCAGTGACCTGCTGGCGGCCGGGAACGCGGCGGCGCAGGAGGCCGCGCGGTCTTCCGGCCTGGAAGGCCTGGTAATCCTGCTGGCGCTGGGCGCGCTCGCGCTGGGGATGTACTGGTATCACGCGGCAAGAGATGAAGAAGAGCCGGGCCTCTCCGATACCGGCGAAATCATGAGCCGCTGGCTTTACCAAGGGGAAGACCTCCTCGCGCTTGTGGACGGCGATCCCGACACCGCCGCGGAAGTCCTCAAGGTCCTCGAGGTGCTGACCGACCTGACCGGATTGAGGGGCGCGAAAGATCCCAAACTTAAAGCCGTTTTTGAAAACGGCCGTGACCAGTTCATGATTGCTCTGGACCGGCGGGGTCTCGGGCCGGAAGACCTGGAGCCGGTCATGGCGTCTCTCAAGACGTCAGCCGGCAAGGCCGCGCGGACTTTGCGTAATGAAGAATCCGTTGAACCCGCCGCGCGTAAGGATGAGGTAAGGCAACCCGTAGACCCCGGCGAATTTTCTCTGGCGAAATGGCTGGGCGGCGCCGTGGCCGCCGCCGGCCTCGTCGGACTGCTCGGCCGGCTGGCCCTGGCCGGAACGGCGGAAGCCGGCATCCTCTGGCTGGCCGGGGGCATAATTGTGGCCGGGGCGGCCACAATTCTCCTGGACCTGATTGTCCCGCGGTGGGATGACTTCGCGGAGGGCCTGAAGCGGATGAACGATCCGGAGTGCCGGCCGGAGCCGGTCCGGGGCGCGAGCCCGATGAAGCATTTCTGGCGCTGGACCGGCATCATCGTCCCGGTCCTCGCCGCGGCCGCGTTCCTGGCGGGCGTGATTTCGGTCCCCGCCGCCTTTGTCTCCGCGTTTTTCGGGCTGACGGCGCTGTTCGTCAGCTTCGGCTACGGCCGCGAAGGCGGTTCCTACATGAGCGGCGTGCGGCATTCCAGGGTGTTCCGGTTCGGCATGGCCCTGATGGCCGGCCTGCTCGTGATCGGGGTGTTCGCGGGCGGGGCCGACGCGCAGGACATGGGGCGGGTCGTCCAGGTCGACTACGACCGCGACGGGTTCGACGACATATCGGTGAGGCTGCCCGAGAGGGCCGGGCTCCACAGCCTCGCCGGCAAGGCCCCGGAAAAGAGCGTCTCCGAGCTGGAAGAGTTCTTTGCCGGGAACCCCGGTGTCATCGCGATGGTCCGCGAGGACCTCGCCCGGGACAGCCTGAAGCGGACGATCCGCGATTCGCTCGACACCGAGGACTTGTACCGGGGCACGCTGGATTCGCTGGCGGCCGCGAAGACCGAAGAACTGGCCAAGTACAACCCCGGCACGGACCTCGGGGCCGACGCCGCGCTGGCCAGGAAGATGCGCGGCATCGTGCTCGACGAAGAGGCCGAGCTCCGCGCGCGCGAGAGGATCTCCCGCGACCCCGAGGCCGCGGCCGCTGTCGAGGTCAACGACGAGGCAATCAGCGAGGCGATTAAGCGGACCGCGGCCGCCGTGGACCTGCGCCACGTCTGGCCCGTCCGCGCCGAAAAGCACGGCCTGCCCGTCAACGACCTCTGGATGGCCTACGCGATCCTGGGCGGCAACTTCCCCGACATGACCGGGGACGAGATCAGCGCCACGGTCTATCGCCTGTTGAAAGAAAACGACGATTTCGGCGCCGCGTTCACGGATTTCCTGGAGAAGAAAAAGGCCGGCGCGGCCGCGGACGAAGAAGAGGCCGCCCTCAAGGCCCTCGAGGTCACCTTCGCCGACAACCCTGATATCATCCCGTCCATCGTCCGGACCTGGAACGAGCGCCGGGAATTGCTGGAAACCTATTTCTCGGACCTCGGCGCCTTCGGCAAGTTCACCCGGGCCGTGATCATGCAGGAGAGCGGGTTCGGCACCTACGCGACGAGCCACAGGTTCGACAGCTCCGGCAGGAAGATCCCGCTGGCCAAGGGCCTGATGCAGATCATAGACGCGACCTATGCGGACCAGAGCGGGAAGCTGGGGCTCGGTCCGGACGTTTACCACCGTCTCGACAACGTCCGGGCCGGTACCGATTATTACGCGGATCGACTCAGGGATTTCCGGGATATCGAAATGGCCCTGGCCGCGTACAATTACAGAGCTTATAAGGTCGCGGCAGCTATTGCCGAAGCCAAAGGCATTTTGCTGACTGTCGCGAAGGAGAGTTTTACAGATTTGATAGCCGGAGGAAATATTGACGCTTTTCTGGACGAGAACAGGGATTCCTTTAGAGAGTCTCCTGAAGAGATCAAGGCCGCGGCCGAACATCTGTCTGCCGATATGGCCGGGTTAAATGCGCTGCTGGGCATGACGGCGTCTGATGCAAAGCGCGATAAGGTCACCAGGAAGCTCGCGGCGCCCAGGGTCTTGGAGATGATCGCCGAGGGCTCGCTGAAACCCAGTTTTGGGGAGACCGTTTCTCTGCTTCCCTCCGAGACCCAGAATTACGTGCCCAGCATCCTCCACATGTACGGCCGTGCCGTCGAGTACGTGGAGGCCAAAACCAGCGGCAGGCCGGCCGCCGTCAAGGCGCGGCCGGGAGCGCCGGATTACAGCAAATATATTCCGACAGAAGAGAGCCGGACTTACGACCCCGCCCTCGAGATGAGGGTGGCCGTGCCGGCGGGCTATATCGTGGCCGCGGACATCGCGGGCATGGTCGAGGAGGCCGGCGCCGACCCGAGGTTCCCCAAATACAAGAGGGTCCGCGTCGCCGGCGAGAAAGACGGGATGAAGGCCAGCCTGACCTA
This sequence comes from uncultured Planctomycetales bacterium, assembly GCA_964428315.1. GTDB lineage: Bacteria > Omnitrophota > Gorgyraeia > Zapsychrales > CAYRXT01 > CAYRXT01. The sequence goes on from CAYRXT010000001.1 coordinate 81,383, forward strand.
CGGCCGCCTCAAAGAGACCGCGGCCGACAGCGGTGAGGCCGTCGACCGCGGCGGCGTCCTCGGCCGCGCGGAGGGCGCCCCCGGCGACGGCGGGTTTGTGACCATCACGGTCACCGCCGTCCTTGACGGCAAGGCCGTCCACCCGGCGGCGGTCCTCAAGGCGTGGTCGCTCGTCAAGGACGTCACCGAGCTCGCGCCGGACGATCTTCCCGCCCTCGAGGCGCCGGCGACCGGCAGTGAGCCCCTCGTCACCGTGCCCGAAGACGCCATGCCCGGCAACTGGCTGAACAACGCCGGCCAGGGCCGCTACGAGGTCCAGTTCCTGCTCGGGGAACAGGTCTTCGGCAGTGTGCAGATCCACGACCCGAAAGCGGGATTCTTTGCCAACGCCGGGCGTTCCGAAGAGTCCGGGGACATCTCCTTCATGATGGGCCTGACCAGGAAGCAGTTCAGCACCGTGGTCGATTTCTTCAAGACCCAGTACACCGCGGCCCTGCACAACAGCACGGGTATCAGGCTTCTGGACAACAAGCTCGACATCGAGGTCGACCTGAACGCGCACTTCACCAAGAAAGATGACAACGCGTGGCACACGCCGGTCTACTCGGCCGCGCCCAAGATCGTGTACGCGGACGGCGGCCGCCGGCTCCTGATCAGCTCGTTTTTCGATACCAGGGGAAGAGAGCGGACCGTGGTCTTCGCCGAGCAGGCGTTTGACAGCGAGGTCCACAAGGGCGGCCGGGTGACGGGCGACGTGACCTACGAGGACGGCAAGTTAGACGGGAGCACGGGGTATACCGCCAAGTTCAGCGCGGATGCCCTGGGCGGCATGGTCACGGCTGACGCGAACATCAGTGTGCCGGGCTGGCGGGACAAGACGGCCAGCGGCTCTTTCAGGACGGAATTCGCCGTCAGGGACTCGGCCGGCCGGACGACGTTCAACACCGGCCTCAGCGCTTCAGGAACGGTCCATTTTAAAGATCACGACCTGAACAAGGCCCGCGTCAATTACGCGGCCGGGTATTACCCCTCCACGGACCGAGCCGTGTCCGTCAACCTTACCGGCCATTTTGCCAGGGCCTACGCCCCGCGGTTCAACGGCGCCCTGCGCTACACCGGAGGGTCTTATATCCCGGGGATCTTTGACGGTTCCGAGAACACCGTCGGCTTCAGCAAGGACCAGTTCAAGATTTCCTCGAAACTGACCCGGGTGCCGGATTTCAGCCTTTCCGGTTACGCGCGCTTCAGCAAGGGCCGTCCCAACGCCCGCTGGTGGGTTCCTCCTTATGCCGGCGTTCAGTTCGAGAGCCTGCCGTGGCGCACAAAGCTCGGCGTGGAATACGCGGACCAGGTTTCGGGTCCCGGTTCATACATGTTCACGGCGAGACAGGACTGGGGCACCGAATCATACGTCGAGGTCCATTATGAAAACACAACGGGCAAGTTCGGCGTCGAGGCCCGGCAGGAATTGCCCGGGGGATGGCAAATCAACGGCGCCTTTTCCAACCGGGATGTCCTGGTGGAACAGGAGGAAAACAAAACCGCTTATCTCGGCTTCGGCAAGCATCTTGGGCCGGTCACGGCCGGCATGGCCGGGCTTTTCCGGGACGCCCGGATGAAGGCCTCTGCCGCCATGACGGAAGAGGACGACGGTCTTAGCGGACCGTCGCTGGCCAAGGCGGGCACGGCCTCGAACCCGGCGCTTCTTAAGGCGGACGCCTTTACGGAGAAACGCAACGCCATGGTCAACGCGGACCAGGACATTTCCGCTTCCGAGAAGATCAAGCAGGCGATGCAGAAGGCCCGGGCCGGCGCGCCGCACGCCCTGAGCCCCATGGCGGCCGTCCAGAGCGCGCTGCAGTCCGCCCTCAAGGTCAAGGCCTCGGCGGTCAAGATCGTCTCGGCGGACGAGGCCCGGACCGATTACCAGCAGGCTATGGCCATACTGGAAAGCGAGAACGAGGCCAGGGCCTTCAACCAGTTCGGCGAGTGGCCGGTCCGTAATTATGAAGAAGACGAGAACGGCGTGAAGCACCCGGTCTATATCCAGCCCGCCTACGATTTCGCCTTCGGCATCGCCGAGACCGATATCGGGTATGTGTATGTCATGATTGAAGACCAACAATACGGTCCCTACCCGGCGGCGTGGCTGACCTTGGGACAGCGCGAGGCCTTTATCAGGGACCAGTTCCTCGAGCTGAAGAAACTTGAGGCGCGGGACCACGAGCACCACGCCATACGCAACTATTTCGGCCTGCAGGCGGTGCAGGGCGACTTCGGCATCTTCACCGACTTCCTCTTTCCAAGCATCTCCCTGAAGAACACCGAGATCCTCTTCTCCATCCTGGATCCGGAGATGTGGAAGTGGGACCCGCGGTATGACAAGGTCATCAAGGACCAGATTGAGGATCTGCCCTACGCCGATGACCGGGATTACGACCTCGGTTTCGCCGGGAATAACCGTCCCGGGGCCAACGCGGACTTCAAATCCGTGGAGAACCGCTACAAGGATTTCCGGATGCGCTGGATCGCGCGCAAGACCATCGACCGGACCATGCTCCGGGCCTATTATCCGGGCATGACGGCCGCGGGCCTGGAGCCCCTGACCAACGCCAGGCTAGACAGCTTTTACACCCAGGTCGCCCAGTCCGTGCGCTTCGAGCCGAGGGGGGACAACAAGCGCGTCATGAGCGTCCAGAGATTTTACGATTACAAAGACCTGAAATTCAAAGTCGAAGAGAAAAAGCTTCTTACCGACGACCCGCTCATCGCGGCCGGCAACGTCAACCAGGCCCTGACGCTGGCCTGGATGAACAGGTACGGCCATCACCCCTACGAGCACGCGATGAAGGACCCCTCCTTCAAAGGCGCCTATGACGCGTGGAAACCCCAGATCGACCGGACGGCGTCAAACTTCGAAAACAACCCGACCCTCTGGTGGATGTCCACCGTCGACGCCCTGGCCGTGCCGCACTCGGTCAGCACGAGCGGGACGGAGAAGATCAACGCCCTGACGTACGATATCTTCAAGGACGGGCTTTTTGAGAAGAAGTGGAACGAGACGGAGGCCGACCTCGGCCTGAACCCGGGGATCCGCGAATCCGACGTCCTTTACCAGATCGTCAACGCGGCCAGACTGCGGGACGACTACTGGCCGCTGTTGAGGTCCATATTCCGCGACGCGGTGCCCGGCTTCGACGCGGAGCGTTTCGGGGACATCACCGACGAAGCGACCAAGCTTGTCGTCGAGACCGTCCTGCGGCAGTTCGCCAGCAGTATCCGCACGCCGAACAATCTTCTGATGGACAACCATTACGGCGAAGAGCAGAAGACCCTGGAATTCAAGAAATTCATCGAATTTATGCAGCGGCTGGCCGCGGCGCGCAAGAACTTCGCGTCCCAGGACGACCCGGTCCATCCCGCGGTCATCACCTTCCGGGGCACGCGCTATCTTATCCCCTCGCAGGCCGGCTCTTTCCTCAAGGCCCTGTACAATTTTGTGAGCGGCGCCAATACCTTTGTCAACATCAACACCGGCCAGGAGATCCCGGTCAAGGTCCAGCTGAGCGAAGACGAGCGCGTCCGGTACCTGGCCAACCGCGAGATGGTCATCGGCAGCCCGCTGTACCTCGAGACGCTCAAATGGTGGTACGCCGTGCCCCGCGCCGAGGTCAACGGCCTGGAGGAGGACGACCGGATCCTGACCACCGTGGTCAACGACATCGCGCTGGGCGGCATGCCCCGCTGGACGGAGATCCGCTCCCAGACAGGCCTCTTCGAGACCGTCATGAGCGCTCGCTCGCCGGAGAACATGCTCGCCATGCTGGACCGCATGGTCATCTTCAAGGAGGCCTTCGAGGAGACGGCGCGCAGGGACCCGGGCTCGGTCTGGGCCCTGCTGAACAAGTCGCGCGTGGACCTCGAGCGCGGCTACCGGGGCAGGGCGGCCGGAAAGCTCAGCCGGATCATGGACCTCGGCGGGATCGAGCCGCGCAAGCCCTTCAGGACCGTGGAATCCGTGGTCAAATACCTGGAAGACTTCCCCGCCGTCCTTCCTCTGCTTGAGGAGCGCCTCGGCCGTAACGGCCTGACCGGCCGTAACGGCCTAACCGGCCGTAACGGCCTGACCGGCCGTAACGGCCTGACCGGCCGTAACGGCCTGACCGGCCGTTACAACACCAGCAACCCGTTCCATTTCGAGGTGGCCATGCGCCTGATCGAAGGCTTCATGCGCCCGCGCCGCATCGGGTGGGAGGCGGTCGTGAACCTCTTCGACGAGAGCTTTATCCCGGCCATGAGGGCCATGAACCTCGAGAACCCGGCGGTGGAGGGTTACGTTATCGACACCAAAACCGGCCATCCCTTCGCCAGGTTCAGGCTGACCGGCGTCGACCAAAAGACCAGGACGGGCTACATGGTGCTGGACTACCTCGACAGGGGCCGGATGATGGACAACGCCATCGCCAGGGTGACCGGCCGCCCGGTCACGACCGAGATGCGGCGCGTCGACCTCCTGACCGGCCGGGTGATGAGCGTCACCGCGATTATCGACGGGGACGAGTTCTGGTACATCGAAAACGATTACGACACCAGGCGTATCCCGGCGCGGGCGTACCGCGCGAACGGCTATGACCTGCCCGCGCTTTACAGCCAGATCCCCTCGCGGAGCACCTGGTATTATTACGACGGCGCGGCGGACACCGAGGGCACGCGCCTGGCGATCCGCCGCTACGACAACATCACCATCCCCGGCTCCGTGAACGAGGAAGAGGGTTACTTCGAGCGCTACCGGTACGCGTACAGGGGGGAGGACGAGCTCGTCGGCAAGTTCCGTGTCAAGGTGGACCTGAACACGACGACCGGCCGTGAGGTGGTCGTGCGCAACGAGTTGACCGGGGATGAAACGCGCAGTATTTTCTCCGGCGGCGGACAGGTCCCGGACGAGACAAGAAGGCCGGACGGCACCCTGATCGAATATCCGCGTGACGCCGAGGACTATCCCCGGTACACGGACGGGAGAGACCTCATTACAACGGAACACAGGAGAGACGGGGATTATCACGTCGAGGTCAACCCGCGCCGCAACGGGCTGGCCGAATTCACCCGGGACGAGGAGACACAGACAACCTATACCGCGACCGAAACCTGGGCGGACGAGGCCGTTGAGACCGTGCGGCAGGAAGACAAGGATTACACGGGCCATGACAGGCCGCACCGCATGGTGACCAGTATCCCGCTGTCGGTCCATCCGGATTATCCGTCGGTCCGCTATCCCGTGACGCTTAACGGCCGTTACGGCGTCGCCTGCGCAACGGAATTCATAGGAGGCATCATGAGCCCGGACCGGACGGTGACCTTCCGCGACCTGCCACTGGAGCGTGACCGCCGCGAGGTCATCGACTCGCCGTCCATCGGCCTCCAGATCACCGACCATCTGAGATATTCGCGGGGCGGCCGGCCGGTGCTTAGCCGCCGGACCGATGCCTTCGGGTATACGACGCTTTTTGAGACGGCCGTGACCGCGGATAACCGGATCGCCTATAACAGCGAAGGACTGGCAAACGTCACGGAAACCGATGAACAGAGCGGGAAGTCGCAGGCGGGCCTGCGCGACCCGCATCACCTGGGCGGCCTGCGTTCCGGGCGTAACGCCTTTAACGGCGCCATTTACAGGGCCGGGGAATGGACGGACGAGGGCGGACGCCGGATCTCCAATTTCTACGGGCCTTATACATTTGACGGGACGTGGCGGCTCGGAGAGATGGAAAAGACATATAAGCTGACCCGGTCCGGCGGCGTGCCGTTGATTTACAGCACGGCGGACGCTGACGGAAACCTCCTGGACTGGACCATGAAAAACGATATCGCGGTCCGTTACGGCGCGGCGGCTTCGGCCGTGGTCAAGACGCAGTTCTTCCGTCCCAACGGTGGGGCCGTCTACGAAAGGCTGGGCAACGCGGACGAGTACCGCTTCCCGGCCCTGTGGATCGGGGGACAGCCTTTCGCCTGGAGGAAGTCGAATCACGGCCGCCTGAAGGAAACCGGCGGCATAAGCCTGACAGTGTCTGCCGCGGGAGGTTTCGGCGCCAACCGGTTCACACCGCAATTCGGATCGTTCAACGGCGAGGCCACGAGCGTCAAGGCCGCGGCCGACTGGATCATGGACAAGAACCTGTCCGTCGAACACTCCGTGAACCACGGCGAAGAAACGGCCAGGGAGGACGAATGGCAGAGGACAGAGACGGCTTATGACTTCGACGCCTTATCCAAGAAGAGCGTGACGCGCGGCAAGATGACCGGTGTCCGCAATGAGACGGCCGAGGGCCGTTTCGACGAGTCCGACGTCAAATGGGACGTGACACGGCATATCTACAGCTATTATCCGGAGACGGCGGCCGTCAACCTCACCGAACAGTACGATCCTTACGGCACCCTGGAGTTCAGCCGCGACAAGCATGAAGAGGCCGTGCCCGTTTACGACAGCACGCTGGTCGAGGTCCGCCGCAACATTTTTGACGTGGCCGACGGTTCGCTTGACCGCAGCGCGTGGGGTTATGCATGGAGAAACGGCCGGCTGTTCTCGATCGTCGACGACTTCCTGAAGAAAGAGGACTTCGCGAGCGTGCAGGACGCCATGGGCCGGACGGTCACCGAGTACCGCGAGTATGCCCATCACCACGGCGTGATGAAGCTTAAGGCCGATATCAGTTACGAGGCCGACACGCACAAGCGCACGGGCGCCCTGATCAGCTACTATGACGACGCCTCAGGCACATGGAAGCCGATGATCCGCAAGACCGTGGGCAGTCCCACGTCCTACCGCCGCCTGCCGGTCACGACCGTGGCCCTGTGGGGCGGCAGGCAGAACGTCGAATATTACGAAATTATCGACGCCGGCTATTACGCCAGGTTCATCGCCAACGTATTCAAATACCAGGATCCGTTCGTCGGCACGTTCAGGATCCGGGTCAACGAATGGATGGACAGGACGAACGTGTCCCTCGACCAGGACCTCATGGATCCCAAGAACCCCGCCGTCAGCCTCGAGCATTACAAGATCTCCATTGTCGAGGAGGGCGGGGAGCGTTTCATGAAGCTGCTGCGCCTGCGCAAGAACCCGTTCTACAAAAACTCCCTGGCCATCATGACCAGGCCGTGGACGGACATCCTTCCCTTCCTCGGCAAGGAGGGTATCCAGGGGATCGCGCTTTCACCCAACAATCAATGGGGCGACCTCCACGAAACGGGCGCCAACTTTATCCGGATCTACGAGGAGAATGAAGACTTTATCGGAAAGGCCCAGGCGCACGGCATGTACGTTTACATGGACATGGACATCGAGCGGCTCATGGGGCCGGGCTGGAAGAGCTACATGACCGATCTCCTGTTCAAGCGCTATCCCTACAGCCGGTATCCCAACCTCAAGGTCCTGGGGATATTTAACGAGATCAACCTGAAAGACGAGCTTGCCAAGCATCCGGGCTGGACCCTGGAAGGGGTCTATGACCGCATGGAAGAGGTGACCGGTCATTTCAACACGATGTACCCCGACAATAAACGGCTGATCGCCGCGGCCTACGGCGACGAGGGCGGCGTGGGGTCCCGGGCGTGCGAGGACATGAAGGGATTCCTGGACCGTTTTCATGACAGGCTCGACCTGATGGGATTCAACTCCTACCGCTGGCTGGAGCTGGTCCCGCTCTACTACCAGTACAACGCGGCCGGCCGTGACCTGGGCCTCATGCTGCCGCCCGTATTCAATTCGGAATACGGCGTCGACACCTACAACCAGAAGTCCGGGGCCTACATATACGACCAGCACGCCGGGGCCTTCGGTATTCTTTGGACCCAGATCGCCCAGCACCGTTTCATCAAGAACGCGGACGGCGACGACGTGCCCATGGTGGCCGGCGGTTTCGCCTTCCTCTGGCAGAGAGACAGCACCAAGACGGGCGACGGTTTTCATGGGGGATATTATCCGGACAGTTACCGCAATGAAAAGGAATTCGTCATTGACGGGACCGCCGCGGAAGACACCCTGAAGGCCTACTTCAAGGACGACAAGCCGGTGCCGCCGATCCCCGAAGAATACCCGGTGGCCACGGATTATTTTCTCGGCTACTCCGGACGGGTGCACCACACCGACAACCACATCATGAACGAGCGGACCTGGTACCAGCTCGCGCTGGCCACGCCCGGCCATCCTTTTGACGGGCCGTTCTATAACTTCCCCAGGCGCGTGCAGGACATCAAGCCCGATTACGCCGCCCGCAAGGGCATCACCGTCATCGACGAATACGGCGAAAAGTATCCGAACACGACGAAGGTCTTCGAGGTCGACGGCGTGGGGTATTATAAATTCGATCTGCCGGAAGAGGCCGACACCGTCGCCTTCGCGCGGTTCAACACGGACGGCGCCGGCATACCGGCCGTGGCCGTGATCACGCACGACCTGACCAACGCCACGACGTGGACCGACTCCACGGGCGCGGTCAGCTACGATGGCGACTTGTGGTACAAAGAGATCTTCAGCGCCGAGGGGGTCTTCCTGGAGGGAAGCATGATCCTGGACCCGCACGAAGCCGAGAAAGAGGAAGAACCCCTGTCCGCAAAGACGGACACGGAGGAGGCCGGCGCTGGGGCCGGACCGGGCATCCGGCCCTATCCCCTGCCGCAGGTCAACCGCCAGGAGGTCGACGACTATCTCGAGAAGATGAACATCCGGCCGCAGGAAGCGTCCGTTGAGCCCGGCATCGGCCAAAAGGTCCTCGACTGGGTCAAAGGTCTGTTCCTTTCCAAGGGCGTGACCACGCCCGAGGACCAGGCCGCCGTGGACCGGTCAACGGCCGCGGCATTTGAAGAAAACCGCGTCAGGCCCGCGGATCACGAGATGAAGAAGGCCCTCGGCCGCGCCGTCCGGTATCTCGAAGAGGGGGGCCGCGAAGACGAGGCCCGCGTCCTCGAAAAGGCCGCGTTCCGGTTCGTCCTGCCCGAATTCGACGTCCACGCGCAGTCGCCTCCGGAATACCTCTGGTATCAGTCACCCGACAAATATGTCGCGGCCGCGGTTTACGAGCATGACAATCAAAGACTCGCCCTTGTGCCCCGTCCTCTGGTCGCCACCCTGACGAAGCAGGAACAGACCGGCCTCCTGGCCGACATCCTCCTCCATGAAGCCAAACATATCGATGACGCCTTTTCTTCCGATGAAGAACACGACAGGGAGGCCGCGCGTCTCACGGAGGCGCTGGAGCGCGCGCTCGGCCCGGGCGTTCCGGAAAGGGATGTCCTTGACAGCCCCGACCCCAGGATCAAGCTCACCCGCCGCACCCAGGTGAACGACGCGGGCGTGAAGATCGGCGAAGACGTGTATGTCGTTACCCCGGACGGGAAGACCTACCTGGCGGTCAAGACGGTGAGACTGATGTCCGACGAGCTGGGCGCCGGACGGCAGGCGAAAGTGGACTGCTTCGTCGACTGGCTGCTCAGGCGCGGCTACTACGAGCACGCCGCGAACCTCCTTAACCTTTTCAGCTTCGTCAAGCTCGAAGGCCAGGCCATGGTCGACGGCCGGATCATCAAGACCAAGGCCTGGGAGACGTACATCGACAAGAGGGGATACGAGTTCCTGCAGACCAACGAGGAACTGGGGGCCTTCCGCGTGATCTTCCGCGACAGGCAGAACGTCGAGACCGGAAGTATGGACTTTAACTGGGACGGCGGGTGCCGTATCGGACGGCATTTGAGTACGAGGCTCGCTATTAACCCGGATCCAGATCTAGGCCTGACGGATGCCAATCTCAAGTATTCTTTTGTCAAGGATGAGGTCTCAATGACGTATTTCATCGAGGTTCGCAATATAGGGAAATATAATTCTCCTGAACAGCTTACCGTGGGAACTTATGTGGTTCAGCCGGGCCTGCCTCTCAGCGAAGAGACCATCCTGTCGTTCAACGGCAGGACACTGGAAGACCGCAAGGGCGACGTCGCCGCGATCCTTTCGGGCTTCCGGCCTATCCTGAGCTTTTTCTCGACCTATGCCGACTATACTGATGAGCGGGGCAATTTCTTTGTCGAAGATTACATGCGGCTGACGGAGACCCCGTTCGCTACCCACGGGTTCATCGTTGACGACACCGGCAGGGAAGTCCCGCTTTATTACAACGGCCGCAAGGCCAACGGCGGGACCGGTGCGTTGAGCTACGGGAGGCTTTCGAAGCTTATGATTGAGGAGGAGGTCCTCAAATTGTTGGTCGATATACACTATGAGTTTACATATGACCAGCACGATTATGCCTTTGATTTACGCGAGGTGAAAGACGGTAACCTTGGAGTCAGCCTGGAGAAATGGTTCGGTCGTAAGGTCGGCGCCCATTATGTGATGGAACCGAGATCCTCCAAAGTATTGAGCTACTATGCGGATGATTTTGAGTTAAGAGAAAAGTTCGGGAAAACGCCCATCACGACATACACCGTCCGGGTCAATAATAACCATCGGGCGGAACTTAAGGGTGTTGGCACCAATACCAAGATCGATGCGCTGACAGGGGATATTTATTACAACGTTACAACAGGGTTCGCCCGTGTCCATACGCCGGACGGCGGAACTTTGGATCTCCTGCCGGGCGACCCGAACGATTGGGATGATTCAAACCATACCTTGCTCGGCAATTCGGATGTTGATTTCTACTGGGGTATAGACCGGCGCGAGATCAAGGGTGGGTCAGGCCTGTTGAAGGCCATTGAATCGGACTTTACAGAAAACATGACTATCGGGCTTGCTGATGGGTGGGAAGTCGAGATTGAAGGTATCCTGGCTAGGCTCGACTACCCGCTGAACGGGGATGTGTTTGACAAGGTCTTTTATGTCATCGGCTTTGCCGATAACAGCCGTACGCACCTCCGGACAACAGATGGCCGGTTGTCCGTCAAGATCAAGGATGCCACGAACCGTAGGTTAGAGCCGTTGGCGGACGGCCGGCCGCTGGTGAAGTATTGCATGGACGACATGACCGAAAGGTCACTCAAGGAGGCCGCGTATAATATCACAGGAGACCTTGCCTATAACTTCTACCAGGGCTTAGGGGAAGAGGCACCGGAAAAACAAAAGATGTATATGGATGATCGCGGCTTCCCGATTAACATCATGGAAGTATACGGGGACGGGCAGGAACGCGTTTTCAGCATCTTCCGCAATACGATTTTCGGTTCGGATTATCTCTTGGTTGAGGAAGACGTGAACTTTGACATTGTCGACGGTAAGCCTGTGTTTAATGAGGCCAAGAACCGGATCCTTATCGAAAACGGGAACGTCATCTTTGCCAACCGGGGCAGCTGGTACAGCCGCTGGTCGGCGTATTCGTCCCAGTTGTCATTGCGGGATCAGGAAGCCAACAGCTTCCTCGTTAAGTTCATCCGGACCGTCCTGGAAGAAGCGGGGATCGACGCAAAGATGTATCCGGAAAGGGTGTTGGAGCAAATCCAGAAAGACATTGGTGATGGCACAGCGCAGATTGTTTCCGATACGCCGGATCTTCCGGTCAACCTTGACCACCTTAACTGGCTCGAGAAAATCGAATACAAGATTACAAAATGGCCGACGCCGTTTAATTACCTTGTTATCGGTCTCTATGTCCTCGGCGCGATATTGTCGCTGTCCGTTATCTTTGCGGGCCTGCCGTGGGCATTGCGCCGGATCCGCTCGATTGCCCTTGGTCTCTACCGGTATGACAAAAAGAAGAATTTCAACGCATGGGACCTGCTTGACTTGCTGGATATCCAGTTATTGAAAGATGAGGCTGTGGAGATCCTGCGGCTGCGCCGTGAGTACCGGGGCTTTGAAAGCTTCTGGGCCTTTTTGAGCGCGCTGGATCAACAGCTCAAGAAAACGATCTCCGGCCTGCCGGCAAGAGCGAAGAAGCGTCATGAACGCCGGCAAAAGAAGGCCCTGAAGAAAATAGGGAAGTCCTTTGCCATCAAACACCGGGACGGCCAGATCTCGCTTGACGAACTGAAGAAATTTACAGACCCGACGGCAGCGGTCCAGTTGCCCGAGTTATTCGACAGTCTTCTCAACAAACCCGAATACAGCAAACTGACACCGCTAGATATTCAGGACATTATCGATGACATGAACCGCTACGGTGAATTCCTTCCGTTGGATCAGGCAGTCGCCCGGTTCATTGCCCAGATTATGCGTAAAGCGCATTTTGAAGGTGACACGACCATGAACAAGGATGTCGAATCGGCCATCAGAAAGAAAGTCCATAAACTCTTTACTAATCTGCAGATGGGCGTTGAGGCCGACGAGGCAAACTTTAAAGGCGAGTATAGCTATCTTTTTGAAACCATAATGAAGTCCATCCATGCCTCCATGGATGTGGAAGAGCTTGACCTGCCCAGGGAAAAATCGCCGTCCGGGTATTATGTGCTGACCAATGACGACCTGGAGAAGGAAGCCAACCGGGATTACCGTATCCGTGCCCGTCTTGTCCCGCTTGAGAAATTTGTCATGATGCAGGTCCTGCAGTTGAGGATGATCGCCATGAATGGCAACGGCCGGTTTGACGAATGGGTTTACAAAAAGATTTCAGACGATAACCGAACCAACCGTTGGTACGCGGATTCATCGCAAGGGAAGCTGGTTGTAGAGTCTATTGACAGGTTGTATAAGCCGTTGTCCGCTTTTCGTTCCGGGTTGTTGTTCAAACAGATGGGCGGCGGGCCGTGGATGGGTAAACAGGAAAACGTCAAAGACCGTTACGGCACATTCCGCTACCATCAGTGGTCGCTGCTCTGGGAGGAAATCAACCAGGCCATGCGGTACCTGCTTGGCCAGAACGAACAGGAGCTTGACGGCCAGCTCAAGATTTCCGATCCGCTCATGCGCCAGAGCCTGGACCAGCTGAAAACGGAGTTTGACAAGATGTTGTCGGATATCTTTGACGGTAAAGAGGCCCTGGATGAAGCCAGGTTCCAGAGGATGTTCCGTGTGTTTACCATGAGCACGGAAAAGGCGATCCAATTACCGCGCATCAAGCACCGTCTGCACCACTATCAATTGTTCTTCATGGGATTGTGGAAATTCCTTTTAAGACCCAAACGGGTCGCCAAAAAGGCTCTGGCCAAAGACAATCCGTTTAAAGAGCACCTAGTGGACAAAGAGCGCCGGCTGTGGACAAAGACAGTCATTGCTCTTGTCACGCTTCTGATGGGGTACCTGGGATACAACGCCGCTATCAAATGGGGATTGTTGGGGATCCCGAACTTTATCAGTGTAACGCCGGTTATCGTGGTCGCTTTTGCCGCCTTCGTGGCCCTTCAGGCGATTTTCTTAGGCTTCCGGTTCCTGTCCCTGAAAACGGCAAGGGCCACCGTTACTGCCAGGGCTCATTTCGGACAGCTTGGCCTCCAGAGCCTTGTTCTGCTGGCGGGCTTTATCGGCGGGCTTGTCCTGCCCTCCACCTGGACATTTATCCTGCCTGCCTGGGCGAAGTTTATTTATAAACTCATCCTTTACACCATGGTTTTCGAGACCTTCCGTCTGACGTTCTACTCCATGCATTATCTGGTGAAGGGCGGTATCGTATATAACTTTTACAAGCAGATGGAAATTTACGGAATTGTGAAGCACAAACAGTTGGCCGAGACCCTGGACAGGTACTTTGTCGACCAAACCCCCGGCTGGTATGACGGCACGACCATGGGGCAGGAGAGAATCGACATCTTCAAAGCGAGTGTCTTCAGGGATTTGACCGATGACAATGATAAGCAGTTGCTGATCCGTCAGGGCGACAAGGCGGCCTGGCTGGCGCTTCTGGAGAAATATTATACCCTGGCCGGAGGAAATTACTCCAGGGCCGCAAGGAAGGCCAACATTAGAGAAATGAACAGGCTGTTGAATCATGGCGGTGTACGGGGCGTCAAACAGTGGATGAGGTGGGTTAAAGCGTTTGTTACCCGCCAGCCCAGGACATGGAACGCCGTGCGCAATGAACGCTACCACCGCCTTATCCGCTGGGCCAATGATCAGGTCAGAAAAGACAAGCCCACACCGCCGCGGACTATCCGGGACCTCCTAGCCTATGCTATTTCCATGCAGGGGTATGTGGAAGATACATATTACCTCGAGAAAGATCTGAATGCCCCGTCCGTTGATAAGTCCGAACTGACGACCAGGATCGGGCAATTGGCCAAATATCATCCGGAATACTACAACGCCCTTATTGTGCGGCTGCAGGAAGGCATAAACGTCAACGGCCAAACCGTTACCCTGACACCCAAAGAAGAAAAGGCCATGCGCCGTCTGGCCAAAAACCCGCACGACAAACTGGTCATCAATACAGAATTGTTGCGGTTTGTTTACCACTGGGCCAATATGCATCTGGCGAATCTGGTGAATACCGGCACATCCGCTTTGAAGATCAAGAGACGTTACGACTACACCTTAAGACGAATTATGCAGCACCGCCCGGCCGGCATCAATGCCGACGAATATGAGGCGAGGATCCGGTTGCTGGTGGACGAGAAGACCGACCGGATTATGATGAAACATTCCGGCTCCTTCAACGACGTCTATGAGGCGATTTACAAGGCGTTAGACCAACACGACCGCACCTTCGGTACGGCCTTGAACAACCTGTCGGCGGATGCCCGGGGCAGGCTTCAGACCCTGTTCCCGGCGATGCGGAACGATGGTGTTATGGAAACCTTAAGGGAATACATTTATTACTTTGTCCCGCGTCTGCGTGAGGCGTATCTCAAAGGATACTTGACCGAACAAGACCTGGCAAGAGAAGCCGAGCGGATTATCGGTGTTGTCGAGGCCAAGGGCCAGGCGATGGTCGCTGCCGGCCACGGGTTTGTCAATCCTCCGGCCAAGTATCTGCCCGCCTTCCGTCCGTTGATGACGGCCATCATCAAAGAGGGGCTGACCGCGAGTTGGAACAGGGCTGGCGAACAGGTCCACCTCTTCAAGTGGAATTCGCTGACGGCATCGCTGCCCTTTGTCCACGGGCCCACCCTTGATTTGATTGACGCCGACCACCACGCACGGACCGAGGACATCTGGTCCATGCCGGAGGCCAGCCTGGAGTTCCTTTACAACCAGCGGGTGGGCGCCACACTGCCGATTATCGAGCATTATCTGGCCGAGAACATCGGAATTGTCGGTAAGATCGTTCCGGTCGGAGAGAATGCCTTTACCTTCCATGCCCAGCAGGGCAAAGAGTTGATGGGCGGGGTCACGGCCTACGGGAAGTTTATGGTCCGGATGAAAGCTATGCGCTGGTCGGAAGGGCTGTCCGGTGACGACTATGTCGCTGAAGACTCTCTGACGGTCATTGCTTTCCGTAATTTTGGATACACAGCCATCCGGACCAGTTATATCCGCCGCGGGAAGAACTGGATGTACCAGGCCACGGACCACAAGACACCCTCGTTCAAATGGTCCAATGACTCCGGTGAGTCTGTCATGGGACGGGTCCCCATGAAGATGGCATTGTCCGATAAAGTGGAATGGACATATATCGTGGACAACTGGTGGTGGGACGGCTTCGGTTTTTATTTTAAGAAGCCGCATATCATTCGGTATATCAAGTGGTTAATCGTCTTCTATTTGATTCTAGGCAACAATCTCTTTGCCGGGGTCCCGATGCTCTTGTGGGTACTCAGTCTGACCCTTTCCCAGGCCATCAGTTACGGAGGATATTTCAACGTGGCCCTGGAGCGGCATAAAGGCATGATCAAGGGGGCGTTCATCTACGCCAAAGAAATAGTCCTCAGGATGTACTGGTACTTCGTTATGTGGATATTTATTATGGAAGATTCCGTGGGTATCCTGGGGGCCCAGCGGCTGGCCAAATTCATTTCATCGGCCGGGAAGGGTGCCCAGCTCAAACGCGATCTGGGGTGGCAGGACATCTACCTGCGTTATGATTATGCCATCCGTCAGGGCGTTTTCTGGTCAGTGATTATTGCCGGCTTTGCCGGGTTTAATCCGACCTTGTTCCTGCTGTGGTCTCTGCCCATCTTTACCTTTACGGCGGCCTGGATGGGCGGATACCTCGTCAACCCGCGCAGAGGCATCAGGGATATCTTCGGGAACATGGGACATATTCTCATGGCCGGCTTCTGGGGCTTCCTTGATGCCGTCAACTTCCTGAATATCCGGATTTCACCGTTATTTAAACTGGAAAAGGCCGTTTCCTACCGGCAGATCGGTTTACTGGATAAGTACTACGACCTTATATTCGGGGGAGGGCGTCAGGATAAAGGTTCTCAAGGGCCGACTTATTTGATCCAGGTCTATAACCAATACTTTTCGCATTACCGCAGGTTGTATGGAACAATCTCGATCATGGCTATACGGGAAGCAGTGAAAATATTCGACTATGACGAGTTTGGACGGTTTATAGGACTCATCAGGTATATTGCCAGAAAATATCCCGGTCTGGACCTTTTAACGGCTAAAGACCTATTCACCGTGATTAAAGAAGTTAACAAATATTTTGGGTCGCAACTGAAAGATACAGCCTTGACAGCACAAGAAAAAGATAAGATCGCCAAAGATCAGGACGAATTTATCAATTTTGCACTTGTTGGCAGTTATCCGGTTGTTAAATTACCTGAAGCGCTCTTGAAGAATATAGGTAGTCCCCTGAGAGGCGCGAATGCCCGTAAGAATTACAAGAATATTCTGAAAAGCCACGGGAAAGCAATCAGGGAAAAAATAAAGGAATATGGACACTTGGCTTCCTATCTTTCACCGACCGCTGTTGTGCCGGATGATCTTCTCAACACCTTATTGACACGCAGGGAAGATGTCATGATGCAGGTTAAAACTTTGAAGAATGCCGGCGTGCTTTCAGAAGGGAAAGTCAAGGAGATTACCGGCGTGTTAATCAAACACAAGAATACTTTGGATAACCTTAAAGCGAAAAATTTGGTCAAACGAAGAATTGCTTATCGTAAAATTGAAAAGATTGATTGGTATATTACCGAAGCCGAGTATCTGCCCTTCCCGATAGCGCCGTATCCGGGACGCTGGGCCGAATTCAAGGCCAAGCTGGCGTGGAACATTCCGGGCGCGGATGTTTTGATAGCCCTTGCGGACACTATTCAGCATAACAAACTGGAGAAGCAGTGGGCATCTGACAATTATTGGAAAGGGCAGGCCAAGAAAGCCGCCTTCCCCGTCAGGGTTACCCGGGTAAAAAATATCGAGGATATCCACGTCAAGGTGCGGGTAAAGTTGATTAAAGATAAGGGGAGATCGCCGGTTGTCCTGCCGGAGTCCGTCAAGGGGTTGAGCAAAGCCGAGCTTAAGGCGCTGGATGAGGCCCTCAACTACGCCTTCCTCCAGCAGTCCAAGGAGGACAAGCTGGCCTGGTTCGCCGATGATAGGGAAAAAGAGATCACCCTGGTCATCACGGGTAGGGCCGGGCACCTGGCCGAAACACAGGGCGATACCATATACCTCTCTTACCGCGCTATCCGCGCGCCGCCGGAATGGCAAGCCACAAGTCATAGGTCACAAGACATAAGTGAAGAATATCTCGAAAACCTCCGCGAAGCCCTCAAGATCGTTCTCTCCGACGAGATCGACCACCTGCTTCACCCCAGCCAATCGACAACACAAATCCACGCCAGACTTTATGAAAGGATCGCGGACGACCCGGTTTTGGGCCGCGCCCTGGGCGCCGTCATGTCAGTCAACACTGATCTTAACACGGCTGCCTTTTTAGAAGACGAACTGAAAGATATCCTCTCTGATATGGGAGATGAAAACGAACGCGGGGACCGCCTTGCAGAGGCGGTTGATGCCGTCAGGCTTATGATGGCGGCTAAGACCGGTGAAGAAGAAATCGTGAAATATTATCCCGACTTTTCCGGGGTCATGTGTGAGCGCTCCGTTTCTGTAGCACCTTGGGGACAGAGGATTGAGCCTGCCGCGCTCTCTTTGTTGACGTTTGTCGCCGTTAAAGAACTCCAGAAAGAATTCGGAGAGGATCTTGTCAAGGGTGTTTACTTGTTCGGTTCTCTGACCACTGGCGAAGCCGCGCGGGGATCGGACGTCGACATGCGCATTCATTTTGGGGAAAAGGCAGGGGAAAGGGTCCCCGAAATCCTGGAACGGCTGAAGGCGATTGGAGGAGAGATGCAGGGTAGACTGCAAGAGGCCGGGGTTGAACTGGTTTATGCCATTGACCACGATCATCTTGTCATATTGCAGGCTGAAGGGGCAAAAGAATGCCATGTGGATACCATTGCGGCTGCTGCGATCAAAACCTGGATTGACGGTGAGAGACGGCGGGATGTGAGAGATTCCTTGAGTGGATATATCGGCTCCGGGACCGGGAGGTACGGGCGTGAAGGGAGTCTGAGCAGGGGGGATATGGCGGCGATCGGGGAGTATGTGACGGAAGTGAGGCATCCGGTGAACGACCGGGGAGTGCGGGTATTTCTGGGATCGTTTGGGGACCGGATATTGGAAGAGATGAAGACATTTTTGGGGTCGCAGGCGCCTCCGGAATTGAGTATCCCGAGGAGGATCAAGCGTGTGGAGGTGATGAGCAAGACGGCGCGGGAGGAGATTGGGATCAAGGAAGACTTTCGGGCGGTGATAGTGGAGGAGCCAGGGGAAGGGCGACCGGTGCTGGTGGTGACGGATGAGGCGTATGAGGAGGGGTTGAGACGTGAGGATGTGGCGCATGAGGTGATGGAATACGCGATGGATCAGGCGGGGATAGAGGGGGCGCATGAGAAAGCGGAAGAGATAGGGAAGGACATGGATTTTGGGATCGCGGCGCCTACGCAGAGGGAGAAAGAGAGGATGCAGGAAACGAAGCGGGGGATTCTGAGTGTAGTGAGCCGGCAGGCGCGGGCGAACCAGATGGTTGGGCGGTTGATCCGGGCGGTGGAGAAGAGCCTTGAGGAGACGATGGAAGGGCTGATGGGACATGAGGAATGGGACGGGGGATATCTGAGAGTGGCGGAAGAAGACGGGCGGTTGTTTGAGGGGTACAAGGCGGTGGTGAGAGAGGTGGAGGATGTGTATAAGAAGACGTTTGAGGCCTGGAACCGAGTGGCGCGTCTTGTGGAAGAAGGGAGGGTCCATCCCGGGTTAAGGGTGCGGGTGTCGGTGGAGGATCCGGAAGGGGTGATGCCGACGGGGTTGGAGAGGCCTGTGCGGGTGATTTTCTTTCCGACGAAGTTTGAGCCGGCGCAGCTGGTGCATTTGCTCGCGATCCCGCACATGATAGCGGAGTATCGGGCGGACAAGGTGGTGATCGTGAACGATAACGGGGACACGCGCAAGAAAGACCTGATCACGCTGGCGGTGAGGGAGCCTTTGGCGAAGGCGATGATGAAGGTGTACGAACCGTTTGTGCAGTACGCGACGCTGCAGCGGGAGCAGACGGAACTTCTGAAGGCGGACGGGGAGACGGTACTGCGGAAGTTCATGGAGCTGAACAGGGATATACCGATGCGGGTGTGGTATGTGGCGGGACTGGACCATATGAAGCTGTGCTATCCGGACGGAAGCCAGGACACGCCGATGAAGATCAAGAGATTTCTTGCTCGCAAGCGGGAGATGGAACTGCACGAGGAGACGGAGGTACGCTTGATCTTCCTGTTCAGGCCCGGGGTGAGCTTGCCTATGGCGGACGGGGAGATGAAAGATATCCCGGAGGCGAAAAGCGAGATGATGGAGGGGTATGAGGACTATATATCGTCGCAATGCGATATGGAGATCAAGTTAGAGGATCTTGGGATGCGGACGAACGTATCGGCGAGCCGTGTGAGGAAGAAGGGGCATTACTGGCTGACGATGGGCGTGGTGAGGCGCGTGGCGAAGGCGCTGGGGATATGGGGGTACGGGACGGGAGAGGAGCACTGCAAGAAGCAGGAAGAGGTTTACGGGGTGATGAAAAGGGCGTTTAAAGGGGAAATGGATTTTGGAGAGTTCAGGGAAGCGTTGGGAGAGGCCTGCGGGGCGACGGTGGACAGGATTGACCGGGAGTTGATGGAAGAGATCCTTGAAGGGGATCCGGAACAATACCGGAGGATGGACTTGAAAGAGGCCCGGACGATGATGTTTGAGCATATCGGCGGGAAGGTGAGCGATGTGGAATGGGCGATGATGGTTGAGGAGAGGGAGAGAAAGAAAGAGGAATCGGCGGGCTCCGGGACCGGGAGGTACGGGCGTGAAGGGAGTCTGAGCAGGGGGGATATGG
>CAYRXT010000001.1:101719-109180 GCA_964428315.1 uncultured Planctomycetales bacterium
TGGACTTGAAAGAGGCCCGGACGATGATGTTTGAGCATATCGGCGGGAAGGTGAGAGATGTGGAATGGGCGATGATGGTTGAGGAGAGGGAGAGAAAGAAAGGCGGGAAGCCCGCTGAATGGGATGCGGTGCATTCGATTGTTTCCTGTTTTATCAAAGGCATATTGCTTGGCGCAGTTCGCGTGCTGAATACGGTCAAATCAATCCTGAAAACAGCAAAGAAAGGTGCAGAATTTACGAATACCGTTGCGATTATCAATGCCGGCGGAAAAGCGAGAAGATTAAACGGTATTTATAAGCCCGGCTACAAGATTAACGGAAGCTTGTCGATATATGAAAGGATTTTGAACGCGCTTTATTTGATTGGGGTTAGAAACATTATTGTGACGTATCCAGATGACAGGCCGGAAGCCCTTCAACGTTTACAAGAATATGATGGGGGACATAAAATTACATTAATTCCGATAGCCGGCTCATACCACGCAAGCTTTCACAAAGCTCTGCAGATTGCCAAAGGACAATGCTTTCAACGCGCTGTTTGTCTTAGTGGCGACATCCTTCCACATTTTACCGCGCTTGAGGAGGCCTTATGCAACACTAATGAAAATGTTGTTATCATTGCAGAGAACGAAGGAGCAGCTGGGTTGCAAGTAGACATTAATCCTGACACGAAGATGATTTCTTCTCTATCAATGGATTATACGGCTGAGGGACCGTATCCCATTGGATGGGTATTTCCCGTCGGGAACATTGCTAAATTGGATAGCATGTCAGAACCTTCTTTAGAAACTTTGGTTAAAGAAAATTATACTGATTGGGCGGTGGTTCGCGCGCGGTATAGCGGACACATTGGCTCAAGCTTTAATATGAATTCGCCGGAAGACAGGGATGTTTTGCGGAATGCGTTAATGGAAGATGAGATGCCGTATGGATATCTCAGCACCTCCCGCGAGGGAATCAAAGGACTTTTAAATGAAAAATCCGGAACCACAATCAGCCAAAAAAATAGTAATGGCGATAGACGGTTTATTAGAAAGACAGGCGCAGCCTTTGTCTTGCTGTGGGTAGCAATCGTTGCGCCACACTTTGTCATCTTGGAACACTTCAGGGGGCAAAAAGCACTTTTTCTTGTTGCGCTCTTAGTCGTAATTTTTGGATTTGCCGTGAGCGTTTTTGTTATGAAAAACGCAGCTATGCCGCTCCTTGTATTATTAAGAAAATCGAGCAGGAGACAGAGGCTCTTATTGTTTGACGAACAGCTTCCCGCGCTTTCGGTGGTCATTCCCGTGAGGAAGGAGCCGTTAGAACTGGTCCGCAATACAGTCGATGGCGTTGCATCATCCGATTATCCAAAACAGAAGCTGCAGGTTTTTCTGATTGACGGTGAGACCGGCGAGAACAGGGATAACGCGTTGTCTGCGGATTATCAAAAGCTGGCGGCTCAACATGCCTGGCTAACATACGTCTCAATCAATTATCCGGAGAGTATTATAAATGGAAAATCATACAGCATTAACCGGGTCATGTCTCGAATTAGCGGAAAATATTTGTCGATTTTGGACAGCGATTCCTTCAGCCGATGCGGAGATTTGCGTTATATGGCGACTGTTGCCGAAGACGAAAACGCCAAAGCAGAGACGAAGCAGGAGAGTCTGGGGCTTATCCAGTTTGCCCGCAGGGCAAAAATGAGAGCGGAAGAGAAAGGAAAACCTCAATTTCTTCCGTTTATGCGCCGCGTATTACACGATATTCTGCTTGATGAATTTGTCACGCCTATTCGTTTTCGGCTTGGCTTTCCCGGCCACTTTGGTCACGGCGATATTATTGTTGTCAAGAATTTGAAGAAAATCGGATGCTTTAATGAATCACAAAAAGTCGAAGACCTGGACTTGGCCTTTAAGATGAAAGAGAAGGGCTGGAGGGTTTTGTTTAATAATGAAATATTTCTTATTGAAGGGCTGCCGTTCAACTGGTTGTCATATACTAACCGGGTCAGAGGCATCGTTGGAGGGGACAATGATCTGCTTCTCCATTGGGCCAGAAAGCTTATTGCACGTTCTGGTTTCTCTTGGAATGAAAAGACTGCCATCTTGGCTCACCTGACCCGGGGATTGGGTACGCTCGCCAAAATTCCTTACCTGGCCCTGTTATGGATTTTGGCATTGTCCTCATCCTCTACTTGTATCACCACAGTTATAGGTATTCTAATAACAGGGGCATTGCTCACGCTCTGGCCATCAATTTTTAATATTTACTGCCAACCATTGATCATTCTTGCTCTCATCGTCAAACTGTCTTGGAAAGGGCGCTGGAAGGACGCGATAACCACTTTCATGCTTTATCCGATCTTTTTCTTGGCTTTGTTATCCACCAATATCTACGTAGTGGCGCGGAGCATTAGAGCTTGCGCGGGTATTCGTCAGATTTTTGAGGTTACTGAAAAAGCGCGGTCTGCAGAGAAGCCGCGTCTCGGATGGTTGTCTTATGTGGCGGAAGGTATTTATGTGATGCTCTTTATTTTTTCGACAACATGGTTTATTCTCAGTTTTCTCGATGTTGCCATTAACTATCTATTATGGGCTTATTTCTTGGCTTCATTATTGTATTATGCTTCGATAAAGGGATATAGGGAAAAAGCCTTCTCAGCTAAAGATGAAGAATCCGACGCATTATTTATGACGGCCGGTCTGGCGGCTTCTTTAGTCGGGGTTGCGGCGGCTGTCGTGTTTAATATTTACCGTGTCTATTCTGCGGCGACGAAGGTCGGGAATTCTATCGGAAACAACAGGACGCATGAATCCGGGGCGGGTCCTTCCCGTGGCTGGGATCCCGCCCGGGTGTCCGCGTCCTTTTTACCAACCACAGGGTCGCCGCGTACCAATTCGTTGACCTCTGACCGTGCCTTGCCGGTCAGGCAGGGCTGGCGGGGACGGATTGGGAACGCGGCGGCCCGTATCCTTGAGTGGCTGGCGAAAGATCTCGGCCGGCGTGGACAGCCGGGAACAATCCGGCAGTCCGCGGCCCGATTTGTTTTATCTCCATCAAATCCCCTCCTTGTCTTCGATTCCGGATTAAACAGAAACACGCTATTTCGCGATGTCTCTTCTCTCGAAGGTGCCCGCCGTGCCGGGAAGCGCCGCGTTCATTTTGATGTGTATCATTCTTTCCTCGGCCTGAAAGGACTCGGGCAATGGATCATGGCCCTGGTTCGGGCGTTCCGGTGGGTTGCCGTAGCGGCGGAAGTGAAGAGCGCCTGTGAGACCTCTGCTGAGGCGGCGGAAGCGGCCTCCGGCAGGGGCGGAGAGAAGCGGAAGGCCGGGGGGGTGGAGGAGTTTAAGGAGAGGGTGCTGATTCTGGCGTGGCGGATCATGAGGGAGATGTCCGCGGAGCGGTTCTGGAAGACCGTGAAGCGGCTGAACGAGGAGCTGGTATCGAATGAAAGATGGAGCGGGGGCGCGGCGCGGCGGATGATGAAGGCTGTGGTGTACGCGCACCGCGCGGATCCGCGGGGTGTGGAAAAGGTCATCGGGGGGGCGCTTCTGGAAGGGGTATGCGAAGGGCGCATGTACGGGAGCGTGTACGGACGGATATTGAAAGACGGGAAGAACGGAGAGGAGGGACGGGTTTGGGAGAGGATGAAAGACGTGCTTGTGGCGTCCATGACGGGGATTCTGCGGGATGACCGGGAGAACGGAGACGGGCACAGTAACGGCCGGCGCGCGAAGATCCTGCGGATGGTCCTGCGGAATTTCGACAGCGACTTCATTGTGGAGAGAGAAGAGTGGACGCTGAACGCGGCGACGTTTGTGCGCCTGGCGCCGCTGATGGACCAAGGCTTTTTCGGGAAGATAGAGGAAGGACAGTTCAAGGGCGCGGTAGGACTGGCGGAGAATAGCTATTTTGATCGGGAATTCCGAAGCCCTGTGGCTTTGAAGGAACTGATGCTGTTCCTGATCACGGCTCACAGGGTGAGGCCGGAGTGGACGGAGGAAGTGCTCGGGCGGCAGTTCCTGCGTGGGCTGAGGGCTTGCGGGGATTATGAGAAGCGGTATTTCACGGTGATGGGCGAAACGGACGGTGAAGGGAGGCGTGAGCTTGGGGAGGTGCTGGCGGCGTCACTGATGCGGATATTGAAAGAGGCGGCGCAAGGATACACGACGTTGAATGTGGAAGAAGTGAGGAATATCTTCCGTATGATCAACAAGAATTTCAATCTGGTCCGGAAGGGAGACGGGGTGGTGGTGATCTCGGACATGATCCACAAGAATTTCTCTGTGGGGCAGTTGATGGAGAAAGAGAACTGGACGTTGAGCTATGAGGTGCTGAACAAGCTGGCGCAGGCGTTTCCGGAGACGGCGGACGAGATTTTCCGGTTCCAGTACAAAAAAGAAGTGAAGAACGCGCCTTCAATGAAAGAGTACCGTAATCATTATGAGGAAGTCCTCGGGGAAGAGGAGACGGCCGGGATATTCAATCCTCTGGAGAAATTTGTGGAGCTCCTGCGGAAGAAGGCGGAAAAGAGGTGGGGCGATAAATATAAAGGGCTGCCGCGGATCCTGATTGTGAGCGCGACCTATAAGGGCGGAGGCGTGGCGGCGCTGTTCCGGACGATGGGGGCCCTTGTGGCGGACGGGGTGGAATTCGTCTGGCGGGTTTTGTTCCCGACGGACCCGGAGTTTTACACGGGGACCAAGACTGTCCATAACACTTCGCAGGGCGGGAGCAAGCGGTTCACGGACGATCTGGCGCGCATATGGAAGGAAGCGAACGAGTATTTCGCCGGGGTCTTGAAGAACATGAAGTCGTTCGGGCATGTCCTGACGGTCTTTCTTGAAGACGCGCAGGTCCTGCCGCTGATCAAGTTTATTCTGGGAGTGCGGCAGGTGTTACCGGCCTTCTTGCGGTTCCGTATCGTCTGGCGGTGGCATATCGGGATATCGGGTCTGAGGTTGAAGAGGCCGAACGCGCTTGACCTCTGGGCCAAGATGAAGCCGTACCTGGAGATGCTGGGAGAGGAGGACATCATTTTATTCCAGCCGCATCATGTGCCGGATAAGAATCTTCTGAAAGGGATCAGGGCGAAGATCTTCACCCAGCCGCCGGGGCCTGACCCGCTGAGCGATATCAATGAGAGACTGAGCGATGATGAAGCGGCGGGCCTGGTTAAGGAGATCAACAAAGACATCGAAGAATCGGGGATCTGCGAACGCCTGGGTACGTCGGTGATCAGGAAAGACCGGCGGATCCTGCTGGAGCTGGCGAGGGCGGATTTCTGGAAGGGGCTGATCCCGCCATTGCTTGTTTTTGTGAAGGGGATAGATGAGGGCTGGATGCCCGAAGACGTGGATTTTATGATCTGCGCGGGCGCGGCGACGGACGACAATGAAGGGATGGCGCAGGTGGCCCTGATGGAGAAGATCATCCGGGGCTTTGAACCGGAGATAAGGAAGAGGATTATCTTCGCGCAGGGGAACCTGGGCGGGAGGAAACGATCGGGGATATTCCGGTACACGGCGATGAAGAAGATGTTCCTGCACGCGCTGTCGCTGGAGGAAGGATGGGGGCAGGTGCAGGATGAGGCGAGCGAGCAGGGGTTGAGCGCGCTGCTGTCGGACGCGGGCGGGTTCAAGCGGTTCGAACACAGGACCCATGCGTGGATAGTCAGGATCCGCGATATCGTGGACACAATGGAGAATCCGGAGAACGTGTATTATCTGGATAAGAAGGGAGCATGGCAGAGAGGCCGGGACGCGGCGGAGCTTGAGGCGGCGGTCGAAGCGATGTACCGCGAGATCTTCGGGATGATGGATCGAAACCCGGAAGAATATGCGGGTCTGGTGGAAGCGATGGTGAAGAACATGAGGGAGATGGCGCACCGGTATTCCCTGATCCCGATGCTGAGGAATTATCTGGCGATCGCGGTTGCCGAAGGGGAACAGGTGGAAGAGGCGGCCAAGGACGTGCGTGAAGGCGAGGCGGCGGTCCCGGCGGACCGCCTGACGGAGGTGGTTTACCGGGATGCCGTGGAGGAAGGAGCTGGGCGCGGCGCGCGGGAACAAAACCTTTACTCCCTGGACCCCGCCGCGTTCATCATCCTCGGGCTGTTCAAATCCCAAGTGTGGGCTGAGTGGTTGAAGAGGCGAGGATACGTGTATGAGAACGGGGAGATCATCCGGTCGGTTCCGCCGGACCACAGGCGCGCCTTCCCCGTCGCCGTCCGCGCCCCGGTGAGACTGCCGAACGGGCCGGAGGATTGGGAGCCCCGGGGTCGTCCCGAACCCCGAAGACATCCGGGGCGAAGATGGGTGCGGGAACCCGAAACGACAAAATTCTATCCTTGTACCGGCTTGGGTTACCATTGGACGGCTTTGAATTATCGGTATTCTGAAGAAGAACTGCAGCACGCCTTCTACGCCGTCGGAGGGCCGGCACAAAGCGATCCCGGGACGGCCAGAGATATCCCCAGGGGAGCGGCTTCAAACAATAATGCCGGCCCGAAAGACAGCCGGCCTCTCTCCGTCGGCAACAATCCTGTTTCGGCGGAATCTCCCTCGCGAGCAGAAACAGTCTCCGGGAGGGGAAGGGTCATCAGGAAACCCTGGCATCTTCCGTGCGGGCCGGAGGCGCGCGATGATTTTAACGGGCGGCTGCCTGGTCGCCGTAATGGTCCTGACAGCGGAAATGCCCGCCGCCGGACAGGCCGGGAGAGGCCCCCGCTTCCCATGGGGCCGGAGACGGAGAATTTGTATTCTCTATCCGATGTCGGTCATTTGCTGTACGCCGTCCTCTATCCTCTGTACGTCATCCTCTCTGCGCTGTCTTCCGCGGCGGGCATTCCTTTTGTGGCGGGAATCGACCCCGCGCCCGCACTAACGTCCTTCTCACAACGTCTTGGGCCGCGGGGAAGGGCGTCCGGAGATGTTCAGAAAACGCAGGGCGCAGAGATTACGCCTCCGGCTTCCTCAATAATCATTGAATTTGATCCATCCAATAATTTTGCAGACAGGGATATCGAGAGGATACAAGCCATTATTTCAGAGGCTTATGGAAAAGCATTAATGGTTATTCATCCGCGCTTTTGTCGGTATCATTGGCCTGAGCGGAATAGGTTAAATTATGCACAATATGAAGAAGATTTAGAAAAGGTTATCCGGGAGAGTGATCGTCCTGTCATTATTTTGCTTTCATGGGCAGAGAAAGATGAAACTGAGGATTGGAAAAAAGAGCAGGAACGGTATTTCGAAATTAAAAATTGGATCGAGGGACTTAAGCCGAAGAGCGAAGTCATTATCATCAAATCTGAATATGCTCGAGGGATTCCAAGAGTAGGGTGGGACCGTATTATAGAAATAATTGAGTTCCGAGAAATCATATTGGCAGGTAAGGCGGGTTCTATTTTTCAAGGTCAATTATTGACATACGCAAAAGTAATATACTTATTGCCAAGGCAGATCAGAAGCA
>CAYRXT010000002.1:0-90898 GCA_964428315.1 uncultured Planctomycetales bacterium
AATTTCCGGGTCGCCCCCCGCGCGGGGGCGTGGATTGAAACACCTTTGAGCAGATCGAAGAGACCGCCCAGGGCCGTCGCCCCCCGCGCGGGGGCGTGGATTGAAACCGCGTCGGATACCGAGAGGATATCGCGCCCGGTCTGTCGCCCCCCGCGCGGGGGCGTGGATTGAAACTGGCAACTAATATGGATGTAACCGGGACTAACTTGGTCGCCCCCCGCGCGGGGGCGTGGATTGAAACACGATGACGATGCCGAGGTGTCGGGAACTCTTTCGTCGCCCCCCGCGCGGGGGCGTGGATTGAAACAGGAGTCCGATGACGACGGATCAAGCGACACGTACGTCGCCCCCCGCGCGGGGGCGTGGATTGAAACATCGTAGCCCTGGGGACGTTCGCGTGGCGTTTAGTCGCCCCCCGCGCGGGGGCGTGGATTGAAACTACTATTCGCGTTGGTTATTGTGGTTGGATGCGCTGTCGCCCCCCGCGCGGGGGCGTGGATTGAAACCGCGCCTGGCCGTTAGTCAGTCCTTGCGCTTTGTCGGCCCCGCGCCGTCTAACGCGGAGAACGGGTCAACTCCTCTTGGCGGACCCCTGCCCTTGACGCGCGGGGCGCGGGCCGCCCCTCCGGCGGGGCGCTCTCCCCGCCCCAAATACAATAAAAAACAGTTTATATCCCGTCGATCCGACGTATAATAGGAAAAAAGAACGGGGAGGGAATCGTCTTGATCAACATCGGAGTCATCGGGGCCGGGCACTGGGGTCCCAACCACATCCGCATCTTCAACCAGCTGGCTGATTCCGAGGTCGCCATGTGCGCGGACCTCGGCGAAGAACGCCTCTGTTCCGTCAAGGCCCTCTTCCCCCGCATCGAAGTCACGACCGATTACCGCGACATCCTGAACAGCGGCCGCGTGCAGGCGGTCTGCATCGCGACCCCGACGGACACGCATTTCCAGCTGACCCGGGAGGCCCTGGAAAAGGACAAGCACGTCCTGTGCGAAAAGCCGCTCGCCATGTCCCCGGAGGAGTGCCTTGTTCTGAAAGACCTCGCGGAAAAAAGGAAGAAGGTCCTCATGGTCGGGCACGTCTTTGTCTTCAATACGGGGATCCTGCGGCTGAAAGACTATCTCGACAAAAAGGAGCTGGGCCGCGTCCTTTACGCCCACTCGGAGAGGACGAACCTCGGGCCCTTCCGCTACGACGTCAACGCCCTCTGGGACCTGGCCCCGCACGACATTTCGATTTTCAATTTTCTTTTCGGGCGCCCTCCCGCCGGGGTTTCGGCCAGGGGGTCGCGCTGTCTGGGCGAGACCAGGGAGGACCTGGCCTTCGTCACGCTGGATTATCCGGACAACATCCTCGTGAACGTCCACGTCAGCTGGCTGGACCCGCGCAAGGTGCGCCAGATCACGATCATCGGCGACGAGAAGATGGTCTCCTGGGACGACCTGGACAATATCGGTCCGGTGAGGCTTTACGACAAACACGTCGAGCGCACCAGCACGTATTACGAATCTTACGGGGAATTCCAGCTTTTGTCCAAGGAAGGGAGCATCACGATACCCAAGGTCCCCGCGTCGGAACCTTTAAAGTCCCAGAACCAGTATTTCCTGGAATGCGTCCGGAAGGATGAGCCGCCTCTGCGGGCGGACGCCCGGGCGGCCTGCGATGTGGCCCGCACGCTCAGGGCGGTCCAGGATTCGATTGATCTGGGCGGGCAGTTCGTCCCCGTTCAATAAACGATGAGTTCCAAGGCATATTTTTCCCACGATACCGCTGTCATAGGAGAAGGGGCCCGAATCGGCCGGGGCACCCGCGTCTGGGCCTTCACGAACATCCAGGACGGGGCCGTTATCGGCGAGGAATGCAATATCTGCGACGGTTGTTTCGTGGAAAAGGGGGCCGCGGTCGGCAACCACGTGACGGTCAAAAACAACGTCGCGCTTTTCGAGGGCGTCACCCTGGAGGACGGCGTGTTCTGCGGCGCGCAGGCTGTTTTCATCAACGACCGCAGACCCCGCAGCCGCCGCGAAACGCCCTGGACGCTGGAAAAGGTCCTGGTGCGGCGCGGCGCGACCGTCGGCTCCAACGCGACCGTCCTGTGCGGGGTGACGGTCGGGGAATACGCCGTCGTCGGCGCGGGGTCGGTCGTCACGAAGGACGTCCCGGCGTACACGGTCGTGCGCGGCAACCCCGCCGTCCCGGCGGGGTACGCCTGTCAATGCGGTCAAAGACTGGACGAAAGGATGGTTTGTCCGTGCGGCCGGCGGTACACAATCTCCGGCGGCTTTGTCCAACCCGAGGTTGCTTCCTGACCGAAGCCCAGTTCCCTCATGCACAAGATCATCATCTCCCCGGTTGCCTACAACGAACACGTCAAGCTGAAGAACGCGGTCGAACGTTTCCTGCGCTCTCCGGCCCGTGAGTCGGCGGACTACTGCATTATCGACGACGCCTCCGACGACGGCACGACGGAAATGATCCGCTCCTACGCCGGACGGGGCGTGATGACCATACGGCACGCGGCCCGGCGGGGGGTGGGCGCGGCCATCAGGACGGCCATTCACCACGCGCGGGAAAACGGCTACGACATCCTGGTCATCATGGCGGGCAACGACAAGGACAACCCCGAAGAGATCCCGGCGCTCCTGGAACCGGTCATCAGGGAAGGGTATGACTTTGTCCAGGGGTCGCGGTACCTCAGGCCCGGGGGGACGGGAGGGGACATGCCTTTGTACAGGAAGGCCGCCACACGCCTGCACCCGCTTCTCCTGACATTGTTTACCGGCCGCAGGGTCACCGACAGTTCCAACGGTTTCCGGGCGTTCCGCCTGTCCATCTTCGATAACCCGCGGATCGACATCGACCAGGACTGGCTCGACCATTACGAACTGGAGCCTTATCTCTATTTCAAGGTCCTGAAACTGGGATACAAGGTTAAAGAGGCGCCGGTGACCAAGATCTATCCTTCCAAAAAACTCGGCTATACCAAAATGAAGCCGGTGACGGGGTGGTGGAGCATCCTTAAGCCGGTGCTTTACCTCGGACTGGGGATCAAGAAATGATACCCTCCGCTGCTTTCTGATGAAAAAATGCGCGAAATGCCAGGTCGTCTATCATTCGGAGAACCGGCTGTATTGTATTTACTGTGATTCCCGGCTTGTGACGGCCAGTGTTTATGACGGCCTGCGCACGGATTTTGAGGCCGCTGAAAGGATACCGAAAAAGGCGCGGCGGCCGGACGTCAGCAGTCCGGAACGCCTGGAGTATCTGATGGGAAGCTATTTTAAAAGGCGTTCGTTTTCTTTTTCTTACGGCGTCAGCCGGCAGGATTTTAAGCAGGGCCGGGGCTATAAAAGATGGTTTGTCCAGCCGCTCAACTATTCGGCTTTTATGAAGGTCCCCTGGGTCGCCGTGGATATCCTGGACAGCCTGTTGTTCCGTGTCCTCTATACGGGTTACTGCCCGCTGTGCGGGTGCAAATATATCCCGGTGGCCGGGACGGGGCATTCACGCCGGCAGTGCGAGTTCAACAAAGAATATGCACAGATTATGGACAACATCCGCAGCGGGAAGATTGTCGTCAACGAGGACCAGTTCGCGCAGGACGCCGAAACAAAAGAAGGACAGGGCCTCAGGAGCGCGTATAAGATGTTGTGCTCGCGCAGAAGCGGCCTGCGGACGTTCATGGACATCCTGTCCATTATGATTTCCATGACGTTGTTCCTCTATCTTTTCACACTTGCCGTTATGCCGTTTCTGGGACGCGTTTTTGAATTTTGACCGTCGTCTTGAGCGGGGCCAGGAGCTCCCCGCCAGCGTTGTCTCACACGCAAGACCGGGGAAACTCCGCAGCAAAATCTGTTCACAAATGCATGAAAATCTGGTACAAATAAGGCTGCGAAAATACCAGCAACCGTTAATCAAGGAGAGATCCGATGAAAAAAGTCTTCGTGTTCGTTCTTGCCGTTCTTATCATGGGATGCGCCTACGGTGAAAATTTTCTGAAGGACCCGCATTACATGGATTACAGAGAGGATCTCGACAGGCTGGAGAGCTCCTATCTGACCGGGGAGATCGGGTACGCCCAGTATCTCCGGGAGAAGCGCGCCCTGGACGAAGAGTATGAAAAGGAAGTGAAAGATCGGGAAGAGAAGATCCATTTGGAACAAATGACCAATCCATGAAATTGTACGGGAAGAACCCTGTCATCGAACGCCTGAAATCCGATCCCGGCAGCATCAGGAAGATCTTTATCCAGGAACGGCACCGGGACGGGGCCTATATTCAGAAAAAGGCCAGGAAGAAGGGCATCCCCGTTTATAGTGTTCCCCGGACAAAGATGGTCAAGCTCGCCCGCAACGTCAATGCCCAGGGGCTGTTGGCGGAGATCGAGGATTACGCGTACGCGGATTTCGGGGAACTGCTGGATACGGCCGTCAAGAAGGGCCATCCGCTTCTTTTCCTGGACAATCTGAACGATCCGCAGAACCTCGGCGTGATCATGCGTTCGGCCGCCTGTCTGGGCGGGTTCGCTTTGGTCATCCCTCAGCATGAATCGGTCTGCGTGACGGAGGCGGTCCTGCGCATAGCTTCGGGGGCCGAAAATTTTCTCCAGGTCGCCCGCGTGACCAACCTGGGCCAGGCCGTCGACAAGGCCAGGACGGCCGGTTACTGGATTGCCGGAACCGCGGTGGAAGGCGGGCAGGACATCAGGGAAACGGATCTCCCGTTCCCGCTGGCGCTCATCATCGGTTCCGAACACAAAGGCGTCAGACCGGGGTTGAAAAAGAAGATAGACCTGGCGCTGACACTCCCGATGGCGCATGCGCGCCTGGCCTTTAACGCCGCCCAGGCGGCGACGGTTTTTTGTTATGAAATCAACAGACAGAAAAAGCGGAAAGAAAAGAAGGCCCGCTAGGAAGACGGCGGACTGGAAGCCGGCGCTGGATTTCTTCGCCGAGGCCGGTCTTCTCAAACGGGTCAAACGGAGCGGCTGGTGGGTGGCCGGCATCGACGAACCGGAAAGCGTGGCCGAACACTGTTTCCGCTGCGCCCTCATCGGGTATTATCTGGCGCATCTGGAAGGCGTGGACCCGTATCCTGTGCTGGTCATGACCTTGTTCAACGATATCCATGAGGCCAGGATCAACGACCTGCACAAGATGGGGCATCATTACATTGACTTTAAGGCGGCCGAACAGGCGGCGTTCAAGGACCAGATCGGGCCTCTTCCCCAGGCTATCAAAGAGGAACTGGGGCGTCTGCGCGGGTATTATGACCGGCAGGACAGCCGTGAGAGCCTGGTGGCCCGAGACGCGGATATCCTTGAGTGCCTTCTCCAGGCCAGGGAATACGAGGACCACGGCCATAAGGTGGCCAGGAAATTTTTTCGCGTGGCCCCCGGCTTTTTGAAGACCGGTTCCGCCAAGAGGTTGTGGCGGGCCATGCTCAGGTGGGACAGCAGTGAATGGTGGGAACATGTTGTCAAATTTGAGCGCTAGAGGCGCTTTGGGGCCGGACGGAAAAAGGGCCAATCGGCATGACACGGGCCAACATAGGGCTTGGCACGGCAAGGGTGAAATGTTATCATAGGTCATCGTCCTTCAGGGGGAGGATGTTTTTGACCGCATTTTGCCTGCAGGCCGGAGGATTCGAAAAACCGGGACGACCGGTCCCGGGGGCCGCAATCAGGGTGAGACATTCATGGAACGCATCGGTTTAGCCGCCAGCAAGATCGCCAAAGGCAATCTTTTCCTGTACAATTGTTTCGTCGTCCTTTTGACTTTTCTTTTCGCATTCCTTGTCTATTTTCTGGCCGGTTCGGCCATCGTCGTTGTGCTGGTGTTTATCGCCTATCTGACTTCTATGGAAGGGGCGCCCAACCTGGAAAGCGGCTGGATCCCTTTTATGCATCTGCCTTTGACAAGCCTTGCGGTCGTGGTCGGTTTGTTTTCGCTAATCGCGATCGGCAAGAATATCAAATTCAAAAAATAGGCCGGCCGGCGCCGGCGGCCTTCACCCGTCCGCCGGCTGTTGTTGCTATGAAGAAGACAGTTTCCCCTAAACCCGTCAATTACAAAGATCTGATCGAAAACCTGAAGGCCGGCATTTTCAGGATGGATGCCGGGGGCAGAGGCCGCTTTCTGTTCGTTAATTCCACTTTCTGCGATATCGTCGGCTCCTCGCCGGCTCATCTCGCCCGGACCAGGGCGGGCGACGTTTTCTGTGACCGCCGCCGTTACCGGGAGATCCTCCAGAAAATCAGAAAGCATGGTTCGGTCAGGAACGAGGAGATCGGCCTCAAGAGGAAAGACGGCCATTTGATCTGGTGTTCCCTCACGGCGACCGGAGTGAGGACGTCGTCTGCGCGCGGCATGCGCGGCGGGATGACGGCCGTCGACGGGATCGTCGAGGATATTTCCTACCGGAAACAGGTGGAAAAGGAGCTGATCGAATCGAAGGAGCTTTTCCGCATCGTTTTCGACAACTCGCCTGTGGCGATCACGGTGACAAACAAGGAGGAACGGATCGTCGCCTGGAACCCGTTCGCCGAGAAACTCCTCGACATGGGGAAGGAAGAGCTGTTCAACAGACGGGTGCGGGACCTTTATCCGCCTGAAGAATGGCGGCGCATGCGGGCCAAACGGATCCGCCAGAAGGGCCTCCTTTCCGGCATGGAAACGAAGATTGTCAAGAAGAGCGGCCGCGTGCTTGATGTGAGCGTGTCCATATCCGTTCTGCGCGACATCGAGGGCGACGTCTCCGGCGCGATCGGGATCATCCGGGATATCACCGAGCAGAAACTGGCGGAACGGAAACTCAAGGAATCGGAAAACAAGACGCGGATCATCCTCGACCATTCGGCGGCGGCCATCATCCTGGTCGATAACGAGGAAAGGGTTGTCTCCTGGAACAAGTTCACCGAACAGCTCCTGAACATGAAAAAATCCGACCTCTACATGAAACACGTCAGCCTGCTCTATCCCCGGGAGGACTGGGACAAGATCCGTTCGGAGGGTATCCGGAGGATGGGATCCCGTTACAACCTGGAAACGCGCGTCGTCAAGAAAGGCGGCTCTGTCATCGACGTCGAACTGTCCGTCAACGTGCTGAAGGACAGCGCCGGCCTCGTCGTCGGATCGGTGGGCATGCTGCAGGACATCACGGACAAGAAGAGGGCCACCCGGATGCTGCTGGAGGCCAAACTCGCCGCCGAGGAGGCCAACACGGCCAAGAGCATGTTCCTGGCCAACATGTCCCATGAGGTGCGCACGCCCATGAATGCCATACTCGGCATGATCGACATGACGCTGGACACGAGCCTTGACGAGGAACAGCGGGACAACCTCAATACCGCGAAGGATGCCGCCGACAATCTCCTGAGCCTGATTAACGACATCCTCGACCTGTCCAAGGTTGAGGCCGGCAAGGTCAGTCTGGAGAATATCGATTTCAATATCCGTAACGTCATCAAGAGCGTCCACAAGGGGCTCCTGATCCTGGCGAGGAAGAAGAACCTGGATCTTTTGATCGAGGTGGAGGAGGGGCTCCCCGAACTGCTGAAGGGAGATCCGGTGCGTCTGCGCCAGATCATCATCAATCTGGTCAATAACGCGATCAAGTTCACGGCCAAAGGACATGTCAAACTCTCGGTTTCGAAACAGGAGGATCTCGGCAAAGAGCAGGTGCTGAGGTTCGCCGTGGAGGATACGGGGATCGGGATCCCCGAAGAGAAACAGAAGTCGATCTTTGAACCGTTCACCCAGGCGGACGACACGACGACGCGGCGGTTCGGCGGGACGGGCCTGGGGCTGGCCATTTCCAAACGGCTGATCGAGATGATGGGCGGACGTATCTGGGTCGAGAGCGAAGAAGGCAGGGGGACGACGTTCTTTTTTACGGCCGTGTTCACGGTCAAGAAGGTCGGTGAACTGAAGCCGATCACATTCGACGAAGGCGTCACAAAGAAGGAGGAGACGGCCGAGCCCGCGCGCGGGCGGAGCGGGACCCCCGCGGTGAGCGCCGCGCAGGATATCCCGGGGGCCGGCGTGAAGATCCTTCTGGCCGAAGACAATCCGGTGAACCAGAAGATCGCGCTCAAGATGCTGCAGAAGAAAGGGTTCACAGTCTCGGCCGTGGAGAACGGCCGGCAGGCACTTGAGACCCTGGACAAGGAGACGTTTGATCTGGTTTTGATGGATGTCCAGATGCCGGTGATGGACGGATTGGAGGCGACGCGACTGATCCGGCAAAAAGAAGAGCGGCAGGGGGGGCATCTGCCCATTGTGGCCATGACGGCGCACGCCATGGAGGGCGATGACCAGAAATGCCTAGCCGCCGGCATGGACGATTATGTCTCCAAGCCGGTCGACAGGGCCAAGCTGTTCGGCATCATTGAGAAAATGACCGCGCGCGGCTAGGCGCTGCACGGCATTGTCACTGCAAGGAAGCCATTGACGGAGCCGTCCGAAGGCATTGCGCGTTTCCACGTGTTTAACGGATTTCATCCGACTTCGCAGAATACCACGGCTTTTAGCCGTGGATGAATGCGGACTAAAAGCCGTGGCGCTTCGTCGGATTGCGCCTGAAGATTTACGAATTCGGATAAGAGAGGGACCACGGGCTTGCCCGTGGGGCTCCATACTCAACAAACGGGAAGGGGAACATGGAGAACGAAATTCTAGATTATCAGGAAGTGATGGAAAGGGTCGAAAACGACCGCGAACTGCTCATTGAACTTATCGAGATCTTCCTCGACGACTGTCCGCCGAAAATCCGGAAAATCCGTGAGGCGGCCGCGGGCGGGGATTATACCCAGATGTCCGACATGGCCCATTCCCTGAAGGGCTCTTCCGGGAACCTGGCCGCCAAAAAGATGAGCAGCCTGTTCCTTCAGATCGAGCAGAAAGGCAAAAGTCAGGATGCCTCCGGCGTCGACGACATACTCGGGGACGCTGAGGCGCTTCTTCAGGAACTGCGCGGGTATCTGCAAAAGCTGAAAGACGGCGGACAATAAGAGTCCCGCTTCTGCCGTGCCGGCTCAATTCCGAGGCCGGCCGTCTTCCCAATTTCGAACAAGAGACCGTCCTATGACCGTTTTGAACGTCTTGCTGACGATCGGCATGTTTACGATCGTGGCGCTTCTGGTGATCATTGTCGCCCTCCCCGATGATATCAAGAAGCGAAAGAAGAGAAAACGCCCGAAGAACCAGGCGCCGGAACCGGACCGGGAGCAGAACGACGGGGCGCAGAAGTATGACCGGATTGTCAGGCGTCTGAAAGGGCAGATCGCCGAACTGGAACAGGACGGCCAGAAGGCGGTCAAGGACGCGGCCGTGGAAAAGGTCAAAAACCGCAAACTGCAGGAAAAGCTGAAGAAGGAACAGGAGTGGCGCCGCCGGGAAGAGAGCAAGACGGACAAGAAACAACAGTACGCGGGCGAGCTGAAAGAAAGCCTGGAAAAACTGCAGAAGGATTTTGACGAGAGTTATAATGTGCGTTTGCGGCTGGAACGCGAGCTCAGGGAACTGAAAAACGAGTACGAAAAGACGGATCAGGAAAGGCGGAATCTCACCCTGAAGGTCATGGGTCTCGAGGGAGAGCTGGAGAGCCGGAAGAAAGAGACGGCGGAACTCAAGAAGGAAAACCGCGCGTTGATGCAGGAGAGCCAGGAAAAGAGCTGGGTGGCCAAGGCGGAGTACGAGCGTCTGGAGCGCCTGCTGAAACAGAAAGAAAAAGAGATTCAGGACATGAGACCTTGACCGGCCGCGGCCCGCCGAGGTCGAATAAACCGTGTCGAAGGAACATTTCCCCGTCATGAACCTGGTTATTAATACCCATCCGCTGGACGACGATCACTCCCTGAGCGGCGCGCTGGCCGGGCGTCTCGCCGGTCATTTGAACGGCGAGACGCGGACGGTCCGTCTCTACCGCCACGAACAGCGCTATTTCGATTTCACGTTCAACGAGGAATGGATCGCCTTGGTCAAGGAGGCGCGGCGGCTGATCTTCCCCGTGCCGATGTGGAATTTCACCGTCCCCGCGGCGCTGAAGGATTTTTTCGACAAGATCACCAAGCAGGGAGAGACATGGGATATTCGGGAAGGCCGGTTTGTCGGGCTTGTGCCCGACAAACCGGCCTTCGTCATCATGACCAGCGGCGGGCATTACCCGCCGGGCGCGGTCAATGACTTCCTTACCCCTTATATGCGCTGCATCCTTTCCTTCATCGGTATCGAGCGGGTGGCATTCTACCGCGTCAGCCGCGTGTCGGACAGCCCGGCGTTGATTCAGGACGAGGCCTTTATGGAAAAACATACCCGCGCCATGCTCAGCGCCCTGGCCGTCAAGGCATGAGATTCGCTTCACGCACGGACTGGGATTCCCTTGAGAACGAGCTCACCGCGGCCCTTGCGGGTCTGAAGGCCGAAGGGGTCCGCGTCATTGACCTGACCGTGTCCAACCCGACGTCCTGCGGTTTACGGTTCCCTTCCGGAAAAATTCTTGAGCCGCTGTCCTGCGGCCAAAACCTGTCCTACCGGCCTGACCCCTTGGGGACGCTTCGGGCCCGCGAGGCCGTCGCCGCCTGTTATTCAGCGAAGGGATACCGTTGCGCCGCGGAAGATATTTTTTTGACGGCGAGCACGAGCGAAAGCTATGCTTTTCTTTTCCGGCTGTTATGCTCGGCCGGGGAGGAGGTCCTTGTCCCGGCCCCCAGTTATCCGCTTTTTGAACTCCTGGCGCGCATTTGTGACGTCCGGCTTGTCCCCTATCCTTTGAGGTATTCGGGTGCCGGCGGATGGCGGATCGATATCGACAGCCTCGCGCGCGGACTGCCCCCGGCCGCCAAGGCGGTGGT
Organism: uncultured Planctomycetales bacterium; assembly: GCA_964428315.1. Taxonomy (GTDB): domain Bacteria; phylum Omnitrophota; class Gorgyraeia; order Zapsychrales; family CAYRXT01; genus CAYRXT01. Next base: position 10,863 of record CAYRXT010000002.1, read on the forward strand.
CCTCGTCAATCCCAACAACCCGACGGGAAACTTCGTGCACAAGGACGAGCTCTCTTCCCTCAATGACATATGCCGCAAGGGAGGCCTGGCCCTGATCTGTGACGAGGTCTTCCATGAATTTCTATTCGAAGATAAAGAAACGCCGCTGAGCCTGCTGGGAAACAGCGCGGTCCCGACGTTCACCATGGCCGGTGCATCGAAAAGCCTGGGCCTGCCGCAGATGAAGCTGGCCTGGACGGCGGCGAGCGGTCCCCGGGATATGATCGAAGAGGCCATGCGGCGGCTGTCCATTATCCTGGACACCTTCCTTTCGGTCAACACCCCGGTCCAGAACGCTATCCCGGAGTGGCTCGCGCTTCTTCCCGAAATCCGCGCCGTTATCACCCGGCGCGTACGGCAGAACAGGGAGGCCCTGGAGCGGGCGCTCGGCGGCGCGCCGGCGGGCATGTCCCTGTTAAAGGCGGAGGGAGGATGGTACGCCGTCTGCTCATTGCCGGAGGCCCTGCCCGAAGAGGATTGGGCCATGGATTTTCTGGAGAACGCCCGTGTCTTCGTGCATCCCGGCTATTTTTTCGATTTTCCCGGCGGGGCGCATATGGTCTTGAGCCTTCTGCCGCCGGAGGACTTATTCCGGGAGGGGATAGACAAGGTCCTGGCTCGGGTCCGGAGCCGGATGTCATAAAACTTGCAAAGTTTTGGACATTTGATAATATGTTTATCGAATCCCGGACCCTGAACTTTCCCGGTTAAATCCGTCAAAGAGAAAAAGTGAAAGGACTTGCCCGATGCGCAAACGGCCCGACTGGGACGCGTATTTTCTCAAATTGGCCATGCTGGCCTCGGAACGTTCCACCTGCCCGAGGATGCACTGCGGATGCGTCCTCGTCAAGGACAAGCACGTGATCGCGACCGGATACAACGGCTCCATCCCCGGCGACGACCACTGCGAAGACGTCGGGTGCCTGGTCGTCGAGAACCACTGCGTGCGCACCGTCCACGCGGAGATCAACGCCCTGGTCCAGGCCGCCAAGCGGGGCAACGCCGTCGAGGGCGCCACGGCCTATGTCACGAACATGCCCTGTACCACCTGCGCCAAGGCCTTGGTCATCGCCGGCATAAAGCGCGTCGTTATCTTCAGCGATTTTCACGACACGCTGGCGACGGAATTTTTCGCCAAGGCCGGGGTCGTGATCGACAAGAAGGATATCCCTTCGACGACAATCGTGTATGATCTCGAAAGCTATTCTTCCGCCCGCAGGTGAGAACCGCGGGCTCCCATTGAAGACTTTATGCGAAGCATCCGAACAATCCGCCGAAGAGGTCTTTCCCAATGCCTGAACTGAAGATCCTGATAGCCGAAGACGAACCGGACGTCCGGGAGATCATGGCGAAATGGGTCAGGAACGAAGGCTATGAGGTCATCACCGCCTCCGACGGGGCCGAGGCCTGGGAGAAGATCCAGAAGGAGTCCCCGGACATGGTCCTCCTTGACCTTGTCATGCCCGGACTGAACGGCCTCGAGGTCCTGAAGCTTCTTCGGGCCAAGCCGACGTCCAAGACGTGGCAGCCGGTCATCATCGTTTCCGCCCACGGACAGCTTGAGGACATTAAAAAAGGTTTTTCTCTGGAGGCGGACCATTATCTGACGAAACCCTGCACCCCCGAAGATATCCTCAAGGGCATCCGGGTGATGGCCACCCTGATCCCTTTGCGGAGGTCCGGGACCCACGAGAACACATAAACCACCGTTCATGACCGCGGAAAAAATGAACCTAGCCGTCAAGATCCCCCTGATTCTTGCGATCGCGGCCTTCGCGTTTATCGCCTTTGTCCGTTATCTTGAGAACAGCAGCGTGTTTTATCCGAACCGGACGATCCTGGCCACGCCCGAGGCCGTTCACCTGCCTTACGAAGAAGTCAGTATCCTGACAGAGGATCATCTCACGCTTAACGCATGGTTTGTCCCCGGCCGGGGCACAGCCCCCCGGGGCACCCTGCTTTTCTTTCACGGGAACGCGGGAAACATCGGCGACCGCCTGGCCAAGATCCAGGCCTTCCATGACATGGGTCTCAATGTCTTTATTGTCGATTACCGGGGTTACGGGAAGAGCGAAGGCGTCCCCACCGAGACAGGTCTCTACACCGACGCCCTTGCCGCTTACGACGACCTGCGCGGCCGGCGCGGTGTCCCTCCGGAGGCTGTTGTCGTTTACGGCGCATCCCTCGGCGGGGCCGTGGCCGTGGACCTAGCGGCAAGAGAGCCCGTCGGGGCCCTGATCGTCGAGTCGTCTTTCCCCAGCGCCGCCGACGTCAGCCGGGCTATTTATCCGTTTATCCCGACGGCACTTTTAAGAACAAAGATGGATTCCCTCTCCAAGATCAAGGCGGTGAAGGCGCCCAAGCTTTTTCTCCACGGCCCCCGGGACGAGGTCATCCCCTTCCGTTTGGGGAAAAGGCTTTTTGAGGCCGCGCCGCCTCCGAAGCGCTTCGTGGAGCTGGAGGGCGGACACAACGCGGACCAGACGGTCCCCGGCGGGATCTGGGAGAGGGCCATACGTTCTTTTCTTAAGGACCATCATCTTTTAACCGAAGGGGGATCATGAAAGGATTTTTAAAAACGCGGGGGACAACGGTCGTCGATGAAGCGGGCAGGCGTGTCTTTCTGCGCGGGGTCAACCTCGGCGGCTGGCTGTTGATGGAAGGCTACTTTATGCACGCGCCCAACCGCGGGGAAACACTTTTTAAACGCGCGTTCCGGAGAAAATTGGGAAAGGAGGCGCTTGGGGATTTCGAGCGGGCCTTCCGGGACAATTTTATCCGGAAGGACGACCTGGAAAGGATCGCGGGCATGGGATTGAACTGCGTGCGCGTCCCGTTTCATTACCGGCTCGTGGAGTCGCGGCCTTACCGGTTTCAGGACGGGGGGCTGGCGTATCTGGACCGGGTCCTCCGGTGGGCCGGGCGGTACGGCCTGCGCGTCATCCTGGACCTGCACGCGGCCTGCGGGGCGCAGAGCACGGACTGGCATGCCGACAGCCTGGGGCGGGCCGGTCTGTGGGAGAAGGCCTCCTGCCGGAAGAGGACCCTGGCCCTGTGGGAATTCCTGGCCGACCGTTACCGCGAGAATCCCGTTGTGGCGGGTTATGATGTCCTGAACGAGGCTGTCACCGACGACACCCGGCTGCTGAACCGTTTTTATAAGGACGTGATACGCGCGATACGTTCGGCGGACAGGCGTCACATCCTCTTCATCGAGGGCAACAGGTGGGCCATGGACCTCGACTGCCTGGAAGAATTTAACGACTCGAAGCTGGCGCTGAGCGCGCACGCCTACCAGCCGCTGGATTTTACCTTCAACTTTGTCCCCGGCCTGCGCTATCCATCCGGAAAGGGAAAGTCGCGCTCCGACAAGAAACTCCTGCGCCGCTGGATGGAACCCTATGCCCGTATCGGCCGGAAGAGACAGCGGCCCGTTTTTATCGGCGAGTTCGGCGTGAACGCACGCGAAGGACTGTACGGCGAAGACAAGTGGCTGGCCGACATGCTGGCCTTATTCGAAGAATACGGTTTCCACTGGACCTACTGGACATACAAGGCCGTCAAGAACAGCGAGTTTCCCGACGGGATTTTGAGCTACCGCGCCAATCCGCCGTGGGTCCACCGCCAGGGTCCGGAGACGGGATGGGAGACCTTCGCGGATCTGTGGCCGGAACGCGCGAAGGCAATGGCGTCGTCCTGGAGGACGCGGCATTTTGTGGAAAACCCGGATGTGGCCAGGGTCCTGCGGAGGTTCCGGCCCGGAGGCCGGCGAAGATGACATCAAAGACCCTGACCAGCGTCAGGAATCCCGCGGTGAAGGAGGCCCTTCTTTTGAGAAGCCCGCGGCACCGCAGGACAAGCGGCCTGACCCTTGTCGACGGACTGCGCGAGGTGAGCCGGATGGCCGAGGCGGGCGTCCGGGCCGAGAGGGTCTTCTGGTGCCGGGATATCCTTCCGGAAAGGCGGCTGGAACCGGCCCTTTCCCGGTTTCTCAAGACATGCGGACAGATATGTTTTGTGAACGAGACGGTTTGCGGCAAGCTGGCTTACGGGGAACGGCAGGAAGGGCTTGTGGCCGTTGCGCGGCCGAAGGAGAAGAAACTGCGGGACCTTGCGCTTCCGTCCCGGCCGTTCGCGGTCCTGGCCGAGGGCCTGGAAAAACCCGGTAACCTCGGGGCGGTTATCCGAAGCTGTGACGCCGCCCTTGTGGACGCCCTGGTCCTTATCGACTGCGCGACGGACGTTTTCAACCCCAATGTCATCCGGGCCAGCCTGGGGACGGTGTTTGGCGTGCCGGTCGCGCGCGCCTCGCGCCATGAGGCCAGGTCCTGGCTTTCGAAGAACGGCCTGGCGGTCTATGCGGCCTCGCCGGACGCGGACAGGCTGTATAGCGAGGTCTCTTACGACAGACCATCGGCCGTGGTCCTAGGCAGTGAGAGCCGCGGACTGGCGGCCTTTTGGCTGAAAGAGGCGGATGAACGCGTACGTCTGCCGATGCGCGGCAGGGGGGATTCTCTGAACGTATCGGTCACGGCCGGCATCATCATTTATGAAGCCCTCAGACAACGCGCTTTGATGGAGTGACCCGTGAAAGACATGTCCGGCAGGATCAAGCTCCAGCTTTTCCTTTCCCGCAGCGGGGCGTGTTCCCGGCGTAAGGCCCTCGAGGCGGTCAAAGAGGGACGCGTTTCGGTGAACGGCCGCGTCGAGCGGGAACCATCAGTCCTCGTCGATCCGCGGGAAGATGCGGTTTCTTACAACGGCCGGCCCGTCCGCGGAAAGCCGTACGCCTACCTGGTGCTGAACAAACCACGGGGTTTTGTGACGACGCGCCGCGACCCGCGCGCCGGCCGGACCGTCATGCAGATCCTTCCGGCGGAGTTCAGGCATCTTGTCCCGGCCGGCCGCCTGGACAAGGACACCGAGGGCCTGCTCCTTATGACCAACGACGGCGACTGCGCCTACAAACTCACGCATCCGAAGTTCTGTGTCGAGAAGACCTATCTGGTCAGGGTCCGCGGCCGGGTCGACGGAAAGGATGTCCGGCGGCTGGAGACGGGACTTGAGATCGAAGGCCAAAAGACCGCGCCGGCCCGGGCCGCGGACGTGGTGGGCAGGCCGGACTCCACGCAGTTGACCTTGACGATCCATGAAGGCCGCAAGCGGCAGGTCCGGCTCATGTTTGCGGCCCTGGGGCATCCGGTGCTATATTTGAAACGCTTGCGGCAGGGGCCGCTGCAGCTCGGGCGGCTGAAGACCGGGCAGTGGCGTTTGCTGAAGGAAGAGGAGATCAAGGCGCTGAAAACAATCGAGTCCCCGTCCGGCGCCGGGGCGCATGACGGCAGAAGAGGCGGCATCCATTGATCACGCTGGAGAACATTTCCAAAGATTACGACGGGCGGACCCTTTTGGATGACGTCACCCTGAGCCTGTTCCCCAACGAGAAGGTCGGCCTTACCGGTCCGAACGGGGCGGGCAAGACCACGCTGTTTTCCATTATCCTCGGGGAGGTCCAGCCCAGCGGAGGGAGTGTGACGGTCCAGAAGAACATCCGCGCCGGTTATCTGCCGCAGGAGGCGCGGTTCGATTCGCGGCATTCGGTGCTTGAGGAGGTCTCGCGGGGCGACGACCACATGCGCCGGCTCCTTGCCGAAAAGAGGGAGCTGGAAGACGCGCACAAGGCGGACAGCATGCGTTACGGCGACATCCTCGCGGAACTGGAAACCCTGGGTCTCTACGAGCTCGAGCACCGCGCCGAGAAGGTCCTGGCCGGGCTGGGGTTCGCGCCCTCCGACATGGATCGGCCCGTCGCCTCGCTGAGCGGCGGCTGGCAGATGCGCACGCTCCTCGCCAAGCTCCTGGTCTATCCCTACGATATCCTGCTTCTCGACGAGCCGACCAACTACCTCGACCTGGACGCGACCCTGTGGCTGAAGGATTACCTGACCGGATACGCCGGGACCTTTGTCGTGATCTCGCACGACAAAGTTTTTCTGAACGACGTGACGAATTACACCATCGTCGTGGACTTCGGACAGCTGATCAAGGTGAAGGGGAATTACGAGAATTATGAAAGGATGAAGGAGGGCCGGCTCCGGACCCTGGGGAAAAAAAAGAAACAGTTGGACAAAAGACGCCGGCAGCTCGAACGTTTCACCCAGCGGTTCCACGCCCAGCCTAACCGGGCCTCGGCGGTACGCAACAAACGCAAGATGATCGAACGCATGGAAGACATCGAACTGCCTCGGGAGCGATCCAGCATCGAGGACTTCGAATTCATACAGACGCCCCGCAGCGGCTACACGGTGGCGCGTCTGGAGAATGTCGACAAATCCTTCGGGGATATCCGCGTCTACCGGGAATTGAACCTCGAGGTCTCACGGGGGCAGAAGCTCTGTCTGGTCGGCCCCAACGGGGCGGGCAAGTCCACGCTCCTGAAGATGATCGCCGGCGTTGTCCCGCCGGACGAGGGGCGGATCCAGCTCGGCCATAATGTCCAGCGCGGTTATTTTTCCCAGACGCGTCTCGACGTCCTGAATCCCCACCGCAACGTCCTGGAAGAGGTCTGCTCGGCGGCGTCGGGCAACGTCCCGGCGGTCAAGGTCCGCACGCTTCTGGGGGTCTTCCATTTCCAGGGGGACGACGTCTTCAAACCGGTCGGCGTTCTTTCCGGCGGGGAGAAGAGCCGGGTGATCCTGGCGAAGCTCCTCGTGAATCCGCCCAACTTTATCCTGCTGGACGAGCCGACGACGCACCTGGATATCGACGGGGTGGAGGCCCTGACCCGCGCCTTCCGGGACTATCAGGGGACGCTGTGTTTCATCAGCCACGACCTGTTCTTTGTCCGCGAGATCGCCAACACCATCATCGAGGTCCGGGACGGGCAGACCCGGCATTATCCCGGCGGCTTGAACTATTATCTCGACAAGAAGGCCGGCCGGGAGGCGCAGGCCTCGCGGGTCCGGGAAGGGAAAAAGAAGGAAGAGAAAAGGATCAAGAAGGAAGCCCGGCGCGCGGAGCGCGAGAAGACCAGCGCCGTCACCGAGGCTTTGCACCGGCAACACCGCGAGGCCAAGAGACGCATCGCCGCTATCAAGAAAGAGGTCCGGGACCTGGAGAACGAGAAAAACGAGCTGGAGACCGAAAACTACGTGAAGGCGCGGGTGATTTCCAGTCCGTCCGGGCGCCGGGACGGAGAATTGTTGAAAGAATACGGAGAGAGGTTAAAATATATTCAGCGGAGGCTGAGGGCTGTCGAGCGCACGATCGGTGACCTGAACGCGGAAAAGGAGTCCATCGAGAAAGGACAAAACGCCAAATGACAATGAAACGCAAGATGATGCTGCTTTGCGCGGTTTTCGTTTTTTCTTCCGGCTGCGGCTACCTGGCCCACATGCGGGAACTGCTCACGCTCAAGAGGCTGTCCCAGAACCAGGATGAGCAGGAGAAGTTCGTCGAGGAGACGGATAAGCATTTCGAGGAACTGATGGAGGCGGTCCGCTCGGGAGCGATCGGGGATTACGAGGACCAGGAGGCCGTCCGCCGGGCGTTCGGCGAGCCCATCTACGTCGAGGAGCTTCCTCCGGGCGGACCGGCGCGGGAAAAATGGCTTTACCGCTACGCCGTCCATTACGACCGGGAGAAGGTGTATCTCTTTTTCGACGGGGATGGCGGGCTGTCGGACTGGACGCTGGTGCCGGCTCAAAGAGGAGGAGAATGATGAGAGGGATCACCGTTGAGAGGATTTCCGGGGATAAAAAGAGGGAAATGAACATACCGGAGGAGCCGGCCGATACCGCGGAGTGGTCGACGTGGGAATGCGGCCCGTCCGCCTTCGACTGGCATTACAGCGACACGGAGGTCGCTTACGTGTACGAGGGGCGGGTCGTGGTCAGGACGGCGGGGGGGGAAGAGATCGAGGTCAGGGCCGGCGACCTCGTCACGTTCCCCGAGGGGCTGGACTGCACCTGGCAGGTCAAAGAGAAGATAAAGAAAGTTTATTGTTTCCGTTAAAGGTAAAGGAAGAACGGAAGAGTTGAGCGCGGGGGACGAAGGATTATGGGAAAACGTTCAAAGAGACAGAAGTACAAGCTGGACCCGAAGAAGTTCGAGGCCGGTGGTTCGCAAAAAAAGGAAAAGGACCCGAAGGGCGAGGATCTCTTCAACGAGGCCCTGCGCGGCAAACCCGGCCGGCGCAGGTAGGCGCCGCGGGGGTGCGACCTGTTCCACCTCGTAGGTGGAAATGGTTGGCGCTGATTCTATCATTCTGATCAAAACAATCCTGTCGCGGACATGAACCAGGAAAAAGACCTCAAGAAACTGCTTCCCGATTTCTACCGGCGGCTGTTCAGGCGTTTCGGGCCGCAGGGGTGGTGGCCGGGCCGCACCCGCCTGGAGATTATCGTCGGGGCCGTCCTTACCCAGAACACCAGCTGGGCCAACGTGGAGCGGGCGATACGAAACCTGCGAAAGGCCGGACTGCTGAACTATCAGGCCTTAATCCGGGCGCGGACCGGGGATATCGCCCGGGCGCTCCGGCCAGCCGGTTACTTTAATATCAAGACCCGCCGGCTGAAAAATATTCTGGATTACCTCGAGACGCGTTACCGGGGCGACCTCGGGCGGATGGCGCGCCGGGACACCGCGGTACTGCGCGATGAACTGCTGGCCGTCAACGGGATCGGGCCGGAGACCGCGGATTCCATCTTGCTTTACGCCTTCGGCCGTCCGGTCTTTGTCGTCGACGCCTACACGAAAAGGATACTTGAGCGCCACGGGTTGACCAGCGGTCCGGCGGATTATCATGGCGTCCAGGCGCTGTTTTCGGACAACCTGAAGGGAAGCGCGGCGTTGTTCAACGAATACCACGCCCTGATCGTGCGCGCGGGCAAGGATTTCTGCCGGAGCCGGCCGCTCTGCGCGGGATGCCCGCTTGAGTTCCACCTACGAGGTGGAACGGGTCGGGTTAGGCTGGTAGACCATGCCCACACTTAACGAAAAATTTCTGGAGGCGTGCCGCAAAGGCGGCGGCAGAGAGGTCTTTATCCGGATTTCGGAAGGCTCCCGGGAGACGTGCACCTACACGGAACTCAAAGACCGCGCGGTCAGTGTCGCCGCCTGGCTCAGAGGGCAGGGATTTAAAAAGGGCGGACGCGTGATGATCGTCATGGACAACGGACCCGAATGGGTCATGGTCTATTTCGGGATACTCCTTGCCGGGGGCGTCTGCGTACCCCTGGACCCGCAGACCGGGCTGGAAGATGTCCAGGGCTTCATCAAGGACGCCGGCGCCAGGATGTGTTTCTGTTCCGGGAAGACGTTCGGGAAATGGTCCGGAAAGCCGTCCGGGATCGATCATCTTGTGCGCTGCGGCGGACGGCAAAAAGAAGACGGGATCCTGTCCCTCGAGGAGGTGTTCGCATCGGGCGGGAGGGAGGCGGACGCCAAACTTCCCCCCGTCCAGGAAGGTGACACGGCGGCCGTCCTCTATTCATCGGGCACGACCTCCGACCCCAAGGGGGTCGAACTGAGCCACCGGAATTTCTGGTCCAATTACCGGAGCATCCACAACCTCCATATCTGCTCGTCGAGTGACGTCTTTATTGATATCCTGCCGCTGTTCCACGCCTACGCCTTTATGGCCAGCCTGGTAGTCCCCTTTTTCGAGGGCGCCCGCGTCGTCTTTCCGGCCTCCATGCAAAGCGAGGTCATCCTCGAAGCGGTGCGCGCCGGAGGGGTCACGATCCTCGTCGGGGTCCCGGAACTGTTCAATAAAATTCACCGGTCTATCCTCCAGAAGGTCCGGGGCTTGTCCGCGCCCAAGCGGGCTCTCCTGAAAATCGCCGGCGGGCTGGGATGGGCGATTCGCCGGACGACAGGGGTCAACCTGTTAAGGGCGGTTTACCACCCTGTCCATCAGCGATTCGGGAACAAGCTGCGTTATATGATCAGCGGCGGCGCGCGCCTGGATCCCGGCGTGGCCGGGGACTTCCAGCGTCTCGGTTTTCGGATCATCGAAGGATACGGCCTGACCGAGACATCGCCCATCGTGAGCCTGAACCCGCCGGAACGTCCCAGGATCGGGTCGGCGGGCAGGCCCCTGCGCGAAGTGGAGGTGCGCATCGCCGAGCGCGAAGAGTCCGGTCACGGCGAGATTCTGGTCCGGGGCGAGAACGTGATGAAGGGCTATTACGGTAAACCCCGTTTGACGCGGGAGAGCGTCCGCGCCGGATGGTTCCACACCGGCGATCTGGGTTATCTGGACAGGGACGGCTATCTTTTTATCAGCGGCCGGAAGAAAGAGGTCATCGTCCTGGGGTCGGGAAAGAACATCTTTCCCGACGAGATCGAGAAACAGTACCTGAAAAGCCCGGTGATCGCGGAGCTGGGCGTTTTCTTATCGGAGAAGAAGGGCGACGAGGGCCTGCGCGCGGTGGCGGTGCCGGATTTCGAACATTTCCGTGAAAGCGGCCAGGTGAACATCCGCGAAAAGATCAAATGGGATATTGAGAACATTTCCCGGGAGATGCCCAGCTACAAACGGATCAACGGATTTGTTATTTCCAAAGAAGAACTGCCGAAGACCAGGCTCGGCAAGATCAAGCGTTATCATCTCCCCGCGATTTACGATGACTGGAGGGAGAAGAGCTCCCGGGAAGACACGGACGAAGGAACCGTGCATTCCGCCATTAGTCAAAGCGCCGTCGGACAGGAGGTCATCTCGTTTCTTAAGGAAGAGCTGGAGATCAGCCGGCCATTGCGGTCCGACGACCACCTGGAGCTCGATCTGGGGATCGATTCGCTGACGCGCGTCGAACTGCTGTCCGCGCTCGAAAAGAGGTTCCAGGTCCGCGTTCCCGATGAGGCCATGGTGGAGATCACGAACCTCGAAGACCTGATCGTCAAGATCGAGACCCTGCGCAAGACGGGCGGGCTCAAAGGCCCGAAGGCGAAGCGATCGGAAAGCGATTACTGGCAGGAGGTGCTCTTTTCAGAGTTGCCGGAGGAGGCGAGACGCAAGGCCGATCTCTCGCCCTCGCGGTTCAACCGGGCGGTGAGTCTTGTCCTGAAAAATGTCATCTGGGGGGTCTTCAAGGCGTGCGGACGGATTCAGGTTTTTGGACGGGAGCGGATCCCGCGGGCGGGCCCATGCATTTTCGTCTGCAACCACAGCAGTTATCTCGACGCCTTCGCGGTGATCGCCGGCCTGCCCTTCGAGACGGCCCTGCAGACGTATTTCATAGGGACGAGGGACATCTTTGAACACCGGGCCATCCGCTGGGCCAACCGTTTCATCCGGGTCATCACGATCGATTCGGCCGCCGAGCTGATCAAGTCCATGCAGGCTTCCAGTTACGTCCTTCGCGACGACAAGATCCTCTGCCTGTTCCCGGAGGGACAGCGCTCCATCGACGGGCGCGTACAGCCTTTCAAAAAGGGCATCGGGATCCTAGGGAAAGAACTGGGCGTCAGGATCGTCCCGGTGGCCGTATGGGGCACGCACCGCGCCTGGCCGCGCGGGGTGCGTTTTCCCCGTCCGCACGCCATACGGGTGGCTTTCGGTGAATCCGTCGAACCGAAGGCATTGCTGGAGAAAGAGGGTTCTCCCGAGGGAGGGAAGGCCTACCAGGCCATCACCGGACGCCTGCAGGACATCGTCATCGATCTGTATGACGGCCTCCGACGTGCGGACAGGGACGGGACGCGATGACCTGGAGTTCCCAAAACAGCGGGGGCATAACAAGGTTTCTCCATCCGCATCGCTTCGTGCACAGAAGGCAAACTTCACGGACAATAGGTTGTTCATGATTCGAGGTGTGTGTTATAGTATAGCGTCAGGATTGACGGAAAAGAAGAAACGGAAGGCAATATCCCCAACGGAGAGAGACGATGCTTCTTCTGCAACCCCTTTATGAACAGCTTCTGGCTTCCATCCAGCAGACTGAACAAAAGCCGGTTAAGTCGGTCTGGGGAAAAGGGACGGCCAGAAAAGCGCCGGACCAGGGCGCCCGGGAACAGGGCCTGACCAGCAAGGTGGCCAATATGATTCTTTCCCAGGGTGTTGAAGGCCGCGCCAGCGATATCCATCTGGAACAGAACGCGGGCGGTCTCAAGGTCCGTTACCGGATCGACGGTATCCTTTATGACGTCCTGGAGATCGAGGCCGGCAACGCCCTGCCGGTGATCGCCCGGATCAAAGTCATTGCCAACCTGCCCACGGACATGATGAGCACGCGCCGGCCCATGGACGGGCGTTTCACCATGCGCAGCGGCGATCAGAATATCGATTTCCGCGTCAGCACTTTCCCGACGATCGAAGGGGAGAAGATGGTCATCCGCATCCTCCAGAAAGATCTGGATCTTTACTGTCTGGAAAGGATCGGGCTCCACCAGGACGATTTGCTGCGCGTGGCCAGGATGCTGAAACGGCGCGAAGGCCTGATCCTGGTCACGGGACCGACGGGGTGCGGCAAGACCACGACACTGTACGCTATCCTTAACCAGCTGAACTCTCCCAAACGGAACATCCTGACGCTGGAAGACCCGGTCGAATACCGGATCTCCGGCATTAACCAGTGCGATATCCAGGTCAAGGCGGAATTCGATTTTGCCGAGGGCCTGAAGGCGGCCCTGCGGCAGGACCCCGACATCATCTTTGTCGGCGAGGTGCGTGACTCAGAGACCGCTGAGATCGCCCTGCGGGCTTCCCTGACGGGACACCTGGTGTTAAGCACGCTGCACGCCAACAGCGCCGTCGGGACCATGATCCGGCTGATCAATATGGGGCTGCAGTCGCACCTAGTGACCTATTCCCTGATCGGATCGATCTCACAGCGTCTTGTACGCAAGATCTGCACGGCGTGCCGCAGGTCCTATACCCCGAACGCTGGCGAGTCCGCCATGCTGCAGATGATCGAGGAAGAACGGCAGGCGAAAAAGAAGGAGGATGAGGCCGTGTTGGAATACGAGACGGCGGGTCAGGAGACGCAGGTCAAAGGTTTCTTTAAAGGAGAAGGATGTCCGGAATGCGGGGGAACGGGATATAAGGGACGCCTTGGTCTTTTTGAGATCGTTATGATGGACAACGAACTGAGGGACGCCCTCTTGAGGGGCGCCACCACCTCGGAATTGCAGGAGGTCGTGGAACGCGGCGGCACCCGCCCGATCGTGGTGGACGGGGTCCGGAAGGCCCGCCAGGGTCTGACAACCCTGGAGGAGGTTTTTGCCACGGCGGCGGACTGATGAAACGAATAGAAATAAAAATTCATGATATACGCCTGGAGGCAGTCCTCAACGGTTCCTCAACCTCGGGACGGATATGGGACGCCCTCCCTATCAAATCCGTGACCAGCACATGGGGAGACGAGATCTATTTTCCGATACCGGTCAAGGCCGGTATCGAGGAAGGGTTCAACCAGGAGACCGTGGAGATCGGGGATATCGCGTTTTGGCCCGAGGAGAGCTGTTTTTGCCTGTTTTTCGGGCCCACGCCGGTCAGCGGTCACGGCGAGATCCGTCCGGCAAGCGCGGTGAATGTGGTCGGAAAGATCGAAGGGGATTGGGAGCTGCTGAAAAAGATCCAGCCGGACCAGACGGTAGTCATCGACGAGTTAAGGGAGTAGTCAAGTGGACATGATCTTGGCGTTAATCATTGTCTTGCAGGTGGCCTTGGGTGTCGCCTTGGCGTTAATCCTTGTCCGGATAAGAGGCGTGGACCGGTTTTCCGGCGGGATGGCCGCCTTGAAGGAAAATCAGGAGCGGATCGAGCGCGTTGTCAAAGATGAGATCGCCCGGAATCGCGAGGAGACCCAGGCGAGCGCCCGCCAGGCCAGAGAAGAAACGAATGCCGTCCTGAAAAATCAGCTTGACACCTTTTCTAGGCAGCTTCTGGACTTGACCCAGATGAATGAAAAGAAACTGGAAAACATAAGAGAGACGGTAGAAAAGAGGCTGGTCTTTCTGCAGGAAGACAACACGAAAACGCTTGAAAAGATGCGCGAGACCGTGGACGAAAAACTCCATGCGACCCTGGAGCGGAGGCTCGGGGAGTCTTTCAGGCTGGTCAGCGAACGCCTCGAACTGGTCCACAAAGGTCTCGGCGAGATGCAGTCGCTGGCAACAGGGGTGGGGGATTTGAAGAAGGTCCTGACAAATATCAAGGTGCGAGGGACATGGGGAGAAATCCAGCTGGGCAATATCCTTGAAGAGATGCTGACACCGGAACAGTTCCTGAAAAATGTGGCCACAAAAAAAGGAAGTAAAATGACCGTCGAGTACGCGGTGAAACTGCCGGGCAATGATGACCACACGGTCCTTTTGCCCATTGACGCCAAGTTCCCCAGGGAAGACTACGAACGTCTGCTGGACGCCCAGGAGAAGGCGGACCGCGACGCGGTCGAAGAATACGCCAAGGCGCTCGAAAACCGGATTAAGGCCGAGGCCAAAGATATTCGGGATAAGTATCTGGATCCGCCGAACACCACGGATTTCGGCATCCTCTTCCTTCCCATTGAGGGGCTTTACGCCGAGGTCCTGCGCCGGCCGGGACTGCAGGACAACATCCGGCGTGACTACCGGGTGGCCATCGCCGGCCCGACGACAATTTCCGCCTTTTTGAACAGCCTGCAGATGGGGTTCCGTTCCCTGGCCATCGAAAAGCGGGCCAGTGATGTCTGGCAGATCCTGGGGAGCATCAAGACGGAATTCGGAAAGTTTGGTGATATTCTGGAAAAGACGCATAAAAAAATCCAGGAGGCCGGCAATACGATTGAAAACGCCGCCAGGAAATCCAGAAACATAGAACGGAAACTGAAAAGGGTGCAGTCCATGCCGGACAAAAGTGAGGCGCCGCTTATGATCGATTCGGTTGAAGTCAAATTGAAGGATGAGGAAGATGAATGAGGGCCGTCCAGAGGACGACGCGCGCCGCGCCGGCACCGCCGCCGTCCTTTCTTTTGTCTTTAACGGGCTTGGCCAGATCTATAACGGCGAGATCAAGAAGGGGCTCGTTATCGTTTCCGGGGCGGGTTTTTTTCTGGTTATGATTATTCTCGGCGGCATCTTGGCCGCTCACTGGCTGTTGACCCGTTTCTATCCTGTCGCCGAACTCATCATCGGGCTGGTCATCTTTCTCGCGGGCATAGCCGGGGCATGCCTCCTGGGACTTTACAGTATTTCCGATGCCTACCGCAAAGCCAGCCATCCCTGACCACTGCGTATCCGTGTTCCCGGCCCTCCTTCGCCGGAGGGTCCTGGCCTTCACGACAGACCGGAGGACGGACTTCGCGTTTGCGGCCGGATCATGCCGGTTTTCGGCCCGTCAGAGAGAACGGCTGCGTTCGCGGGGGGTGCCGGTGGCGCGGGTCATGAATATCCGCCAGGTGCACGGCCGGCGGGTGCGGGTTGTCCGGGAGGACAACGCGGCCTGTATATTAGGGAAGACCGGGGACGCCCTGGTGACGTCGTTAGGGGATGTCCCGCTTGCGGTGCGCACGGCCGACTGCCTGCCGGTCTTTCTCTTCGCCCCCCGCAGGGGTGTCATCGGCCTGGTCCATGCCGGGTGGCGGGGCACGCGTCTGGGTGTGACCGCGCGGGCCGTCGAAAAACTCGCCCGTGAAGGCGAAGAGGACCCCCGTGAGATCAGGGCCGCCTTTGGTCCGGCCATACGGTCATGCTGTTATGAAGTCGCAAGAAGGTTTTTAAGATATTTTCCCGGTCATGTCAAAAGACGCGGGGGCCGGTATTATCTGGATCTCGCGGCCGCCAATCGCGCGCAGTTAACGAAGGCCGGAATCCGGCCGGCCAATATCTATGACACGGGGATCTGCACGTGTTGCGACAAACGCTTTTTCTCTTACCGGCGGGAGGGCCGCGGCGCGGGGAGGATGATTTCGGTGATCATGCGTCCCTTGCGTTGAACCGCTTGTGTCAGGGAGGATTGGCGGGATCCGGCGACCGGGCCGAACCCTTGGACACAGGGGTAATGACACCGGAAACCGTCCATCCAGGACATCCGGAAAGATTGGTTTGGCAAGGGAGAACTATGCGTGTATAATGGAGCCCCGCGGTGTTCCGCGAAGGCAGATCAAAACCTTTGGGCGGCCAATTCGCATTAAGGAGGCCCCTGATGACCGTTGTCGTTCTGGTCACCGCGAAGAATTTGAAAGAGGCCCGCAGGATTGCCGGCCATCTTTTGAACAAGAAACTGGCGGCGTGTGTTAATCTTATCGAAGGGGTGCGGTCTTTTTTCTTCTGGGAAGGAAAGATGGACCACAGCCGGGAGGTCCTCCTTATCATCAAATCGGACAAAAAACGGCTCTCCAGACTGACAAAGGAGGTCAAGGCGCTTCACAGTTATGACACGCCCGAGGTCATCGCCCTTCCCGTCATCGGAGGATCACAAGATTATTTGCGCTGGATCGAAGAAACAGTGGGGGCATAGACATGAAATGTATCCGGAACATCATCCTGTTAACCTTATTGCTGGTTATCGGCTTACCGCCGGGGGCGGCAAGAGGACAGTTCTTCTTCCTTCAGAACCCCAGCGTCGGTCGTCCTGCGCCGGATTTTACGCTGGAGACGGTCGGAGGAGAGACCTATAATCTCAAGGAGTATATCGACGGTCAGAAGGCCATTATTTTTTTCTGGGCCACATGGTGTCCCCACTGCCGCGCGGCCCTTGAGGCCCTGAACGAAAAAAGGCAGGCTATTCTCAGTAATGACATCCGGCTTGTTGTTGTCGATCTGGGAGAAAGCCGGCGCGAGGTGGCCTCGTACCTCGAACGTAACGGCATCGATCTGGAGGTGTTCCTGGATACGGAGTCGTCTCTGTCCGAGCCTTACGGCATCATCGGGTTGCCGACGTTCTATTTCGTCGACGAAGGGGGTGTCGTCCAGTCGGTGCAGCACACCCTGCCTGAGGATTATGACAACCTGTTTTCATCCGAGAATTGACAAAGGAAATCCCGCGTGTCCGATTCCCAGAGCCAGGCCCTGCTCATCGACCAGTATGAACTGACCATGGCGGCCAGTTATCTTGAACACCGTCCGAACCATTGGGCCGCGTTTGACCTTTTTATCCGTAAATTTCCTTCTAGGCGTTCCTTCTTTGTCGCCGGCGGTCTCGACGACGCCGTCGACTATATCCAGGGGCTGCGTTTCGACGCCGGTGACCTCGCGTATCTTCAAAGCCTGGACCTCTTTTCCGAAAAATTCCTGTCCTATCTCGGGTCTTTCCGTTTCCGCGGTTCTGTCTGGGCCATGAAGGAGGGTTCGGTCTTCTTCCCCAACGAGCCGGTGTTGAGGGCCGTCGGCCCGCTCATCGAGGCCCAGATCCTCGAGAGTTGCCTGCTCAATACCGTTAACCTCCAGACGATGATCGCCACGAAGGCGGCCCGCGTTATGCAGGCCGCCGGAAAAAGGGCGGTTCTGGATTTCTCTCTGCGGAGGACCCACGGTCCGGACGCCGCTAATAAAGTGGCCAGGGCCTCTTACCTGGCCGGCTTTAAAGGCACATCCAATCTGATGGGAGGCAAACTCTATGACATCCCCGTTTCGGGGACGATGGCCCATTCATTTGTCATGGCCTTCGACGGAGAGACGGACGCGTTCCGCGCTTTCGCACGCACTTTTCCCGGAAACACCGTTTTGCTCGTCGACACCTATGATACGATAAAAGGCGTCAAGAAGGCGGTGGTTGTCGCCCGGGAAATGGAAAGCCAGGGAAAAAGGCTCAGGGCGATCCGCCTGGACAGCGGGAAGCTGGACATCCTGGCCCAAAAGTCCCGGCGCATTCTGGACAAGGCCGGGCTCGAGTATGTGAAGATCTTCGCGAGCGGCAGTCTGGACGAATACAAGATTGAGAAGCTGACAAAAAGCAAGGCCCCCATCGATGCCTTCGGCGTCGGGACGAACATGGGCGTGTCAGAGGACGCGCCCTACTGCGATGTCATCTACAAACTCAGCGAGATCGGAGAGAACGCCCGGTATTTTCATCCCACGATGAAGCTGAGCAGCGGGAAGTTCACGTATCCCGGCCGGAAGCAGGTCTTCCGTTTCAAGGACAGGCGGGGGAAGTATAAGAAAGATGTCATAGGGCTCGAGGCTGAACCGATCAAGGGCCGGCCTCTGCTGGGGCAGGTGATGGAAAAGGGGCGGCGCCTCGTCGAGCGCCCGCCTCTCAAGGCGGTCAAAGACAGGACCCTGCGCAACCTCAGCGCCCTTCCCCGCCGCTTTCGCGAACTGAATAAACCGGCCGAATATCCCGTCGAGATCAGTGCCGGACTCGACCGTCTGACCCGCGAGGTTTCCTCGCGCATCAAACAGACAAAGATCTGAAGGGAAAGAAAAATAGAAAAAAGGACGGGCGGCTCCCGGCCATCAGGGAGCCGCCCGTCCCTTTAACATTTTAATCGCCGGCGGCTTCTTTCTCGGCGCGGGGAATGTTCGATTCAAGGTTGGCCTTGGCGCGCAGACGGGCCAGGAAGTCATTGAATATTTTGTTTTTCTTTTCGAGGATCAGCCTCCGGGCGAATTCTTCCTTTTCTTTCTGATACGTTTCTTCACCGACACCTTCGGAAGACTGAAGATAGAGTATAGCGTGGCCTATCGGTGTTTCGACCACGCCGCTCAGAGGGCTCTCCCCGCTGAGGCCGAACGCGGCCTCCTGGAATGCGCGGGCGAGTCCGATGCCCGGGATGTATTCGCCGCGGCGGAAAAGAGGGGTCTCTCGTATACCCAGCCCGAGGCTGTTGCAGGCCTGCGCGAACCCCTGGCCGGGATTGGACTCCAGGGCCGACCGTATATTGTTCAAGGCTTTTCCTGATTCTTCGCGGGCCAGGCCTGCCGCCTTTTCATGACGGAGGCGTTCTTCAACCTTTGGCCGCGCCTCGTCAAATTCCGGGATTTCGCTTTCCTTTTTGTCCACGATCTTTATGATGTACAGGCCTTTTTCGGTGGCCACGGGCGGGCTGATCTCATCTTCCTTAAGGGAGAAAACGCTTTCGAGCAGGTCCGGGGACCATCCCAGGCTCAGGCTCGGCTGCTGACGGCTGAAATATCCCGTCTCTTCGACGGTTAGCCCGTTGAGGCCGGCGGCCCTGTTCATGTCAGGATCCTTTTCCAGTTCGAGGGTGACCTTACCGGCCTGCGTGACCAGGGCGTCTTTATCTTCTTCTGTAAGGTCCTCGGAAAAGGCGATATGGATGTACTCGGCCTTGACGCGCTGGGGCAGACGGAAGTCCTCGGGATGCCCCGTGTAATAAGCCTTTAGGGCATCAGCATCGACGGTCACGGTATCGAGGTAGTCCTCCGCCGAAAAAACGACGTATTCCACCTTGACCTGTTGATTGCTTTCCCGGTAGGCCTCACGGATTTCCTCGTCACTTATGGCCACGTCCTGTGTCTCCTGTTCAAAGACGGCCGCGAAGGCCAGGGCATCGCGTATGCCTTCCTCAAACTGGCGGGGCGTGCTGTGGAAGACGTGGCGGACAAGGCGTTCGTAGAGCTGCGGGTCGAACCGGCCGTCGATTTGAAAAAAATCCAGGGCGCGGATCTGTTCAATTACGTCTTCGTCGGGGATGCGGATATTTCTCTTTCTGGCCTCATGGAGAAGGATCAGGCGGTCCCATGCCTCGCGCTCGAGATCCAGGAACTGGCTGATTTTGAAAAAATTCTCGCCATAGCGCATAACAGCCTGATTCTTGGCATGGAGAAGACTTTCGCGGAACGCTTCGCGGGAGATCCTTTTCTCGAAGATCCTGCCGGCATAACTCTTGCCCGTCCGGCTCTGCAGGTAGTTGGCTGTACCGAAAAAACCGAAGCTGATGATGATGACCACCGCCACCACCCATAAAATGCGTTTCATGACGCCTTTTTTGCGGAGAAACTTCAGCATAGTTCCACGTCCTTATCTTTTGTGGCAGAAAAATATGGGACTGATTATATCGTTGAATTTACGCTTTGACAAGGGATTTTGGGCATGATACATTAACACCACCGATTAAGAAAAAATTCGGGAAAGGATAAACTTTTGTGCACAATGCCCTTTCTGTCTTTGTCAGCGATTGGTATCATCAGGCCGGGGCGGATCACCCCAGCGGGATCAGCGGCGAATTGGAGAGCCGGGTCCGGCTTAACACCCAGAACACACTGGCCTTTCTGGCCCGTCTGAAGACCAAGGCCACTTTTTTTATCCTCGGGGTCGTGGCCGAACGATTCCCGGAGCTCGTCAAGAACATCGAAGTCGCCGGCCATGAAGTGGCCAGCATGGGTTTCCGCTACCGTGAAGTCTTCCGGCACACGGAATATTCTTTCCGGGATGATCTGCGCAAGTCACTGGAGCTTTTACGGTCTATAAGCGGAACGCCCGTCCAGGGCTATCACGCGCCGGATTTTTCGATTATTCCGAGAGTCCACTGGGCATTGGACATGCTTGGTGAAGAGGGTGTTAAATACGACTGCAGCCTTTTCCCGGTGCATCATTGGCGTTTCGGGAACCCTCACACACCGCGAGTCCTGTACCGGGTCCGGCCCAATGTGATCGAGTGTCCCCCCACGACATTGCGGATGGCGTGGACCAATGTCTCTGTCGCCGGCTCAAGGGGCCTGTGCCGCTGGCCGTCCTGGCTCGTCCGGTCAATGGTCGAAAGACTGAACAGGCAGGGCATGGCCTGTCATTTTTTTGTGCATGTGTGGGAATTCGACGAGGACTTGCCGAAGATACCCGTTTCACTGTGGAGACGATGGGCCGAGTTCGCCGATAACGGCCTGGTCCAGTCCCGATTAACCGATCTCCTTTCGCATTTTCAGTTTGTCCCGGTCTGGGAGGTTGTCGAAAGAACAATCGGCGAGGATGAGATTTTATGAGAAGCTCCCGGCAGACGAGGAAAGAGCTTTACAAGTGTTTACCGGCCGGGTATAATACCGTCCCATTTTTCCTTATGGAATCGGGTTAATCTGGTGTCCGCACAAGAGTTAGGGGAAAACATGAAAAAGACGAAAAAGCTGAAGATGGGTCTGCCGAAGGGGAGCCTGCAGGAAGCGACTGTTAAGCTGTTTGAGAAGGCTGGTTTCCGGATTTTCGTTTCCGCCCGTTCGTATTTCCCTTCGACCGATGACGCGGAGATCGAACCGGTATTGCTGAGGGCGCAGGAAATGTCGCAGTACGTCGAAGACGGCACCCTGGACTGCGGGATCACCGGCAAGGACTGGATTCAGGAAAACGGGTCGCGCGTGAAGCATGTCGTCGACTTGATTTATGCCAAGCAGAGTTCGGTCAAGGTGCGGTGGGTCCTGGCCGTGCCGGAGGACTCCAAGGTCAAATCGGTCAAGGGGCTTCAGGGCAAACGCATCGCCACCGAACTGGTCAATGTTACCAGACAATACCTGAAAAAGAACAAAGTGAAGGCCGAAGTCGAATTCAGCTGGGGTGCCACCGAGGCCAAAGTCGCTTCCGGCCTGGTGGACGCCGTTGTCGAATTGACGGAGACCGGAAGCAGTCTTCGCGCCCACAAACTCAGGATCGTGGATACAATCTGCGAGTCTACCACGCAGTTTATCGCGAACCCCGGCGCCTTCCAGGACACATGGAAGAGGAAGAAGATGGGGCAGATCTGCCTTCTGTTACAAGGGGCGTTGACGGCGAACAGCATGGTGGGTCTAAAGATGAACCTGGAAAAAAAGAACCTCCCCAGAGTCTTAGGGCTTCTCACATCCCTCAAAAAACCCACGATCTCTTCCTTGAGCGATCAACGGTGGCTGGCGGTTGAGACCGTGATCGACGAAGGCACCGTCCGTTCTCTCATCCCGGAATTAAAAGAGGCCGGAGCCCAGGGGATTATCGAGTACCCTTTAAATAAATTAATTTATTGAGTATACTTACTATTGGAAGAAAAGGAGCTGAACGACAATGCCGTGCGGAAGAAAACGTAAAAGGAAAAAAATCACGACGCATAAAAGGAAGAAACTTCGCAAATCGTTGCGTCATCTGAAAAAACGCGATCATCGCTAGGAACAGACATGCGCGGACGCCGACCATTATTGTTCATCTTGAGGTCCATCCTTGCCTTTTTGTGCGCGGCCGGGATAACCGGAAACGCATCGGCGTTTGCCGGAAATGAGGCCTTGACCCGGAGCATGTCCCATTACATGACCGGCCTCCTGCTTGACTGGTACGGTCAGAACGACGAGGCCATAGCCGAATATGAGAAGGCCGTTACGTTCGATCCGGCCAGCTACATCATCCGGTTGCGTCTGGGCGCCAACTATGTCCGGGAGGCGGAATACCCTAAAGCCATCAGCCAGTTGAACAAAGCCGCCGAACTCAAACCGCAGGACCTTCAGCCCCATTATCTTCTGGCCTTGGTGTATTCGTCGACGCAGAATTTTAAGAAGGCGGCCGAAGAATACGAATTGATCCTCAAGAGCCTTTCGGCTACAGATCCGCAGAACGTGGAGGTCTTCAGCTATCTCGGCCAACTGTATTATTCTCAGGGTGAATATCAAAAGGCTGTCGAACAGTTCAAGCGCATCCTGGTCATTGAACCCAATAACGCCGAGGTTATGTCTATTCTGGGGTCGCTTTATCTGGAGACGGAAGAACGGCCCGAAGCCATTGAGATGTTCCAGAAGGCCCTGGAGATCGACCCCGAACATGACGGCAGCCTGAATTCACTGGGCTATATGTACGCCGAGGACGGCATCCATCTCGACAAGGCGATTGAACTGATCAGCCGCGCCCTGCGGATCGACCCGGATAACGGGGCTTATTTGGACAGTCTGGGATGGGCCTATTTCAAAAAAGGCCAGTACGAGAAGGCCCTGGGCAATCTGCAGAAGGCCGTTATCCTTTTCGAAGATCCCGTCATTTACGATCATCTGGGCGACGTCTATCTCAAACTGGACCAGCAAGACAAGGCCCTGGAATCCTGGAGGAACTCTCTCGAGATGAAGCCCGACCAGGAGCACGTCGTCCAAAAGATCAAATTGTTGCAATAACACCACGATACCCTCTCTGAGATGAACGCCCTGCTCCTGCTCTCTCCCGCCAAACTGAACCTCTATCTGCGGGTCCTTAACCGGCGAGAAGACGGTTATCATGATCTTGTGACGTTGTTCGAGCGGATCGATCTGTGTGACACCCTGCGATTCAGGACGAACCGCGACGGACGCATCCGTATCGAGTGCGACGATCCTGATGTGCCCTGCGGCAGGAAGAATCTGGTTTACCGCGCGGCCATCATGCTGAAGGAAGAATGCGCCCTGGCGGATGGCGTGGACGTCCGGATCAAAAAGAGGATTCCCGTGGCTGCCGGGCTGGGAGGGGGTTCCAGCAACGCGGCCTGCGCCCTCATGGCCTTGAACCGTTTATGGAAGCTATCCTTAAGCCACGCGCAACTACTTGAGTACGGGCGGGCTCTGGGGAGCGATGTGCCGTTTTTCTTATTTGACTGCTCCTGGGCCCTGGGGACCGGCCGCGGTGACGCAATACGGCCGCTTAAACTGCCTTTAAAATTGGACCATTTTCTTGTTGTCCCACGCGTCAAAGTCTATTCATCGCAAGCCTTTAGCGACGTCAAATTGCAGTTGACAAAGCAAAATGATGATGTTAATATTCTAATTCGCGCTTTACGTCGAGAAGACAGAATATTCTGCGGACGTTTACTGAGAAATGATCTGGAGACCGCCATAATCCGGTCTCGCCCGCGTTTATCGGGTTTAAAAAACAGAATGAAGGCTTTGGCGAACGAAGGGGTGTCTTTCTCCGGGAGCGGACCCGCCATTTTCGGTATTGCCCGTTCACGAAAAACAGCCGAACAAAACGCCAAGAAATTGTCTCATCATTATAAACGGGTTTTCGTGGTGAAAACCCTTTGATGACGCATTTGATGCGGTTTTGATCCGTAGGGGCATACAAGGAGGACGCGGCCATGGAGATAACCGAGATCAGAATTTTTCCTAAGGAAGGTCAGGATAAAAAACTCAAGGCCTACACCACCGTGACGTTTGATAATGCCTTCGTGGTGCGGAATATCAAGGTAATTCAGGGCAACAGCGGTTTGTTCATTGCGATGCCTTCCAGGAAGTTAAAATCGGCATGCCCCAAATGCGGTTTCAAAAATGAACGAGGAAGCCAATTCTGCAACAAATGCGGGGCAGGTCTGCCGGGTCCTGAACGGACGGCTAAAGACGAGAGCGGATCGAAGGCCGACCACCGCGACGTCGCCCATCCGGTCACCCAGCATTTCAGGGAATACCTGCAGTCTAGGGTCCTGGAGGCTTATCAAAAAGAAATCGAAAAACAGCCATCTCCGGGGGAGGCATCGAGGTCGACGCATACTTCTCAGGAGGGCTTGACGGAAGACGAGGACGAATAGATCTTTGCCCGGTGGTGTAATCGGTAACACGCGAGAATTTGGATCTCGTTTTCCAGGTTCGAGTCCTGGCTGGGCAGCATTTCTGTTTTATCCAACCTTTTCCGCGCTAACTTTAGACGAGATTTTTTGGGGGCGCATGTTCATTTGATGAAAGAGATGAGGACCGTAATTCTCGCAGCCGGAAAAGGCGTGCGGATGAAATCCGATATCCCGAAAGTGCTTCACAGACTCGGCGGACGCCCGATCATCCATTACGTTCTGGATATCGCCGCCGCGCTGCGTTCATTGAAAACATTTGTCGTCGTGGGACACCGTCATCAGAGTGTCCGGGACAATCTTCCGGAAGAGATCAATACGGTCGTCCAGCGGCGGCTTCTGGGTACGGCGGATGCGGTCAGGATCCTGGCACCGCGGTTCAAGCATTACGGCGGTGACGTCCTGATACTGTGCGGGGATGCACCTTTGCTGACGCCTGCTGCGGTGAAAAGGCTTGTCCGCCGCCACCGGAGGCGTAAAGCGGACTGCACCGTTCTTACGGCGGTCATTTCCGATCCCTCCGGTTACGGGCGCATCATCCGTAATGCCGGCGGCCGGATCTCTGCCATCCAAGAACACAAGGAACTGCCCAAAGCGGCCGCGGGCATTAAGGAAATCAATACGGGCGTCTATTGTTTCAAGAGCCGGCGGTTGTTTTCTGCGGTCAAGCGCATCCGGAAGAACCGGCGCAAGGGGGAATTCTATCTCACGGATATTATCGGCATCCTCAACCGGGAAGGGGCCGTCATCGAAGGAGTGAGGCTTAATGACGCGAATGAAGGTTGGGGCATCAACAGTCGTGTGGACCTGGCCATGGCGGAAGGTGTGATGCATCAGCGCAGGGTCAAGGCGCTTATGAACAAGGGCGTGACCGTTACGGATCCTGATACGACCTTTATCGGCCATGACGTCCGGGTCGGGCGCGACAGCGTGATACGGCCGTTTACGGTCATTGAGTCGGATGTGAGGATAGGCCGCCGGTGTGTCATCGGTCCGTTCTGCCATTTGCGCGAAGACACACGGATCGGCGATGACGTCGAGGTAGGCAATCACACGGAGATATCGAGGACCCGCGTCGGGCGGCGGTGCTTTGTGAAGCATTTCAGTTTTCTGGGTGACACGCGCATGGCCGACGGGGTCAATATCGGCGCGGGTGTGGTGACGGCGAATTTTGACGGCAGGGACAAGCACAGGACCATCATTCGGGGGGGCGCCTTCATCGGTTCGGATTCCGTCCTGGTGGCCCCGGTGAAAATCGGACGCAAAGCGAAAACCGGCGCCGGCTGCGTCGTGACGGGCGGCACGGTTGTCGGAGACGGTGAGACCGTGGCGGGGGTCCCGGCAAAAAGGACAACAAGGAGCAAGAGATAATGAACGGTTTAGCGATCGTGGCGGGTAACGCCAATCCGTCTTTGGCCAGGAAGATCAGCGATTGTCTGGAGGTCCCTTTGGCGGAGGTGGCCGTCGGCCGTTTCTCCGAGGGGGAGATCAGCGTCCAGATCAGGGAAAACATCCGCGGACGGGATGTCTTTATCGTCCAGCCGACTTGTCCTCCGGCCAATGACAATCTCATGGAACTGCTCATCCTGACAGACGCGGCCCGGCGGGCCTCGGCGGCCAGGATCACTGCGGTGACGCCTTATTACGGTTACGCCCGGCAGGACAGGAAAGACCAGCCGCGGGTCCCCATCACGGCCAAGCTGGTGGCGAACCTGATTACGGCGGCCGGCGCGAACCGGGTCCTGACCATGGATCTGCATGCCAGCCAGATACAGGGTTTTTTCGATATCCCCGTCGATCACCTTTATGCGATAAACGAACTCTGCGAGTATTTCTTGCAGAAGAAACTGCGCAACGCGGTTGTCGTTTCGCCTGATGTCGGCGGGATCAAGATGGCGCGCGCCTATGCCAAAAAACTCTCGGCCGTTCTGGCCATCGTTGATAAAAGGCGGGAGAGTCCGGAGAAGACGGAGGTGATGCATATCCTCGGTCCGGTCAAAGGGAAACGGGCCATCATCGTCGACGATATCATCTCCACGGGAAGTTCCCTTCTGGAGGCGGTGGCCGCCCTCAAAGAGAAGGGCGTCAAAGAGGTCTATGCCGCGGTCAGTCACGGGATCCTTTCGGGCCCGGCCGAGAAAAACGTGCAGAAGTGCAGCGCCCTGAAAGAACTGGTGATCACCAACAGCATCCCGCAGAAGAAGTCGAGAAAAAATTCCAAAATCAAGGTGATTTCCGTCGCCCCGCTTCTGGCCGAGGCGATCAAACGCATTCACCACGAGGAGTCCATAAGCTGTTTATTCGACGGCATTAAACGTTAAGCCGGAGGGCATCCGGTTCAATCCAAGAAAAGGCAGGTTAACACAACATGGAAGAAATCAAGCTGGAAGTGCAAATCAGGAACGGCGTCGGGAAATCTCATGTGAAGAAATACCGCCGTCAGGACTTTATCCCCGGGATTGTCTACGGGGACTCCCAGGACCCGACGCTAGTCAACGTCGACCGGCGGACGTTTGAACGCATCGAGCGCCGGCACAGGGGGGAGAGCATCGTCCTGCACCTCGATGTTATGGAAGGAAAAAAAAAGCTGCGGGATTACTCGACCATTATCAAGGAGATCCAGGGGGAACCGGTCAGCGACCGGATCCTCCATATCGATTTCCTGCGGATTTCTCTGACGAAGGAGATTGCCGTCGAGGCCCCCATCAAGACGCGGGGGGAACCCGTGGGTGTCAAGAAGGAGGGCGGGTCGCTGGATCATGTCTTGTGGAATCTGGACATAGTCTGTCTGCCCACCAATATCCCGCAGCATATTGAGGTGGACGTCTCTCATCTAAGCATCCACGATTCGATCCTTGTGAAGGATCTGTTGCTGCCCAGCGGAGTGAGGACAGAGCACGATTCGGAAGCGATTGTGTTTACCGTTGTCCCGCCGACCAAAGAGGAGCCCGAAGAAAAGCCCGAGGAGGAAGAAGCCGGGGAGCCGGAAGTCATCAAGGAAAAGAAACCGGAAAAAGAGGAAGAGAAGGCCGAAGAGAAGGAATCTCCCGGAGAAAAAGAGGAAGGTTGATCCGAATTGGAAGGGCACCGGCTTATCGTGGGTTTGGGAAATCCCGGCAGGAAGTACGAACTCACACGGCACAATCTTGGGTTTCGGGTCGTGGACCATCTGGCTGTCCGGTACCGGATCCGCCTGAGACGGACCCTTACCCCTCCCGCCTGCAGGGGGCGCGGCCGGATCAAGGGTCAAGACAGCACGCTGGTCAAACCGCTGACTTATATGAACAATTCGGGGACGGCCGTATCCAGGATAATCAGGAGGGGGCATTTTGCCCTTGACAATTGTCTTATTATCAGCGATGATTTTCAACTCCCCTTCGGACAAATGAGATTCAGGGGGGAAGGATCCTCGGGGGGGCACAACGGCCTGCAGTCGGTGATCGATCATCTCGGGACCCGGGACTTTGCCAGGTTACGGGTCGGTATCGGCCCCGTGGAAGACGAGGATATCGCCGATTTTGTCCTGAGAGAGTTTTCCTTGACGGAAAAAAAACAGCTGGAGGGCATAATCCGGCGGGCCGCTGAGGGCTGCCTGGCGTGGCTCCACGAGGGCATGACGAAGGCGATGAATCAATTTAACCAAAGGAAAGAAGGACAATGAGCCATTACGAAATTGTTATCATGGTGGATGCCCGATTGGCATCAGAAAAAAAGTCCGAGATGATCAAACAGGTCGAGGACATCCTGACTAAAAGCGGCGCTCAGGTTCAATCATCGGATATGTGGATCGAAAAACACAAGACCGATTTTCGTATTAAGAAGGTTCAGGAATTTTCCTACTACCTGATCAAATTCTCTTCTGAGACGACGGCGATTGAAAAGATCAGGGCCACGCTGAAATTGAACGAGGCGGTCTTCCGTTTTCTCATAACGAAATCAGAAAAAGTGACAGCTTAGGCGAGCGAAGGAGGGATATATGGCGAGTCTAAATAAGGTGCTTCTCATCGGGAATCTGACCAAGGATCCGGAATTGCGCTACACCCCTAACGGAGTCGCGGTCGTCAATCTTCGGATTGCGGTCAATCGTCGTTTCCGGGATAAATCCGGCGAGCTCAAAGAAGACACGTGTTTTATCACCGTGACCACTTGGGACCGCCAGGCCGAGATCTGCAACCAGTATTTATCCAAGGGGCGGCCCGTTTTTGTCGAGGGCCGGCTCCAGTCGCGTTCGTGGGAGACTTCAGACGGACAAAAGCGCAACACCATAGAAGTCCGGGCCGAGAGAATTCAGTTTTTGAATTCGACCAGGGATGCCGGCTCATCGGCCCAGGCGCGTCATAATCCACCGTCGGACAGCGGGAACAATAATGTCGCGTGGGACGAATCCGGTCGAGATGACAATACGAGTGGCGCGGAAGGTTCTCAGCCCGAGAACAAGCATGAACCCGTGTCGTGGGAAGAGGAGGAGGAGAACATTGGCTAGGATCATCAGGACCAAGAGGAGAATGAGGTCTCCCCGCTTTCAGGTCGAGGGGATAGGGAATATGAGCTTCAAGGATTATTCCGTCCTGTCGCGCTTTCTGACCGAGCGGGGCAAGATTTTGTCAAGGCGGGTGACCGGCGTTTCGTCCAAGGATCAGCGCACCCTGACGGCCGCCATCAAGCACGCGCGCTATTTGGGTCTTCTGACATCAGGCGGTACCCGGCGGTAACCTTATCGGGATCCCGGGAAGAAATAAAGGGAAGGGAGCATCATGGAAGTCATACTTTCGAAAGATGTTGACAAATTGGGCAAGGCCGGGCAGATCGTCCGGGTCAAGAACGGTTATGCCCGTAATTACCTCTTGCCTCAAAAGATCGCTTTCCCGGCAACGGACAACAACGTTAGACGCGTGGAACAGCTTGCGGCCAAAAAAGAGGTCCAGATGAAGGAAGAGCGGGACAAGGCGCAGGAATTGGCTGAGCAGATGTCCAAGCTGTCGCTGA
Organism: uncultured Planctomycetales bacterium; assembly: GCA_964428315.1. GTDB lineage: Bacteria > Omnitrophota > Gorgyraeia > Zapsychrales > CAYRXT01 > CAYRXT01. Next base: position 40,298 of record CAYRXT010000002.1, read on the forward strand.
CCATTTCTGTGGAGGTCAATGACCTGGATAAGCTCTACGGTTCCGTCACCGAACAGGACATCGTGCGGGCCCTGGAGGCAGAGGGTGTTACCGTGGACAAGAACGATATCCTTCTCGACCGGACTATCGGAGAATTGGGCATCTATGAAGTCAGGATACGGACGCATCCGGAAGTGGAAGCCAAGATCCGTTTATGGGTGACCAAAAAGTAGAAATCTCTTTTCATGGCCAAAACAAACAGTGTGAGTCTTGAATCGCGCGTCCCTCCGCAGAGCATCGAGGCCGAGCAATCGGTCCTGGGGGCTATGCTCATTGACGAAGAGGCCATCGGCGTCGTTATCGAAGTCATCGACCAGGCGAGTTTCTATGCCGAAGCGCATCAAAGAATCTTTGCGGCCATCCTCGAACTCTACAACAGACGTAAAAACGTCGACCTTATCACCCTGGGCGACGAACTCAAGAGCAACGGACAGCTTGACTTTGTCGGGGGTGTGACCTACCTTACCCAGCTCATCGAGATGGTCCCTACGGCGGCCAATGCCGAGCATTACGCGCATATCGTAAAAGAAAAACATATACAGCGTAAGCTGATCAAAAACGCCAGCCAGATCATCAGCGGAAGCTATGAACCCGGCGTGAATGTTGACGAGCTTGTGGACCGGGCCGAGAAGCTGATCTTTGAAATCGCCACGTCCCGCGAGAAAAACCCCTCACTCCATATCAAATCCATTATCCGTGAACGGATCGAGGCCATTGACCAATTGTACCAGCGCAAGGAACACGTCACGGGTGTCCCGACGGGATTCCAGGATTTTGACAAAGCGACATCGGGACTGCAGAGATCGGATTTAGTGATCGTGGCGGGACGGCCTTCCATGGGCAAGAGCGCTTTTGCCAGCTCCATCGCGGAGTTCGCGGCGCTGGAGAAAAAAATCGGAGTGGCCATATTCAGCCTGGAGATGTCCAAGGAACAGCTTGTCCAGCGGATGCTCTGTTCGCACGCCAAGGTCGACGCGCACAAGGTGCGTTCGGGCTTCCTGTCGCCGTCCGACTGGCCCAAGCTGACAGCCGCGGCGGGGAAACTGTCGGGCGCCCCCATTTATATCGACGACACTCCGGCCATTACAACCTTGGAACTGCGCACGAAGGCCCGGCGGCTTAAGTCCAATTACGACATCCAGATGGTCGTGCTTGATTATCTGCAGCTGATGCGGGGCTACCAGAGGTCCGAGAGCCGGCAGCAGGAAATATCGGAAATCTCCCGGTCCATCAAGGCCCTGGCGCGGGAACTCGGCATCCCCATCGTGGCCATCAGCCAGTTATCCCGGGCCGTGGAAAGCCGCCAGGATCATCGCCCCCAATTGTCGGATCTTCGGGAATCCGGAGCGATTGAACAGGACGCCGATCTCGTGGTCCTTTTGATGCGTGAAGAGTACTACACGCCTACCGAGGAGAACCGGGGCGTGGCTGAGGTCATTATCGCCAAGCAGAGGAACGGCCCCGTGGGAAGTCATAAGCTGGCCTTCATCAAAGAACACATCCGGTTTGCGGATCTGGATACGATGCATTCGGCCTAGGCCCAAGCGGGGAAAATCTCTTTCCTTTAATTGACATGATAAACAAGGATGATTATAATCAGACAATGCGAAAAACAATTTTTTTCTTTACGGTAGCGTGTCTTTTTGCGCTCGTTCGTCCCGTGTGGGGCCAGCCCGATGGGACGGTCAGCGCGGTTGTCGATCAGAAGATCGTCAAGGCCATAGAGATCAGAGGCAACAAGACCATCTCGGATGCGGCCATCCTTTCCAAGATCAAGACCCGCGTAGGCCAGGACTACCTCCAGAATGTCATCAGCGACGACCTCAAACGTCTTTATAACACGGGTTATTTTTCCGACGTGAGCGTTGACCGTCAGGATTACAAGGGAGGCTTTAAGGTTATCATTTTTCTGACGGAAAAGCCGATCATCGACGAGATCACCTTCACGAAAACCCGCTATTATTCTCCCCGAACGCTCGCCTTCAAAATCGACACGAAGGAAGGAAAGTTCCTGGACCGGAAAGTCCTCAAAGACGATATGGATACGATCCGGGAACTTTACGCCAAAAAGGGGTTAAGCAACGTCGAGGTCAGCGTCGACACGGAAATGGACAAAACCACCAACAAGGCACGGCTTCATTTCGTCATCAACGAAGGACAGCGCCAGAAGATCACCCGCATTAACGTGACGGGCAACGAGGCCTTTCGGGACAAGCGTATCATTAAAGCCGTCAAGACCAGGACGGCCTGGCTTTTCTCTTCGGGCTATCTCAAGGAAGAAGTCCTAGAAGAAGACATGGTCCGCATCGAATCCTTTTACGAAAAGCACGGGTACATCAACGCCGAGGCGTCTTATTCCGTGGAAACGAATGAGCGCGGGCACCTCACGGTCAACATTTCGATCCAGGAAGGAAAGCAGTATTTCGTCGGGGACATCACATTTGAAGGCAACGAGGTGGTCTCCGGGGGCGAGTTGCGCGATGCGATGGAAAAGATCAAGGAGGGCCAGGTGTTCAGCCGGGACAAACTGGATGTGGACCTGGCCGCTATCCGCAGCCTCTATTTCGATAAGGGATATATTTTCGCCAAAGTCCAGGAGTCCACGTCCCTGAATCCCCAGACGGGGCGGGTTGACGTGCGCGTCTCGCTGAATGAAGGGGGCCTGGCTTATGTGAACATGATCAAGATTCAGGGGAATACCCGGACCCGGGATATCGTTATCCGGCGCGAGCTCCGGATCAAACCGGGAGAAGAATTCGACGGAGAGAAACTGCGGCGCAGCAAGGAACGGCTGCGCAATCTGGGGTACTTCGAAGATATCAGCTATGATATCGAAGATACCAGCCAGCCCGACCGGAAAGACCTGGTCGTCCAGGTGCAGGAAACCAAGACCGGGACATTCAGCTTCGGCGGGGGATACAGCTCCATAGATCAGGTGGTGGGCTTTGTCGAGATCGAACAGAAGAACTTCGATTTCACCAATTGGCCGACGTTTACCGGCGGAGGACAGAATCTGCTGGTTCATGCCGAGGCCGGCTCCTTAAGAAACAACGTGCGATTAAGTTTCACCGAGCCGTGGATTTTCGACTATCCGGTTTCCGGCGGTTTCGACCTGTACCGGACCATGCGGTTGCGGGAGAGGGACGTCGGCTACGGATACGATGAAGAGAGGCTGGGGGCCAACTTCCGTTTCGGCAAACAGCTTTCGGAATATGTCTCGGGCGGGATCAGTTATCGCATCGAAGAGATTACCATCGACAATCTCGAAGATAACGCCAGTGCCGACCTCAGAAATGAGGTAGGCACCAACAATGTGAGCGTTATGACCTTCCGGTTAAGCCGGGATACGCGGGATAACGTTTTTTCGCCCACTCGAGGCTGGTTTTTAAGCGGGACCACGGATGTCGCCGGAGGATTCCTGGGCGGAGACAAGGACTTCATCCGGTTCCAGGGGAAGACGACGTGCGATATCCCGCTGTTTTTCGGTTCGGTCCTGGAATTCCGTTTGAGGACCGGGGTCGCTGACGCCTACGGGGATTCGGAGGAGGTCCCGATCTTCGAGCGGTTCTTCGCCGGCGGCGCCTATTCGATCCGCGGTTACAACGAGCGCAAGGTCGGTCCGATCGATCCGGTCTCGGAGGACCCCATCGGCGGGGAAGCCATGCTCGTGGGTAATGTGGAATATATCGTGCCGGTGGTCGAATTTATCAAGGTGGCCGCGTTCTTTGATTCGGGCAATGTCTGGCGCAGGATCGAAGATCTCGGGTCGGGCAATTTCAAGTCCGGGATGGGATTGGGACTGCGAGTCAGGACGCCCATCGGCCCGATCAACCTGGATTACGGTTACCCGTTAAACGATGAGCCGGGCGAGGAAGAAAAACAGGGCAAGTTTTATTTCAGTATAAGCCGGGGTTTTTAAAGGAGGTTATCATGAATAGGAGTATACGGATTTTGACTGCGGTTTTTATATTCGCGTTGGGGGTATGCCTGGTTATGGCCCATCCCATTAAGGCGGCCGAGGGGCCCAAGATGGCCTTCGTCAACATCAGCAGGATCTTTGACGCGTATCAAAAGACCCAAAAGTATAATACACAGCTTGACGAGAAATACTCGGAATACGAGGAGGAACGCAACAAGAAAATCGAAGAGATCCGCGAGTCCGAAGGGCGCCTCTCTCTGCTGAAGGAATCCGAGCGCAAGAAGCTCGAAGCGGAGATCGAGGAGAAAAAGAACGCCCTTTTGGAGTTTGACCGCGCGCAGCAGACAGATTTGCGCAAGGAGCGGGATGAGAAGATCCGCGAGATTCTGGTTGAGATCGAGAATATTATCAACGATTTTGCCAAAAAGGAAGGCTACACGCTCATCCTGAACGACCGCGTCCTCATCTACGGGGAAGAAAGCCTGGATATCACCGACAAGATTATCGAGCGGCTTAATAAATAGATCCCGGCCGTTGATATGCATAAGGTTTTAGGGGAGATAGCAGAATTTGTTGGCGGCAGCGTCATTGGCGACGAACGATTAGTCATCACCGGTGTGCACGGCGTTCAGGATGCGCAGGACGGAGATTTGACGTTCGTCGATAACCCGAAATATTTCTCGCTTATTGGTAAAACACAGGCCTCCGCGATTATCGTTCCCGCCGGAATGAAGGATGCCGCTCCTGATAACAAGTCGTTGATTGTGGCGGACAATCCCTCCTATGCCTTTGCCAGGGCCGCATCACTCTTCATCGAAGATGAGGATTTTTTTCCAAAAGGTATCCATGAGTCGGCACTGATTGCCGGAAGTGCGCGCGTCGGAAAAGATGCGCGCATCGGCCCCTTTGTCGTGGTTGAAGACGAGGTGCGGATCGGCGATCGGGTCATGATCGGCGCGGGAAGCTTTATCGGAGCCAAAACGCGCGTCGGCAGCGGAACGCGCATCTATCCCCACGTGACGATACGCGAAAAGGGTGCCATCGGGGAAAGGGCGACGATACACAGCGGCGCGGTCATCGGGGCGGACGGTTTCGGGTTTGTGAACGTCGAGGGTGAGCACAAAAAAATTCCGCAGTTCGGCATCGTCGTGATTGAAGATGATGTTGAGATCGGCGCGAACGTGACTATCGACCGGGCCAGGTTCGGTGAAACATTTGTCGGCCGAGGGACAAAGATCGATAACCTGGTCCACATTGCCCATAATGTGAAGATCGGGAAGAACTGCCTGATCATCGCTCTGGTCGGGATATCCGGAAGCGTGACCCTAGGAGAGAACGTGATCCTTGCCGGACAGGCGGGGATTACGGGACACCTTTCCATAGGAGACGGATCCATCGTCATGGCCAAGGCGGGCGTGACGAAATCCCTGCCCGCCGGGAGCACGGTGTTCGGCTGGCCCGCACAGTCTCATAAAGTCGCCAAAAGACTCCGGGCGCATGTGCAGAGACTGCCGGATTACGTCAAGCAGATCAGGGAACTGAAGGAACGCATCGAAAAGCTGGAAGAGAACAGGGCGAAAGAGGGATCGCAATAGGATATGAGCGAAAAGCAAAGGACAGTGGCCCGGGACGTTGAAATGGAGGGCATCGGACTCCACACCGGGCACAAGGTCAGAATGACGGTGAAGACCTCGGAGGCAGACAGGGGCATCGACTTTGTCCGCACGGATTTGTCTCATCGTCCCGTCATACGGGCCCAGACATCCAATGTGCTTCTTGATAAGAGCCTCCCCCGTTGTACCTCTATCGGCGTCCGGGACGCGGAGATCCACACGGTCGAACATTTGATGGCGGCCTTTTATGGGCTGGGCATTGATAATGCCGTTGTTGAGATCAACGGCGACGAGGTCCCCGGCCTTGACGGAAGCTCTCTGGATTTCCTCAGCGCTTTCAAGAAGGCGGGTGTGCGGGAATTGGACCGGGATAAACGGTATTTCGCGGTTAAGGAACCCATATGGGCGGAGAAAAACGGCGCGTCGATTTCCGTACAGCCGGCGGATGATTTCAAGATATCGTACATCCTGGATTACGACCATCCTTTTTTGAAAACGCAGTTTTTCAGTCTGGAGCCGAGCGCCGAGTTATTCGAAAAAGAGATCGCCCCTTCCCGGACATTTTGTCTGGACAAAGAAGCCGAAGAGCTGCGCAAGAACGGACTCGGCCTGGGGGCGAATTACCAGAATACCCTCGTGATTACGCCTGACGGGGTCAAGGATAATGTTCTCCGTTACGAGAATGAATTTGCCCGGCACAAGATCCTGGATTTTATCGGAGACCTTTATCTTTTCGGCCAACCGATCCTCGGTCACGTCGTGGCCGTGAAGAGCGGACACCGCCTTAACCGGATGCTTCTGACCAGGATCGCGGAACAGCAAGAAAAATATTCCGCCAGGGAAGCCGTAAAGACACAGGTATCACTGTCCGATCCGAAACTGGACATCGACGGAATTATGCGGGTTTTGCCTCACCGTTTCCCCTTTCTCTTTGTGGACAGGATCATTGAACTGGAGAAGGGCAAGAGGGTGGTGGGGATCAAGAACGTCACGATCAACGATTATTTTTTCAAAGGCCATTTCCCGACACGTCCGGTGATGCCCGGCGTGATTATGGTAGAGGCCATGGCCCAGGCCGGCGGCATTGCCGTTCTGACCGACGAAAAGAACGACGGCAAGCTGGCCTTTTTCATGGGGGCCAATAATGTGAAATTCCGGAAGATCGTTCATCCGGGGGACCAGCTGGTCCTTGAGGCCGAAGTCATGCGGAACAAGTCGAGGATCGCCCAGATTCAGGCGCGGGCCAAGGTCGAGGGCCAGGTTGTCGCCGAAGCGGAGATGACGTTTTCTTTCACGGATGCATCCTTTTTGGCGCCGTGAAGGGGGCTCGGGCCGTCTGAGACGGCAGTCAGGGCCGATGACGTGACAGACGATATGTTATGATGCCTTCAGCGTACTGACAAGCAATGGAAATGAACATTCACGAAACAGCCATTATCCATCCGAAAGCGAAACTGGACAGCAGTGTTGTGGTGGGGCCGTATTCGGTCATCGGCGAGAATGTTAGTGTCGGCAAGGATGTTCAGATAGGAGCACACTGCCTGCTTGACGGACATACGACGGTTGGCGCGCGGTGCCGTTTTTTTAGCGGAGCGGTTATCGGGAGCATACCCCAGGATAAGAAGTTCGATCCACGGAAACCGACCTTTTTGCAGATCGGCGAAGATAACATTTTTCGCGAATACGTGACCGTGAACCCCGGAACCAGCGAAGGCGGCGGAAAGACGGTGATCGGCAACGAAAACCTGTTTATGGCCTACTCCCATATCGCCCATGACTGCGTGGTAGGAGATCATTGCGTCCTGGCCAACAACGGGACCCTGGCAGGCCATGTGATCCTCGAGGACATGGCCGTTGTGGGAGGACTTACGGCCGTTCACCAGTTTGTCCGTCTTGGACGACTGTCTATCGTCGGCGGATGTTCCAAGGTTGTCCAGGATATCCCGCCGTTTTCGACATGCGACGGACATCCCGCCAAGGTCTTCGGACTGAATGCCGTCGGAATAAAACGGGCGCGGTTTTCTTCGCACACGGTCAAACTCCTCAAAAAGGCATTTAAGATACTGTTTCACTCGGGATTAAACCGCACGCACGCGGTCCAGAAAGTCGAAAATGAGATGACCAAGTGTCCTGAGATCGAGCATCTGCTCTTCTTTATGAAGACATCCAAGCGCGGTGTGTGTTCTTAGGTCCGCAATGGTCTTTCCCTGCCGGACATGATGCCATCAAGCGAATCGTCCCAGACTAAAATCATCGGCCTTATTGCGGGTAACGGCCGGTTTCCTTTTCTTTTTGCCACGGAGGCAAGAAGAAAAGGGTGGACCGTTATGGCCGTCGGCATCCGGGGTGACACCTCGGTTTTTTTAAGGTCCTGCGTGGACCGGCTGACTATGATCAACGCCGGAGACTTAAGGCGGATGTTTGACCTTTTTCGCGACCAGGGCGTGAAGAAGGTGATCATGGCCGGCCAGGTCAATCCCAACAATCTTTTTGACGAACAGCTCCGGTTTGACGAGGAATTTCGCGGTTTATTTCTCGCCATGAAAGACCGCAAGGCGGACACGATCTTCGCCGCGATCGCCCAAAAATTGCAGGAACATGGTCTGGAACTTATCGAATCTACTTTTCTGCTGGACAAGTATCTGGCGCCCAAAGGCACTTTGACCCGACGGGGCCCCACGGTTGAGGAACTGCAGGATATCGGTTTCGGCCGTGAAATCGCCAAGGCCATGGGCGGCCTTGATGTGGGACAGACGGTCGTGGTGAAAGAGAAGGCGATTGTGGCCATTGAGGCCATGGAGGGTACCGACCGCACGATCCGCCGGGGCGGGAAGATCGCGCAGCGGGGGGCGGTTGTGGTAAAGATGAGCAAGCCGGACCAGGATGCGCGTTTTGATATTCCGGTGATAGGCCCGCGGACAATGACGGCAATGCGCAGGGCGCAGGCCGGGTGCATCGCTGTTGAGGCGGGAAAGACCATTATCATTGACCGGGAAAAGACTGTCCGGCTGGCCGACCGTTTCGGTATCTGCCTTGTCTGTGTTTGAACAGGAACGTCCCCAAAAAAAGGAGGGGCTTCCCCTGGGAGGGAAGCCTTTTTTGTTGGTTGTTGCGGGGTTAGAGATCAGGGAGAGCCCGCCATTGCTATTGCGTATAGGTATGAGGCCAAAAGGGTTAGAGCCATGGTAACCGGGGATAGGGAGGGTCGGCAGGGCCGGTTTTCCCTTTGTAAGGCTTTTAAATTGACACTATTTTGCTTTTTCTATATAATGAGTTTTCCATATTAATATAAATATTAAAAATATTTATGGATATTAACGAGATAAGAAAAATTAGAATAGAAAAATTGGGACATCTCAAGAGCAGAGGGATATGCCCTTACGGAGAAGCCTTTCCCCGTTCCGGAAGTATTTCTTCGGTTTTAAAGGGTTTTGATGAGGGCAGGAAGGTTGCCTTAGCGGGACGGATTGTCGCCAACCGCCGCCACGGCAAGGTCTTCTTTCTGGATATACAGGATCAGACGGACAAGATACAACTTTATCTTAAAAAAGACGACGCCGGAGACGAGGCCTCGGCGGTCGTCCAGGAGTTGGATATCGGAGACATCATCGGGGTTCACGGCGAGCTTTTTAAGACGAAAACAGGCCAGGAAAGCGTGAGGGTCGAGAAGATGGTCTTTTTGAGCAAGGCCCTGATGACCCTGCCGGAAAAGTGGCACGGCCTCAAGGATGTCGAGACCCGTTACCGGCAGCGCTATATTGATTTGATCGTGAATAAAGAAGTGCGCGAGCTGTTTTTCAGACGGAGCCGTATCATTTCTCTGATCCGGCATTTTCTGGACGGCCGGGGTTTTCTTGAGGTCGAAACCCCCATGCTCCAGCCGATGGCGGGCGGCGCGCGCGGCAGGCCGTTCAAGAGCAGGCATAACGCCTATGACCTTGAGGTTTTTCTGCGTATTGCGCCCGAACTCTATCTGAAACGGTTGTTGGTCGGCGGTTTTGAGAAGGTTTACGAGATCAACAGGAATTTCCGCAACGAAGGGATCTCGACACGCCACAATCCGGAGTTTACGATGCTCGAGGTCTATGAGGCCTTTGCGGATTATGAAGGCATGATGAGATTGACCGAGGAGCTTATCAGTCATGTGGCAAAAGAGATCATCGGATCGCACACATTGACGTACCAGGGCAGGACGATTGATTTGACGCCGCCCTGGGAGAGGCGTTCCTTTGCCAGTATGGTTAAGGAAAAATTCGACATCGATTCCAGCGACGATGCGGCCGCCATGCTCGAGAAGATCAGGGCCCGCCGTAAGGTTGTCAATCCAGGCAAGCTGACGCGCTCGGCCGTGATGAAGATCGTGGAAGAGGAGCTTGAATCGGAGGCGAACGCTAATCCGGTGTTCTTTACGGACTATTTCACGTTCCTTTCACCTTTGGCAAAGTCCTCCCCTCAAGATCCGGCGATTGCCCAGAGGTTTGAGGTCTTCATCGCCGGCCTGGAGGTCGGCAACGCCTATTCCGAACTCAACGATCCCCGGGAACAGCACGAGCGGCTTGTGGGGGACCTGGAGGATGACACCGAAACCGGCCAGAGAAAGGTTGATGAGGATTTCCTGCGTGCCCTGGAATACGGCATGCCTCCCGCGGGGGGGCTGGGCATCGGCGTCGACAGGCTGATTATGCTGCTGACCGACGCGCCTTCCATCAGGGATGTTATCCTTTTCCCTCTTCTCAAACCCCGGCACAAAGAAAGTCCGTCGGTCGAATCATGAACGTGGAAGGCTGGATCAGCTATCGTTATCTGAAAGGCAACCGCGACCGGTTTGTTTCTGTGATCAACTTCGTGTCCATGACCGGCTTTGCCATCGGTGTCATGGCCCTGATCGTCGTTATCGGCGTGATGTCGGGATTCGATGAGGACCTCAGAGAAAAGATTGTGGGGACCAATGCGGACATCGTCGTGGAGAAGGAGAGCGGCATCAGGGATTACGCGGGCGTCGCGCAGACCATCAGAACGATTGACGGCGTCAGAGGCGTCTCGCCCTATGTCAACGGGCACGTCTTCCTGGAGAGCGGCGGGCAGGCCTCGGGTGTGATGCTACGGGGCATCGATCCCGCCACGATCTCCGAGGTGACCCGGGTGAAAGAGTATCTCAGAGAAGGATCGCTCCAAGACGTGCGTGGCGACCGGGCCGTGATCATCGGTAGCGAGATGGCGCGTTATTACGGTTATGCCGTCGGAGACGCGTTGGTGATCATCGCCCCCGGCGCCGGGATGGCCGGGGAGGGATGGCGGCATGAGCTCGAGGTGGCCGGGATCTTCAGCTCGGGCATGTTCGATTTCGACATGAACCTCATGCTGACCAATATCCCGACGGCGCAGAAGATCTTCGATTTCCCGTCCGGCCTCGTTTCGGGCTTGTCGGTCAAGGTCGAGGACATGTATCGGGTTCAGGAAATCAAGAAGGACATCCACAGACAATTGGGTTACATCTTCCTGGTCCGGACTTGGATTGAGTCCAACAGGAACTTTTTTGCCGCCCTTAAGCTGGAAAAGTTCGCCATGTTTATTATTCTTACCTTGATTGTCCTCGTCGCGTCATTTAACATTATAAGCACGCTGATTGTCACGGTGACGACGAAGGTCAAGGATATCGGCATACTGAAATCCATCGGCATGACCGACAGGGCTATCCGGCGGACATTTACGCTCCAGGGGTTCACCCTCGGCCTGGTGGGGACGTTCTGGGGCGTGATCGGCGGGGTCGGATTAAGCCTTTTGCTGAAGAGATATCAGTTTATCCAGCTTCCTGCCGAAATCTATTATATTGACAAGCTGCCTGTTCTTTTAAAACTGAGCGACATCCTGATGATCGTCGGGGCCGCCCTTTTGATCAGTTATATGGCGACATTGTATCCGGCGGCCAAGGCGGCCCGCTTAACGCCGGTGGATGCCTTAAGGTATGAGTGAGAGGCCATGCTAGAAGCGAGGAATGTCCACAAATCATATCTCCAGTCCGGCGGGGACCTGCATGTCCTTAAGGGGATCGACCTTACTGTTGAGGCGGGCGAGATCATGGTCATCGTCGGTCCTTCCGGGGCGGGGAAGTCGACGCTGTTGCATGTCTTAAGCGGCCTGGACAGGCCGGACCAAGGCACGGTCCGGCTGGAGAACGAGGAGATCTTTCTCCTGAAAGAGCCCCGGCTGGCCGGGATCCGCAATACCCGCATCGGATTTGTTTTTCAGTTTTATCATCTGTTGCCGGAATTCACGGCGTTAGAAAATGTGATGTTGCCTGGTATAATAAACAGAAAGAAATCGTCGCTGGATGATGTCAGGACGCAGGCCGCCGACCTGCTTGATAAGGTGGGCCTGGGAGACCGGGCCGGACACAGGCCCTTTCAGCTTTCCGGCGGAGAGCAACAACGCGTCGCCGTTGCCAGGGCCCTCGTTAACAGGCCCAAGATCGTCTTTTGCGATGAGCCTACCGGCAATCTGGACTCCAAGAGCGGGGAGACCATTATCGCCCTGCTGAAAGGTCTGAACCGGGAAAACGGCCAAACTATGGTGATCGTCAGTCATGACGAATCCCTTGCCCGGTCGGCCCATTCTATCAGGCATATCAAGGACGGAAAGATTATCCATTAAAAGGGAGCTGCCATGCTGGTTTATCTTAACGGAAAATTCGTGAAAAGAAAGGACGCAAAGATATCCGTGTTCGACCACGGACTCCTTTACGGAGACGGTGTGTTTGAGGGCATCCGCTCATACGACAGGCTCGTTTTCTGTTTAAAAGAACATGTTGACCGGCTCTACGAATCGGCCCATACCTTGATGCTGACGATACCGCTGACGAGACAGCAGATGATGCGGGCGATTACCGATACGCTGAAGCAGAACAACCTCAAGGACGCCTATATCCGGGTGGTGGTAACCCGGGGGGAAGGGGATCTGGGTTTGGATCCCCGCAAGTGCATAGGCAATGCCAACGTGTTTATTATTGCCGACAAGATCACGCTGTATCCGAAAGAATTCTACAAGAACGGGCTTGAGATTATCACGGTGCCGACGGTGCGCAACCTTCCGGAAGCCGTGAACCCGAGGCTGAAGTCTCTCAATTACCTGAACAATATTCTGGCGAAGATCGAGGCGAATAACGCCGGGTACAACGAGGCGATCATGCTCGACGCGCAGGGATTTGTGGCGGAATGCACCGGTGACAATATCTTTATCATCAAGGGTGAGAGGTTGTCTACGCCCTCGCAGGGGCGGCTGAAGGGGATCACCCTGGATGCCGTCCTCGCGCTGGCCGGCAAAGACAGGCTTTCCTGCCAGGAATGCTTCCTCACGCGCCACGACATCTATGTCGCCGATGAATGTTTCCTGACGGGGACCGCCGCAGAGATCGTTCCGGTCGTGAAGGTCGACGGACGTCTTATCGGTTCGGGGAAGCCCGGCCCGCGGACCCTGAAGCTGATGAAGCAGTTCCGGCAGTTGACGAAAGAGAAGGGCTCGCGCTATTAACGTCTTAAGAAGGAACAAGGGTGAATGATGCAGTGTGATATCTGCGGGAAGAAGAAAGCGACGGTACATCTGACGGAGATCATCGACGAGCAGATGACCGAGCTCCATTTATGCGAAGACTGCGCCAAGGAGAAAAGCGTGCAGATGGAACAGCAGTTCGGATTGGCCGACCTTCTGGCCGGGCTGGCGGATTTCGGGAAACCCGCCAAGAACAGCGTCGAAAAGGTCAAGCTGGTCTGCAGCAATTGCGGACTGAGTTACGACGAATTCCGCAAGCTCGGACGGCTGGGCTGCAGCCAGTGCTACAGCTCGTTCAAGGACAATTTGGCCGGACTGCTGAAACGCATCCACGGTGCGCCGCGTCATGTGGGCAAACGGCCTGTCCACATGCCGGCGGGTCCGCTCGTCACGGAAGAAAAAGAAACGGAAGATCTTGAGGAACTCAAGACCAGGCTGCACAAGGCCATCGAGATGGAACAGTTCGAGGAGGCCGCCAGGCTGCGGGACAAGATCCGGGGCCTGGAGCAGAGGGGGGACAGGCCAAACCATGAAAGTGAATGATTTTATCAGCCAGCCCGGAGAATGGCTCCGCGGAACGGGGCCGAATTCCAACATCGTTATGTCTTCGCGCATCCGGCTGGCCCGGAACATCGATGCGGTCGCGTTTCCCAACAGGGCGACCAAAAAGACCTCGAATGAAATCTTGTCGACTGTGCGGGGGGCCATGGATCAGGTCGACTATTTCAAGAATTTTTCTTATTTCCGCATCAATGAGCTGGAAAACCTGGACAGGCAGTTTTTGATCGAAAGGCATCTGATGAGCCGCGAGCACGCCTCCCAGGGTGAGGGCAAGGCCCTGATTGTGTCCAAAGAGGAGATCCTTTCGGTGATGATCAATGAGGAGGATCATCTGCGCATCCAGGTCATGCAGTCAGGCCTGAATCTCTTCGAATGCTGGAACATCATCAGCATGATCGACGACAAGCTTTCGACGAAATTGCATTTCGCTTTCCTGCCCGAATGGGGATACCTGACCTCCTGCCCGACGAACACGGGGACGGGACTGCGCGGATCGGTTATGCTGCATCTGCCGGCTCTGGTGATGACCAAGCAGATCAACAAGGTCCTGGCGGCAGTCGCCAAACTGAGCTTTACCTCCCGGGGATTTTATGGTGAAGGCACCCAGGCGAGCGGCAATTTCTTCCAGATTTCCAACCAGATCTCGCTTGGCCACAGCGAGAGTGATATTATCCAGAACCTCAACGGTTTGATCCGTCAGGTCATTGAACAGGAAGAACAGGCCCGCCAGGCGCTTTATATGCAGAACCGGCCCGTCCTGGAAGACAAGATATGCCGTTCATTCGGGATCCTGAGAAGCGCCCACATCATCTCCAGTCAGGAGACGGCGGAGCTGTTGTCCATGGTGCGTCTGGGGATCGACATGGGTATCCTTTCCGATCTCCAGAAAAAGAACATCAATGAACTTTTCATCATGATTCAGCCCGCCCATCTTCAAAAACTTGAGGGGAAAAAACTTTCCTCCCAGGAAAGGGACATCAAAAGGGCGAAACTGATCCGGGAGAGGCTGAAGGGGGGCGAAGAGAATAAAGGATGAGCTCACGGCCGATGGAAAACCGGGCCGTTATGTAAAATAGATAAAAACAAGAAGAGGAGTTGCCGTCATGTTTAACCGGTTCACTGAACGCGCGCGAAAAGTTATCGTCCTGGCCAAAGAAGAGGCAAGACGGTTCAATCATGATTATATCGGAACGGAACATCTTTTGTTGGGCCTGATACGGGAAGGAGAGGGCGTCGCTGCAGCGGTTCTGCAAAAACTGGGACTCGACCTGGAGACGATCCGTATTGAAGTCGAGAAACTCGTCCAGCCCGGACCGCAGACCCAGGTTTTGGGGGATATCCCGTTTACACCACGCTCGAAAAAGGCCCTCGAGCTTTCGGCTGAAGAGGCGCGGGCCCTGGGGCATAATTACATCGGGACCGAACATCTTCTTTTGGGATTGATCAAGGAGGGGGAGGGCATGGCCTACCGCGTCCTTCTCAATCTGGGGCTTGACCTGAACAAGGTGCGCAGCGAGGTAATGGATCTCCTGGGTTCCGGGATCCCCGGATTCAATGCCCAGGAACAGACCAAAGGCGGAAAGACGCCTGCGATCGACGCTTACGGCCGGAACCTTAACCGCCTGGCCAAAGAAGGTAAACTGGACCCCGTCATCGGGAGGCAGAACGAGATCGAACGGATTGTCCAGATCTTGAGCCGTAGGACCAAGAACAATCCCGTCTTGCTCGGCGAGGCCGGGGTCGGCAAGACCGCTATCGTCGAGGGTCTGGCCCAGCTGATCGTCCGCGGGGATGTCCCCGAGATCCTGCGGGACAAGAATATGGTGGTCTTGGACCTTGCCTTGATGATCGCCGGCACAAAGTACCGCGGGCAGTTCGAAGAACGGATCAAGGCCATCATGGACGAGATCAAGCGTTCGGGCAGGATTATCCTTTTTATCGATGAACTGCACACGCTGGTTGGGGCAGGAGCGGCCGAGGGGGCCATAGACGCGGCGAATATCCTGAAACCGGCCCTGGCCCGGGGCGAGATCCAGTGCATCGGGGCAACTACCCTGGACGAATACCGCAAACACATCGAGAAAGATGCCGCGCTGGAAAGGCGTTTTCAGACCATCATGGTCGAGCCGCCGTCTATCGACGAGACGGTCCAGATCCTCAAGGGCCTGAGGGACAAGTACGAGGCCCATCACAGGGTGAAATTCTCCGATGCGGCCCTGGAGGCCGCCGCCAAGCTGTCCGACCGCTATATCTCCGGGCGCTTTTTGCCCGACAAGGCCGTTGACATCCTTGACGAAGCAGGTTCGCGCGCCCGGTTGAGCACAATGGTGGTCCCCGACGAGATCAAACAACTGGAAGAACAGATCGAACAGCTGAAGCAGGAAAAGGAATCGCATATCAAAAGCCAGAACTTCGAGAAGGCGGCCAAGATGCGCGACCAGGAACGTGAGGCCCGCGAGAAATTGGAGAAAATGCGTTCTGACTGGGCCAAACAGAGAGATAACATCACGCCGACGTTGAGCGACGAAGAAATAGCCCGGGTCATCGCCCAATGGACCAAGATACCGCTAATCCGTCTGGAAGAAAAAGAGTCGGAGAAACTGCTGAAACTCGAAGAGAATATGCGCAAAGTAGTCATCGGACAGGACGAGGCTATCGGGGCAATCGCCAGGGCCGTGCGGCGTTCGCGCGCCCGGATCAAAGACCCCCGCCGGCCCATCGGTTCATTCATCTTTCTGGGGCCGACGGGTGTGGGTAAGACTCTGCTGGCCAGGGTGCTTTCCCAGTTCATGTTCGGAGACGAAAACGCGCTCATCCAGATCGACATGTCGGAATACATGGACAAGTTCAACGTCTCGCGTCTTATCGGCGCGCCCCCCGGTTATGTGGGATACGAAGAAGGGGGACAGCTGACCGAGCGCGTCCGGCGTCGTCCCTACAGCGTTATCCTCCTGGACGAGATCGAAAAAGCGCATCCGGATGTCTTCAACATCCTCCTGCAGGTCATGGAAGACGGCCGCATGACCGACAGTATGGGACGAAAGATCGATTTCCGGAATTCCATTATTATCATGACGTCCAATGTCGGGGCCGAACTCCTTCGCAAGGGCGGTGCCCTGGGTTTTGTGGCCCAGAAAGAGGACATGGATTATCAACAGATGAAGGACCAGCTTTTGGAAGAGGTCAAAAAGCGTTTCAAACCCGAATTCCTCAACAGGATCGACGATATTATTGTTTTCAAATCGCTGTCCCGGCAAAATCTGGATGATATTGTCCACCTTGAGGTCAATGAGGTGGCCGAACGCCTTAAAGAACAGCAGATCGATATCGTGCTGACGCCTGAGGCGACAAACCTCTTGATTGAGAAGGGCTTTGATCCGGTTTTCGGCGCGAGGCCGCTGAAAAGGACGATCCAGCGTCTGCTTGAAGACCCCCTGGCGGAAGAAATTATATCGGGAAGATTCAAAGAAGGCAGCAAAGTCAAGGTGAGCCGAAAACAGGACACCTTGGTCTTTGAATAGATGACTATTCGATGTTTCCTTGCCCTTGTTTTCCTGCTTTTGTCTTGGCCTGCCGAAATGACAGCCGAAGAGGTCTGTTCTTTTCGAGGTGAGATCGATTTCGCGCGCCATCGAGCCACGGTGCAGTTGCATCCGGAAGAAGGGCGTTCCCTTTCGCTCACGTTTGTCGCCCAGGCTGAAGGACAGTTTTCATTGGTAACGAAACTGGACCATATCCTCACGCCCTGGTTTGAATTGTCTACGGTCCTGGAAAGCCGTGTTTCGCGCCGTCAGGGAAAGAATGAAGGCCAAAGACCGTTGCTCCAAGGCACTCTTTGGAGCAAGTATTCACTCATTGATTATAAACCTATTGACGAAATCAGCGGGCAGTTCGAAGTGCGGGACGGGCGCCTTCATCTGCAGGCCCTGCGATGGGGGGAGAACATAGTCAAGGGGTATATCGGTTTAAGCGCCCCGTACGAATGCCAGCTGGTTATCGTGTTCTCGGAGGTCCCCGCCGCGGAATTGGCGGAACTCCTGGGCCTGGATGTCAGGGATATAAAGATAACGGGTTTTTTTGACGGCGTCATTAACCTTTCCGGTTTTCTCGACCAGCCACTCATCCAGGGGCGGGTGGAGAGCGTCGAAGGCGTCATGGATGAGCTGGAATACGACAGCATGGTCCTGAATTTTGAAGGCCTTTTCCCTTATATTACGTTTAAGGATGCCGTGATATCCCAGACCAACGGGCTGGTTTTTGATCTGAAGGGGCAATTCGACTTGACGAAAGCGGGGCCGGAGACGATTGAACAGGAGATAGCCAAGCTGGAATTTTCCCCTCTTGTGGCCGAAAGCATGGAGCATCGGGAATGGACTATCAAGCGAAACAAAGAAGAGGGGACATCTTCCTTGACCGAGTTTAAGTACCGTCTTAAGAAAAAGACGGAGAGCAACGCCCCTTATGAGAGCGACGCGGACATGCTGGGCGTTGAACGAAGCATTAAATTCTGATTATGAAGACAAAAACCGTATTTGTCTGCCAGAATTGCGGGGCGCAGTCACCGCGCTGGGCGGGGAAGTGCGTCAACTGCGACAGCTGGAACTCTCTCATCGAGGAGAGGATAGGCCAGGAATCCTTCGACAACCGCCTGCAGGTTTCTTCCAAAGGCAAGCCCGTTCTTTTGCGGGATATCTCCGCTGAAAAGGAAGAACGATTTATCACGGGTATCGGTGAATTTGACAGGGTGATGGGCGGAGGCATCGTCCCCGGTTCGGTCACATTGATCGGCGGCGATCCCGGCATAGGCAAGTCAACGATTTCGATGCAGTTCGGATGTCTGTTGAGCGAAAGAGGCAAAAAGGTCCTGTATGTCAGTGCGGAGGAATCCGTTAAGCAGGCCAAGATGCGCGCCGACCGTCTGACCTCGGCCCAAAACAATTCGCTCTATATCGTCAGTCAGATCGATCTGAACACCGTCATCGAATATATCGAAAAGATGGCCCCCGACGCGGTCGTCATTGATTCGATCCAGGTCGTCTACCAGCCCGAGATCTCGTCCAGTCCGGGGAGCGTGAGCCAGGTCAGGGAATGCGCCGGCATTTTGACGCAGATGGCCAAGGCCAGGGGCATGGCGCTGTTTTTAATCGGCCATGTCACCAAAGAAGGGATGCTGGCCGGCCCGCGCGTCCTGGAACACATGGTGGATACGGTGCTTTATTTTGAGGGTGAGCGCTATTCCTCCTATCGTATTCTTCGGGCGAACAAGAACCGGTTCGGCTCGACCAACGAAATCGGTGTTTTCGAGATGTCCTCCGCCGGGCTCATCGAGGTCGCAAATCCGTCGGAGATTTTCCTCCAGGAACGGCCGAAGGATTCCTCGGGGTCGGTCGTCGTTCCCATCCTGGAAGGCACCCGGCCTTTTCTGGTGGAAGTGCAGGGCCTGGTCTCCCGGGCGGGTTACGGGATGGTGCGTCAGAAGGCCCAGGGTTTTGACGCCAACCGACTCGCGCTCCTGGCGGCGGTGCTGGAAAAGAAACTTGGCCTGAATCTCCAGGACAAGGACATATTTTTGAACGTGGTCGGCGGCGTAAAGGTCATGGACCCGGCGGCGGACCTCGGTGTCTGTCTGGCCATCGCGTCGGCCTTGTTTGACCGCGCGGTCGCTTCGGACTGCCTGGTTCTCGGCGAGGTTGGACTATCGGCGGAGGTGCGCAGCGTCAGCCATCTGGTGCCGAGGCTCAGCGAGGCTCAAAAGCTGGGATTCAGGACGTGTCTGTTGCCGAAGAACAATTGTAAGTCGCGCTTCAAACCGGGAGACTTCCGGCTCGAGATTGTCGCCGTAGAGACGCTGAGAGAGGCCTGGAATATTATCCAATCGCATTCCTAACTTTGAGCAAAGGAGCAATCCATGACCCTTGTCTTTATCCGTATTTTCTTTGTCATTATTAGTGCGGTAGTCGGCTATCAGGTGGGGGCGATCTATCAGGTGGAGTTTTGGGGGATCGTTTTGGGTTTCCTGAGCGGGGTGATCCTTATTGCCATGGAGGCCGGTTTGCGGCGTGTTTCGGTGCGGGGGCTCTCCAGCATGGTTTTCGGTCTTGTCCTGGGTATCATTATGGCCAAGCTTTTGACGGATATCCTTTCGCTCTTGCCCTGGTCCGAAGGCGTACATGAGATTATTAGGGTGGTCTTGACTATTGTCTTTGCTTACCTGGGTGCCGTCATGGCCCTGCGGGGAAAAGACGACTTCAACATCATTATTCCTTATGTCCGGCTGCGCAGGCAAGATACGCGGGCTGATATGGCCCTCCTGGACACCAGTGCCATTATCGACGGACGCATAGCCGACATTTCGAAGACAAATTTTTTTGAGGCGCGCATGGTGGTTCCGCGCTTCGTCCTTCAGGAGTTGCAGCGCATCGCCGATTCGGAGGATTCCCTCAAACGCCAGCGCGGCCGCCGGGGCATGGAGCTTCTGCGCACGATGCAGAAGGATCCCACCGTGGATGTGCGCATCCATGAAGACGAATTGCCCGGCAATGTCGACGTGGATACACGGCTGATACAGCTGGCGAAGATCATCGATGCCAAGATATGCACGACCGACTTCAATCTTAACCGGGTGGCGTCTATTCAAGGGGTCAGGGTCCTGAACGTCAACGAACTGGCCAATGCGGTAAAGTCCGTCATCTATCCGGGCGAGTCGATGGAAGTGAAACTCCTCAAAGAAGGGAAGGAGCCGAATCAGGCCATAGCCTACATGGATGACGGCACAATGATCGTAGTAACCGATGCCAAAAAACTCATAGGTCAGAACGTGAAAGTCGAGGTGACCTCGGTGTTGCAGACGCAGGCCGGGAGGATGATTTTCGCGAAACTCGTATGAAAACAGAAGCGATCGTCTTGGCGGCCGGAGAGGGCCGCCGGCTAAACACACGGCTCCCCAAGGCCTTGGTCGAGTTGGCCGGCAAACCCATCGTGGCCCATAGCCTTGAGGCGTTGGCCGCCTTGTCTTGCGTCGACAGTCTGGTCCTGGTCGGGCATCCCGGTTATTTGGCAGATTTTGAGGCGCTTGGCAAAACGGTGGCGCCGTCGAAAAGCATCAAGGTTATAGCCGGGGGGCAGCAGCGGGCCGACTCTGTTCGCCTGGCGCTGGCGGTTCTTGAAAAGGACACGGAAGCCGTTGTCATCCATGACGGGGCGCGGCCTTTCCTCGACGGAGACAGGCTGGGGGAGGCCGTTGAACTGATCGGACGGGAGCCTGCCGTGATTTTTGCCGTTCCCGTCAAGCCCACGATAAAGAAGGTCGACCGCCAGACTCTCCAGGTTATCGAGACCATCGACAGGACGAGGCTCTGGGAGGTCCAGACGCCGCAGATATTCCGCAGGGACGTCATCTGTGAGGCCCATGCGCGGTTTGCCGGCCAGTTCCCGACGGACGACAGCACGCTTGTTGAAAAACTGGGACGGAAAGTCAGAGTTGTGGAAGGGGAGTATGCGAACATTAAGATCACCACGCCGGAGGATTTACGGCTGGCCGGTTTGATCTATGCCGGTAGGAAGGGGGATGTCGGGGATGCGCGTCGGGATCGGTTATGATCTTCACCGTCTCGTTGAGGGGCGGCGGCTCGTCCTGGGGGGCGTGGACATCCCTTATTCCAAGGGTTTGGAAGGGCATTCGGACGCGGACGTCCTCGTGCACGCTGTCGCCGATGCCCTGCTCGGCGCGGCAGGCTTGGGGGACATCGGAGAGCACTTTCCCGACACGGACGAGAGATACAGAAATATAGCGAGCGTGCTGCTGTTGGAGGAGGTCAAGAAAAGCCTGTTGAACAAAGGGTATCGGATCTACAACGTTGACGCGGTCGTTGTTGCCGATAAGCCCTCGTTGATGGATTATAAGCTGAAAATGCGGGAGAAGATCGCTTCCGTTCTCGAACTCGGCTCCGATCAGGTGAATGTCAAGGCCACCACGCGCGAGGGCCTTGGCTTCGGGTCGGGTATCCAGGAGGCCGTGGCGGCGTATGCCGTGGCCGTGTTAAAGGAGGAAGGCAGATGAATCCGGTGCTGACTGTCATAGTGTTCATCCTGGCCGTCCACGTCATTTGGGTTTTGACGGCCCTGATATTTTTCTCGGGAGAGGTGAAGGCCGCCCAGGAGCGCGATCCGGCGGCCCGAAACCGTTTGGAAGTGACCTTGCTTTATCCCGGTCTTCATGCCATCATGGCTTATCGGATAAACCATACCTTATGGAATGGCAGGATCCCGTTTTTCCCGAGGGCCTTTTCGCAGTTAACACGCTTTCTGACCGGTGTGGAAATCCATCCCGGCGCCCGGATTGGTCACAATTTTTTCATCGACCACGGGCACGGCGTCGTGATAGGCGAGACGTCGGTCATAGGAAACAATGTGACGATTTTCCAGGGGGTGACCCTTGGCGGGACGGGAAAGGAGCAGGGTAAACGGCATCCGACCATCGGGGACAATGTGGTCATCGGTGCCGGGGCGAAGATCCTGGGAGATATCACGGTCGGGAGCAATTCCTATATCGGCGCCAATGCGGTTATTATCCGGAATGTCCCCCTTAATTCCACGGTTGTCGGAGTCCCGGGCCGGATAACCCGCCAGGACGGCAAAAAGATCGACATCCTCATGGACCATATCCATGTCCTTGACCCTATGGTCCAGGCTATGGAGGATCTGAACCGCAAGATCAAGCATCTGGATAAGAAGATCAACGAACGACAGTCACGGGAGACGACATGATGGGCCTCAGGATCACCAATTCCCTGAGCCGGAAAAAAGAAGAGTTCATCCCACTCAAGGACAAGATTGTCAACATGTATACCTGCGGCGTGACGGCGTACGACAAATGCCATATCGGACACGCGCGCAGCCTTTATATCTTTGACGTGATGCGACGGTATCTGGCCTTTCGGGGTTATACGGTCAATTTTGTACGAAACATCACGGATGTGGATGACAAGATTATCAGCAAGGCCAGGGAATTGAAGGTGTCAAGCCGCCGGGTGGCCGAGGACAACATCCGTCTTTATGAGAAGGACCTGAAGGACCTCGGCATTGCCGCGGCTGACAAGGAACCCAGGGCCACCGAGAACATCCCGGCCATCATCCAGGCCGTTCAGGCGCTGGTGGAGAAGGATATGGCTTACGAAAGGGAGGGCGATGTCTATTTCCGGGTGCGCCGTTTCAAAGACTACGGCAGATTGTCCGGACAGAGTATCGAGAACATCATGGAGGCCGTGCGGATCGAGAAAGATGAAAAGAAAGAAGACCCTCTGGATTTCGCACTCTGGAAGAAGTCCCGGGAGGATGAGCCAAGCTGGGAAAGCCCCTGGGGCGGCGGAAGACCGGGGTGGCATATCGAATGTTCAGTGATGAGCCTCGAACATCTGAAGTGCAAGACCCTGGACATTCACGCGGGTGGCCGCGACCTGATCTTTCCCCATCACGAGAACGAGATCGCCCAGGCCGAGGCGTTGACGGGCGCCCCTTTTGCCAGGTACTGGGTCCACAACGGCCTTCTGACCATTAACGGTCAGAAGATGGCCAAATCCCTGGGGAATTATATCACCATCCAGGAAGCCCTGGACCGTTTTCACGTGGACGACCTGAAGATATTTTTTCTCTCGTCGCATTATGCCAGCCCGATCGATTTTTCCGAGCCCAAAATGGAAGAGGCGCATAAGATGATGCAGCGGTTCGACGTCCTGTTCTGGAAGGCCTCGGAGATCATCCAGGAGAAAGAACTGATCCCCGAAACGGCGGACTTTATCCAAAAGGCCAAAGCCGGTTTTATCGAGGCCTTGGACGATGATTTCAATACGCCGCAGGCCCTGGCCTGTCTTTTTTGCCTCGTGAATGACACCAACAAATTTATCGATGAGCGGAAAGACACCGAGCAGTACGCCGCCGTCGTCTATTGCGCCGTCGATACCCTTGAGGCGCTGGCCGGAAAGATCTTCGGTTTTTTCCGCAAGGAGCCTCAAAGGGAACTGAAAGACGAGGAACGCGCCTTGCTGGAGGAGCGCGCGCAGGCGCGGGTCCGCAAGGACTTCAGCCGTTCGGACGAACTGCGGGCGCTATTGCGCGAGAGAGATATCATCGTTGAAGACACCCCGCGGGGGCAGACATGGCGGTGGGCGTGAAGGGCAGGTTTATCACCTTTGAGGGATTCGAGGGCTCGGGCAAGAGCACGCAGGCCCGTCTGCTCTGCCGTTATCTGAGCGAGAAGAAACACGACGTTTTACATATCCGCGAACCGGGCGGTGTGGGGATATCCGAACAGATCCGCGGCATCCTGCTGGATGTCAATAACAGACACATGGCCTCCACCTGCGAGACACTCCTTTATATGGCTGCCCGCGCGCAACTGGTTAGCGAGAAGATCATCCCGGCCTTAGAGAAGGGCATTACCGTCGTCTGCGACCGGTTCCTGGACTCCACCGTGGCCTATCAGGGATACGGATGCGGAGTGGACATCCCCACAATTAAACGGATAGGGCGCTTCATAACGCGAGGGGTCAGGCCTGACGTCACGTTTCTTATCGATATCAATGTAAACGAAGGACTGAGGAGGACGGGATGCGTCAAGGACCGCATCGAACAGCGTTCCCTGACCTATCACAACCGGGTCCGGCGGGGTTATCTGGATATGAGCAAGAAAGAGCCGCGCCGCATTATTCTGATCGACGGACGCTCGGACAAAGACGCGATACAGAGCAAGATCCGGGATATTCTGCACAGAAAATGGAAGTTTTGAGCGCGCAAACACCGAAAAGTGAACGCCGGGTCTTGGATTGTTTCCGGGCCTTTGTCCGCAGCGGCCGGCTGGCCCACGCGTATCTCTTTGTGGGTCCGCCGGGCACCGGAAAGATGGCCGCCGCTCTGGCCGTGGCCAAGATGGTCAATTGTGATGAGACGGGGGGCGAAGGGTATTGCGGGAAGTGTCCGTCCTGCCGGAAGATCGAGAAGGGCGGACATCCGGACGTCCATGTGATCGCCGACGAAGAGGCCGCTTCCATCAAGATCGAGCGGGTGCGCGCGGTCAATGCCGTGGTCCAGTTGAAGGCCTATGAGGCCCGCACCAAGACGGTCATTGTCAAGGATATCGACAAGCTGACCCCCGAGGCGGCCAATGCCTTTTTGAAAACGCTGGAAGAACCGGCCGCGGATACGCTTTTTTTGCTGACGACCTCTTCGCTTGCCAAGAATCTGGAAACCATCTGTTCGCGCTGTCAGATCATGCGCTTCCCTCCGCTGGTCCCCAACGAGATCAGGGAGCGCCTGCTTTCAAAGGACCCCGGAGAAGGACAAGCGGCCCGCTTTCTTTCCCGTTATTCCGAAGGTTGCTGGGGCGAGGCGCAGCGGCTGTCCCGGGCGAAATTCTTTAAGGAAAAAAACAGGATTATCGACGCCCTCGTCCTTGGGGGATGCGATGGGGCCGCTTTCAAAAAGCTCCTTTCGGACAAGGAGAAGGTCAAGTCCAGTCTCCAGGTCCTCTTGACGTGGTTCCGGGATGTTATACTTGTTAAGGCCGACACTGGCGAAAAACATCTTGTCCACGGCGACCGGCTCCAGGATTTGAAGGGGGAGGCCGGCCGATTTTCCTTCAGCGAGCTTTACCAGCTGATCGCGGATATCGTCGAGACTAAAAAGATGCTGGATGAGAATTTGAACGTCAAATTGCCGATGACATTGCTTAAAGACAGGATGCACCGGCTCTGAAGCGCGAAACGGGAACATACTGTCATTGGTCCCCTCGGGGAGAGAACATACAGGGAGTCCATTATGCCCAAGGTCATTGAAGTCAAGCTGGGAGAGCACCGGCCGGTCCAGTATTTCCGCCTCCGGGAAGAGATCGCCTGCGACCGCGGCGACTGTGTCATCCTGAAGGTGGAACGGGGAACGGAATACGGTTACGTGGTCACCAACATGCAATCGTCCTGCCGGGAGAAACAAGAAGAGGCGGCAGGGGAAGTTGTGCGCCGGGCGCAGGAGGAGGACCGGAAGGCGATCGAGACCAACAGGCAGCGCGCCCAGGAGGCGATCGATACCTGTCTGAAGAAGGTCAATGAAAGAAAGCTGGACATGCAGATCGTGGACGCCGAGTACTCGTTTGACGGGAGCAAAGTTATCTTCTTTTTTACCGCCGAAGGACGCATTGATTTCCGCGCCCTCGTTAAAGACCTGGCGAGAATCTTTAAGATCCGCATCGAGCTCAAACAGATCGGCGTGCGCGACAAGGCCAAGATTGTGGGCGGATTCGGCGTCTGCGGACGCGCATTGTGCTGTTCTTCGTACATGAAGGGCTTCCATCCTCTTTCCATCAAGATGCCGAAAGAGCAGAACCTGCCGCTCAATCCTTCGCGTATTTCCGGCATATGCGGCCGCATCAAGTGCTGCATGGCCTATGAATTCCAGGTCTATAAACAATACGCCAAAAATCTTCCGCGGACGGGTGACCGCGTCACGACCCCGCAGGGGGCGGGGCGGGTCTTCGATGTCAATATCCTTTCGCGTTGCGTCCGCGTGGACCTCGGAGAAGGCAAAGTGACGAAGGTGACGTATGGCCGGGAAGAATAAGACCTTTTATGTGACCACGCCGATTTATTATGTGAACGATAAACCGCATATCGGCCACGCCTATACGACGATCCTCGCGGATGTGCTCGCGCGGTATCACCGCACCGCCGGCGAGGAGGTCTTTTTCCTGACGGGCCTGGACGAACACGGCCAGAAGGTCCAGCAGGCCGCCGAAAAAAGGGGTTTAAAACCCCAGGCGCACTGCGACGAACTGGCGCCGAGATTTATTCAGCTCTGGGAAAGACTGCATATCCGCTGCGACGATTTTATCCGGACCACCCAAAAGCGTCATTGGGAGGTTGTGCAGGCAGCCCTGCAGGCGGTCTATGACAAGGGTGATGTCTACGCCGACGAATATGAAGGTTGGTATTCTGTCGCGGAAGAGCGTTTCATAACCGAGACGGAGAAACAGTCGGGCCTTTTCCGTGACCTGAAAAAACTCAAAGAGCGGAACTGGTTTTTCAGGATGGGCAAATACCGGCAGCAGCTCATTGCCTATATCGGCGAAAACCCGGATTTTATCCAGCCGGAACACCGGCGCAACGAGATCATGGGCTTCTTGCGTCAGCCTTTGGGTGATCTGTGCATCTCCCGGCCCAAATCGCGCATGGGCTGGGGGATCGAACTGCCGTTCGACAAGGACTATGTGACCTATGTGTGGTTCGACGCCCTGCTCAATTACGTGACGGCCCCGGGGTATCTTTCCGATGATGCGAAATTCCGCAAATGGTGGCCGGCCGACGTTCACCTTATCGGAAAGGATATCCTGATGACTCACGCGGTGTACTGGCCGACCATGCTCTTTTCGCTGGGCCTGCCCCTGCCGCGCACTATTTTCGCCCACGGCTGGTGGCTTACGGGCGAGACGAAGATGAGCAAGTCCCTGGGCAATATTGTTAATCCCCTGGAGCTGATCAACCTCTACGATGAGGACGCGGTCCGTTACTATCTTATGCGGGAGATGGTCCTGGGCCAGGACGCCAATTTTACCATGGAATCGTTTATCAAGCGTTTCAACAGCGACCTGGCCAACGATTTCGGCAACCTGCTTAACCGGGTCAGCGGTCTGATCGGGAAATACTTCGAGGCCAGCATTCCGGAGCCCGGGGGGGATACGCCGGGGGAGACGAAGATCAAAGAGGAGGCAGAGGCCTTGCCGGCTAAGGTCGAGGGCCTTGTCAACCGGCACCACATCAACGATGCGATTGAAGAGACGATGCGGCTGGTCCGGATGGTCAACAAGTACATGGAATCCCAGGCCCCCTGGAAGGTCGTCAAAACCGATCATCCCGCGGCCGGGCGTATTCTGTATACCGCGACAGAGGCCCTGCGTCTCGCCTCCGTGCTCTTGCACCCCGTCATGCCGCGCAAGACCGAAACGGTCCTGGACATCCTTGGGGCAAAAGGCTCAGGACTGGGTTGGGGGGAACTGAAGCCCGGCACAAAGCTTAAAACCCATCAGGCGATATTCCCGCGCCTGGAAACAAACAAGACATAAACCCCGCAATCCCTTGTTCGACTATGGCCGTAAAGACCATAACATGGACAGGACACAGCGTCAGGATCATCGACCAACGAAGACTGCCCGGGCGCCTGGTTTACATTCATTGCCGTGATATGGCCACCCTCTGGCGGGCGATAAAGAACCTGAGTGTCCGCGGCGCTCCGGCGCTGGGGGCCGCGGCGGCCTTTGGTGTCCTGCTTTCTTCCCACAAGTCCGTTGCCAGGGACCGTGGGACATTCACAAAGGATATCGAGAAGGCCTGCCGGTACCTGGCAACGGCCCGTCCGACGGCGGTCAACCTCTTCCACGCCCTTAAGAGGATGTCCCGTGTTTTAAGCCGATATCCCCACGCGGAAGTTGAAGAGCTTAAAAAGTTCATAAAAAAGGAGGCCTTGGCGGTCTATGAGGAGGACCGGAAAACCTGCCGGGCGATCGGTCGAAACGGGGCCGCGCTCATCAAAAAGGGGAGTCGAATTTTGACAGTGTGCAATGCCGGGGCTCTGGCCACGGTGGATTTCGGGACGGCCCTCGGCGTTTTTTATTCGGCGAAAAGACAGAAGAAGACATTCAGGGTCTACGCCTGTGAATCCAGACCGCTTCTGCAGGGCGCGCGTCTGACGGTATGGGAACTTATGCGTGAACATATCCCCACGACCCTGATCTGTGATAACATGGCGGCGGCCCTCATGCGCCAGGAAAAGATCGATATGGTGATCACAGGCGCGGACCGCATCGCGGCTAATGGCGACACGGCCAATAAAATAGGAACGTATAATCTTGCCGTGCTGGCGCGTTATCACGGGATCCCCTTTTACGTCGCGGCCCCCTTTTCGACGTTTGATCTGAAGATTAAGACCGGGAAGGCCATCCCGATTGAACAAAGAAGTAAAGAAGAGGTTATCCGTTTCGCGGGCCGGACGACTACCGTCCCCGGGGTGGATGTCTGCAACCCGGCCTTTGATGTGACGAACGCGCGGCTTATTACCGGTTTTATAACGGAAAAGGCCATCATCAGGCCGCCATTCAGAAGCCATATCCGCAAGGCCGTCCAGCCATGACACCACCTGGAAGAGTTTCAAATACCAATAAAGAAGGCGACATGATCCGCGCCGTTGCCGCGATGGCCCGTCAGGACACGTGCGTTTTGGGTATCGGCGATGACGCGGCGGTCTTGAAACACCCTTCTTCCCGGGATTATCTGCTTTTCACGACGGATATGCTGGCGGAGGACGTGCATTTCCGGCGCGGTGACAGCCCGGACGCCGTCGGCCATAAGTCTCTGGCCTGTAACATTAGCGATATCGCGGCCATGGGAGGCCTTCCACAGGCCGCCGTCGTTTCTCTCGCCCTGCCCGGTGATGTCCGCAGGAACTATGTCCGTGGTGTGTACCGGGGGATGAACCGCCTGGCGCGTCATTTTGGGGTGGACGTCTGCGGAGGCGACATTATCAGGAACGACAAGATCGTCATCAACGTGGCCCTGATCGGGCGTGTGCGGCGGGAACGCTGGATCACGCGCGGCGGGGCATGCCCGGGTGATTTTTTGTTTGTCAGCGGCCCTTTGGGGGGGAGTGTCAAGACAGGAAGGCATTTGCGTTTCCTTCCCCGTGTCCATGAGGCCAGGTATCTTGCCCGCTATTACAGGCCTTCGGCGATGATTGATGTGTCCGACGGATTAAGCACCGACCTCCATCATATCCTGGCCGCCAGCGGGTGCGGTGCCGTTGTCTATGAGACCTTGATCCCTCGCCGGGGCGGCGCGGCACTGCGTCAGGCCCTTAACGAGGGAGAGGATTACGAGCTGCTCTTTGCGCTGCCCCGGGACAAGGCCGAGAGAATTATGCGCAGGCGAAGACTGCCCGTCACAGTCTATTGCATCGGGCAGACGATTGCCCCTAAGGGGAAATGTCTTCTGGTCACAAAGGACAGGCGTGTGCGGCGCCTCAAGCCGGAGGGGTTCACCCACCTTTAATGCCCTATGTCCCGCAGACAGCATCTCTCCCGCAACGAAGAAGAAACCATGAACCTGGCAGGACGGATGGCGGCCTTTCTCAAGGCGGGTGATATCCTGTGTCTTATCGGTGAACTGGGAAGCGGCAAGACGGTCTTTACAAAGGGTCTGGCCCGCGGACTGCGGATCGCGCCCCGCAAGGTCCATTCCCCGACGTTTATCCTGATGAACATGTATGAAGGCCTGATCCCCCTTTATCATTTCGACCTCTACCGATTGGATGAGGAAAATGAACTGGCCCTGATCGGTTATGAAGAATTTTTCTACGGTGAAGGCGTGGCCGTGATCGAATGGGCTGATAAACTTAAAAGCCTGAGGCCGAAAAGATTTCTGGAGGTGCGGATTCGGAGCAGGAAGGCACAAGAGAGGTTGTTCACGTTTGTCCCCCATGGAAAAAGATACAGGGAGCTCCTGGATGAAATCGGGTAAAAGGCTTTTGTCTATCGAGTGTTCGAGCCACACCTTCAGCCTGGCCGTCACTGAA
Source organism: uncultured Planctomycetales bacterium (assembly GCA_964428315.1). Lineage (GTDB taxonomy): Bacteria > Omnitrophota > Gorgyraeia > Zapsychrales > CAYRXT01 > CAYRXT01. The sequence continues at coordinate 70,580 of CAYRXT010000002.1, forward strand.
GGAGAGGAGACAGCCGCCTCACGGGAACTGGTTCTGAACAAGGTCCTGTCTTCGTCGATCATCCCGCAGATCGACAGGATACTCGCAAGGTCGCGGTTCAGACTGCAGGATATGGACGCCCTCGCCGTCGGCCTGGGGCCGGGCTCCTTCACCAGTCTCCGTGTCGGTCTGGCCACGGCCAAGGGCCTGGCCCTGGCAACCAACAAGCCCGTCGTGGGGGTCGCGTCGCTTGACGTATTGGCCATGAACGCGGCGGCGGAGAAGAGAACCGTCTGCTGTCTGAACGATGCCCGCCGGGATATGGCCTACGCATGTCTTTACGCCATGCGCCGGGGGCGTCCTCACAGAAAGTCGGCTTATTTCTTGACCAGGATCGAAGACCTTGTTGTACAATGCGAAGGAGAGGTCTTCTTTATCGGGAACGGGGTCCCGGTTTTTCGGGAGAGGATTCTCAGGGAAAGCCAAAGGCTGGGATTCCGTCCCTTTTTTGCCGTACCCGGAGAATGCGCGCCTTCGGCCGAGAAACTGGCCGTCCTTGCGTTGGAAAAAGTTTCGAAAGGCAAAAGCACGAACCCCGACCGGCTGGTCCCCCTTTATCTTTATCCGGCGGATTGCCAGGTCAACCCCAGGAGGAAAACATTATGAAGCCTTCCCCTCCCAAGGGCCGCTTTCTAAACCCTTCGCCCAATGCCTGGGCCGAGATCGACCTTAAGGCGCTCCGCTATAATTTCCGTCAATTGAAGAAAACCGCGGCTGCAGGAACGCGGCTTTTGGGTGTCGTGAAGGCGGAGGCCTACGGCCACGGGATGCTGCCCGTCGCCCGCCTTTTAACGGAAGAGCACGTCGATTGGCTGGGCGTGGCTGATCTGAATGAGGGGATAGAACTCCGCCGGGCCGGCATTCGCAAGCCGGTCCTTGTTTTTGAACATATCCTGCCGCGGCATGCCGAATGTGTGCCGGCCTACGGATTAACGCCTACGGTGTGCTCTCCCGTTTTGGCCTCGGCGCTGAACCGGAGCGCGCGTAAAAATAAAAAAACCATCCGTATCCACCTCAAACTCGATACGGGTATGGGCCGGCTGGGTGTCTGGCATCGGGAGGTCTGGCCACTGATCGACAAGATAAGGCGGATGAATCACCTTGTTATCGACGGGATATACACGCATTTCCCTTCGGCGGACACGGACCCGGCATTCACCCGCCGGCAGATTGGATATCTGCGTGACGTCGTATCCGGGCTGAAGGAGCGCGGCATTCATCCTGTCCATGTCCACGCGGCCAATAGTATGGGGCTGGCCGGTTATTCGTCAAAAATCATGACGCTAGCTCGTCCCGGCCTCATGCTCTACGGCCTCTATCCCCATGCGCGGCTGAAGAAGTCAATCCCCCTGAAACCGGTCATGACGGTCAAAGCCAGAATTATTTTTTGCAAGGATATGGCCAAAGGGAGGACCGTCAGTTACGGCCGCACCTTCACAGCACGGCGTCCGATGCGGGCGGCCACTCTCGCGATCGGTTACAGTGACGGATATCTTCGGTCGTTTTCGAATAAGGCGGCCGTTTTGATCCGTCAGACGCGCTGTCCGGTCCTCGGGCGGGTCACCATGGACTTGACGGTGGTGGACATCTCCAGGGTGCCTTCGGCTGCCGCCGGTGAAGTGGCCGTCATTTTGGGGGCCCAGAAGGATCGCGTTATCAGCGCCGACGAACTTGCCGGGCTGTCCGGGACAATCAACTACGAGGTTGCCTGCAACCTCGGCAGCCGCTTGCCGCGTGTATATAAACAATAAAAGGTCCCGTCGGGCGCCGCATGTGCCCCTTCCGCATTGATCCCCGCACAGTCAGCGTCTTAGAATTTTGTCCTGATGAAATAGAGGCCAATAAGCGTGAAAAGGACCGGGGCCACCCATGCCGAGACCGCCGGAGGGAAGGCCCCTCCTTTGCCTAAGGCCAGGGCCACGGCGTTGGTCACATGGAAAAAAAATCCGATGGCGACGGCAATCCCCAACGACGTAAATCCCATGGCCTTGCGCCGGCTGCTCGTCAGAGCCAGGGGCAGGCCGACAAGAAGGATGACGAGGTTCCCGATCGGATAGGCGATCTTCTGGTGCAGGTCCACGCGAAGATTGGCCAGGGCGCGCTTTGCGCCGCTGTCCTTGAACCGCGTGATGTATTGGTACAGGTTGGAGATGTTCATTGCCGTGATGTTGAGGCGCTGGCGTAGAAAATCCTTGGGCCGTTCGGGGATATCCAAAAGTTTGGTCCGGTAGAACTTGATTTCATCGGGGCTGACGGAGTTATCCTGTTCATAAAGGGCGATCTGGCAGTTGAAGGCCTTCCACGTGATGCCCGTCCACACGACCTTCAGGGCGACGATTTTTTGATTGATGTTCTGCTGTTTGTCCTGCTCGATGACAGTCAGCCCTGACATCTCATAGGTATTGGGATCAAAGGTGTCAATGAAATAAAGCCGGTTCTTAAGCCCGTAAAAGGTCAGGTTTTCGATCTTCTGCTTTTGTTTGCGCCTGGAGTCGACTTCGAGGATGATGTTTTCGTTGCGGATCTTCTCCGAAGAGACCGTGGCCTGGGGCACGAAACGCTCGTTGACCGCGAAGATAACGCAGGAGACGAAAAGACCGAAGAAGAGGGCGGGCCGGGTGATGCGCCAGAAATTCAGTCCTCCGGCGCGCATGGCGATGATTTCGTTGTTATTGCTCAGGTAACTGTAGGTCAGGAGCGCGGCGATAAGACAGGCCATGGGGGAAGTCTGCACGATGATGACGGGAAAAAAAGAAAGGTAGTATTCCATAAGGATGTCCATCGGGACCTGGCGGTCGATGATCTCGTTAAGGTTGCTGGCGACATCGATGAGGATATAGAGAAAACTGAAGATGAAGATCGTCGAGAAAAAGATCCGGCCGACGGAACGAAGTATGTAATTGTCCAGTATGCGCATAATGAGGTCCTAAATCCGGGAAAGCCGGTAGTTGAAAAAGAGGGCCAGCCCAAGCCCGGCAGCGTTGGGGATCCACATGGCCACCGCGGGCATCAAGATATTCTGCATGCTCAGGGCCTCGCACCCCAGAGAAACCAGATAATAGAAAGCCGCCAGCATAATGGCAAGCGCAATGTTGGCCGTCTTCTCCCTCCTGTGGGTGACGACCGCTATGGGAAAACCCAGGAGGATGAAGATCATGGCCGAAAACGACCAGCTGATCTTGCGGTAGAATTCGGTTTCCAGTGGTGTGGCGTCGACGAACAACTGGCGGAGTTCCTGGATCTTGGTCCGGAGTTCCGAGAGTGTCATGCTTTTGGGTTTTTTGTCGACGGGCTGGTCCGAGTCCCGGGAGAGGTCCAGCGTCATGAAATATTTGTTGAACCGCAGTTTGTAGAAATTGTCGGGGTTCTCCAGGTTGGGTTCGTCCGCCGTACCGTCCATCAGCTTCAATTTGATTTTGTCTTCTCCCGGGATGCGGGTAAACTCCCCTTCGCGGGCGATGATGGTTCTGGTCGGGCCGTCCTTCTGGGGCTGGTATATCCGCACGCCGTAAAGTTTGTTGCCTTCGATCCTGTAGATAAACAGGATCTGGTCTTCGAAGGCCCGGATGAAAATGCCGGGTTCCAGAAGGGCGGCAGGGTTCTGCGCGCCGACGTTCTTCAGCAGTTTACGCTGTTCGTAGTGGGCATGAGGGATAATCCGGTCGTTGAGGATGACAGAAAAAAGGCTGACGAGTATCCCGATGACCGCCAGGGGCAGGAGCAGCCGTTTGAGATGGATCCCGCTTGCGCGGATGGCGATGATTTCATTGTCCGCGGAAAGCCTGCCGAACGTGAGGATCACGGCCGTGAGACACGCGATAGGCAGGGTGTACCCCAGAAGGAAAGGGACGTAGTAAAGAAAGACCATGCCGATGGTGGCGATGCTCACGCCTTTGTTGATGACCATGTTGGCCAGCCGGATCAGATTGCCCAGAAGGAAAATACAGGTCAGCACGCCCAGAGACAGAAAAAAGGGCAGGACGGCTTCTCTGAGGATGTAGGTTCGCAGAATTTTCATGGTCAAACGGTTTTTGATCTAACACGCAACGGCCAGGGTTAAGGCCTCCACCTTCCGGGCCCCGGCCGATTTGAGACAAAAGGCTATCTCCGAAAGGGTCGCTCCGGTTGTCATTAAATCGTCGATAAGCAGGATGGATTTATCTCTGACACTCTGGGGATGTCTTATTCTAAAAGCGCCCTGGATGTTTGTCCAGCGTTCTTTTCCGTTGAGACGGGCCTGATTCGGCGTATGCCGGACGCGACGGAGCAATCCGGGGTGATAAGCTACCGGAAAAAGCCGCGCCAGCTCCTGTCCCAGCAGGTCCGACTGGTTGTAACCGCGTTCGCGCCGGCGGGCCGGGTGGAGCGGGACAGGGGCCACAAGGTCATGATCCAGAAGGCTGATCCCGTAGTGTCTCACGTAGGCCGCGGTGATGCGTGCAAAATCCCTGCGCAGAGCCGTCTTCTGTCCGTATTTGAAAAGATGGACAAGGTGTTTCATGGTCTCATCATATTGCGTTATGCCCACCACGCGGTCAAAATGATAGCGGGAACGGCGGCATTCCGGACAGGGGGCGGAGAAGTCCCTCGGGTCGGGCGGGCGGGAGCAACGTTGGCAAAAAGGCGGCCGGTTTATCGTGATCGAGGCCTGGCACGATCCGCACAAATTGACAGTTTCAGGGAGTCCCTTGAGCCGCCTCCGGCATAAAAGACAGTGGGAGGGAAAAATCAGGCCGGTCAATCCCTGGACTAAAGCGCGGTGCATGATGGTTTATGTTATAATGCCGGCTGTTTTCTGTCAACGGCGCTGTTCTGTTTACAAGTATTTGTATAATAATAAGTAATGTGTAGCAAGCGGAGAGAAAACAGCTTGTCAGCCAATATGAATCAGCGTATAATATCTCGACAAAAATGCCAGAATCCACTATAACGAGGACCCGCATTTGGCTCACCTGAAATTCAAGATTACCCAGAATCCCGAAGAAATCAAAGAGGCCCAGAGGTTACGGTACAAGGTGTTTGTCCAGGAAATCAAAGGCGCCGGGGAAGATCCGGCCGGGGATGCCGTCGATGAAGATCCTTTTGACAAGGTCTGCGACCATCTGATCATTTTCGATCAAGACAGCCGCCGGGTCATCGGCACGTACAGGATGCTCCTGGGGGGCGTCGCCGATGCGCATTTCGGTTTTTATACGGAAACGAAGTTCGATTTGCGCAGTATCAGGGCCTTGCAGGGGGGGCTGCTCGAGGTTGGCCGTTCCTGTGTCCAGAAGGAATACCGCGACCGGACCGTGCTCAACCTCTTATGGGAAGGGATCGCCCAGTACGTCAAGGCGCATGGCGTCCGCTATATTTTCGGGTCCTCCAATATCATGACAGGCGATGTCCGCAGGGTGAGCGAGTTTTTTGCGATGTTTAAGGCGCTGGGGCTTTTTCAGGACCATGGCGTCTCGCCGGTCGACGAAGCCCATCGCATCACCTTGATGGATGATGTCGTCGTTGATGACCCGCGGCGCCTCTTCGGTGAACTGCCGACCCTGTTCAAAGGGTACATGCACATCGGGTTGAAGGTGTGCGGCCTGCCGGCGCAGGGCGATTTCGCAACGGCCCTGTTTCCCGTTTTGCTTGATATCAAGGATATGAATAAAGCTTACAAAAAACGTTTCTTCGGCGACTATCTCCAGGGATGAAACGATGAGGATCCTCAAACTTGTTTTGACCTTCCTGTCGTTTTTTTTGTTTTTGGCCACCGCGCTGCTGGGCCACGCCTTTGTGACGGTCATCGCCCCTGCCCGGCGGTGGCATGTGTTGAGTTCTCTGACGTTTATCCTGATCAACGGCCTGAAGGTTATCCTCGGTTTGCGCCTTAAGACCGTCGGGCAGAAACACATCCTGGAGGAGCGGGGCCATTTTATTATCAGCCGTCATCTGAGTTATCTCGACGGGATTGTCCTCGGCAGTCTCCTCCCCGCGGTCTTTGTGTCCAAAAGGGAGATCTGCCGCTGGCCTGTCATCGGACCGGTGGTGGCCGTGTCCGGAACGATCTTTGTGGACAGGACGAGAAAGCAGAAAGTGTCCGAATGCATCGGCCGCATCAGGGAGATGCTGCGCCGGGGGATCAATGTTTTTGTCTTCCCCGAAGGCACATCGTCGGACGGAAGCCAGGTCAGGCCCTTCCAGACGGTCTTTTTCCAGGCGGCCGTTGAGGCCGGTGCGCCGGTGGTCCCCGTGACCATCACCTATGAGAAACTTGACGGCCGGGCGTTCACGAAAGAGAACCGCGACGATATCTGCTGGTACGGGGGCATGAATTTCTTCCGTCATTTGTGGAATCTGCTCCGTTTCAGGCGCATCGATATCCGTGTCGAGATCCATGAGAAATTCTTAACGCGCCATTACGAAAACGGAGCCGGCAGCCGCAAGGTCCTTTCGCGCAAGTGCCACAATTTTATTACCGACGAAGCCGGATTGATCTGATGAGAACTCTGCGACTATGGTTTGACCCTGACAAGGCCGTCCTCGCCGTGCTTTTTGTCGTGAGCGTGGTCTTTTTTATGCAGGATCTGGATGTCCATGGGCTGGAATACAGGGACGACGAGATATTTTATGTCCAGAGCACGCGGGAAATGCTCCGGACGGGGGACATGCTTTCCCCGACGTATTTCGGTGAGGTCCGTTTCCAGAAACCCATCCTCTTTTACTGGCTGATCCTTCTGGCGTATCAGGTATTCGGGACGGGATGGTTCGCCGCCCGCTTTATTGCCGTGATTTCGGCTTCGGTCACGGTCACGCTCACCTGGGTGATGGCCAGGGAGTTTTTTGACAGAAAGACCGCCTTTGTGAGCGCCATTATCCTTATGACTGTGCCGCTGTTTTTCCGCCATGCCAAGAATGCCGTACCGGACATGACCCTCAACATGTTTATCGTGCTTGCGTTTTTTCTGGCCTGGCGGATATTTTCCTTTCCCGAAAACCGCGTTTACCGGTACGGCTTTTTTGCGGCCTGTTCACTGGGCTTTATGATCAAGGGATTCGCCGCTTTGATCATCCCAGCGCTGGGCGTCGTCATTTACGCGCTGGCGATAAGACGGAAAGATGTCCTGCGGTCTATGCGGTTCCATCGGGGACTGGCCGTCTTTCTGCTGATTGTCATGCCCTGGTTTGTCTATATGGCCTTGACACACGGGCACCAGTACACGGAATATATATTCAAGACCGAAACACTGGACCGCATGGTCGCTGGCGGGCGGGGACATAATCCCTTCCTGGCCCAGCTTGAGACCTTTAAAAACAACGTGCTGTTTTACGCCCGCACCCTCATGTCTTATTTTGCCCCGTGGTCTCTTTTTCTGCCTGGCGTTGTCCCCCTGGTTATCCGCAGGATCAGAAGAAGAGCGGAGGACCGCAGGCCCCTGATCTTTTTGGCCGTGTGGTTCCTGGTGACGTATTTCTTTTTTTCATCCATTTTCGCCCGGATCAATCATCTGATCCTTGTTTTGAGCACACCGTTTGCCGTGTTAACGGCGTATTTCTGCCTTTATCCGCTGTCCGAATTCCGGTGGGGCAGGCAGGCCTCCGGAATGCGGACGGCCATTCTGGTATTCTTCATGACGACGGGGCTCATCGCCGTGGCGTTACTCCGGGTGTTCCTGCTTTCCTCAAGCCCGGTCTGGTTGGCTGCCCTTTTTATCCTTTGGGCCTTGGCGGCCGGGGTCATGATAAGGAGGCCGAGACCTTTTGTCAGGACGTCCTGCGCCGCGCTCATTATCCTTTTTGTCTACACACAGGCGGGTCCAGTGTCCCGTACCCGGCTGACGACGCACGCGAGCCTTCAGGGTTTCGCGGAGGCTGCGCACAGCGTCATGGACGACAGGGATATTCTGGGAGTGGGCAGTCATGACATCCATGAAAAGGAGTTCCAGGTTTATTTTGACCGGCACGTGCACAAGATAGCCACAAGCGACCAGAATCAGACCCAGCGCAATCTTATCGCGTTTTTTGATTCTGACGAAGATGTCTATTGTCTCCTGACACGGGAAGACTACGAACGCCTGCTCCCGCGGGATCTGAAAAAAGAAACGCGGATTATTCGTTCAGATTACGCGTTCCGCCGGAGGATACGACTGGACGACGCGTTTGCGAAAGCGCTCAGACGGTTTCACACGGACACAATCGCACGGTATTTTCTCGAAGAGCTGGTCCTGATCGAAAAGCCCGGAACAAGGGGGCTGGGCCTGCGATGAGACGGGAGGGGACGTTTGCCCTGCGTCCGGCTTTTCGTGAACTCGGGAGGGTCAAAGAAAAGACGATGGAATATTCGGTCATCATTCCGGTTTACAACGAAGAAGGGTCTCTGGGAGTCCTGCATGAAGAGCTCACCCGTGTCATGGACGCCCTGCGTTCACCCTATGAGATTATCTATGTCGACGACAGTTCCGATGACGCCTCCCCGCAGACTTTAAACGCCTTCAGGAGCCAGAGGCCCGACAGTGTCCGTATTGTCCGCATGGAGAGGCGAAGCGGACAGACCTCGGCCTTATCGGCCGGCATGCGGGACGCCCGCGGAAAGGTCTTTATCACGCTGGACGCCGACCTGCAGAACGATCCGGAGGATATCCCTTTTCTTCTCGCCAAGATGAACGAAGGCAACGACGTCGTGTGCGGTTGGCGCAGGGATCGACGCGATCCCTGGCTGAAGAAGATCCTTTCAAAGACCGGCAATGTCCTCCAGCGTTTACTGACGGGGCTGGCGGTCCACGATATTTCTTGCACGCTGAGGGCCTACCGCAGGAAGTGCCTCGAGGACGTTGATCTTGAATGGGAGGGACAGCACCGGTTTATTCCCTTGATTCTCGCCCGGCAAGGTTATAAAGTAGGGGAGGTGGCCTCTCACCACCGCGCGAGGCGCTACGGGTATTCCAAATACACGCATAAACGGATTTTCCGGGTTGTGAACGATTTCTTCAGGATCCTGAGAATCCCCGCGAAGAAAATAAAAGGGGGAACATAGCATGTGGATACTCTTCGGTTTTCTGGGACAATTCCTTTTCGGGATGCGGTTCTTCGTTCAGTGGATCGCCTCTGAGCGGAAGAAACAGAGCCATGTGCCGCTGTCGTTCTGGCATTTCAGCCTTTCGGGGGGGCTGGTCCTCCTGATTTACGCGATCCATCGCCAAGATCCGGTTTTTATAGTCGGACAATGCATGGGATTGTTCATCTATGTGCGGAATCTGATGCTGATCGCCCAGCACAGGAAATTGAACGAGGAGGTGGCCGTTGCGGACGCGGAATAACCTGCTCGTTTTGGCGCTGCTGGTGTTTGCGGTGTCCGGTCTGGCCGGGAGGACGTCTCTTTGGGCCTATCCCGTGCAGATCGAGATCCTCCCTGAGGAAAAGATCCGCGAACTGCCCGAGAAGGCCCTTGAGAAAGCCTATATTGACGCGGTGGTCGAGATCCAGGCGATGCGCGCCTTTCATGAGACCTCGGGGTTTATGCCCAAGGATTATCAGGGATTCAAGGATCTGCTGCGTTACCGCATCCTGCTCTTGAATGAATTTTACCGCCGTGAACTCGAGCCGCCAAAGACGGACTGACGGTGAAAGGAGTAATGCCCCATGCAGAATGACCCGCAAGAAAAGGCTCGTTTGCTGGCCTTATTGAAGGAACACGCCTTCTTTCGAGAGAAGATCACGCTTTCCTCCGGGAAAGAAAGCGAGTATTATATCGACGCGCGGAGGGTGACGCTGATGCCCGAAGGGGCCTATCTTTGCGCGCGGCTGATCATGAAGGTTATCCGCGAAGACAGGGTCAATGTTGTCGGCGGCCCCACCCTCGGCGCCGACCCTATTGTCGGGGCCGTCGCCGCCCTGTCCTTTCAGGAGTCTTATCCCCTCAAAACCTTTATTGTCCGTAAGGCCCCCAAGGCCCACGGGAAACAGCAGCGGGTGGAGGGCCCTTTGTTGAAGGCCGGAGAACGGGTCGTGCTTATCGACGATGTGGCCACGACCGGAAAGGCCTTTGTGGACGCGCTGGACGTCCTGAGGTCGATGGACCTCGATCCTGTTCGCTCTGTCTGTCTGGTGGACCGCCGGGAAGGCGCCGGTGAGGCGCTGGCCGCCAAGGGGTGCCCCTTACACTCATTGTTCACGGCGGAGGATTTTCTGACATAGAGGACAGATGAGAAAAAAGATCATACTCGCCTCAGCCTCACCGCAGCGAAGACGCCTGATGACATTGTTGGGCGTTCCCTTTTCGGTTAAACCATCCAGGGCCAAAGAGCTTACTGAGCACGGCAGGCCGTGTCCTTATCTCGTCAAGAAGAACGCCTTACGCAAGGCCCGGGAGGTCGCCCGGCGCACAACAAAGGGCATCGTGATCGGGGCCGATACCCTTGTGACGCTGGGACACGGACGGATAGTAGGCAAACCCGGAAGTCTGGCCGAGGCCAAAAGGAATCTGAGGGAACTCTTCCGCCGGCCGAGCTGGGTGTATACCGGTATCGCCTTGATCGACGCCGCTTCGGGCCAGGCCCTGTGCGCTTATGAAAAGACAAAGGTCTTCATGTATCCGCTGACCGACAAAGAGATTGACCGGTATTACAGCCAGATGTCCCCCTTGGACAAGGCGGGCGGATTCGACATCGAGGGCAAGGGCAGCCATTTCATCCACCGGATCGAGGGGTGTTATTTTAACGTTGTCGGCCTGCCGGTCGCCAGACTGGTTCAGATGCTCAAGAGGATGGGGGTGCGCATACTGGGGGTTTTGATCTGCCTTTACCTCTCCGGCTGCGCCACCGAGTACAACCTGGCCACCGGACAGCAGGAATCGCTGATCTACACGACGGAAAAGGAAGTGGCCGTCGGGAACAACATCGCCCGCCGTTTTGAGCAGGAGATGGAGATCGCCGAGGAGGAGGCGATGAACCGGCGTGTGCGTGAAATTTTCGATAAGCTCGTGGAGGTCTGCGACCGGAAGGACATCGTTTACAGAGTGAAGGTCGTGGAGGATGACAGGATCAACGCCGTGAGTCTTCCGGGCGGGTACGTTTATGTCTTCAGCGGACTGGTGGAAAATGTCGAAAATGACGATCAGCTGGCCTGTGTCCTGGCGCATGAGATCGGGCACATCACGGCCCGCCATTCGGTCAAGAAGATCCAGGGCCTTTACGGATTCAGTCTGCTCAAGGTCCTGGCCGTTCAGTCAGGCAGCGGCCAGTTTGTGAGGGGTATGGATCTGGCCTTCGCGGCCGTCTTCACGGAGTATGCCCAGGAGGATGAGTTCCTGGCCGACGAACTGGGCATCAAATACGCCCAAGCGGCCGGTTTCGATCCCAAGGGCATGGCCGGATTCCTCAAAAGAATGAAGGAATTGCAGGAAAAGGAGGGACTGATGCCGTTGAGTTATTTCCGCACCCACCCCTTTGTTTCCGAACGTATCGCCAACGCGAACCAGGAAGTCAGGGGGCACATGGAATTCCGGGACTATCTGAACCTTATGGGCGAGTAAGAGAGGAGAGAAAAGGATGCGCGGTATGAGTATTTTCAAAAAAGCGATGGCTGCGCTTTTGCCGTTTCTATTTGTGTCGTGTCAGCAGGATCTTTCACGGACTCAAGGGCCCCGGGTATGCTTTGAGGACGCTTGTGTCCTGGTCGAGGTGGCCCAGAAGGAAGAAGAGCTCGCGCGGGGGCTCCAGGGCCGGACCTCATTACCGGCGGGGTCAGGCATGCTGTTTATCTTTCCCCGCGACGGGCATTATGTGTTCTGGATGAAAGACACGCAGGTGCCACTTGATATCCTTTGGATAGGGGAGGACCGGAAGGTGCGGTATATTGAACACAACGCCCAGCCTTGTCAGGCCGATCCCTGCCCGACCTTTGACCCGGGGACGACCGCGGCCTATGTGCTTGAAGTGAACGCCGGTTACGCGTCCGGCCACGGGATCGAGAAAGGCGACACGGCGGTTTTTCATCTGAATGAATAAGTGATGATTTTGAAAAAGAAGATGACGAGGAGGCTTGACAGGGCGCCGTTCTCTCTTTTTCAGCTTCAAATTCTTCCATAAAGATATACACATAACCGCCGGAAGGTGCTATAGTGTTAGAAACCGTTAACGCAGAAGCCTACGATGCTTTTTTTGGCGCGTTCCTATAATTTTACTCCGTACAGTTTGCCGCTGCTTATCGTGGCCGGCCTGGCCCTTCTTCTGGCGCTCTTTTTTCTTCGTTTCAACAAATTAAGCCGGTTTAACCGCCTGCTTCTCTATTTTTGCCTTCTGATCGCCGCCCAGATGATTTTCCAGGCGCTCTCGACGAGCGCTCGGCACCCTTCTCATGCCTTCGTCTGGCTCTATTTGTATTTCATCGCGTTTTTACTCCTGCCCGTGGTTATTTACGTCGTTTCTTCGGTGGCGACGAACCTGTATCCGAGAGACCGTTTCATGGCTAGCGCCCTGTGCGCGCTGGCGGGTGTGCTTGTGCTGGCGCTGGGCCATCCGCTGGCCTTTCAGGGACTGAAGCTCTACTATTGGGGGCCCATGCTGGCCGGAGGCATCATGCCGTCGGTGACGATGATCTTCGGCCTCATGTGTTTTGGTCTGGCCTTTATCAACTTCGAAAGGTATTACCGCTGGCTGACGGACCCGATTCAAAAGATGCGCGTCCGGCTGCTGTGCGTCGCGTTTATCTGCACTCTTCTGAGCTATACGGATGTCTTGTCGGCACAGGGACTGGCCCTGTATCCTTTCGCCCCGCTGTTCCATATGGCGGCCGTCTTGACGCTGGCCCACATGTTCATCCGTTCCATGGAGATGGAATCGAAGGGGAGGGAGCAAAACCTGAAGGAGACCGTGGAAGAGAAATCGAACGAGGTCGCCAGGGCCATGGAGGAAATGAAGGCGATGCAGTTGAAGATGATCGAGACCAGCAAACTTTCCGCGGTGGCCAGTCTGGGGGCGGGGATCCTCCATCAGATCAGCCAGCCCGTCACGGCGATCCACGGTTTCGTGCGGTTCATGAAAAAGGAGATGAAGGAATCCGACCCCTTTTACAAGCCCGTCGTCCTTATGGAGGAGCAGTCGACCTACATCAAGGATATGCTCGAGGACCTGATGGCCCTTATCCGGCACCGGGAGATCAAGAAGGCGGAGGTGAACGTCAACGATTGCCTTCAGCGCGTGTTCAACCTGTTGACGGACGAACTGAGGATCCAGAGGATTAACTGGGATTTCCAGCCGGCCGAAAGACTGCCCCCGGTCTTCGCGGACAGCGTTCACCTGCAGCAGGTCTTCATGAACATCATCGTCAACGCGGTGCAGGCCCTGGTGAGCCTTCCCAAAGGGGCGGTGCGGCGGCTGATCGTCTCGACGAAATATGAAAAAAAAGAAAACAAGGTCGTGGTGAGCTTCGAGGATAACGGCCCGGGATTAAGCCAGGAAGACCAGACGCAGATATTTGAACCTTTTTTTACAACCAAGACAAAGGGTTCGGGGATCGGACTGGCCCTGAGCAAGGACCTGATCGCGGAACACGGCGGAGAACTGGAGGCGGTTAACAAACCGGACGCCGGCGCTGTCTTTGTGGTCAGGTTGACGCCCGTTTCGCCGGAAAAGAATCCGCAGCGCCGGGTCGAAAAGCTTTGAGAGAGGAAGAAAGGAAAAAATGGAGGACAAACTTAAGGTCCTGGTCATAGATGACGAAAAGGCGATCCTTGACCTTTTCGAGTTCACCCTCCAGTTCCTGGGGCACACCGTGGTGTGCGCCGGATCATGGGAGAAGGCCGCCGAGGTCCTGCAGACCGGCCCTTTCGACATCGCCTTTCTGGATATCGTCATGCCTGACAAAGACGGGGTTGAGATCCTCGAGGAAATTAAAAGGGTCCACCCGGATCTGCCGGTCGTGATGATGTCGGGTTATTCGGTAAGTGAAAAGCGCATCCGGGCCGTCGAGGCCGGGGCGTACAAATGCCTCAACAAGCCCTTCGAGGTTGACCATATCAAAGAGGTGATCAAGCAGGCAACCGGAAAAGACGTTTAAAAAAGCGGAAGGGAAAACGGGCGGCTTTTTTCTTTTCATGAAAAGGAAAAAGCCGCCCGGCTGTTTACGCTATTTCTTCGGCGCGTAGTAATGGGCGCTCTGCCCGAAAAAGACGTCCGCCGACTCCATCACGGTCTCCGACAAGGTCGGATGCGGGTGGATGCTGAGTTTCAGGTCGGAGACCACACAGCCCATTTCCACCGCGATCACCCCCTCCGAGATAAGTTCACCCGCGCCCACCCCGCAGATCGCCACGCCCCAGATCCTTTCCGTTTCAGGATCGACGATCAGCTTGGTCACCCCGTCGGTGCGGTTGAGGGTCACCGCGCGTCCTGATGCGCCCCAGGGGAATTTCACCACCTTGATATCCCGTCCTTGTTCCTTCGCCTCGGTCTCGGTCAGGCCGCACCAGGCGATCTCGGGATCGGTGAAGACCACCGCCGGGATCGCGGCCGGCTCGAAAGCGGCCTTGTGCCCGGCAATGGCCTCCGCGGCCACGCGGCCTTCATGGGAGGCCTTGTGGGCCAGAAGCGGGTCTCCGGCGATATCCCCGATGGCGAAGATGCGCTCGTCGCGCGTCCGGCGCTGTATGTCGACTTCGATGAACCCCTTTTGATTGACGACGACTTTCGTGTTTTCCAGTCCAAGACCTTCTGTATTGGGCCTGCGGCCGACGGACATGAGCACCTTGTCGAAGATCTCGGAGGTCTTGCTGCCCGACGAGTCCTCGAGCGTGACCTTGATGCCCTTATCGGTCTCTTCCATGGAAGACACTTTGGTCTTGAGATGAATGGCGGCAAAACGGTCCTTCAGCCTTTTGGCGAGGATGGCGGCGAGGTCCCTGTCGGCGCCCGTCAGGATGCCGGGCAGCATCTCGACCACGGTGACCGCGCTTCCCAGTTCACTGTAGACCGTGCCGAGTTCCAGGCCGATATACCCCCCGCCGATGACGAGAAATTTCTCCGGCACGTCTTCGATGTCCAGGGCCGAGGTCGAATCAAGGATGCGTTTGGAATCCGGGGCAAAGGGCAGTCTGACGGGAAGAGATCCCGTCGCGATAATGGCGTAGTCGAATCCAATCTCCTGGCTTTCCCCTCCGGACGATTCGATCTTCAATGTTTCGGAATTGACAAAGGAGGCCGTCCCTCGGACGAAACGCACGCCCCGCTTCTTGCCGAGCTGGCCCAGCCCGCCGGTAAGCTTGCCGACGACGCTGTTTTTCCAATCCCGGAGTTTATTAAGGTCGATTTTGGGATCGCCGAATTCGATGCCGAAATCTCTGGCCTCCCTGGACTCGGCGATGACCCTGGCGGCGTGCAGGAGCGCCTTGGATGGGATGCACCCGCGGTAGAGGCAGACCCCGCCGGGGTTCTCGGCCTTGTCGATCAGCGTGACCTTCAATCCGAGATCCGCCGCCAGGAACGCGGCCGCGTATCCTCCGGGACCGCCGCCGATCACCGCGACCCTGGCGTCCTTTTGAGTTTCCGGCCGAGGCCTTGTCGCGGATTCTTCCTCTTTCTCATGCCCCTGAGGTCGTTCTGGCTGAGGTTTTTCCCGCTGGGGTTGGTCTTTCTTTTCTTTGGGCGCTTCTTGTTTCGCCTCCTCTTTGGACGGCTGTTGCTTTTCGTCCGGCTTTTCTTCTTCCTTGTCTCCTTCGCCGCCCTCCTCAATCTTCAGGACGACCTGGCCGACCTTGACCTCGTCGCCTTCTTTGATAAGGATATCTTTGACCGTGCCCTCAACGGGGGAAGGGACGGGGATCGAGGCCTTTTCGGATTCGATCTCGAAAAGGTCCTGTTCCTTTTTGACGCGGTCGCCCCGGGAGACCATGATCTTTACGATCTGGCCCTTGTCCACGTTTTCTCCGAGCTGCGGGATTTTGAATTCCAGCATGATTCAACTCCTCTTTCCAGCCGGCCTTCGCGGTTTGACGGAGATCAGCCGTCCAGTTCCATCAGGAAAGGCTGTTTGATGGCCTCGCAGACCCAGCGCAGGAAGCGCGCCCCGTCGGCCCCGTCGATGACCCGGTGGTCGTAACTTAAAGAAAGCGGCAGCATCAGCCTCGGGTTGCACGTCCCGCCGTTATAGGACGGTTCCAGGACGGCCCGGGAAACGCCGAGTATGGCGACTTCCGGCGCGTTGATGATCGGGGTGAAAAAGAGTCCGCCGATTCCCCCGAGGTTCGTGACGGTGAATGTGCCGCCCTGCATGTCTTCCAGGGCGAGTTTTTTCTGACGCGCCTTGTCCGAAATCTCCACGAGTTCTTTAGCCAGTTCGATGATACTTTTTTTGTCGGCGTCGCGGATCACCGGGACCAGGAGTCCGCGGTCGGTGTCGACGGCCACGCCGATATGGATATATTTCTTGAAAATAACCTGTCTTTCTGCCATGTCCACGCTGGCGTTAAAACGCGGAAAAATTTTCAGGGCCGATGCGATGACCTTGAGGATAAAGGCCGTCACGGTCAGTTTTGCGCCCTGCTTTTCGGCCTTTTTGGCGTAGCGTTTGCGCAGGTTTTCGAGGTCCGTGATGTCCGCCTTGTCGAATTGCGTGACGTGGGGGATGCTCGTCCAGCCGTAACTCAAATGTTGGGCGGTCTTGGCCCGGATCTGCGTCATGGGCTGGCGTTCCACCTCGCCCCATTTGGTGAAGTCCGGCAGTGTTTCCTGGTAGGCCTGCGTCCCCCCGGTCCGAGCCTGTTCGCGGCCGGTATTGACCTCTTTGGCGAATTCCTTGACGTCCTCGATGGAGATGCGGCCGTTGCGCCCCGTGCCGGGTACCCGGCTGACATCGATCCCGATCTCTCTGGCGAAACGGCGGACCGATGGCGGCGCGGGGACCTCCCGGGTTTTTTGTGCGGAAGGCTGAGGAGGCCGTTCTGGTTCGGGTTTAGGGGAGGGCCGGGTCTCTTTCTTTTCGGGTTTCTCTTCTTTCGTCCCTGCTTCTTCTTTTTGTTCTTCCTGTTTTTCTTCTTTTGGGGCTTTTGGGGCTTCTTCTTTTGTGTCTTCAGCCTCTTCGCCGACCTCCAGCTTGAAGAGCACGGCGCCTACTTTGATTTCTTTGTTTTCTTCGATGAGGATCTCTTTGACGGTGCCGCTATAAGGGGAGGGGACTTCGGCGACGGCCTTCTCGTTTTCGATCTCGATGACAGGCTGTTCCTTGCTGACCCGGTCGCCTTCTTTGACCAGGATTTTCGTCACTGTCCCGGATTCGACGTTTTCTCCGAGCTGGGGGAGCTTGACTTCTTTGATCACGATGAGTCCTTTCGATTACGACGAGACTTTCTGTCAGGAAATCATGGGATTGGCCTTCTGCGGATCAATGTCCAGGTCACGGATGACTTTTTGGACCAGGTCTTTTTTAACCTTGCCTTCCAGACACAGCGCGTGCATCGTCGCCAGGACGATGAAGCGGTGATCCATCTCGAAAAAATCACGCAAGGCCCGGCGCGTCTCGCTGCGGCCGAATCCGTCGGTGCCGAGCGCCATGAGACGACCCGGTATCCACTTGGCAATGGAATCCGGCAGGGCCTTCATGTAATCGGAGGCGGCCACAAAGACGCCGTCTTCCTCTTCCAGGCACCGGGTGACGTAGGGTTTCTTCGGTTCCTCCCCGGGGTGGAGCATGTTCCATCGCTCACAGTCCAGGGCCTGGCGCCTCAGCTCATTGTAGCTGGTCACGCTCCAGACATCGGCGGCCACCCCGTAATCATTCTCCAGGACCTCCCGTGCCCTGAGGACCTGGTTCATGATCGCCCCGCTGCCGAAAAGGCTGGCCCTTAAACGCGAGTCTTTCTTTGGCGCCAGTTTGAATCTGTAGAGACCTTGAATGATGCCGTCTTTGACGCCCTCGGGCATTTTCGGCATGGCGTAGGACTCGTTGCCCACGGTCAGATAATAAAATACGTCATCCTGCTTTTCGTACATCCTTTCGATGCCGTTGCGGATGATAACGGCTATCTCGTAGGCGAAGGAAGGGTCGTAGGAAACCAGGTTGGGTACCGTCGACATCAGGACATGGCTGTGGCCGTCCTGGTGCTGAAGCCCTTCGCCGTTCAGGGTGGTCCGTCCGGCGGTGGCGCCGATCAGGAACCCGCGGCAGTTCATGTCGCCGGCGGCCCAGATCAGGTCCCCGACCCTCTGGAAGCCGAACATGGAATAGTACTGGTAAAAGGGGATGGTATTGATCCCGTGGGTGGAATACGCGGTCCCGGCCGCGATGAAGGACGAAGTCGCGCCGGCCTCGGTGATGCCCTCTTCGAGGATCTGGCCGTCCTTGGCCTCTTTGTAGTAGAGGAGGCTTTCCTTATCGACGGGTTCGTAGATCTGCCCGATGTGGGAATAGATGCCGCACTGGCGGAAGAGGGCCTCCATCCCGAAGGTGCGCGCCTCATCGGGGATGATGGGCACGATGAGTCTGCCGATGTCTTTGTCGCGAAGCAGTTTGGTGAGGATGCGCACATAGGCCATGGTGGTGGAGACCTCGCGGCCCTCGGTGCCCTTGTAGAACTCCTCGAAGATTTCCTCCGGCGGCGGCTTGACCGCGGAGGACTTCGGCCGGCGGGAGGGGATGTATCCCCCCAGGTTTTTGCGCCGCTCGTGCAGGTATTTCATTTCGGGCGAGTCGTCCGGCGGTTTATAGAACGGCGCCTTGGCGACTTCGTCGTCGGAAATGGGGATCCCGAAACGCGCGCGGAATTCACGGAGTTCGTCTTCGTTCAGTTTCTTTTGCTGGTGGGTGATGTTCTTGCCCTCGCCGCTTTCGCCCAGCCCGTAGCCCTTGATCGTCTTGGCGATGATGACGGTCGGCTGGCCCTTGTGTTCGGCCGCGGCCTTGTAGGCGGCATAGACCTTTTCGGGGTCATGGCCGCCGCGGCGCATCTTGCGCAGCTGTTCGTCGCTCAAATGGCTGACCAGCTCTTTCAGTTTTTCATCGGTGCCGAAAAAATCCCTGCGGATGAAGCCGCCTGATTCGACGGTGTATTTCTGGTACTGTCCGTCGACGACCTCGCCCATGCGTTTGACGAGGGCGCCCTCTTTGTCCTTTTCGAGCAGGGGGTCCCAGTCGCCGCCCCAGATGACCTTGATAACGTTCCAGCCGGCGCCGCGGAAGGTCGCTTCGAGTTCCTGGATGATCTTCCCGTTGCCGCGCACAGGACCGTCAAGCCTCTGGAGGTTGCAGTTGATGACAAAGATGAGATTGTCCAGTTGTTCCCGCGAGGCCATGGTGATGGCGCCCAGGGATTCGGGTTCATCGGTCTCGCCGTCGCCCATCAGGACCCACACCTTGGCGCCGGAAGGTTTTTTGAGACCACGGTCTTCGAGATAACGGTTGAACCGCGCCTGGTAGATGCCCATGATCGGCGCCAGCCCCATGCAGACGGTGGGGAACTGCCAGAATTCCCTCATGAGCCAGGGATGCGGATAGGACGGCAGGCCTCCGCCGGGTTTGAGTTCCTGCCGGAAATTCTCCAGCTGTTCGTTCGACAGACGCCCTTCCAGATAGGCGCGCGCGTACACGCCGGGCGAGCCGTGGCCCTGGAAGTAGACGATGTCGCCTTCCTGATCCTTGGCGCGCGCCCGCCAGAAATGATTGAACCCGATCTCCCATAAGGTCGCGGCGGAGGCGAAAGTGGAAATATGGCCGCCGATGCCGCTTTCGCTCTTATTGGCCCTAACCACCATGGCCATGGCGTTCCAGCGCAGGATGCTTTTGATCCGGCGTTCGATTTCGCGGTTGCCCGGGAATTTGGGCTGTTGAGAATAAGGGATTGTATTGATGTAGGGGGTGCGCAGGGGAAGCGGGACATGGATGCCGGCCTGCTGGGCGCGGATCTGCAGCTGCTGGATGAGATCCTTGACGTCATCCGGCGCGCCTTCTTCGAGAACATAATCCAGGGACTTCAGCCAGTCTTTGATTTCTTGCTCATCGAGATGGCGTTTGGTACCGGACGTTTCTTCAGGCATCAGGCGCTTCCTTTTTTGTAAACTGTCTTGTTTGGCAAATAACTGCGAATGCACATGCGAAGACGGGCTATTGTATTATGGAATGCTTTTTTGCGCAAGGTCAAAGTTGGGACGGGCGCGGGATTTGATGTTAACCTGACATGTTGAGTGAGGATTCAAAGGAAAGGGGCCGGGTTGCTTCTGAGGTTTTAAAAGAAGCAACCCGGCCCCCTGTGTGTTTATAAATAATGCCGGGAGTGGGAGTCGAACCCACATGGGCGTAAGCCCACACGCCCCTGAGACG
>CAYRXT010000002.1:90998-96289 GCA_964428315.1 uncultured Planctomycetales bacterium
GGTTTTCAGATGGAAAAGAGGCGGGACGTGTCTTATCGAAGATGTTACGAGAAAAGTGCCGGGAGTGGGAGTCGAACCCACATGGGCGTAAGCCCACACGCCCCTGAGACGTGAAAATCCCGCCGGATTCTTTTTCATCTGGTTTTCAGATGGAAAAGAGGCGGGACGTGTCTTATCGAAGATGTTACGAGAAAATTGCCGGGAGTGGGAGTCGAACCCACATGGGCGTAAGCCCACACGCCCCTGAAACGTGCGTGTCTACCAGTTTCACCATCCCGGCTCGATTCACAGCTTACAGCAATGATTGAGTCGAAGAAGATTGAGCCGCGTCCGGCGCGGTTCCGCAATCGCGATCCGGGAGCGAAGCAGCGCGGGCCGTCCGGGGCTTTCCAAAGTATATCGACAAAAAAGCGTTCTGTCAATTCTTCTTGGCGGGGAGTTTGCCCTCATTGCACATTAGCCCGGGCGGAGGGCGAACCCGACCGGAGGGTTCCGCAGCCGCCCGTCGATATTCCAGGTATAAAGAACAGAGGGGCTGACGGGGACTGTCCGGGCGGGGCGGGGTTTCCCGTCCGAGTCTCTCTTCCTTGATCTCTCCATAGTGTGACGGCCTCTCATGTCTTATTGTCTTGACAGCCTGAAAACCGGGTAAACTCCCGTGCCTGGCGGAGTTAATAAATTGCTCAGGAGAGGCTTTATGTTATAATACCGCTTATGCTTGAGGATATATCCTTTTACGGATCGGTCTCGGCGACGGTGCAGATCCTGATCATGGCCGCCTGCGGCTACGGACTGTTCAAGAGCGGGATCATCGATGATCACGGCCTGGAGATCATCACCCGCGTCCTGATCAATTTCCTGTTGCCGGTTTTCATGTTCCACCAGTTGACCGCGCAGTTTGATTTCAGGGAATTCCCCGGCTGGTGGATGTTCCCTCTTATCGGGATAGGGATCATCCTGGCGGGGCTGGCGCTGGGACGGCTCGTCCTGGTGTTTGCGCCCGGCATCGCTTCGAAACGGGAGTTCCTGAGCCTGGTGGTCTTTCAGAATTCGGGATATATCCCCCTGATGCTGGTGACCACACTTTTTTCCGGTGAGGTCGCCGGTAGGCTTTATGTTTACATCTTTTTACTGCTGATAGGATTCAACCTGATGATGTGGTCTCTGGGTGTCTGGCTTCTGTCTCCGGGCCAGGAGGGCGCGGTGGATATCAAGAAACTGGTGAACCCCCCGCTGGCGGCGCTTGCGGTGACCCTGGCGGTCATCGCCCTGGGGTGGCACCGGTTCGTGCCCGGGGTTCTGGTCAATCCGCTGGAATTGTTCAGCCGGTGCATGCTGCCCACCGCCATGATCGTTATCGGCGGGGGGCTGGCGCGTATTCAATTGACGGCCGTCAGGATCGCGCCCATGGCCTGCGCCCTTATCGTCAAACTGGTCATCCTGCCGCTTCTGGCCCTGGGTATCGTCTGGTTGTTCAAAGTCCAATCGCTTATCGGTTTTTTGCTGGTCTTGGAGACCGTTGTCCCCAGCGCCGTGACGCTTTCGGTTATCGCCAAATATTACCGGGCCGACGAGGCCTTCGTGAACCAGGGGATCTTTTACACCCATATCTTCAGCTTGATCACGATCCCTTTGTTCCTGATGGCTTACGCAAAACTGGCCGCCCGGTTTTAAACGAATGGAACCCAAGACCATCGCCACCAATAAAAAGGCTTTCCGGGACTATTTTTTCCTGGAAAAATGGGAATGCGGCATCGCCCTGACGGGCAGCGAGGTGAAATCCGTGCGCGCCGGCGAGGTCAATTTCAAAGACAGTTTCGCCCGCATCGAGAAAGGCGAAGCCCTTCTCTATAATATGCACATCCCGCCGTACCGGCAGGCCAGTTTTTTTAACGAGGACCCCGACCGGACGCGGAAACTCCTGCTTCACAAAAAGGAGATCCGGAAAATGGACGCCCAGGTTACGCAGAAAGGCCTGACCCTTGTCCCCACGCGCGTTTATCTCAACACGAAGGGGCTGGTCAAGGTGGAACTGGCCGTCGGAAAGGGCAAGAAACTCTACGACAAGAGGGAGGACATCAAGAAACGCGATATCGAGCGCGGCCTGCGGCGGGTCACACGTCAGCGCCGGCGGACCTGAACAACCTGTCAAAATTTTGAACTGACTGATATTTTGATGTATAATTTGGATGCGCGCGGAATTCCGGCTTGGTGAGAAAAAATGAACAAACATTTCACTATCATTCTCCTTGTTTATTCCCTTTTCATATTCGGTTGGGGGACGGCCTTTGCCGATTCAGAGCCTCCCCATAAGGAAGGCTGGGAAGAAGAACAGTCCGTTTTCCAGCGCTGGGTTGAGAAGGCCTTGTCCATCGCCGTCCGGGTCAGGGACAGCGGTTCCGATGCCCTGGAGGAACTCAAAGAGATCGTCTCGCACTATGTCGGTGACTTTGACAGTCGGCTTGACGGGACGGTGCGGCGCCTGAAAAAGTTTTGGGGGGATGCTGATACCCCGGCGGAGATGATCCAAATATCCGCGTCTCATCTCAAGGAGACTATGCAAAGGGTGATGAAGAATGCCCTTGATTACCTGGATTCGGCCGAGATCCCGCGCGACGCCGGCGAACCGCCCTCTCCGCCTCCTCCCGGGCCTGGCCCCTCCGAGATCCCGGGCGAGTAGGTCCCGGCAGGACATTTGATCCGCCTGCGCCTCATGCTATGCACTTTACCCGGTCTGGTCAGACCATAGAGCTTCATGCGATTGAAGGCAATCGCGGCGCGTCCTCAGGATGTGGAGGTATGGCGCGGCACTGTGAGCGTCTTGAACGGGTGTGAAAAAACCCGGCTGTGCTGATCGCCGGCGATGGCCGCGGGGGCTCTTGAATTTGTCCGGTTTGTGGAAAGAAAAGATCGATGTTCTGCGGGCGAATGAACCGGGGCGGTTGACAGATCAGGGCTTTGTGCTATATTTTTTAACCTAGGGGATTTTCCGTTTATCCGATTTCGCAGGATACCACGACTTTTAGCCATGGATGAATGGGGACTAAAAGCCGTGGCGCTTCGTCGGATTGCGCCTGAAGATTTACGAAGTCGGATAACCGGGCTTGCCCGGGGGCTCCATAGGCTCTTTCAATCTATACGCTATCTGCCATAAGCCACACGCTCTCTTGGGGGTGACAAGGTCTCGACTTGCGTTGGCTGTGTGTAAGCGGCATGCCGGGGATGCTTGGTTGGCCCCGTTAACAATCCAAGCAAAACACAAACGCTAACGGATCCACGTTAACGTACGGCGATGTCATGGGCGAGTTCGCCAAGAGCGAGCCCGTGGCTGAGCCCGCGACAGTCAAGATCGGCTAATTCCCGGTCTTGCCCTTCCGGCGGCCCCGCCTGCGGACTGGCGGAAGGTTATCAAGCAGGCTGGCCCGGATAGAAGTCTCCGCTGTCCGGGCGAGATGATGGAGACTGGCCTGGCCGGATCCCGTGCACCGGAGCTGACCGGGTGACCAGAAAAGGTGTGCTAAGCATGTAGGCGCTTATGCGCGGTAACGTAAGGACCGGGGTTCGACTCCCCGCACCTCCACTCTACTTCGATCAAATATTCCGTCCTGAGCCATATATGGCTCAGGACTCCATGTTTGAACTTCGTAGAGTGTTCTACGTAGCTCAAACACGAAGCGAACGAAGTGAGCGGAGTTTTTGAGCGTAGTAGAACACAACATTATTCATCCATCCAAAGCCCATCCAGCTATCCAGCCAATAATTAAGCCGTTTTTCGAAAGGACAGTCATGTTCATTGTCTATGTGATCAGAAGCATTCCGTGCCCCGGCAAACACTATGTCGGTTTCACGACAGATTTGGAGAAACGCCTGAAAGCGCATAATGCCAAGGCGTCCATGTTCTCAAAAAGGTATGCCCCCTGGGAGCTGGAATGTTTCATTCAGTTCAGAGAAGAAAGTCAGGCGGGGGCCTTTGAACGTTATTTAAAAAAAGGCTCCGGCCACGCTTTTTTAAAGAAGCATCTTGTCTGACAACAAAGGGTTAGAAGACTTTAAGGAAGCGGGAAACGGATTTTCAATTCCCTCGGCCGCGAAAAAGATAAAGATAGGTGACAGTCACCGCTTTTATAGGTAGCAATAACTAATTGAATAGCAATCCGTAAAAGTGATATAATTGGTCATCAATTAAAAAGTGAAAAGGGGGAATCATGAAAAGATTAATCGTAATCTTGGGGATTGTTCTAATTTTTGCGCCAAATGCTTACGCAAATCTCTTATTCTTTGATGATTTCAATGCTGGCGCAAGGCCCGAATGGGGAAATGAATGGGGTGAATGGGTGGCGGAGAATGGCGTTTATGATGCAACGTATAAAGGCGGTCGCCCGCCAACCTATTCAAGCGTTACTTCCTTGCCAGATTTAACAGACTTTAGAGTTGAGATGGATATTAATGACATCGCTAACGGAGGCGTAATGCTGAGAAGTGCAGACAGAGGAAATGGCGTATTGCTTGTGACAGGCGGGGCAGGTGTCGAAGGATATGAAGGCCTGTATTGGCACATTGTCGAAGATGATCATCCGAATAGTAGACTAAATCTCGGTTCTTTTTCCGGCTTGATAGGGACAGACGTTCATTTGAAGATCGATGTTGTTGGGAATACATACAAAGCATTTCTGAACGGGAGTCCGGATCCCCTCACTACCCTTGTGACGGATAAATATTCCTCCGGGAAAGTCGGTCTATACGACTATTCCGAACAGACATTCGACAATGTTGCGATATATGATTTTAATGAAAATGTGATCCCGGAACCTGCTTCGGTGCTATTGTTTGGATTTGGCTTGTGCGGCGTGTTCGGGTTGAGATGTCGGCAGTTTCAAAACAGAGTTTGAGGATATAATGCTGAAACTCCACTGTGATCGTTGCGGTGCATTTGTGTCAGGCATTACAACATCACTGAAAAAGGTCGACAGCCAGTATTTGTGCCCAAAATGTGTAGAGTACAGAAGGCAGGCGAAACATATTGTTGTCCAGGGCATCCATCGATGTCCATATTGCCATGAGGAGATTCAGCCAGCGGCAGTAAAGTGTAAGCATTGTGGAGAATTCTTAATTGAAGAATTGAAGCAGAAGATAGGAAGATAAAAAGATAGGTGACAGTCACCGCTTTTACCGCTTTTATAGGTAGCAATAAATAATTGAATAGCAATCCGTAAAAGTGATATAATTGGTCATCAATTACGGAGTTTTTCAGCGAGTTTGACCTCAAGCCGGCTGCATAATTACTTCGGGTT
>CAYRXT010000003.1:0-87353 GCA_964428315.1 uncultured Planctomycetales bacterium
TACCACGTTTCTCGTCGAGAAAAACCTCTCATGCTCATTTTTTCAGCAGACCCTAGTTAGAGAAAGAGAGAAAGGGACAGGGCACTCCCGGAGGACATCCTTTATCTTTTCTTGTTCTGAAAGAATAAAGATTTAAAAAACGGGGCGCCGATGAGACTGTCCCGCTCAAAATCCTCATCCTTCAATTCGTTTTCCCCCTTCACCCCTCATCTCACTGGCCTGTCCCCCGCCGGTGTTTTGTCTCCTTCTCTTCTCTCCTTCTCTTATTTCATTTTTTCCTTAACTCAAAAAAAATCAATCCTCCCTGATTGGATAAAGGTAAACGACGAAGGATAAGCGGTCTAAACAAGGCCGCCAGAATAGGAGTATACAATCGCCGCAATCCAGGAAAAAAAAACCAGCGTTTCAGAAATTTGCGTGACAAAAAAGACGGCACACTCAACAGGACAAGACCGTCGTGCAAAAGGCACTGCGACTTGGGATCGTACTCCCGGCATTGTACAATGCGCCAGCCGCAGTCTTGAAAAAGCTTCTTCCAGCCGGCGCGGTCATAATAATGATAATGGCTCCAAAAACCATTGAAAAAGATGCTAAACCGCGCGGCCGCTCGCTTCAGCCCGAGGCCCGACAAAATCTGATGAATACATGTGTAACGGTCAAATTTGTCGGTCGGCAAAGTCAGATACATTCGTCCATCATCGGCCAGCACGCGGCGAGCCTCAGTAAGGATTTTTTCAATCGGTTGGATGTGTTCGAGAACACTGTTGGCAAACGCCGTCTTAAAACTCTTATCAGGCTTCGGGATGTGCTGCGCCGAACAGTTGACCAGCTCCGCGTACTTCCCTGTCTCGCGCGCCCGTTCCAGTTCGATGTTATCCGGGTCGACACCCACATCAATCTTTTCCGCAAAGAGGATGGAGGCAAAAATACCGTCCCCGCATCCGATGTCCAAGATCGGCCGGTGGAATTCCTGCCGGGACAAAATGTGACATTCAAAAGACCTCTCCAAGGCCAGGGCAAGAGGAGCTTCGGCTATATACCTTTGAATGAATTCTTGGTGAAATCTCATCTATCGGCGAAATGATTTCAACACCGAACAGATCCAGGCGATCTGCTCCTCTTTCAATTGTGGAAATGACGGCAGGCTCAATACGTGACGCCCGACATCCCGGGCCACCGGAAGTTCCCTTTTGATGTAAGGTTTATAGACGGCCATTGTCTGAAAAGGATAAAAACCCGGACGGGTTTCAATACCTTTGGTTTGCATCGCGGCCATCAAGTCATCCCGGCTAAGGACAAAGCCTTTCGGGTCAATTTTAAGCGCGATAGCCCAGACAACTGGATCGACATCAGCTTGAAACAACTGCATCGTCACACCGGGAATTTTTCCCAAATGCCTTTGATATAATCGATAAACGCGATTCTTGTTAGCGATGATCCGGTCAATCCGCTCCAGTTGGGCACAGCCGATGGCGGCTTGCAGATTCGGAAGCCGGAAATTGTGCCCGACTTCGGTATGCCAGTAATATTTTTTCCGATTCATGCCGTGGTTGCGGATGACCTTCATGCGCCCAAACAACCGCTTGTTGGCAGCCGCAACACATCCTCCCTCTCCCATCGTCAAAGTCTTCGTCGCCTGAAAACTGAAGGTCCCGGCATCACCGAACGTCCCCGCGTGACGTCCGCGGTAACGCGAAAAGGCAGCCTCGGCCGTGTCTTCGATCAGGGCCAAGCGATGTCTCCGGCACAGGGCCTTCAGTGAAGCCATGTCGCAAACATTGCCGTAGGTGTGCACGGCACAGATTGCCCTCGTTTTTTTAGTAACCGCTCTTTCCGCTTTCTCGACGTCCAAACACCAGGTTTCGGGATCCACATCAGCAAAAACAGGAACAGCCCCAATGGTCACCGCCATATTCGCCGGCGCAACAAACGAAAATCCGGGGATAATCACCTCATCTCCTCGTCCAACCTCCAGAGCCAGCATGGCCAACAGCAAAGCGGTAGTCCCGTTCGAGACAGAGATGAGCTGTCTCGCGCCGATAGCCCCGCCAAACTCTCGCTCAAACCGCTCCACGTAAATCCCGCCAGAAATCCAAGTTGAGCGCAACGCATCCAAAACGTACTTCTTTTCCCGGTCAAAAATAACCGGCCTGGCCCACGGTATCGGTCTCTGTTTAGGGGAACTCAATCATAACTCCTTTATGTAAACATTCCAGCGGTGGCCGTACAAATTAAAATGTCCAGAAAAACTCATCCTCTGCTTTTCATAAAACCGGATCGACGAGGCCATGACGTCATGGACTACCACTTTATACGCCCGGCATCCTCTTTCTCGGAAAGCCTCGTCCAGAGTCTCAACCAAACGGCTTCCGACCCCTTGCGAACGCCGGTCTTTCCGAACGGCCATTACCAAAAGTTCCGGTCGAACTTTCTTACCCTGTCGTGAAGGGTAAAAAAGGGTCTCCGCGATTTTTTTTAAGGTCGAGGGCCGCCGAAAAATTGTTTTCAAAACAGAAGGCAAAAAAAGATGCGGCCGCTGTATGATAGTGCGAAAAACCCGGCGGCTTTCCTCTGCGGCCAGGATAAAACCGAGAAGCTTCTTTTCTTCGCTGGCCGCCACCATGAACGCGGCCCGGTCGGCCAGTACGCATTTATAAAGCCGTTCTAAAAATCCAATTCCGAATAACGTGATAAAACTTCTGTAGGAAAGGCTGTCATAATGAAGACTGGCTGCCTGCGGTACAAAACAACTGTCAGCGCCCTTGATGACACGAAATTCCATATTTCAGCGTAAACGGCCGGATTCCTTGCCGCCAATGCTCAGCCTTTCCCGCCAGAATAACCTGAGGGTTTCCCTAGTGTACTGCGCGAACACACCCAAAAACCGGTTGTTGCCCGTTCCTTTCAGCCGCCGGCCGTTCACCGCGGGGATTTGAAGCACCTCAGCATTTCTCTCCTGTAGATAATACATCAACCGGATACAGTAATCACCGTACCCCCAGAACACCTTGTCATAATCGATTTTTTCCATTACCCGCCGATGGATCGCAAAAAAACCGTACAAACTGTCGGTAATAAATTTTCCCGTCATTAAACGCACAAAGATATTGAAAAGCCAGCTGAGAATATGGCGGGAACGACTATCCATCAGACCTCCGTAAACAAAACGCGAGGCGGTCACGCAGTCATAATAGTTTAGGTTTTCGACCATGCGAGGTATGTATTTCGGCTGGTGGTTGAAATCGCTGTCCATGACCACAAAAACATTGCCGTCGGCCGCTTCCAGGCCCGCACGGATGGATTGTGCTAAGCCCGGTTCTGTCGTCCGCAGGACGGGCTTGAGGAAATCATGCTTTTTCTCACAAACCAGCCGGTAAGTACCATCGGGGCTGTTATCGTCCACCACGACAACCTGGTGGCGGATGCCGGAAAGTTCTTGGTGTAGGGCCTCAATCAAAGGCAGGATGTTGTCCTTTTCATTGAACGTGGGGACGATTACGGAAACAAAATACCCGCTCGTTTTCATAATTTTTTTCCTATTGTCCCTGAAGAAACACGCGGATAGACCTCAATCTTCGGTAGAGGAAAGACAAGCTTCCCGCCGGCCGCCATATAGTCCGTCTCCCGGGTGAGGATATTTTTCTTGAAATGCCAGGGCAATACTAAAAAATAATCGGGCCTTTGCATTTTGGCTTCCGCTTCGGGTATGATGGGGATGCCGGTCGCCGGCGTGAAACACCCGAACTTGTCTTCGTTGACCTCACCGATACAGGGGATATCGTCGCTTGTAAGACCACAGTACTGCAGAATAACATTCCCCTTGGTGGAGGCGCCGTAACCGAAAATCGTCTTCCCCTCTTTCCCAGCCTTCCTTATAAATGCGGTCAAGTCTTCGCGGTGGCGCTCGACTTTCCGCCGAAAGTCTTGAAGAGAAGCCGTATCCAGGACGGATTCCTCTCGGAGGACCTGCTTGATCAAGCCGGTGTTCGGCTGGTAACGGTGGTTGCAGGACTTGGCGGCCATCACCAAAAAACTCCCGCCGTTGGTCGCGTTAAATTCCACATCGATGATCTTGAAACCAACGCGGTCGGTCATCCATTTGATCTGCTTCAGGCCGTAATATTCAAAATGTTCTTGGCAGATCGTATCGTAGGAAACCATCTTAAGCATGGTCGGCATATAACTCTGTTCAAAAATCCAGAGTCCATCGTCATCGAGAATGTCACCCACCTCACTCATAAAGGACATCGGCGCCTCCAGGTCATAAAACATGGCGATAGATGTCACGATCTTGGCCTTTTTTTGACCGAAATGTTTTTGGAACGTCTTTTCCGAAAAGAAATCGGAGATAAGCTCAATGTGCGGAGGATAATATTTTTTGAACTTTTTTCCGGCGGGGTCGATGCCGACCAACCGTCCCCCTTGCGGATAGGCCTTAAGAAGTGTGCCGTCATTGCTGCCGATGTCGAGTATGATGTCCTGATCCGTAACGCTCACCTGGTCGCGGATCCTGTCCACGATTCCCTGCAGATGGCACACCATGGACTGATTAAGAGACGAGCGATAGCCGTAGTGATCGCCGTAAAGTTCCGAAGCCGGGTAAGAATGGCGAAGCTGCAAAAGTCCGCAGACCTCCTTGTGAGTCTCCCGGCATTTCACAAGTTCAAGCGGACCGACGGTCAAAAGATAATCCTTTTTTCTTGGAAAAATCCCTGTCAGGGCGTGTTGGCCGAGGTCAATAACGGTATCCAGCTGTGTATTGCCGCAAATCCGGCAACGGCTGATGGCTTTAATCATGAAGATTCAGTTGTCCCTTCGTTCATAAATCGTCAGAGAACCAAGCCTCTTGACGGGATCATAGTGTTTGAGAATATATTCAGTGACTTCTTTGAATTTCACAATATTCCTCGGAAATTTGAAATACAATTGCGACGGAAATGTCCGGTGCCCCAAATTGGTCATGACGGCAAACCTTGTCCGTTTCATCTTAATATCGTTGAGATACTCCCTATGCCATGCATCGTCCGCCCAAGATAGGGTCGCGATGGGAAAACGGCTAACAAACGGCCTGTCAAAGAAAAAGTTAAGCGCCCCCAGTTCAGGGTAAGTCAATACTGCTTCATCCGGCGAAGTCTTGGAACGGATAAACCGGACGGTCTCTTCGATATCTTCAGCCTGCCATGCGGGGACGACCATGCCTTTGGCTCGCTCGATGTTTAATTCTTTGGTGTCTTGTCCGTGTAAAATGCTGTAGTCACCTGACGGCCTCG
Source organism: uncultured Planctomycetales bacterium (assembly GCA_964428315.1). GTDB lineage: Bacteria > Omnitrophota > Gorgyraeia > Zapsychrales > CAYRXT01 > CAYRXT01. The sequence goes on from CAYRXT010000003.1 coordinate 5,271, forward strand.
ACTCCACCCAGTCAAGAAATCTTTTATATACGACAAAATGCCGGCTGAAACGCGTCAATGAATATCCCATAGACGACATAAACAAGGCGAAAATCAAAAAGGAAATCACGCCCAAAGCCATACGTCGCTTGACCGCCGTCCATATTATCCTCCGTTGCCGATACCAGGCGATGGTTTCGCAATATAGTATTTCAATCAAATAGAAATATATCAGTTTTTCCGGCTGCAAGGCCATTTCGAAATGGTGACCCCATATCGCGCGAAACGAAGCGGAATACAAAATCAGGGCGTAGGTTCCTAATGCGGTCAGCAGGGCCAATTCAAGACCGTGCTCTCTTCGCTGTCTGAACCTAACAACCATGTATCCGACAAATGCAGTAAAGAGAAAAACTGGCGTAAGGACCTTAAAATACGGACTGCCGGGCCATAAGGAGATGAGAAAATGCCCGAAGCTCGCAGGAATATGAGTTCCCATGTCCAGATACGTCGTCATCATCCGCAAGGGAAAAAGGATGGTAGCCTCCAGCATAGGCATCAAGGCTTTGTGTACACCCAAATAAACCAAAAACGGAAGCGTGACCAGCGCCACACCGGCAAAAAACCATTTTTCCGCCGCCTTAAATTCTTTTACATCAATCACGTGGCCAATACGGGCGACAATTAGAGCGGCGCCCACCGAGACCGCAGCGGAGAAACCGGATTCGATCGTCGTGAAAAAACCGGCGGCCGAGGCGACCCCGGAGGCCAATAGCCATGCGCATTTCCGGGTTTTCAGAAATTTTATTACACAATACACACCCGCTATCCCAAGTGCGTACCGCATGCCACCCCAGTAATAAAACGAAATCCTGGGGAAGGTCCTGGCCAAGACGACGAAAGACATGAGAATGTACACAAACCGCGTACGCAACAACTCCCGACCGAGAAGAATAAATAGAATAATATTCATCATTGTCCCGGCGTAAAAAAAGACCGGCAGCCAGATCATATTGGTTCCCAAAGCCCTCATCATAAGGGCCGGGGCATAAATCTCAAACGGTCCACGGTAAAAGATAAAATCTTTTTGCGGGATCTGGCCGTCCAGGATTGCGTCAATGCCGGGAAGATATAGTCCCTGGTCAAGGTAAATGATCTCGTGATGAAAAAGGTAAATAGGAAAGGATATCACAAGAATAATCAAAACAAGGCAAAGCGTGTCAGCGAGGCGTGGTTCCCGGTTCAACCACGCACCAATCGACTGAGTCAGCTTCTTGGTCTCTTCTCTAAAAGCCATTAAATTCATGATTACCTGATTCTCATCACCAGCGTCAAACAGATGTCTACAATTTTCGGCCTCTGATTCCGTCAAACATGAAATGCCGCGCCAAATTCCGTTTTTCCAACACATACATCACCCCGCACCAGAGGACGCCGAACCCGTAACGGACGCTGCGGCGGAAATTAATCGAAGAGGAATCCTCATTGTAGGCGCACGGGGAGGTGATCTCCCCGATCCGGTAACCGCAGAACGCGGCCTGGACAAGGATCTGGTTGTCGAACACGAAATCGTCGGAGTTCTCTCCCAGCGGCAGGGTCTCGAGCACCTCCCTGGAAAAGGCCCGGTAACCGGTGTGGTATTCGGAGAGCTTCTGCCCGGTGAGCACATTTTCCACGGCCGTCAGCAGGCGGTTGGCGAGGTATTTATAGAAGGGCATGCCTCCTTTGAGGGCGTAGCCGCCGAGGATGCGCGATCCCAGGACGACGTCGAAGAGCCCCGACGCGATCAGCGCCGCCATCGGGGATACCAGTTGCGGAGGGTACTGGTAGTCGGGGTGCAGCATGACCACGATATCCGCTCCCCGGCGCAGGGCCTCGCGGTAACAGGTCTTCTGGTTGCCGCCGTACCCCAGATTCTTTTCGTGCACGATAAGGGACAGGTCAAGACGTCGGGCGACCTGCACGGTATGGTCCCGTGAATGGTCGTCCACGACGATGATCTCATCGACGACTTCGCGCGGTATGCCCTGGACCGTCTTTTCGATCGTCTTCTCGGCGTTATACGCCGGCAGGACAACGATGATTTTTTTGTTGTTCAGCATGGCCTGCGCGTGATTCGTGATCCGGGTTTCCTGTCTGCCAGCAGGCAGGCGTGATTCGTCAAATGAATCTTTCGCGAATCACGCATCACGAACGACGAATCACCTTTTCTTCCCTAAGTTTTCTTCTCCCCCCAAAATCCCCCGACGTATCGCCGGTCCATCTTGTCCTTGAGAGGACGCCACCAGTCTTCATGATCCCGGTACCAGGCGATGGTCTCCTTCATCCCCTCTTCCATGGTGCAATCCGGTTTCCAGCCGAGCGCCCTCAATTTGGAACAGTCCAGGCTGTAGCGGAAATCATGTCCGGGACGGTCCATGACATATTTGATGGATGATTCGTCCTTTCCCGTCAGCCGAAGGATAAGCCTAGTCAGGTCCAGGTTCGAACACTCACCCGTGCCGCCGATATTATAGGTTTCCCCGTCTTCGCCGTTTTCTACGACCCGGTCTATCCCCCGGCAATGGTCTTCGACGTGCAGCCAGTCGCGCACCTGCTTCCCTTCCCCGTAAAGGGGCACCTTTTTTCCCTCCAGCAAGTTAGTGATGAAAAGAGGGATGACCTTCTCCGGGTAACAGCGCGGGCCGAAATTATTGGAGGCCCGCGTCACGATCACGGGCAGTTTATAGGTCGCGTAAAAACTGTGGGCCAGCCGGTCGCCGCCCAGTTTGGCCGCAGCGTAGGGGTTGCGCGGTTTCGTCTCATCGGTCTCCCGGAAACTCCCTTCCCTGATCTCGCCGTACACTTCATCGGTGGAGACCTGGACGAATTTGTGCAGGCCTTTCTGCTTCCTGGCCTCCTCCAGCAGGACATAGACTCCCACCACGTCGGTGTAGAGGAACTCCTCACCCCGGTCGATCGAGCGGTCCACGGCGGACTCGGCGGCAAAGTTGACGACGACCTGCGCGTCCTGCATGGCCCCGCGCACCGTCTCTTTGTCGCAGATATCGCCGCGGATGAATTCAAAATCATCACGGCCTTCAAAGGCCTTCACATTTTCCGGATTGCCGGCGTAGGTCAGCTTGTCCAGGACACGGACACGTATGTCTTTCTTGTTCCGGAAAAGATAACGCACAAAATTGCTGCCGATAAAACCGGCCGCGCCGGTGATAAGATATGTCACCCTACCGGGTCTGCTTTTCATGGGGATCCCCTTTCACGGCCGGGCCCTTTGTCGGGACCAAAAGCCTTATAATGACCATGGCCAGCCCAAGGTTCAGCCAAAGGTAATTGCCGAGTTTGACGGAATAGAAGCTGGTCTCGAAGGCCGCGTGGACAAGAAACCCGAACAGGCCGCTCACCAGGCCGTACGCCACGAAGGTCAACGGCCCATGTGCCGCTTTTTTGAGTTGCCGTCTGGAAAAAACAAAGAACCGCCAGAAAATCCACAGGAAGGCGAACAATCCAGGGATACCGGTCTCCGCCCCCATCTGCAAATAGCAGTTGTGAGGGTATCCCCCCCAGGAAATCTTATAGTTCCGGCCCACCTGGGAATAGGTGTTCACGCCTGTTCCAAGGAATAAGTGGTCTGCCATAATGGCTATGGCCTCATGCCAATAATTAAACCTTCCCGAGGCCCTGAATTTCTTGATATCCTTTATTTTCTCTTTGGTTATCACCCTGAGTTTTTCCATCTCCCGGTTCACCGCCAGTTCGACAGGACTCTTTTCCATTTCCCTCCTTGAATCTTCGGCTTCATCCATTGCCACGATCCCGGATGATGTTTCCGGCAAGTGTTCCGGCGTTATAGGGGGCAACTCAAATCTCCCCTCTCTCATCCCTTCTGTTTCGGACTGAGTATTGGCAGCGAGTTCAGGGCCAAATTTCGGCCGGGATGCATGCCGTGCCAAGGCCCCGGCATCCAGGACAAAATCGTCCCGCTGCCATTGAGAGCCCAAGAGCGTCCAGAGACAGACATATATCTTGTCCGCAGTCACAGGCACATCTTTGACAACATGGGACCCGCCGGGCCCCGCCTTGCCGCTGTATATGTCGCCCCAGGGATCGGACCGGAAATATTTTTTGTCCGAAGCCAGGCTGAGCCAGTATTTTTCTGCCTGTGCGTTCTCCTTCCAGGAAAACCTTAAATCCTGTCCGCCCTCCGAATAACTGATCAACTTCACTCTGAGGGCCGGGTCATAAACGTCTTTCCCGGGTTCCTTCACGGCCTCATATTCCGGATTCTCCGGACCTTTTGTTTCTTCAACATCCCCGTTGCCCTCGATTTTCACCGCCCTTTCTCTCCTTTCCCGGTCGGCGGATTCAATCTTATCAATCTTTTTTTGAATGGCGCGCGCGACACGCCTGGTGTCATCGGTAAAATAGGACACATTGCGCAGATTTTTCATTTGCTGGGTAAACACCAGTCCGAACATGACTATAATCAACAAACTCATGCCGGCATACCTGCGATTCGAAAACAGATAACAAATCAATCCGGCAAACAATCCGAAATAGACGGCCCGGGAATACGTCCATCCGATATTCATTATGATCAGGACGGCGAGTATCAGGAACAGGATAAACCCGATGGCCCTCCTGCGTATTGTCAGTGTCTTATGCCCGGGGTCGGCAAGACCGAACAATAAGCTCAGGACCATCATAACAGGCACAAGGAGGTAGGCGCCGAAATCGTTGGGGTGGCGGAAACACGAACCGATGCGCCCTCCCGCAATAATCTTGTGCGCGAAAATAAAACCCTCACCGGTATGGAACTGCCAGAGACCGTTGATCGAAACCAGGGTGACGGCGGCCAGGAAGACACCCAGCAGAAATCGCACCTGCCGACTGGTCTTCACGCATTCCAGGATAATAAAATACAGAAACGTCCATTCAAGGATCTTATAGAAGAATCCCTTCAGGCTTAAAGCGAGATAATCGCTGACCAGTATGGATAACGCATTAACGGCAATAAAGACGACAATCGGTCCGTCCAGGACGCTGGGCTCCGGACGGAAAGAGGAAAGGAACAAACGCACGACCGAATAAGCCTTATTGAAAAGACCGCCCCGCCCGCGTCTTTCATGATTCATGCGGAATACGAACAGGTGCAGGCGTTTGATCCAGAAGAAAAATATGACGGCGCCGGCAAAACTTTCACACAACGCGATCGAAATGGGCAAAAAATAGATCAATCCCACGTATGAAAAAAACAGGATTCTGTTATAAAACCGATACGGAAAATTATTCATAATATCATCGCTGTCTGAATTGCTCGCGAGTGACCACAGGGAGCGGCGAAGCCCCCTGCGGGGAAGCGATCTTATACTCGACAGTCAGGATTGCTTCAGCCGCTGTGCCCCTTCGCAATTATACTTTTGCCCTTCCCGCTATTTACCACTTACCACTTAGTCCTAACCCCTTATCCCTATTCTTGTACCACCCGATCGTCTTCTTCAAACCGGTCTCGAGACCGACCTTCGCCTCGAACCCGAGTTCCCGCCGGGCCCGGGAGACCTCCAGCCTCCGCCTGGGCTGTCCGTCGGGTTTGGATGCGTCCCAGATGATCTTCCCCTTAAAACCGGTCAACCGGGCTATCTGTCCGGCCAGCTCTTTTATCGAGATCTCAAAACCGGCGCCCAGGTTCACGGGCCAGGATTTATCGTACGACTCCGCCGCCATCACGATTCCCCTGGCGGCGTCCTCGACGTAGAGGAATTCCCTCGTGGCCTTTCCCGTGCCCCACACCGTGATCGAATCCTTCCCTTCCCTTTTGGCGTCGAAACATTTTTTGATCAGGGCCGGGATAACGTGCGAAGACCGCGGGTCAAAGTTGTCGAAAGGCCCGTAAAGATTGACCGGCAGAAGGTAGATCGCGTTAAATCCGTATTGCTGGCGGTAGGCCTGCGCCTGCACGAGGAGCATCTTCTTGGCCAGACCGTAAGGCGCGTTGGTCTCTTCGGGGTAGCCCTTCCACAGGTCGTCTTCCTTGAAAGGAACGGGCGTGAATTTCGGATAGGCGCAGATCGTCCCGAGGGCCACGAATTTCTTTACGCCGAAAAGCCGGGCCTGCTCCATCAGCTGGACGCCCATAATCAGGTTGTCGTAAAAGAACCTGCCCGGATTGTCCCGGTTGGCGCCTATCCCCCCGACGCTCGCCGCCAGATGGATCACCATGTCCGCCCCGGCCTTTTTGTACAGCCGTTTTACGGACGCTTCCCTGCGCAGGTCATATTCCTTCGAGCGCGGGACAACAATGTTCCGGCAGCCCTTTCGCCGCAGGCGATCCGTGACAAACCGGCCAAGAAACCCGGCCCCGCCGGTGACGATCACCCTTTTGTCCTCCCAAAATTTCATTCAGCCTGCTCTCCCTCTGCCTTTATTCCGTGCAACTGGCGTCCGATGAATAGCATGTCCGCCTCCACCATCATCCGGACCAGCTCTTCGAACTTGACCTTCGGCCGCCATTTCAGGACCCGGCGGGCTTTGGCGCTGTCACCGATCAGACAGTCGACTTCCGTCGGCCGAAAGTACCTTTTGTCGATACGCACATATTTCTTCCAGTCCAGCCCCGCGCAGCGGAAGGCCTCCTTCACAAAATCCCGCACGGAACGCGTCTCCCCGGTGGCGATGACATAATCGCCGGGTTTCTTCTGCTGAAGCATCAGCCACATGGCCTCCACATAATCGCCGGCGAAACCCCAGTCGCGTTTGGCGTCCAGGTTGCCCAGGTAAAGGCAATCCTGCACGCCGTGCTTGATCCGGGCCACAGCCATCGCGATCTTCCTCGTCACAAAGGTCTCGCCCCGTCGGGGAGACTCATGGTTAAATAAAATCCCGTTGCATGCGAACATGTCGTAGGCCTCCCGGTAATTCACCGTCATCCAGTAAGCGTACACCTTGGCGGCGGCATAAGGACTGCGCGGATAAAAAGGCGTCTTTTCGCTCTGGGGGATCTCCCGCACCTTGCCGAACATCTCCGAGCTGGAGGCCTGGTAAAATCTCGTCTTGATGCCCGAATCGCGGACCGCCTCCAGCAGACGCGTCGTCCCCAGCCCCGTGATCTCGCCGGTGTACTCCGGGACCTCAAAGCTCACCTTCACGTGGCTCTGGGCACCGAGGTTGTAGATCTCATCGGGTCTGATGGTCTTGATGATCCGGTTCAGGGAACTGGCGTCGTTAAGATCGCCGTAAACCAGCCGCAGACGGATACCTTGTTCATGCGGATCCTGGTAGAGATGATTGATCCGGTCGGTATTAAACGAACTCGACCGCCTGATGATGCCGTAGACTTCGTATCCTTTGTCGATAAGCAACTCGGCGAGATAAGATCCGTCCTGTCCGGTTATGCCTGTAATCAGGGCCTTCTTTCTTATTCTCATTTTCACTCCTTAAATATGTTCACAGTTCTATCATAAAACTTGCCGCCGTTCAACAGGTTATACGCTGAAAGGTACAGCCCGATCCCGGTCCAGGTGAGAACCGATAACTGCAGTGTGTACAAATCGACGTCAAAAAAACTGTGGACCAATATCGAGACCGTACCGCTCCCCAAACCCAGGGCGAGGATCCGCAACGCGTTGTCCGCCGGCAGCAGTTTGGCCCGCGCCAGCCTCATCATTGTCTTGAAAAAAGAAAGGACGATCCAGACAAAGCCCAAGAGTCCCAAAAGACCGGTCTCGGCCGCCATCTGGATATAGCAGTTATGCGCGTAGGTTTCGGAAAACAACCTGTTCTGCGGCCGGCGACGGTAGTCCTGAAACAAACGCATGTACGTGTTCAGACCGTGACCAAAAAAGGGCCTCTCGCGGATCATGGCCAGGCTGTCTTCCCAAATGTTCAGGCGCCAGAGAAGATGAGAGTGCAGTTCCCGGCCGCTTAGCCTTTCTTTGACTTTCGGGTTACCGCCGAGCATACTCCCCAGACAGCCCGCCACGATGACGGCCCCGAACAGGACCCCCGCCCACTTTTTACTGCTGAGAACGACGAAAACCGCCATACCCGCCGCCGCGGACAACCATCCGGCCCGGGAGAAGGTCAGGCCCAAAAGCCAGCCCGCGCCCGCGGCCAAAACACAAAGCAAGAAACGTTTACCTTTTTGAGTTCCGCTCATAGCGAAAACGGCCGCAGACATCGGCAACATCATCGCCAGATAGGCCGCGAGACTGTTGGCGTGATGGAATCCCGCTGTCGCTCCGCCCCGCGTGATCTCCCGTCCCAAAAAGATATCTGTTCCGGTCCAGTAATACTGGACAAAACCGTCGAGTACCACAGCGGTCGTGGTAACGAGAAAAACGATAACGGCCCGCCGGATGTGCTCCGCTTTGGAAAAGGCTTCAATGACAAGAAAATACACTACGAACCATTCCAGGGTTTTTGTAAAAAAGCCTCTTAACGACAAAGGCCAGATCCGGCTGGCCGGAATGGACAAGACGCACGCCAGCAGAAAGAAGGCAATCGGTTTGTTCAAAGGGCTCCGGACCGGTTTAAGGGCAGAGAACAGGCCCCTGATTTGTTCAGTCCATCCATTCTTCCTGAAGATGCCCGGCCCGTACGCCAGCCCTCTTTTGACCAGCCACAACAACAAGGCGATGATGACACAGGACTCCACGACCGCCGTGCTGTAGGGGAGCCAAAAAATCAGCAGATAAATGAAAAACCGGATCCCTGATTCGATATAACCGATTATTCTTTCTTTATTCATAATCACCTGGGTCCCCGCTTAAGGCATGCCTCGAAGGGGTCTAATCAACGGGGATGACAGGTTCCTTTAACCGTGTTATGCCCGCCGAGTTGCCCCCCTTGGGGGCGTAAGCGGGCTTCCCGCATCAATACGCCCCTTTGCCTTTAATAACAACCGGCACCGTCTGCAAAAGGATATAAAGGTCCAGGAAAAAAGACCAGTTGTTGATATACCAGATATCCCATCGGATCAGCCGGAAAAAAGAGACGTCGCTGCGGCCGCGTATCTGCCAGAGACCGGTGATGCCTGGCCTGACCTCCAGCCTTTTGAACTGCCGCAGGTCGTGCTTCTCGATCTGCTCAATCGGCAGTGGCCGCGGCCCCACCAGGCTCATCTCTCCGTGCAGGACGTTGATCAGTTGCGGCAGTTCGTCAAGGCTGTATCTCCGCAAAAAGGACCCGATGCGCGTGACCCGAGGATCTTTTTTCATCTTGAAAATCGGACCGTCCGTCTCGTTGAGATTACGCAGGTCCTTCAGCCTTTTGTCCGCCTCGTCAACCATGCTCCTGAATTTCAGCATAGAGAAGATCCGGCCCCTACGGGAGTAACGCCGAGACTTGTAAAAAACGGGTCCGGGGCTGTCAGCTTTGATTATAAGCGCAATGACAAGAAAGACCGGAAAGAGCACGATCAATGCGGCCAGGCTCATGACAAAATCAAAAAGCCTCTTGCCCAACTGTCTGCGAGTGTCGATGAGACCCGTATATTCCAAAACGGGGATGAATCCGATATTGAAACGGACGAGTTCCCCCTCGATATGTGAAAAACCCTCGGGTATGACGCGGACAGAAACACCCAGTTCCCTAGCCTGATCCAGAAGACTCAAAAACGCCTTGCTGTCATGATGGATCGTAATGAAAACCTGGTGGATAAATTCCCTTCTGGCGACCGGCACGAAATCCGTGATCCGGCCCAGTATTTTCGGCGAATCCTCCGACTTCATTTCGGTTTTAAAATCATCCAGAAAGCCGGCCACGCGCAGTCCCAGGCTCGGCTGTTTCTTGATTTCCCAGGCCAGGGCGCTCCCGATCTTTCCCGCGCCGATCACCAGCACGTTAAAGTTGTTGTATCCGTGTGCCACGATATAATCGACAACCATCCTTTTCGCCATCCGCCAGAGAGACATGAAGACAAACATGAACCCCGAGGTGATCGCAACGATCGTTCTCGGAAAACCCTCGATCTTGAGGACGTAAATCGTCACGATCAGGATAAGGGTGGCGATGACAACACATTTCAGCACCAGTAATATTTCCACGCCTTTAAAAACCTCGCGCCGGGTCTGGTAAAGGCGGTTGGCGTTGGCGCAGGAAACCGCCGACAGGATCCACAGGGCGAAAAGATAACGGAAGGGATTGTCCTGGCTGAAAAGGATCCCGTCCCATGTGACCGGAAAACCCAGCGTCCCCTGACGGATCCATGAGGCCAGGAATACGGCCAGATAGATGACGAAAAAGTCAACGGCGATATAAAAACTTTTGATGAGGTAGTGGTTGATGATTCTTGTCATGACCTGTGGAACGCGGACCGCGCCGCGCTGCGTGCCAGAAGGCACAAAAATTTCGTATTGCCGACGATATAACGTTTGCCCAGCCGCCGGGGTTCAGACATCAGCCGGAACAACCATTCTAAACCGCTTCTTTGCATCCAGCAAGGGGCCTGCCTCTTTTCTCCGGAAAGGAAATCGAAGGCCGCCCCCACCCCGATCATCACCGGCGCCTCCAGGGCGGATCTGTTTTCGGCCATCCAGAAATCCTGCCTGGGCGAACCAAGTCCGACCCAGAGGATGTCAGGACTGGCCTTGTTAATGACGTCGACCATCCTGCGGTTTTGCTCCTCCGTGAACGCGCCGAACGGCGGGGCCAGGATTCCCGCGATCCCGATGCCCGGGAACTTCTTCTTGAGATTGTCCGCCAGCCGTCCGCACACTTCCGGCGTTGAACCGAAAAAGAAATGCGTAAACCTCCGCTTCAGTCCGTACCCGCACAACGCCAGAAGAAGATCGGGACCGTAAGTCCGGGCGATCATCCTTGACCCCCGGGCCTTCCCCAGCCAGACAAGCGGCATACCGTCGGGTGTGACGATCTCCGCATTGTTGACAACGCGGCGGTACCTTGGATCATCCGCCGCCGCCACGATGGTAGAGACCGGGGCGACACACACATAGCCTTTGCGCCTTTGCGCGATCCACGCTTCAATATACCCGCATGTTTCCGAAAGATTGGTGTCCGAGACCTCTACACCTAACACGTTAAAGCGGTTCATTGTCCCGCCGTTTCTTCCGCCTTCACGGAATCGTTCACGATCCAGTACTTCAAGATAACGCATATCGCCTGGAATCCGTCCCTCCAGGTTATCTTTTTGCCTTCGTCGTACGTCCGCCCGCTGTACGACACACCCACCTCGTAGATGCGGCACCTGCGCCGGGCGATCTTGGCCGTGACCTCCGGTTCGACGCCGAAACGGTTGGACCTTAAGGGGATGGCCTTGAGCAGATCGCAACGGAAGGCCTTGTATCCCGTCTCCATGTCCGTCAAATTAAGATTCGTAAAGACATTGCTCATCAGGGTCAACAGCTTGTTGCCGACATAGTGCCAGAAAAACAGGACCCTCTTCGACTGCGTTCCCACGAAACGCGAACCGTAAACGCAGTCCGCCCGCCCGTCGATTATGGGTTCGAGCATCAGCGGATAATCCTCCGGATCGTATTCCAGGTCGGCGTCCTGAATGATACAGATGTCGCCGGTCATGTTCTCGACAGCCGTGCGAAGGGCCGCGCCCTTCCCGGCATTCTGTTCATGGTAAAAGGCCCGGATGTCGGGACGAAAGGACTTCTCCAATTCACGGATGATCTCCCCTGTCCCGTCGGACGAACAGTCATCAACGACGATGATCTCCTTTTCGCGCACACCGTCGATCTTCTGTCCCAGGACGCGCTGGACACAGTGCCGCAGCCATCTCTCCTCGTTATACGCCGGTATCAAAACGCTCAATTTCATCGCCCGCCCTACCTCCCTCTTATTCTCGTGTTTCCGTTTACCGGCTCATAAGCCGCCTCATCGTCTTTGAAAAGCCTTCTCCCACATCAAAAGGACGTGATCCCAGACCACCCGGGCCGACAATTTACTGCGGCCGCAGTGACGGCCGCGGAACTTGTAGGGGATCTCCTTAAGCCGGACAGGTCCCGGGGAAGACGCGCACAGATCCAAAAGAATCTTGTAGCCCCGGCCCGAGAGGCCCGGCCGGCATGCTTCGAAAAATTCCCTGCGCACAACAAAAAAACCGCTCATGGGATCCTTGATACCGGTCCGGCTTATGCGCCGTCCCAGCCAGGTGGCCGTCCGGCTGATCCATGCCCGCGGTGCCGACAACCCCTGCGCCCCCCCGCCTTCAACATACCGGCTTCCGACAGCCACATCGCAGTCCTCCTCTTTCAAGGCCTCCACCATGGCCGGGATAATGGTCTCGTCATGCTGAAGATCCGCGTCCATGACCCCAAGAAATTCCGCCCGGCTGACTGCCATCCCTTCAATGCACGCGGATGAGAGACCCCGCCGGCCGATCCGTTTCAGGCAGCGAACCCGCCGGTCCTGGCGGGCCACCTCGGAGACGGCCCCGGCCGTTCCGTCAGGAGAATCATCGTCGACAAAGATGATTTCCCAGTCGATGCCTTCCAGCACGCGTCTCAGTCTCTCGTACAGCGTCCGGATATTCTCTTTTTCATTGTATGTGGGGATCACCATGCTTAATTCCATGATAAATATTCCTCATCCTCACCTTTTCCGCGGCAGCCACCGGTCCCAAAAGACCGCGACGCATATGATGTACAGCGGCGCGACCGGCAGGGCGTATCTCGTCAAAATCGAATAACACGAATACAGGGCCATAAAGGGAACGATAACGAGCAGAGTAAAGGCCGGCAGTGCCGCCCCGCCGTCCCCGGAAAATATCCGCCTTCCTTTCGCAAGGACGCGGGCTAAAACATAGAAAAACCCGAACGCGGTCAAAAGCCCCGTCACGGCACGCACGCCGTAACGCACAGCCTTCGCGTCATAGATTTTCCCCAGCCAGTCCGGATAATTGACAAAACCGATTTGGGTTGATTCCCAAAAAAACAGTTTGGGCGCCTCGAGCAGCATAAATAAAATGAATTTTGCCGGGTTCTCCCTGATAAAACGGAAAGTCAGGCGAAGGGTTTCGCCGGACCGCTCGTCGTCCGGAACGCCTTTTAGGTACCGCTCAAGGTCCACGAGCCCGTAATAATCGGTCGTGGTGAAATTACAGTACGCGCATTCCTCCCGGGTAAAAAACATCCGGCACACCCCGTCCCCGGGGATGTTCGCGACATGGGCGGCGACGATCCGCGGTGTCACCTCGCGGCTGCGCTTGTAGGCCGAACCGAAGAGCATCCAGTCGAAACGGTTGGTAAAGGCGTAGTTACCGTTATGCACCTTGTTCAGGTATTTGTATCCGGCCACGCCGCCCTCAAAAAGGAGGAGCACGGTAAAAAGGAATACGGCCGTATTCTTCAAACACCTCTTGTCCCTGGACGCTAAACTCTGAAAAAACCGGAAAACAAAAGGGATCAGGCATAAGAAATAAACATACTGGAACACGCCTTTGGAAAAGACACTCAGGCTGAAGGCTAGGCCCGTCAGAAGCGACCATCCCAAGACCCGCCGGATCCCGGCGTCGAGGAGCAAAAGCCACGAACGGTAAAGGCAATACACGGTGGCCAGGACAAAGGGAAAACTCATGATCTCGGAAAAAAGACTCATGCTCGCGTTAATAAGGGCGGGCGATAGTCCGATGTAGAGCACCGCCGCCATTTTGACGCCTTCCCTCACCCTTAGCCGCGAAAGGATCAACAGCGCCATGACCTGGGTCAGGAAAAGGAGGAAAACCTGAAAGATCTTCTGAATGCTCTGGTACTGGGCCCCGAAAAGTTCAGCCATTTTCATCGAAAAGGCGATGGACAAAGGGTAAAGCGGCTCTCTGCGCGGGCCGCTCTTCAGATAGCCGTCGACGAAGCCGCGCTCTACGATCCGCTCCCCCAGCCCTTCATAGCTCCTGGCGTCCATACTGATGTTCATACGGCTCGCAAAGATTAAATGGGCCCAGAAAACAAAACAGAGGCTGAAAATAATTATCCATATCTTTTTCATGAGACTTCCTTTTTTCCGACGGTTTTCTTTTTTTTACATCCTCTTTGGATGCCCGCTTAAGGCGTACGGCCGACAGCGCCTCTGTGAGGGAGATGAAAGTCCCTTTAACTATGTCATGCCCGCCGAGCAGGCCCATTAAGGGGCGGAAGCGGGCATCCAGGTCATTCTCAATCTGACGCAACGGATTGTCGCCGCTTCGACTCCCGCAAAGCGTAAGCGTACACCTCCATCAGCCTCTCATGATTCTTATCCGGAGACAGTTCCCGTTCATAATGCGTCTTCATATTTTCGCGGATACCGGGAAGCACATGCTCATTGCGCATAATCCACCGCACTTTTGCGGCCAGTGATTCCGCCGCCGGCTCAAAAAGGAATCCCGTTTCCCCCTCCTTCACCAGTTCCGGCATACCGCCCAGGCGGCTCACCGCAAGAGGCACCTGGCAGGCAAACGCCTCGGCCACTGTCCGGGGAAAATTCTCATAACAGACCGAAGGGACGATCATGAGTTTCGCGCCGCGAAGAGTCGCGTCATATTCAACGGGACTGAGAAAACCGCGGAATTCGACATGCTCAAGGTCATTTTGCCGGACAAAGGCCTTCATCTCATCAAACAACGGGCCCTGCCCAACGACTTTCAAAGTCAGGTCCGGGATGGACGCCCACGCCTGGAGAAGAATCCGGATCCCTTTTTCTTCGCTCAAACGTCCCGCAAAAAGGGCATACCCTCTGTCTTCACTTTTGGCCTCACCGGAGGTGAACGCGACATGCGGTTTGACAAAGATCTTCTCCGCCGGGACGCCGGCTGCGGCGTATTTCTGCCGGCCGAATTCCGTGGCCATGATGTAGGCGTCGACCATGCGCGTCCAGGTGCCTCTCTTCCAGTGGTCTTCCAGCATCCGGACCATGACAAAGGTCAGCAAACGCGAATTCTTATAGCATCCGTAGCGCACGCCCCTGCGCAGAGACTTGTGCTCCCGGCACTCCTCGCATATCCTTCCGTCACGCAGAAAAAGGGCGTTCGAACATAAGAGCCGGAAATTGTGCTGGCTCTGCACGACCGGGACCCCTTCGTCCCGGCAGGCCGCGTACACCGAAGGGGACAGCATGAAAAAGATGTTGTGGAAATGCGCGACCTCCGGCCGGAAATCCGCGATCACCCTGCGCATGGCGTCATACGATTCCCGCGACCAGCGCATATCCGCGAAAAACCGCAGCGTCCGCAAAGGCGAAAGCCCGTCGAGCTCGCTGTTGCTGCGTTCATAATAACGCACCTCGTGGCCGTAACGACGCAGGAGATCGCGTTCGTTTTCGGCCACCGCGTCTTCCCCGCCGGGATGGCGGTACCGGTTGTGAGCGATCAAGATACGCATGTTTTAACCGGAATTTTTCCGATGCCAGATGCCCGGTATCCAGTAAATCTCTAAGCAACACATTCCAAATTCAACGCATCGTGTCCCTGTAATATTCCAGCGTCTGTCCCAGGCTTTCTTTCAAACGGACTTCCGGCTGCCAATCCGAAATCCGCCGCAGTTTCCGGTTCGACCCGACGCTGACGGGAATTCCTCTTGAAGAGTCTTTATTCTCTTTGATGTTGATCGTTCTTTTGTGTGCCTGGGTGAGCAGACAATGGACGACAGAACGCACGGCGCGCCCTTTTCCTGAGCTGACATGATAGATCTCTCCGGCCCTGCCGCGCCGGGCCACGGCCCAGAGACCGCGGCAGACATCCCGCACGTCGAGAAAATCCCGTTTCGCGGACAGGTCACCCGTTTTGAGAACGTGTTTACTTATCATCCTTTCCATGAGGACAATATCACGGGCGAACGCCCCCGTGGAAAGGACCGGCGGCGTCCCGGGCCCGGTGATATTAAAAATCCGCGCGATGACCACGTCCAGCCCATTCCGGGCGAACATCAAGCCGAGCGCGGTCTGCATATATTTCACATAGCCGTACCAGCTCAGCGGACGGGGACAATCCTCTTCGGTAAGCATCCCGCCGCCGGTTTTCTGTCTCCCGTATTCGGCCGCACTGCCGGGAAGGACCACGCGAATAGCCTTCTTTTCACCGCAAATGGCATCCAGCAGGTTCGCCGTTGACCGGACATTCGACCTGATGAGGCCTTCCCTCTCTCCGGACCGTCCCCCGGCGAGATGAAATACGATGTCAGGACGGAGAAGGGCCACGCATTTTCTTACCTGCGCCGGCGAACCCATGTCGCAACGCAAATATTTCTTTTCATTTCGCGGCCCGCGGATATCACAGCCATAAATGTCCCAACGCGGCGCAATCTCCTCAAGACAGCATTTGAGGGCCCCTCCCAAGAAGCCTTTCACGCCGGTGATCAATATGCGTTTCTTCATGGCTTGTCCTTAAGGAACTTCCTCCCGTGCCTGCGAAACATCTCCTGCGAACGCTCCAGGTCGTCCGCGCGGCCCAGGTCAAGCCAGAGCCCCTTCATGGGATAACAGTGCACGGCCTCGCCGGCGTCTCTTAATCTGAGCATCAATTCCGGCATCCCTATGCGCTCATTGCGCTTTATGTACCGGCGGCACCGGCGGGAAAACATATTGATGCCCGTGCTGACAAAGGATCGGTGTTCCGGCTTTTCGATATAATCCAGAAACCGGCCCTTCCCGTCGCTTTCCACGACGCCGAAATCCGTCCTGACGATTCTTTCCTTGAGGACCATCGTGACCTGTCCCTCGTGTCTCTTGTGAAACGCCGTTAAACCTCGGAAATCCAGGTCCGTCAGGGTATCGCCGTTGACGACAAGAAAATGCGGAGCCACATCCGGGATGAGATTAATAGCGCCGGCCGTCCCCAGAGGTTTTTTCTCTTCGACATACTCGATACGCACCCCCCATCTTGTCCCGTCACCGAAATAGGCCTTGATCAATCCGGAGAGATATCCCGTGGCCATGCAAACCTTTGTGAAGCCGTAACTCTTTAACTGGCGGACAATGATCTCGGCGATGGGCATCCCGTGGACAGGGACAAGCGGCTTGGGGAGCACGGCCGTGTAGGGGCGCAGACGCGACCCCAGTCCCCCGGCAAGTATGACAGCCTGAATTTTAGACATTGTAGATCTCCGGTTTATATCGGTTGAGGTTGTCCTTGAACCAGCGGCAGGTCTTTTCCAGACCAGCCTCCAAATCGACCTCGGTCTGCAATGAGACAAGCGAACGGAGTTCTCCGGCGTCGCAAACAAGCCTTTCCACTTCGCTTTTCGGCGGACGGAACCGTTCCTTCTTTTGGACGATTCCGGCCCTGCGCCCTGTCATACGGCACAGCATACCGAACACGTCCCGGATCGAAGCTTCTCTCCCGCTGCCGTAGTTGAAGGTCCTGCCGATGGCCCGGTCTTCCCCGGCCAGCGCCAAAAAGGCATTGACCGTATTACCGACATAATTGAAATCCCGGGTGGAACCGATGTTTCCCAGGGCGACGGACTTTTTCCCCGCGTAAAGCTGGCTGATGATAGTCGGGATCACCGCGCGGGCCGACTGGCTCGGCCCGAAGGTGTTGAAGGGACGCAGGACCGTCACCGGCAGATCAAAGGAACGGTAAAAAGACAGCGCCAGCGTGTCGGCCCCGGCCTTGGTGGCGGCGTACGGGCTCTGGGGATTGACCGGATGTTTCTCATCGATGGGGACATACTGGGCGGTCCCGTAAATCTCACTCGTCGAGGTATGGACCACCTTTTCCGCGCGGTGTTTTCTCGCGGCCTGAAGGATATTGAGCGTGCCCTTGATATTGGTGTCCACATAGCTGTCCGGGGAATGATAGCTGAAGGGGATGCCGATCAAGGCCGCGAGGTGGAAGACGACGTCGATGTCTTCCACCGCCTTTTCGACGCCGTGGGGATCACGCACATCCCCGGTGAAGATGTCAATCTTCCGTTTCTTCTTTTCCGGCAGAGTGTCCAGCCACCCCCAGTGGTTAAAGGCGTTGTAATAGACAAAGGCGCGGACCGTGGCTCCTTTGCCCAGTAAACGCTCCGTTAAATGGCTTCCGATGAATCCGTCGGCGCCTGTCACCAATACTCTTTTCCCCACCCAGTTCATGACGCGAATCCTTTCTCCCGTATCTTCTCTTCATTCATAAGTTTTCTGTAACGGGCAAAGGTTAACCCATAGATAGTCCAAATCGGAATCGCCGTGTAAGGGACCTCGAGCACCACCAGAAAATTGGCGGCCACAAACCAGTTGATAACGGCGGCCGAAAGCATGACCCCGATTAATGATTTCTTTTTCAGAAATAAGCCTATCATGTTCAACAAAAGGCCGAAAACAACTAGTAACCCGAACAGGCCGACCAGCCCGGAACGATAGAGTATGTGCAGAAAGGAATTGTGCGCCGCGACCCATCCGTCGCGCCGCCATTCGCCGGTGCCCCATCCGAGGACCTCGAGACTGATCGAACGCAGGGGTTTGCCAAACATGAAACCCAGATACGGAAAAGGCCGGTTATGCCAAAATTCATTGATCATGTCTTTCCAGATAAACAGACGAAACGCGACGTTCGTATAATACACGGCCTGGGGACGGGAAGGCTCGGCCTTTATCCTGCCGGCTTGCCTGTTACGGGGTTTCTCCGCTGAATCTCGGGATGCCTTTTCTATCCTTTCGCGCGCCCTTTCAAAAATGCCCGGGCTTTTCGAAGGCAGGCCCTCCATCGATGAGCTAAAGGTTTTTTTCGAAGCCGGTTTGCTGATCGAAGCGATGCCGGTTTGCGGATGTCGAACAGTTTTTAAGTGGGCCGCGGGCGCCAGATGGAAGTCTTGCGAGGAGGCTTCGTTTGATTGTTCAGATGCTTCGGCCTCCTGTTTCATGCCGGCCTGCAATTCTTTCTCGATCCCTTCGGCCCGTCTATGCCTTTGACCGGGGCTCCTGTCGACCGAATCAGGCCTCGGCACAGTATCTAGCGCTTCAACTGCTCTGTCTCCGGGTCCCGCCTGTGCGGACGGAGTCCGCGTCCCCTCGATTTGCGGCTCGGAAGCCACGGAGTCTTTTTCGATTCCCTGGACGGACAAATCTTCAGCCTTGCCCTGGTCCGCCTCCCTCCCCGATATTGAAACCTGCGCGGTCTCACTTAACGAGCCAGTCAACGGGACCTCATCTTCTGTCTTTTCACCAAGCCGAGCTTCTTCCTCACGGTGTTCAGCCGCGCCTTCTTCCAAAATATTGCCGGCAGCCGCGCCTCGCGTCCCGGCCGTCACTGTAGCGTCATCCTCGTCCCCTGCTGATAGCTCTTCCGTCTTTGTCTGCTCATCCACAATCTGTCGACCTTCTTCCGGCATATCAGGTCTTCCCGATTTTCCCAATGCATTGTCCTTTCTCATAACCATGGCTAAACGCGCATAATACTCTTTGTCTCGCTCCAAGTCCTTAAACAGCTTTTCACTCTCGAGTGGTAAAACCCTAAAAACAGGCCCTCCTTCATATACTTCGGCATCCAGGGACTTCTCTAAATCCTCTTCGCCCGAGAGCCCTTCTCCCGTCTCCTTCGCCCCCAGACCGCGCAGCCTTCGGCTGATTTTTATCTTTCTCTTCTTATCAATGACGCGAAGGATGCTGTTGACTTCCTTTCGCTGTCTTTCGATAAAATTGCACTCGTTCGGGCTGTAGACCTTCAGATCCTCGATTTCATGCGGCCGGTAATAAGGGATTCTGTTCTGAACTGTCTGATTGTAATAATAATAAACCTCCAGAATTTTAGGCCAGTTCAAGATCGAACGCAGAGACCGCTGGTCAGCGATTCGCGCGTAACCAAGGAAGACAGTCAGGACAACGCACGTTAAAATTAAAACCTTCTTCAGGCGGTTAACATTCCATATGAAAAAAAGAGGCCCTATAAGAAACGCTCCGGCCACAAAGTTGCTTACCATCATCATCCGCGCCGTCTTAAATAAAAGCCGGAACTCAAACAGAGCCAGGAAAACAGCCAACAAAACGTAGCGAAGTCTCCCCGGGATTTTATAGATCAAGATTAAACCAAGCATGAGCACGCTAAAAAGCCAATAATGATCAAAAATACCAATTAAAAATGCCCCGAAAAATAAACCCAAAATTGCTACATTGACCGGTGTCGTAAAAAATTCTTTCCGGTAAAAACTCCACGTCAAAACGGCAAAGAGAGGATAATAAAACAGGGCCGCGTTACGGAAGGCCAGAGGCCCCCAATGGGCGTACCCCGCGAACGCCTTGCCCAGGACAAACGCCAAATAACCGGCCATAACAAAGCTCCACAATCCGGTCAGACGCCGTTTCCCGAGCAGGGCCTGTTTCCAGAGAAAAAGACCCAGGCAGAAGGCCAGAAATATTTCCCCGGTGAAGACCGGAAAATCCAAAAAAGGCAGTCGCAGATGCATCTGCGCGAATGAACGTTTGAACATAAAGTACATCATGCATAAAAATCCGATCAGACAAAAACCTGCTGCGTCAATCCAGAAGATCCGATCATCCAGATTCTTTACCGGCCATCTACGCATGAGGGGCCTCCGAAGTTTTCCATTGCCGCCAATAATATCCTTTGCATCCTTTCAAAAATGTCCGCTTAGTCCGCGCGGCCGCCGTCAGGACGCCGCAAAGGCCTTGCCTGAATAGCGGAAAACAACGCCTCATGAAAGGATCATTCGCCATGAGAGAGCGTCTTTTTTCTTGAAGCTGTTTCCGGGTGCCTGTAAAACTCTTGCTTTCCCCGTGCGCGCGGAAATTCGCCATCACCTGGGGGATGTGCCTGAACCTGAAACCGCGCAGGGCCAGCCGCAGAAAGAAATCATAATCCATGGAATACCGGTAATCCTCATCCAGAAAATGTCCTTCATCAAAAATGCGCCGACGGAAAAAGGATGCCGTCGACGGGATGGGAAGAACGTGCAGATACTTTAGCATGAAGAGATCGAAATCCAGCTCCCGGCGGTTCTGCACGGTCCGGCCTTCCTCGTCGATCAAACGGTAATCCCCGTAAACGACGTCCGCGCTTTTATCCTCTTCGAAGGAACGGCTCACGCGCTCAAAACATCCCGGCAGGTAACTGTCGTCCGCGTTCAGCCAGCCGATAATATCGCCTTTTGCCCGGCGGAAGCCCTTGTTCAGGGCGTCGCTCTGCCCGCGGTCCGGTTCTCGGACAATCTCAAGGCCCGGGTAGCCGCTCAAAATATCCGCGGTGTTGTCGTTCGAACAGTTATCCACAACAATGTGCTCCACAAACGGATACCCCTGCGCCCTTACGCTTTCGACGGCCTCCCGTATAAACTTTCCTTGATTAAAGGACGGCGTCACAACGGTGATCAAAGGTTTTTGTGTCCTATCGTTCATCTTCCGCAAAAGCGCCCCGCGCGTGCGCAGCCCTGTATTTCTGGTACTGTTTCTCTTCGGCGACCAAACGCGCGATCAACTCTGAGAAAGAGAGGCGATAATCCCAGCGAAGCTGTTTCTTCGCTTTCGAAGGGTCACCGCAAATGGCCTCGATGTCGGAAGGCCGAAAGAGCCCCTCATCAATAATGACATGCTCCCGCCAGTGCAGGTCGAGTTCGGCGAAGACCTTCTCGATAAAGGAGCGCAGGCTGTGCATATCGCTGGTCGCGATGATATAGTCGTCCGGCCTCCTCTGCTGAAGCATCAGCCACATCGCCCTGACGTAATCCGGCGCGTATCCCCAGTCCCGCTTGACATAAATATTGCCCAAGGTCAACTTTTCATTGCTTCCGTTTTTAATGCGAATAGCCGTCGAAAGGATCTTCTTCGTCACAAAGTGGCTTTTGCGCAGCACGGATTCATGGTTAAACAGGATCCCGCAGCAGCTGAACAGACCGAAGGCCTCGCGGTAATTGATGGTCGTCCAGTGACAGGCGGCCTTGGAGATCGCGTAGGGGCTTACCGGATGAAGGACCGCGTCCTCCGCGACCGGAAGGTCTTTGACATGGCCGAACATCTCACTGGTTGAGGCCTGATAAAACCGTGTTTTTAAAGACAGACTGCGGACCGATTCCAGCAGATGCAGGGTGCTGGACAGATTGAAGGCCATGGTCATCCGGGGATGGGCGAAAGAAAACCCCACGGAACTCTGGGCCGCGAGATGATATATTTCTTCCGGCCGGCTGTCATTTAACAAATTTTTCACCGCGTCGCTGTTTAATAGATCCAGACGGATCAAGCGCACCTTATCGCGGATGCCGAGGTAGTCCAGACCGGAAAGGTCCGTATCCTTATCGGCACGGATGACGCCTGTCACCTCGTAACCTTTATTCAGGAGAAACCGGGCAAGGTAACAGCCGTCTTGACCGTTTATTCCTGTGATCAAAGACTTTTTCGGATTGTGATCCATTATGTCGATCTTTCTGTCAATACACTTTTGTAGACATCCAGCGTCTTTCTGGCTGTTTTCTCCCAGGAAAACATTTCCACGCGCTTCAGTCCGTCCTTTATCCGCTGTCCCGTCCTCCCTTGCGACCACACATCGTCCAAGGCCCGGCGCAAGGCCTCGGCATCCCGTGGATCGAAATAATGCGGGCAAGATCCCGCGATCTCTTCGGTGGTAGGAATTCTCGAGGCCACAACCGGACAGCCGCAGGCCATCGCCTCCAAAAGCGGAATACCGAACCCCTCGTACAAAGACGGGTAAACAAAGGCCTCGGCCTGATTATACAACTCGCATAATTTCTCATCGTCGATATAGGACAGGCGCTTAACGGTTTTATCCAGCCCTGACTCCCGGACCTTTCTGTTTTCTTCCCGCGACCAGGGCGGCCCCACGGCCACGAGATCATAATCCTCCTTTTTCGACCACCGCGAAAAGGCCTTCAACAACAGATCGAAATTCTTGTAATGCACGCGGCTGCCGACATAAAGCAGAAACGGCCTTTGTGGCCTTTCAATGTCTTCTTTAGGGCGAAAGGTTTCCGCCGCAGCCAGGTGCACCACATAAGTTTTTTCCGGCGCGACATCATGAAACCGGATGAGATCCCTGCGGGTCGTCTCCGAGATACAGATCACCGCCTCCGCGCACTTGATACATCTTTTTTTGCACAGACGGAAGGCCCCGTTGTCCCTGCCAGGCAATAACTCGGGGAACCATTCATGGATCAAATCGGCCACCGTCAGGACAACAGGCAGGGACCGGCCCTGCGGCAAGGTATAATAGGTCGAATGCCATATTTGCCCGGGCGTTGTTTTTATAATCCAGGGGAACAATACCCTTCTCGCCAAGAATCTCACTCCCCGCCGGAGAAACCGATTCCCGCCTGAAAAGGACAGCAACTCTCGACGGGCGATGCGCGCGTGGGCGGGCAGATCTTCTCCGGGGACACCTTGGGACAAAAGCGTCACGCGAATATCCGGCTCGACCGAGCACAACCGCGGGAGGGTCTCGTGAAATATCCGCGAGATCCCTCCCCTCTTCTGAAGCTCGTATATTATTCCGTCGACAATAAGATCCATGGAGTTAAAGGGTTATTTCAATACAGGCCACGGCCCTGGCGGCCGCGGCGAAATCCGCGTCAAATTTTTTTGAAGCATGAACGTCAAAATAACGATTGTCACTGCATTGCGTCACTTGGCCCGCCTTCCAACCCCCTGGCGTATAAGTGTAATAATTCACAGCCACATGTCCCGAACCAAAAACCTCAATAATTCTGCGGATCATCACCTCATCAAATTGCTGCAGCCAGGAGAGGTTTTCATAACGCCCGTAAGGGACTGTTAAAAAAACCCTCCCCCCCTTCCTGACGAGACGACGGAGTTCCTTAACAGCGATAAGATAATCCTGCGGTCTGGCTTCGCAAAATCGTTCGTCATTTGTATAAACGCGAACGTTATCCATACCGATATGCTCAAGTGTTGACAGGCAAACAATCTCGTCAAAGGCTTCATCCTCAAACCCCGTCTTTCTTAAGTCACCGCGTACGTATGATAGATCCTTGCGGTCGATACGCCGCTCCTTTGTCAGGTTAAAAACAACAATCCTTTTTTTAAGCAATATTTCATTTTCCAGTAGATAAGAATAGTTGAGGACGGCCCCGGCATCCAAAAGCCGGGCCGGGCCACGGTCAAGTCGAGAAAAAAGCCATGGATATTCAACAATCCTTTCATCCACTCTAAGCCCGAAACCGTCTGGAAGGGACATCCCGGCCCTGAAATTTTCCAGTAATAACGGATCTCTCAATACCCGGCTGATAGATCGCTCCTTATATTCCCGATAACCAAACGACCAAGGTCGCTTTCCATGCAGATAAAAATACGCAATCCTCAAGCTATGAACGCCCGATCGCAAAATGCCTTTGTTCCATTTTCTGAATCTTCCGCAGGACATCATTTTCATGAAGCATCTCTGTTTGTCCCTTAGGACCCAATATATACGTCGCATCAAAAACAAAATATAGTAATATAACGATATCAAGGACAGCTTGATTTTTTTCCAAATTTTCACAGACATGCGAAAAATAATTTTCTGTAACCATAACTCCCTTATTAAGTAAGGAAAATAAACATGGGGGTTCTGTTTTAGGCACTGCGCCTTGGCATTGGCCTTGAAATTTGCCGAAGCACCACCCCAGCGCTTATGCAGTTGAACTTCATTAATTATAAAAAACTCACCCAACAGGCTTAAATGGGCCAAGAAGAGATGGTCGCAGGTCAATATCTGCTTGAGCGGCAATACCTTTTTAAGAATGTCCCTTTTGTGAAGACCATAGAAAATGCCGTTCAAACACGATCCGTTCTGTAAATAGGAAAGATACATGGCGAATCGCCTCTCTGGAGACTGACCGACAGTATTAATGCCACGATCCAAGATGAGCCTCTCGCCGCTAACCGCATTAAATCCTTCCGTGTATGTCCCCACTGAAACGATACCGTTTGAATAACCAAAGGCCGCCAAACATCGGCTGATGTAGTTCCTGCCCCGCCAGTCATCGTGCGCGGACCACATAAAGTATTTGCCATCCGCAAGATCAAAGACCCTGTTAAAATTCCAAGCCGAGCCCCTGTTCTTTTCCTCCCGGACATAGCGGATGCGATAGTCTGATTCAGCCAATCGACGGCAAATCTCAGGCGTCTTATCACGCGAGCCATTGTCAGAGATAATAATTTCAAAATCCTGATAATCCTGAGCCAATAGCGATTTTACTGCATTTTCGAGATGTGCTTCTCCATTATAGACGGGTAATCCTATGGCAACATTCATCTCCATTACAAATTCCTTTATTTTCTCTTCAACCAGGCATCCGGCCAATGGGTGACATTCTTCCGCAAATTGCTTTCATTAAACAGCCAATCTGGCTGTTCAAGAATAAACTCAGGATGGCAAGCTAAAAATTCATTAACCGCCTCTACAGGGTTGCCGTTAGACAAATACATGCAGCCTCTCGGCGTGTCCTTGAGGTCACGGATTATACCATCTGTCGCAACGATATAAGACCCCGGACTGACCAGAGAATTATAGGCCTGCAATTCCTTAAAAACATGTTCCTTTCCATGGAATGAGTCGAGGAAGACAATCGCCCGTTCGTTAGATGTAATTTCTTTTTTGACGGACTCGACAGTGCCGGGATCAATCGAATCGCCTTCGATCAATGTGATTAAGGATGACAATTCATGAGACTCGATGGCCCGCCGGTTGTGAGGCCGGATTGCGATGTCGATTCCAATGACACGGCCGCAACCCATCAACCTGCATAAGCTTGCGAAGAATATCAGAGACCCGCCATGGGCGACACCCGTCTCAACGATCACGTCGGGTCGAAGACGATAAATCACCTCCTGAACGCGGATTAAATCTTCTGGCAATTGAATGACTGGCCGTCCAAGCCAAGTGAAGGTGTATGTGTACTTTTCATTCCAACAGATTTTCAGCCATTCTTGTGAAATGATTTCAAAAGCCTCGCGGGAATAGAGCGGGATTTCTTTTAAAGCATTACG
Source organism: uncultured Planctomycetales bacterium (assembly GCA_964428315.1). Classification (GTDB taxonomy): domain Bacteria; phylum Omnitrophota; class Gorgyraeia; order Zapsychrales; family CAYRXT01; genus CAYRXT01. Next base: position 31,113 of record CAYRXT010000003.1, read on the forward strand.
CTCCTGAATTGACAGGATGCGCCGTTTCGTATCAATGACGAATTTCATGTCTTTCTCCGAATCGCGTAACTTTCCACCACTGAATCGTTTCCTTGAGTGCATTTTCAAGCGTGAAATGAGGCCTCCACCCGACCTCATGATTCAGTCGGTGTGTATCCCCAACACAAATGGCCGGTCTCTGCTCATGGCCTTCTCCCTCAGGTAACAATAGGCAATCCTCGGCGTGCATTAGGTTCGCAAGTTGTTGAAGAATGTCGCGCAACACAATTGATTCTCCAGAGGCAATATTAACCGCCCCTTCGATATCTGCGGAAAAAAGATGAATAAATGCATCAGCAACATCTTTAACGTACAGAAAATCCATTTGCGAACCGGCTGAGCGGCATCGAAAGATTTTCTTTTGTAAAAGAGCACAAATAGCGGAAGGGATCAATCGCTGCGCATTTTCATGTGGCCCGAAAGTAAAAAAGATATGTCCCCACGCTCCGCTCAGGGACTTCTTTCGGCAAAAATCATCGAAATATCGGTGAAAAGCCCTTTTTGCTTGACCATAAGCCGATATCGGCATCAGCGGCGTTTCACCTTCAACTTTCGGCCCTGTCGCATCTGCATCATACTCCGCGCATGTTCCGGCAACAACGACCCGCTGCCCCCCTCGCTTCTGGAACTCTCTAAGGAGATGACAGCTGGCATCAAACCAGCGTTCATTCTCCGGTGACTGCCAGTATTCCCCCGGTTTAGTCATCCAAGCGAAATGAAACAGACTGTCGGGTTTGATCCGTTGACATAATTTTCCTACGGCAGAATTATCCAACAAATCCAATTTGTAGAGGTGCAAATTTTCTCCGCGAAAAAATGCGTCCGTATATGTTAACGCGTGAATTTCATATTCTCTTTTGGCTTGAAGCAAACCCAAGACTTGCCGCCCAATAAAACCATTAGCACCTGAGATTAAAACTCTATTCATTACTTAAAATCAGGAAAGTCCCTGTCTCTCTGTGATAGAATGCGGTTTTTACAATCCGGCCATTCAATTTGAAATGCCGGATCATCCCAACGAACGCCCGCGGCCGATGCAGGATGGAATGGCCGCGACATCTGATACAAGACTTCACACCCCTCACACAGCGTCTGAAAACCATGAGCCACGCCTTCAGGGATATATAGCATTGTTCGTTTCTCTGCGGATAACTCTAACCCGATCCAATTCCTGAAGGTCGGTGATGCCTGGCGCAGGTCTAACGCTACGTCATAAATGCAACCAGCCGTGCAGCGCACGACCTTCGCTTCCTCATACGGCTTCCGTTGGTAATGCATACCGCGCAATGTTCCCGTCTTCTTGTTAAATGAAATGCTGATTTGCTGAATGCAAGGATTAAGCCCTGCCTTACGGAATTCTTCACGGCAAAATATCCTTGCGAAAAAACCCCTCTCATCGCCCTTCGATTCAATCTCGATGACAAAAACTCCCAACACTTTTGTCTGAATAAATTTCAAGGGATAATCTCCAAAACGGGAATAGGAACCACAAACTGCGCCTTCCACTCTCTTATATAATGCAGCTGATCCATGATTTCCTCTTTGATGTTCCACGGCAAAATAAATATGTAGTCAGGTTTTTCCGCGATTATTTCATCGGGAGAAACAATGGGAATATGACTTCCCGGCATGTATCGTCCCTGCTTATACGGATTGCGGTCGGCTATAAAAACAATGTCTCGTGCACTGACTTGGCAGTAGTTAAGCAGGGTGTTACCTTTCGCCGCCGCGCCGTAACCGGCTATGGTCTTCCTTTGCTGCCCAGCCCATCTCAAAAATGAAACAACTTCATTTTTCACGCGGCATACTTCTTTTTGAAAATGCTGGTAATAATCCAGGGTTTGCATGCCGGCCTCTTCTTCTTTGCGCAATAATACAGACACGTATGGGCGAACCGGATGAACACCCCTCCCTTCATGCTGGACAAATACCCTCAGAGATCCGCCATGTGTAGGGATCTCCTCAACATCAAAAACCTCAAGACGATGTTTCTCAAAGGCCTCTTTAACCGTAAAGAAAGAAAAATAAGAAAAGTGCTCATGATAAATGGTATCAAACTGCACTTGCTCTACCAGCCGGAACAAATGAGGGAATTCCATGGTGATAATGCCGGAATCCTTCAACAGAATCCTCATTCCTTCGAGAAAATTATTTAGTTCGGGAACATGAGCCAAGACATTATTTCCGATAATCAAGTCCGCCTTTTTATTTTTCTGTACAAGCTTTTCAGCCAGACTAACGCCGAAAAACTCAATCTCAGTCGGTATACCTTTTTCCCTCGCGCAGAGGGCCACGTTGGCAGCCGGTTCAATTCCAAGCACTTCAAATACTTTGCGGTTGAAAAACTGTAACAGATATCCGTCATTGCTGGCAACCTCAATAACACGACTCCCAGGTAAGAATGAAAACCGCCGTGTGACATCTTCCACGTAAGAGCGAATATGTTCCAGCCAATATTGCGAGTAGGACGAGAAATAGGCGTAGTCGGAAAATATTTTATCCGGAGCCTGAAAAACCGGAAGTTGAGCCAAAAAACATTTTTCGCAAAGAAATACATCTAACGGATAGACGGCCTCTGTCGAACAAACGTCCGAATCTTTCAAAAAGGCGTTCGACAAAGGCATCTTTCCCAGCCTGACGAAATAAGTCTCTACGCGTGATCCGCATAACCGACAATGCGGCATTTCAATATTGACACAGTCTTTCATAATCGTTTATTTGCCTATAGATCAAACCAAGAACATCTTCCCCGGCGTAAAATGCCTTGTACAATTCAATGGTCTTTTGCAAAGCTGTCTCGACAGACCAGCGTGCGCGGACTGCAAGATTTTTTTCAGCCTTTGAGCAGTCTAAACCAAGAAAACCGGCTTCATGCGGTTTTTCTCCGCTTTCAAATTCCCAAGATGCCTCGCTGCCCCAAAGTTCGACAACGCGCTCAACAATCCATCGCACCTGTTTTAGTTCTGATTTTCCTGGTCCAAAGTTCCAAGCACCGCAAGATTTCTGAAAACGGTTATATAAAACCATACCCAATTTCAGATAGCCATAAAGCGGTTCCACGACATGCTGCCACGGACGCACCGCATCGGGATAACGGATTCTCACCGGCCGGCCGTTCGTCAAAGCCCGTATGCAATCGGGCAAAAGCCGCTCTTTCGCCCAATCGCAACCGCCGATCACATTGCCCGCCCTGGCTGAGGCCAAAAATATTTTCTTATCTGGAGAATGCCAATAAGATCGGTTATAGGCTTGAACAACAAACTCCGCCGAGGCCTTCGAATTACTGTAAGGATCATGACCGCCGAGGCGGTCATCCTCCACGAAGAATTGTTCTCCTTCTTTTTGTTCATAGCATTTATCGCTAGTTAAAACGACAATGGCCCTCACCGAACCTATGCCGCGACATGCCTCCAAGACATGGGCCGTTCCCATCACATTTGTCGAAAATGTTTCAACCGGAGAAAGATAGGATTCCCGGACCAAAGACTGTGCCGCGGCATGAAAAACCATCTCCGGCCTTTCTTCGGAAACGAATTTGCATACAGCCGAAAAATCGCGGATATCACCGGTCTTTGAACTCATTTTCCCCTCCAAACCGGCCGCCTTGAATAGACTGGGTTCTGTCGGGGGAGGTAGGGCATATCCAATGACTTTGGCTCCCATGCGTTGCAACCATAAACTTAACCATGCCCCTTTGAAACCTGTATGGCCTGTAACGATGACTTTTTTATTCTTGTAAAAAGAATGCAATTTCACTCCCAAATTTTCCATCTGGCTTCACCCTGATTCCATAAACGGTTGAGATATTCCATGTCGCGCAAGGTGTCCATGCATGACCAAAATCCTTTATGGATGTAGGCCATTAACTGTCTTTGCTTAGCGACCTCTTCCAGGGCTCCAATCTCCAGATCGCATGAATCTTCATCTTTCAAAAAATTAAATATTTCCCGGCTAAACACAAAAAACCCGCCGTTAATTAAACCATTGCCTTCTTTCGGTTTTTCCGAAAAACTCAAGACCTCTTGATTCTTCGTTTTAAGTTCACCAAAACGCGATGCCGGGTTAATGCCTGTCAAGGTCGCAACTTTTCCGTGCGATCGATGGAAGGCCAACAACTCCGGAATATTAACATCTGCGACTCCGTCGCCATAGGTCATCAAGAAGACATCGTCAGAGATATATTTTTTCACCCGATACAAACGCGCGCCTTTTAAGGCCCCCTTTCCGGTATCAACGAGTGTGACCCTCCACCCCGCCTGGCGATGCTTGCTGTGGATCTGAATTCTCTTCTTTGATCCCAGTTCAATTGAAAAATCATTGTTGATCAATTCATAATTATAAAAATACTCTTTGATTATTTCACCCTTATATCCCAAACATAGAATAAAATCCTTGTAATCGTAATGGGCGAAGAGATTCATGATATGGTTAAGAATAGGCTTGCCTCCGATTTCCAACATCGGCTTGGGACGAAACTCTGTTTCCTCCCTTAACCGGCTCCCCAATCCTCCGCATAGAATCACAACTTTCATTCTTTCCTCCCAATTAGGCAGTAAATCGAAACTTCGCTGCGCGGTTTGTACTTATAATGGCCCATCAACCTCTCCATTTACTGTCCCCCCTAGAATGACCGTACGCCATAGAATTCCTTCTACCGGGCAAACATGTCAATCGGCTGAAATTATTTTTGCCGACGTCCTCCACGTACTGTAAAAACTGGTTCTGTATGAGGGTTTTCTGTTGATGATAGGCCGCTAAAATCCGCCCGGGATAGACGGCTTTTAACTGCTCATTGTCCCTGGATTCGGCGAACGTCAAGGCCGGTCCCGCAGCAAAGGGCACGGTGGTATATTTCAGCATGTACAGATAACAAAACTTGGCCCGCAACCGCTGTTCGGTGCTCAGCCTGCGAGGAATAAACCCTTTCAAGACGGAAAAGTATTCTTCTTTGGTCCGGGGCTCTATGTTGAATCCGAGCCCGCTGAACGACGCCTCTCCCGCCAGAAGCGCGGGGATCCCCCGCAGGGCAGGCATCTCGACCCCCGGAGAGCCCAGGCAGGTCACGATCATGTCGGCCACATTCAAAACGGTCAAGGGCGTGATATCACTGTCACACGGCGCATAACGGACATGTCCCGGAGCCGTGCTCATGATTTGATTCATGTCAATGTCATGCGCAGGGTAATAAACATTGGCGGGATGCTCCTTGAAAATCCAGTTCTTCGAAGTGTCTTTCACAGCAAACTCCAAGGTCTGCCTGAACCAGTCATAATAATCCCGGAAAATCATCCATTCAAAATGTGAGTGGGGAAAATCGTTAAAACAATGGAGCATGACAAAGACAATCGGCCGGTGTTCCATTCCCATTTTTTTGAAAAACTCTTCTCGATTTTGTTGCTCGGGAATCTCATTATCCTCCTCCACCGGAAAGGCCCCCAGGAAGGGATTATTGGCCTGGCATATCATGTCCCGGAACTCTTCTTCTATTGTCCGGCTGAAATTATTGACAGCGTGCTCCATTTCCTCAAAAGAGGGCTTCAAAGGATACTTGTAAACGTCCGGAAGGCCTTTGAATAACGATAGACAAATGATTCCATGGCCTCCTCCTTTCCAGTAAGCAGGGATGTTGTTCTGCAAGGCCACGCGCACAAGGGCCCCTTTATTGACCCCGACGTAGTGGGCCGTCAGGATGGCCTTGATGTTCTCCGTTTTCAGCAGTCTTCTCGCCTGGAAGTCGCGGAAAAGCAGAGAATAGAATACAACGACCAACCGCGGATCGAAGCGGTGCAGTGTCGCGTAACAGTAACGCGCCAGGTATCCGTCGTAAACACAATCCCCGTAAACAATCCCTTTATACCGGAAACTCAGAATCCGGTCGGAGAATACCGCGTAAGCCAAATAAAAATAAAGCGCCCGCGAGAGAAACCCGAAAACCAGCCAAAGAGAGGGGCGCTCCCGGCGGATGAAAAGCGAGTTTCGTGAATAACTCCGCATCAGGGCCTCATCCGTGAAGTCTTCTTTCAGCCAGCCGATACGGTAATGTTTCGCGCGGGCCACAATCTTTGCCGCCACCGCGTTTGAATGGTTTATCAACACATTATCCGAGGTCTCGACCAGAAGAACGGCGTCCTTTCCTGATTCGGGATAAGAGGCCCAAAATCGTCTGTTAGCGTCAATAAACTCAGTCATCTCATTGTGCGCCTTGAACGGACGACCTCCGGCCCCGTTCCGCCTTACATCTGGTCGTGTTGCGGTCTCAGCCATATTCCCTCTTCTGCATCTGTGCGCTCAAAGGTTTCCGGATCATACCGGCCGCGGCGCATCCGGCGCTGTTTGAGGCGTTCGCTGGGAGAAGGCGTCTTCTCTCCTGAACCCAGGGCTCCTTCAAGCGACCGGATTGTCCCGACCATCGAGCGGAACTCTTCCATGGTCATGGAGAAACCGTGATCCGGCCCCGGACCGCCCCTCTCGAAGGTGACATGCTTTTCGATGCAAGTCCCGCCCAAGGCGACCGCCGAGACGGGGACAAGATCCCCCGGCGTATGGTCCGAGATTCCGACCGGCAGGCCAAAAGTCTCTTTGAGCGTCAGCACGGCCCGCAGGTTCATCTCGTCAAACTTCGGCGGATACTGGCTGACGCAATGCAGAAGCGTAATATCTCCGGCGCCGGCCTCACGCAGCGTATCGAGAGCGTTCCGTATGTCGTCCAGGCCGCTCGCGCCGGTCGACAGGATCACCTTTTTCTGTGTCCTTCCGACCGCCTCCAGGAGCGGCGAAAACGTGATATCACCCGCCGCGATCTTGTAGGTTTTGACCCCCACCCGCTCCAGCAGGTCCACGGCCTTCAGAAAAAAAGGCGTCGAGATGAATTCGATGCCCGTCTGGTCGGCCGTCTTCTTCAGTTCGAAATGCCACTCCTCAGGCAGTTCGAGGCTGGAAAACTGACTGTACACCGGGTTACGCTTCCTTTCCCCGCCTTCCCAGACGAACGGCGCCACAAGTTTTTCCTTTTTCAGCGTCTGAAACTTGACCGCATCAGCCCCGGCCTCCTTGGCCGCGACGACATAAGCCTTTGCCTTTGAAAGATCGCCGTCATAATTCGATCCCACCTCCGCAATGATCCGGACATGCTGTTTCACTGTTTGACTCCGCTTAGCGTCCCGATAAGGAGATCGCTCACACAGCCGGTTCCGTTCCCGTCGACCAATTGCCTCCCTCTCGCCGACATGGCCCGCCTGCGCTGTCCGTTATTCAGCAGGGACTTAACGGTGCGGACAATCTTCCGGCCGTCCAGCTGTTCGACGGCTCCAAGATAGACGGCGGTACCCATAGCGTGCCAGGCCTCGCAATTCGGTTTCTGATTGCCGGCGATTTGAATGATACAGGCGGGAACACCCAGGGCCGCGGCCTCGAACGACGTTATTCCCCCGGCGATCAAGGCCAGATCCGCGTCCGCCATGCATTCGGCCACGTCCGGCGTATCGATAAGAATCCGAACCCTCAATTCCGGATGCCTTTTCACCCATAACTCGACGGCTTCCCTTCCGGGATTGAGAGAACTCAAAAGGACAACGTATTCCATGCGGGTTTCCAGGGAACTGAGGGCCTCTAAACATAAAAGGGCGGCTCCCCGGTCATCACCTCCTCCGAAGGTCAGAAGAATGCGTTCCGGCTTCCGCCGGCATGCGTACCGTGTCCTGGCCGCGGCGAATTCCGGACGAAGGAGGGCGTATTGCGGACCGACCAGCAACCGCGTTTCCCTTCTTCGCAGATACGGCCGGTAATCCTGTTCACTGAATACGGGACTGGCGTTGAAGACCCAGTCAGCCCAAAGGTCCTTGTGGGGTCTTCCGTCGAACTGCAGCCATCTCACCCCGGCCGAAAGAAGTTCCATTTGATAGTCCGCGTCCGTGCGGTAATGGTCGACAACGGCCGCATCGATGTCCCATGTCCGAAAAAGCCCGGCCAGCCTTTGCGCATCTTCGAAAGGGTCTGTCCGCCAATCCATATGTTCCCACTGCCGCACGGTTTCGGCAAGGAGGCCTTCCAGCGCCATGTCCTCATCGCGGCACAAAAAGAATATCCCGGCGCCGTTGCGCCGGAGTTCACCGGCGAGCGCGAGACAGCGCCGCAAATGTCCTGTGCCCAGGGATGGAGAAACATCACAACGGAAAAGGAATCGTTTCATTCCATTCTTTCTTTTTTCAGGAATTTCATCATGTTCATCTGATGATCAATAGCGAAATGACCTGATACCTTTTTGTTTTGGGGGACATCTTTTATAACAATACTACCCGCCATGACCATTGCCCCCTTTCCGACGGTTACATATTCACGAATAACCGCGGAACTCCCAATCCAAGCCGCATCTCCGATGACGGCCTTGCGTGCCAAGACACAATTATTGGAAATAACGCAGTTTTTGCCGATCTGCACTTCATGCCCAATACTTGACCTAATGCCAATGAGAGAATGATCTCCGATTGACGTTAAGAGTGTCGGATGAATCGAACGGGCGATAACGGCCTGGCTGAGAATTGTCACGTTACGCCCCACATGCACCCCTCCTCCATGTCGCACAGGATAAATGTCCCCATCCTCCTTCAGATAGAGCAATCCGTCTGTTCCGACAACCGCCCCCGCGTCAATTCTGGCATTATCACCGATGACGACCTCATCTTTGATGACGACATTCGCCTCAATCGTAACATTATTTCCGATCTTAGACTTCTTGGACAGGATAGCCGAAGGATGTATACAACAATTTTTCCCAACCCCATAAATAATATCTGACGGCATGAGGTTATGACTCAGCAATTGATGATGGATGCGATAGAAACAGTTTCTTGGGTATTCGGCAACAACAACACCTTTTTTCGGGGCAACATCCTTAGAAAGACTTTTTGTCGTCACAACACAACTGACCCGATCATTCTTGTTTGCCGCTTTAACATAAAAAATAGTGTCACAATAAACCAAGGTGCCGGCACAGGAAGTCTGCACATGCCCCAATGTCATAAACTGACCATCGCGGACGATTTCGGCTTTTGAAAAAAAATCTGATAACCGCATTTTTCTTGCCTTCAAGTCGATGTCTTCTTGCCAGCCTCGGCCTTAACATACTCCATGATAGCATTCAATGAATTCAGCCTGTCGATGTCATTTTCGGGAATATCAGACAATCCAAATTTTTCCTGAACATTCAAAAATAAAGTCATGACATCCAGAGAATCAATGCCGAGTTCACTTAGCCGGCGCTCCCAGTTCGCCTCATCGGCCAGCATGTCCGTTGATACAAACTCTCCGACCATTTCCGCAATCTTTTGTTTAATGTCCTGCATAATCCTCTCCTTAGTTTTTTCTTGTTAACAGACCGCTTGCCCATGAAAGCCCAACACCAAAACCGCAGAGAACAACTTTTTCAATGTCATTACGCGATGCGTACTTCTCCAAAACTAACGGGATGGAAGAAGAAATCGTATTCCCGCATTCGCTCATCAGCAAAGGCACTTTTTCTTCCGGAAGGCTCATACGTTTGCGTAACCGATCGATGATATATTTGCTTCCTTGATGGAAAATAAACAGATCGATTTCATCCAAGCCCAGCCCTTCTTTTTCCAAGAGGCCCTGCACTTGGAGGGGCACCTCGACGGCCGAAAAATTGAAAATAGCCCGTCCATTCATATAAAGGGACTCTCTCCGGTTATGTAAAACTCCCGCTTCCTTTCCCCTGCTCGCAAAACGAAAGGTTTTCGGGGCCCATATCCCTTGTCCTTCCCGCAAAAATGTTACGGTCGCGGCGTCCCCGAATAACAAAGCAGTATTCTTCTCCAACGGATCAACCGTTTTCGAATACGGATCGGCCGTAAAGAGAAGCCCCTTTCTGAAACCGTGCGCCTCCATAAAGGCCTTAACGATGGATAACGTATACACATATCCCGAACACCCCAGGGAAATATCAAAGCAAGCGCATGTTTCAGGCAAGTCAAGCTTGCCGTGTACGACCGCTGATGTATGCGGGATGCCGTGGCCATCGGGGTTTTGCGTACAGACTACAAGGCATTCGATATCCATACCAGTATCTGTCGTTGCTCGCAGCCGCTCAAAGGCCTTCACACACAAATCCGACGTATCCTCTTCAAGGGCCTTCTGTGAAACCGCATGGACACCTAATTTATCCCTTATGAAATTATCGTCGATTTCAAAAAGACCCTTGCGGTCAAAATTTGAAATTCTGTGTTCGGGAATATAGCTATTGATCGCGGCGATGATAATCATTTCAGAACTTGTGAGAAATAGATATGCCCGATTATGCCCCCATCGACAATCACCAACGATTTTGTCATCCGGAAAGCGAAATTCTGCGCCAACCTGACCTCGAACTTAGTCTTATCGTCTTCTCTCAATAACCGGTTCAATTCAAGCCGCGTAAAAAGCCACTTTCCTTTGGCATTCGGAAAAAGCATCAAAAGGAGATGCTTGTTGATGGCGACCAGGACCTCTATCGGATGGAAGGGCACCTCTTGGTGAATTTTGATGATCTTATCCTCGACATGTGAAACCTTGACAATATCATCTTCCGGATAGGGATAACGATCAACAACGGGCTCGTCTGTCTCAACCAACCAACCCAAAAGGCCCTTTTCTCTGCCGGAAAAAGAGAATTCGGCACTCGGATGGGCGACAGAAGGCAGAGGCTCGCCGACTTCACCAAAGATAATCCGGCACTGATGACGTATTAATGCGTGCATGGCCATCTTAAATACTCCCGGCGACTGGTTTATTCTTGGCGCGATCAACTCGGAAATCTCCTTGTACATGCATGGCCCGTGGACATACTCTCGTTTGCCTTTATAACGAAATTTCAGCATTTGTTCTTCCATCAAAACCTCCAGATTTTTGGTTTACCTGTGTTTTTTTCTGCTTTTCGAGGCCGGCCTCATCAGATTCGCCCCCAATAAGTCTTCGACAGGTCTGTCAAAATATTCGATGGGATAACCGGCCTTGTCCGCGATGTCCAACAAATCCGTCTTGCCATCGACATTCCACATCAGATGATAGTAGGCCCGAGCCCGCTTACGGGCCTCCTCCCCGCTGGCCTTCGTCGTCCCCTCTCCCACACCCAAATCAAAAGGATAGATCCCATATCCCGTGAGAAACGGTTCTACGACAAAATTTCCTTTGTAAACCTGCGTACGCTCAATGGTCGTAAGAACCTTCCAATACGCGCAAAGGGACTTGAAAAGCGCTTCCGGCTTGACGTATTCCAGGTTGTCGAGGCTCGTGTGATAAGTGGAATATTTTCCGGGTGGAGTACGCATGAGACTTCCCATGGGAAGGCGCACCCCGATACCATTAAACTGTCTCTCGTCCGAATAACGCTCGTTGCCGGGCAAAACGACATAGTCATATCCTAAGCTAGCCAGGGCATGCGTAACCGCCCGGTCAAACACGGAATCCTTTTGGAAGCTGGGATTGTAATGGAACCGACCGCTTTCATCGTCACCGAGGCAGAGCAGGACGTAGCCTCCCACGGTCTTTTTCAAACGCTCTGGGTAGTGGTAAATATACGTAACAGCCCCGATCGTCTCCGGCCAGATGACAAGCCGGTAAGAATAACGGCGGCGGGGAAGCCTCTCCAGCATTTTGAATAGTTCAACGGCTACGGCCACACCGCTAAGATTATCATTGGCGCCGTGGGGATGGCACAGGTAGCTGGTGATCAAGACCTCCTCCTCGCTTTCACCAGGAAGAAAATATTCCCCCATGCGCAGGGCGCCGTCAAAGTGTTCCGTATCAATACGTACCTGATAGCGCCCTGGCACAAGGGCATCCACTTGGCGTTGAGAAGCGCATAATCCCCATTTTTCGCGATAATAGGTGACTCGCAGAGGAATCGCATCGGGGAGAAGGTGATGCGATCCGATATGTTCCAATAATTCCTCACGATCCATCTCACCGCAAAAGGGTTGGCTGTAGACAAACAGATGGTAATGACACTCTTCGAAATCCAGGATCTTCTGTCCATCTGGATCAACAACATAACTGGAATTCACTTTGAATTCTTTAGGTATAACCCAATCAAACACCCTTCTCTGGCTAGGAAATTCCTTGATCGTCAATGGTAGTTTTTTTTTAATACTTTTTAACGAAATATGAAATCCCGGTCCCAGCAATGAACGATAAAGAGGAAACAATTCAACCATAAGCTCCCACATGCTTTGGGCATTGCGATCATTGGGTTCAATCTTTTTCTTTTCCGGATTCTCCGTCTTCACTTTCTCCCCTCCTTACACCCTTCTCGCAAGAATGCGTATCTGTCCAAATCTACATACTGGATTCTCATATCATCAAGAACAAAACGCGTTATTTGTTCGACTTGTTCTTTCATTTTTTTGACGTGTTCAGGTTGAAGAAACTGACGACCTGCCTTGTCCCACAAAGCACCCCCCCGCCAGTCTTTGAGAATGCAGCGGGCACCAACATGAGGACAGAAGTAATACGTTGTGTTCTCCATTATACTGTAAAGGAAATAGGTCATAACCTTGGCGGCCCGTATCTGTCCAGCGTTCAACGGTTTCAATGCCCTAATCTGTTTGAGATAATTGCAAAATTCTTCGACGTTGGGCGGTTCGATCGTGAATCCGTGTCCTCCGTACCGGCCTTCTGTTGTCAGGACACACGGTATGCCATAGGCCGAAAATTCAAGCCCTGCGGTTCCTGTCCCCGTCACAATCGCGTGTGCGATATAGCGTAATGAGCTTGTATTGAAATCGGCTTCCGCATCGAGAAATCGGATATGCTCGCACGCAACGCGCGACATAATTCCATTCAAATCGATATCTTTTGTCGGATAATATCTCTGTGTAGGATGTTCCTTGAATATCCAGTTGACCTCTTTGACATTTCGGGCAATATCCAACGTTTTCATGAAGAGATGATAATAATCCGTAAATAACATGCGGCGGGGATAACTCCAGTGGGGATTGTCGTTAAAGGCATGCAGCATGACGAAAACAAGAGGCTTGCGGTCATCCAGGTCGTAATCTTTATAAAAAGATTCCGGGGAAGTATAAAGTTTTTTTTCGGGATTGAAGGCCAGGGCGGCGTCTATGCGCCCCACGCCTCCTGTGAGCCTTTTTTCAAGATACTCATCAGCCGCACGCTCAACCGTTCCGTCATCGTTTTCCATCATAAGAGAAAAATACTCGGGAATGGGTGATGTGGGATGACGGGTGGAATCATCCATGGTGCGGTATTTTTTTATGAGCAACTGATGAGAACCGACTCGATTCAAAATCTCGATACCCTCACGAATAATATGCTTCGCGATAATACTACCTTTTGGCCCCATCAACTGGCTTAAGACGGCAATTTTTATCGGGTAAACATGCAAAATGCGCTTGATGGCATCCCGCGTCAGGTAGATACTAACCAGCGCGCGCAACACTTTTCCATCGATGCGATGAATCGTTGCGTAACCGTAGGATAGAACGGCATCGTAGATGACATTTCCTATTACAATGTCGTCTACTCGCAGCTCCAGAATATCACCAGGTGTCTTTAAAGAGCGAAAAACGCGGTAGGCTTTCCAGGCCGCTCTTAACTTTGACAACCGAAAAGGCCATCCTGCCAGATAAACAAACTCAGCCTGCGGATAGGTTTCGAGTATTTGTTTAACCGGCGTCTTCACTGTATCCCTGATGGCAAACAGGGGCTTGACACCTTTGGCCTGCGCGACGATCATGCCGAAAGAGGCGTTGCACAGATCGATCACGTCGTGGCCCGTGGTCTCAATATAAACGTATCCGTCCACCTCTTCCGGCGGGGAATACCGGCTCCAGAACTTATTGTTCTCCTGCATAAACAGTATTTGGGATGGCGTCAACGGCATAGGAACAAACCTGTGGAGACACTCTTGCCACAGCTTCACGGCCCGGCACCGCGCCGCTCTCAAGACGGATGCGGGGGGCCAACGGCCTCCCCCTCTCTCCTCAGCATGCCTGTTTGGACCTTTGGTTTTCATTTTTGATACGGCCTCACCCTAGGCGGTTCATCCAGCCAGATGTAGATGTCCTCTTTAAAGGCCTCAATGGTCCATCGATAAAAATCGTTCAGCGAGTAGGCGTATAACAGGCCTTTTCCCAACTTCGATTCAGCGATCCGGTGCCCCTTTTGCAGAAAACGTTCAAAAATCTTCACATTGCGGTTGCGTTTGATAGCGCATTCCCGGTAATACACAAAAAGATAAAACGGCTCCTCGGCGATGTCCTGCCCGCGGACGACCGGGTGTATGAATTCCTTTGTGTATCGATAGGGGACCCCCATAATCATCTCGACATGGTGCACCAAAGACGTAGTCAGCCGGGGCGGCAACCCCATGCTGACGCAAAGCGTTTCTCGTTCGAGCAAGCGCGCCTTGGGAGTTTGCGGACCGTAGGCATGGCGGGAGACATCGCTGCACATCTCTCTGGCTTCCCGGCCGATGGCCGCATACGACGTAAAGGGATGAAAACTCCGGACCGCACCCTCTCGTGTCCGGATGTACTCCGTCAGGACACCCCGTTCGCTTTTTGTCGTACGGGGATCAAAGGGTTCCTTTGTATTGCACAGGTAAGTGCTGGAAGTGCTCACGACGATCGTCCCCTTGTTCAGATCGACCAAATCCGAAAGAACACGAAAATGAGCCTCCAGGATATCTTCTTTTTTTCGGGATTCAAAATATCCAAGTTTGAGCAGGTCTGTCTTGAGAAGGACCGTCATGCCCCTCCTGACCCCGACCTCCTCGTAGGCCCTGCGTAAATCCTCCGCCGTATAATCCACCATGTTTTTCCCCCGTTTGCTTACCGACATCAGGACCGGAAAACGGCCTTAAGCGGAACTCCCTTAATCATTTTTTTCACACTATTAGTCTCCAGCGCTTTCTTTATGATCCCGAGCGTCTGCCGGTAAACACGCAGAGTGATTTTGATCTCCCTGTCAGTATGACGGTAACAGACAAGATGGTTTCCCGTAAAGAGAAGACCACGCTTGATGCATTCCTGCTGGAAAAGGCTCTTCACGAGAAGATCTTCGCGCCCCTGCCTGTCGTAAAAGAAAATCTTGTTTCTGGGGGCAAACCCCACACATCGCGTCAAGGAACCGAGCCCAAGTTCCCCGGCCAGTTTATTGTAACCGCTCTGCAGTTGTTCCCCTTGTCTCCACAAACGGGGAATCACTCTTTGCTTCTTGATCTCCCTAATCGTTGCCAGCGCCGCCGCAATGGAAACAATCTCGCCGCCAAACGTAAAGGAAAAAAAGACCTTATCGAAGTCCTTCATGATATCCCTTTTTCCCACGACCGCTGAAATGGGAAAACCGTTTCCCATGGCCTTTCCGAAACAGGCCAGATCCGGGACAACGCCGAAATATTCCTGGGCTCCGCCGAGGGTAAAGCGGAACCCCGTCACGATTTCGTCAAAAATCAGCAAGGCGCCGTTGCCGTGTGCCAGCCGCTTCACCTTGCGCAGGAAGCCGTTCTTCGGAGATTCCATGCCCACAGGCTCCATAATCACACAGGCGATCTCTCCTTTGTTTTTGTCAAAAATCTTTTTCAGTCCACTCAAATCATTATATTGAAAAGGCAGGGTCAGTTTTTTCGTGCATTCCGGGACACCTCTATTCCAGGCTGTCGTCGCGATATACCAGTCCTGCCAACCATGGTATCCGCAGCAGGCCACCTTTTCTCTCCCGGTAACCGCCCGCGCCAGCCTGACCGCTCCAGAGGTCGCGTCCGAACCGTTTTTTCCGAAACGCGCCATCTGCGCGCAGGGGATGATGTCACACAAAACACGGGCCAGCTCATGCTCCAGTGGATGCGGAAGCGTAAATGTCGTTCCTTTCCCCAGAACACCTTTAACGGCAGACGTGACCGCGGGATGATTATGTCCCAATATGACCGGGCCCAGGGCCATCAGGTAATCGATATATCTGTTGCCGTCCACGTCCCAGACGTAACAGCCTTTTCCTTTTTTGATAAAGGCCGGGGCAACACCCTCTACAAACTGGGACGACCCCTTGCTAAGAGTCTGCGTCGCGCCGGGGATCCGTTGGCGGGCCTTCTTCAACAACCGTTTCGACTGGGACATTTGCATCGATCAAATCTCTCATACACTCATCGGTGTCTTACCACTTGACTATCAGGATATCCTCACGCGTCTTGTTCATCGGCAACCCGTCTCTCTGGGGTAAAAGATACGTCTCACAGCCCATGCCGCGGTACCTCTGCAAAATGGAAAACACCACGCTCTCGTCGAATTCTCCCTCTTTAAAGGTATTCCATTCGACCTTCGGGGGTTCCGCGGTCTTCGCCCATTCCATGTGCAAACGCCTGCCGGCCTCCGAGCCGAGGAAGCGCCTCTTTTTCGTGATATTGGGCAGGTCTCCCAAAAGAAGCCGGCCACCGTTCTTCAAAAGCGAAACGGCCTTGTCCAGGAATCGGAACATGTTACCGTGGACAAAGACGATCTGGATCACGCTGTAAACGATGACATAATCGATGCCGTCCTTGTATTCTTCAATAAAGTCAGAACATATCGGAAACTCGCACGAGATTTTTTCAAGAAAGCTCTCATCGGGAAGCTGATCGAGCATCTCCTTGGAATCGATCAGGATAAGAGGATTCTTGTTGACCCGTGCGAAGTCTATCAGGTCGCGCGCCGGCGTACTGCATCCGCAGCCGATATCGCAGATGACGCCGCCCGGTTGGATATCCAGTTTGTCACGGACATCGGGAACAATATTCTTCTCTTTGTTCTCTGGCCCAACATGGATCTGCGCGCGTCCGACCTTTTCAAAGGCGCGCAGTTTTTCGTCCCTGGCTTTCCTGCGAAAATCGTCAAACGTCAGCATGGCATGGCCTCCATGACATTGTTTTTGAACGTGTCCGCGTCCTTCAAAAAAAAGGCCTTGTCGAAATATTTAACGCCGCGGAACAACGGCACCATCTTCGTCCCGAACCCCCGTTTGAAATGGCTGATGTTGATCTGTTTGGCGTCCAGGTAGCTTCCGAATCCGTCGACCCGGTTGAACCCGCACGGCCTCGCTAATTGCAAAAATTCAAAACCCCGGTTCTTATAATACTGGACCGCGCGCCAGATCAGGACATGGTAGACCGGGAGGCTCCCGTATTCGGGATCATCCGAACCGCTGGCGTACACCGCGGTCCTGCCCTGATGAAAAAAATACAGGAAACCGATGAAGCGCCGTTTTTTCTTCAGCCCGAAAAGGCTGGCCTCGTCGTTCTTCAACATGGCGAACTGCAGGTCAAAGGTTTTTTTGCCGCGCGTGACCCGGCCCGCGCATTGCCGGTGAAGCTTCCGGTAGGTCTCATGGACCTTATAATCCGGTTTGTGGAAGTCAAACAGGACAACCTGCAAGGCTTTGTCGTCCATGATCTTTTTGATACTGCGCCGGTGGTTCTCCCGGAACGACCGGAAAATGCTCTGGCCGCCGGGCCGCAGGTCGATGATTCCGTCCGTGGAAGAGGTGTCCATATAGCCGAACGCGAGCAGATTGTTGAACTTCTCGCGGTATTCCATGACCAGAGGATCCAGATAAAAACGGATAACCGCGATCCTGTGCTCCCGGGCCAGCCCGTCAATAAAAGCGAACATCTCCTTTTCCACTTTTTCGTCCGACGCCAGCGGGGCGGGGACATAACCTCCGGAGGCCGTCATGCATCGGCGTCCCATGCGTTCCTCGACCGGAAGAAAACAGATGCCGACCGGATCCTTGCCGCGCAGGGCCACAAAGCTGAGATCATCAACCATTGCCGTGGAATAGGTCAGCATATAATCCAGACAGCGGGGGAGGTAACGATAACTGGCAGGATAACCGTCGAGAAAGGCCTTCCATTTCTTGACGAACTCCTTCTCGTTATCTTTTCTAAACAAGATATTCATAATGAACAGTTTTGTTCGATGACAGTTCTTTCTTGTTTTCGTAAACCTTACAGAAGGCACGAACAATATCTTTTATATCACTTTTTTTCAGTGGATAACGGCAAAGCCCGGTCGTTATCAACGCTTCCGCGTGCATCTTTTCGGCGACAGGACAGATACCCGGAGAATAGTCCACACGACCTTTATAATAAGGCGGCCGGAACGGATAGCCTTGCCGGCCGAGTGCGGTCTTTTTTTGATACATGGGTTCGAAATAAATCGGCCGGACGTAGCCTTCGCCAAGGGGTATGCCTTCCGCCCTGACAGCTTTTACAAAAATACCGCGTGAAAAACCGGCAGTTTCTGCCTTCAATTTTATGGGGAAAGAAAAATACACGTGACGGTTGCCCGGCCGAATTAAGGGTAATTCCAGTCCCGGCAATCCCGCTTTTTTCAAGCCGTCTCGCAAGGTGTCGGCCAATTCAATGCGGTATTCTGTCAAATACTCAAGCTTGTCGAACTGCGCAATACCCACTGCCGCTTCCAGTTCCGTCATTCGGTAATTCCAACCCAGCATATTGACGATATCGTTCATCTTCATCTTTCCGACCACAACCTCTCCGTGGTTACGGATCAGACGCGCCTTCTCGGCGATCCTCGCATCATTTGTCATGATCATGCCGCCCTCACCGGTCGTCATCGTCTTTTGCTGGTTAAAACTGAAAACACCGGCGGTGCCGATCGTTCCTACGTAGCGGCCTTTATAAGTTGCCGCCGGCGACTGCGCGCAGTCCTCGATAAGCGCCAGTCTGTACCGCCTTGCCAAGGTCTTGAGCCCGGACATATCGGCGGCCTGTCCGAAGAGATGCACCACAACAATCGCCCTGGTGTATTTCGTAATCTTCTTTCTCACGCATTCGGGATCCAGACCGAAGATGTCCTCCTGTATATCGGCAAAAACCGGAATGCCGCCGGTCATAACAATGGCGGAGGCCGAAGCGGACATCGTATAGGGCGTGACAATCACCTCGTCGCCGGGGCCGACCCCGGCGGCGGCCAGCGCGGCATGCAGACCAGCCGTCGCCGAATTGACCGCCACGGCATATTGTATTTCGAAATACCGGCAAAAGCGCCTCTCCAGTTCCCGAACCTTCGGTCCTCCGAGAAACGGCTCACCGGGCGAAGCCAGAAATCCGGACAAAATCCCGCTTTTCAGGACGTCCCTGACCTGGCGCAACTCCTCTTTGCCGAGGACAGGATGAGCGGAAAACGGTTTCAGTCGAACCTTTTTTCCCCCGAACAAGGCCAATGCCGGGCGTTTCTTAGCAGCTGAGCTCATCTCAATCTGATCCTCCTTTGCTTCCGGGCCGAAAGGACCAAGGCCTCGACAACCCTTAGTGATTTTAAAGCATCACGCCCCGGTGAAAGGGGTTTCTCTCTTTTCTCCAGACACCGGATGATATGATCGACTCCCTGCTCCAGGGAGATCGGCCCGCGGCGATTCTTAAAGGGCAAGCCCCCTCTTGCCGAAAGTCTTCTGAGTTTCAATAACGGGTTGATATCAGACGACTCAAAATATTCAACCGTCTGGTCAAACCGGACGCGCGCGCGGGATCCCACGATATCGATTTCAAGAATGATAAAATTTCTGTCGTCGCAGGCTTTTAACGCGACATCGGGTCCCCCTCGAAATCGAATAACCCCGTCGAGATTCGGATCACCCCTCCTGCGCGAAACGTTCCAGCTGGGATGAGCCAAAACCTCAACCGGCTCTCCGAAAAGAAATCTTAAATAATCCACAACATGGATCCCCGTGTTAAAAATGCCTCGGGTGTAGTAGACATTCACCTGCTGAATGCGCCCCACTTCCAGACGGCGGATCTTCGCAGCAAGCTCACGGTGAAAGGGATCAAAACGACGCTGATGGTTGACCATTAACAAAACCCGTTTACGGGCGCAGGCCTTCACGATAATCTCGGCGTCGCGTGAAATCGAAGCAATCGGCTTTTCGCAAAAAATCGCCTTAACCGGATAGTGGAGCACGGCCCTGATGACATCCAGATGAGTTGGCGACGGCGTACATACACTCACAATATCCACCGCTTCGTTTTCCATCATTTTCCCAATGTCCTTATAGGCGGAGGGCACGCGCCACTTTTTTTGAAAGGCCCGGCGTCTGGAGGCGTTGGGTTCGCAAACAGCTGCCAGTTCCGTGCGCAGATGCTTCGTGTACGCGCCGGCATGGGTGAGGACGAAAGGTCCACTGGTACCGGTGTCAAACCCGCCTGCGATCCGTCCGCAGCCAATGATGCCTGTCTTATAGATTCTCATTTCCTCCGGTATTCCCTGCGCAGGATGCTCATCCGCAGGGCGTCATAAAAACGGTTATTGCGAAAAATCTCATCCCGCAGGACGCCCTCTTTGACAAAACCAGCCTTCTCGTAAGTCTTCACGGCAGCCAAATAGTCGGCGTTCACCCCCAGAAATATCTTATGGAAGTTCAGCTTCTCGAATCCGTACTGGACCATCAGCCTGGTCGCTTCGGTGGCAAAGCCCTTGTTCCATTTTGTTTTTTCACCGATGAAGATCCTGTACTCGGCGGCATGCGTGACGGCGCGGATCCCGTAAAAACCGCACCATCCGACAGGCCTGGCGGTCTTCTTGTCCACGATCGTCATGGGAATGGTTTTCGTGTCGCGTATCTCCTTCTGCCACTGTTCGTCCAAGACTTCAAGATGCGTCGGCCTTTCCCCCATGATCATAAATTTCGTTACCTCGGGGTCATTAAGCCAGTGCAAGATAAATGAAAGGTCCTCCCGGGTCGTTCCGCGCAGATCCAACCTCTTCCCCCCCAAAAATGGTGAATTCATGAATCGGCCTCCTTTTTTGTGCTCGACGGCCTCAGACGCGTGTTCCATCGCTCATTGATTCTTTTAAGTTCCGGCCGCCTGTCCAGCAGCCGGCAAATATCTTCCAGAAGAAACATCTCCTTTTGCGGATAAAGGGCCTCGATGATCTGCCCGATGAGTTGATAATCCTCTTCGTAATCAAGAGTCAAACGAAGATCCGAAAGATCCCAGTCACAGCGCGGTCCGTCAACGCGGAACCTCTGCGGATGCCTCAAAACATAAGCCCAGGCATCGGCCCGCCACCTCTTTTTTTTCACTTCCCTATCGAGCCTCTCCAAGGTTGAAAGGGGCATCACGGCCACATCCATGCCATCGGGAAAACCCCGTGCACTTCCCGTATTCACATAGTCCAACTCCGACTCTCGATCACAATAAAAGCGAATCGCTGAATCAATGATACGCGGATCCGTTAACGGACAATCAGCGCCGATCCGCACAATAACATTCCCCTGAAATCGCCTTGCTGCTTCCAGGTTGCGACTGATAAGATCCGCTTCACTGCCGGCATAAAAGTCGACCCCTTCCGCCTGAGCAAATTCCACAATGGGCGTGTTGGCAGGCGTATCAGCGGTTGCGATAACAATTTTGTCGATGAATTTGGCATGAGCCATTCGCCGGTATTGATACCATAACAAAGCCCTGTCCAGCACCCTCATAAGCGACTTTCCTCTAAGTCGGCTCGAGTTAAATCGCGCCTGAATAATTCCTAATCGCATATCCGAACCCATCGTTTTAGCCTGTTGGACTGCTTCATCTTGTGCAGAATGTGTTGGATGCGGATACCTTTTTCTAAATCAATCGGGGAATCGGCGTCCCCGTTGACACACTGCACAAAGCATGCGATCTCGCGTTTATATATAGCGTCGATCTCCTTGGCCCTGCAAAACACTTGCCATCGGTTCTTTTTCACTTCATAGACCTTAACAACACCTTTCAAAAGATCACAAACAATCGCACCCTTTTCACCGATTACATCCATTGTCCGCGTTGTGGGTCTCATAATGTAATCCGCGTGGCACTGCATAATAAAATTTTCATGGAATTTAATCAACAACTCGGCAGTATCTTCCACATCCGTTTTCAAAGAGGTGCGCCTATCCGCCCAACAAAATATTTCTTTCACCTCTCCGAACAAAAACCCTGCATTGAACACGTGATGGCTCAATGTGTCCAAAATCACGCCGCCTCCAAGGATCCTCCGAGCCCCGTACTCTGTGCTATAATCCTGCGTGGGGTGCCTGTCCGGAAGATAAGAACCGGCAAATGTCTTGGCTGAAATCAGAGGACCGATAATCCCTGATTGTAATATTTTTTTAACAGTGTTAAGACACTGGCTGAACGCGTTATTATAACCTATAAAAGTAACCAGCCGCTTCTTTCCGACAATATCGAGAAGACTGTCCAGGCCCCTCATATTATGGGAAAGCGGCTTTTCGATAAAAAGATGACAGCCTTGCTTCGCGGCTTTCAAGGCGTAGGGGACATGCAGAGAAGTCGGCGTCGTAATGAATACGGCGTCAGGTTTTGATTCCCAGCAGGCCTTCAACTCCGTCAAACATGCAATGTTGGAAGATATCTTTCTAACCTCAACAAATCGTGAAGGATCAATATCGTAAGCCAAAAGACGTCCGGCCTTCTGGGCCAGCAAATTCTTCAAGTGCCTCTGTCCGATGGATCCGCACCCGATGACAAGGAACGTCTTGATCCTTCTTTTGGCCTTCTGGATAAAATCCGGATTTCTCTTCTGCGCGGACATCTCTTTAAACATCGCTTTATGCCGGGAATAATACCGGACGATGTCCTTCAAGCCGAAATTTTCGTTGGCCTTCTTCATGTCCGCGACCATAATGTTGATGGTCTTGAGGTCAACGGGATAATCAACAGTCAAATGGATATGGGAATAGTCTTTGTTCAACCGCAATCTGTTGATCTTGAACTCCTTCTGCTGTCTCATCCACCTGTTGGGGAATTCGCGGAAAAAAGGATCCTCCAGATTCTTGGCGAGATAACGCAGCAGTGCCCCGGAATAGATTTCCGCGTTGAGCCCGAAGGGAAATGTCAGCGGGATGTTATTGGTTGTGTACGGCTTTTTGTTCTTCAGGCTTTTGAGAACCATGCGGTCGATCCAGACAGGATCAATCAAAGGACAGTCTCCCCACACGCGCACCACCCAGTCCGCCTTAAACTTCCGGCACGCGCCGTCGAGGCGGCCGACGATGTCCTCGTTCGCGCCCCGGGAATACGGGATCTTTTTCCTCTTCAGAAAGGCCGCCAGCTTATCGTCGCTGGAACGGCGGGTCGTCGCGACACAAACCTGGTCGACCAGGCGGCACTTTTTCAGCCGCCCAGCAATGAATTCGACCATCGGTTTGCCGCCGATCTTCTTAAGCGGCTTGCCGGGAAGACGGCTGGACCCCATCCTGGACTGAATGAGCGCTATGACCTTTGCCTTCTTCTTCATGAACTTTTTAACTCCTTCCTCAAACTCTTGATGACATGACGAACCTGCCTGGTGTCCATCCGGGGATGCAACGGGATTGAGACCGTCCCGGCATAATGGCCCTCGGCACAGGGAAAGTCCTTGGGGGACAAACGGAAATATTTCCTATAAAACGGCTGACGGTAAAGCGGTATGTAATGGACCTGTGTCTGGACTCCCTTTCTCTGGAGCCGTTCCATAAACTTTTTCCTCGTCGTTTTCCTTTTCGCGAAATCAACACGCAAGACGTACAGATGCCAGCCGTGCCTTTTCCCCTGCCCTCCGTCGTCCGGCAGGACCAGTCCGTCAATATCCTGTAAGGCCTCCGAATAGGCCTTCGCGATCTCTGTCCGCTTCGCGATAAAGCCAACCGCCTTTTTGAGCTGGCTCAGCCCCAGTGCGCACTGAACATCGGTGATGCGGTAATTGAACCCCAGCTCCCGCATCTCGTGATACCACGACCCAACCGAATGCGCCATGCCGGGGGTCTTGGTAACGCCGTGCGTCCGCAAAGCGCGAAGGCGTTCATAAAAGCCTTTATCATTCGTCGTGATCATGCCGCCTTCACCGGTGGTGATGGTCTTCAGGGGATGGAAGCTGAAAACCGTCATGGCCGAGTGCCGGCAGGACCCGACCTTAACCCGGCGCCCCTGATGTCTGTACGCCGCGCCGAGCGCGTGGCAGGCATCCTCGATGACAGTAAGTTTCCCGCGTTTTGCCGCCGCGGCGATGCGCGGCATATCACAGGGCAGTCCGGCGAAATGGACGGGCAGGACCGCCTTTGTCCTTTGGTTTATCCTTTTTTCCAGTTCTCCGGGATCGATGTTTCCCGTCCGCAAATCGATATCGGCGAACACCGGACGCCCGCCGGCATAGACAACGGCATTGGCCGTGGCCATGAAGGTGACAGGCGAGGTGACGGCCTCATCGCCTTTTTTGAGGCCTGCCGCCAGGCAGGCCAGATGGAGCGCCGCCGTCCCGCTCGAGACCGCCACGGCATAACGGCTCCCGCAATAGCGCGCGAAGGCCTTTTCAAATTCTGCGACCTTCGGCCCCTGTGTCAGCCAGTCTGATTTAAGGACCCGGACGACTTCCCGGATATCGTGATCATCAATCGACTGCCTTCCATAGGTAATGCCTTTCTTTGTCCCCATCCTTATTCTTCCTCTTTTGCGATCTTCTGCAATGCCTCGACAGACAACCATTGCGTGTTGTTGTCACTGCGGTATCCCTCAAAATGCTCGTCCAGAGGCCTGCCTCCGTTTTTGCGTTCCTTGTGGCGGACGACAAACGGATACGTGATGAAACGGTCTTCATACTCATACGTGTAGATGCCGTCGTCTTTGGTCACGAGGATCTCGTGAAGTTTTTCCCCGGCGCGGATTCCGATAATGTCCTGTTTGCATTCCGGGCAGATGGCGCGCGCCAGATCGGTAATCTTCATGCTGGGGATCTTGGGGATAAACACCTCGCCTCCCTGCATGTCGTCCATACATTTCATGACGAATTCAACGCCCCGCTGGAGGGTGATCCAGAAACGCGTCATCCGCTCGTCCGTGATGGGCACCGCGCCCTTTTGGCGGCATTCCACGAAAAACGGCACCACGCTTCCCCGCGAACCGAAGACGTTGCCGTAACGGGCCACGCTGAATTTCGTCCCAAAAGGAGAATAATTGTTGGCCGCCACGAACATCTTTTCCATGCACAGCTTCGTCGCCCCGTAGAGGTTGATGGGATTCGCAGCCTTGTCCGTGCTCAGGGCGATCAGCTTTTTCACCCCGCAGTCTATGGCCGTGTTGATCACGTTCTCCGCGCCGATCACGTTGGTCTTGACGGCCTCGAACGGGTTGTATTCCGCCGTCGGGACGATCTTCAGGGCCGCGGCATGGACAACGATGTCTACGCCGTTGAACGCCCGTCGAAGCCGCTCGGGATCCCTCACGTCACCGATGAAATAGCGGATGGCGGGGTGAGCGAAATGCTGGCTCATCTCGTATTGCTTCATCTCGTCGCGGCTGAAGATGATGAGTTTTTTCGGCCGATGCCTCGAGAGCAGGGTCTCGGTAAATTTTTTGCCGAACGACCCCGTACCGCCCGTAACCAAAATGGTCTTTCCGTCCATGCGTTCTCCTTCAGTTCTTTTCCGTCATTTTTGCAGTGAATCCATCAGATAAAATTTTCCCTTCCTGGCCAGAAGCTCCTGATAGGTGCCGGCCTCGCAGATCCGTCCGTCTTCAAGGACATAGATCACATCCGCGGTTTTTACCGTCGAAAGCCGGTGGGCCACCATGACAATGGTCAGATGGTCCTTGAGTGACTGTATCGTATCCTGGATCATGCGTTCCGATTCCGAATCGAGTTCGCTGGTGGCCTCGTCCAGTATCAGCAGTTTCGGTTGTGTCAAAAGGGCTCTCGCGATGGCCACGCGCTGGCGCTGTCCTCCGGAAAGTTTGATGCCATTTTCCCCGATCACCGTGTCCCACCTCCTCGGCCACTGTCCGACAAAATCCAGGATATGGGCCCTTCGCCCGGTCTCTTCCAACAACGCCTCATCGGCAACCGGATTGGCCACGGTCAGGTTTTCCCTGAGCGTGCCGTCCAGAAGGGACGGCTGCTGCGTCACGTAAGCGATCTTCTTGCGTAACGACCGCTTGTCCAGATCACCATGGGGCACCTCCCCGTAATAGATCGCACCTTCCTGCGGCGAGATAAGACGGAGAATCAGATCAAGCACCGTTGATTTTCCGGCTCCTGATCCCCCTACAATGGCCACGGTCGTACGCGGTTCGACCACCATGTTCAGCCCGTCCAGGACCCTGCCGCCGGCCGGATAAGAAAAAACCACGTCGGTGAAACGGATCGGCTTGTCTTCGCAAAAGGACTGTCCGCCGTTGTCCTCCTGATGCGCCTCGAGTTCGCCCAGGTGTCTCTGCAGGGAACGGTGCATCGGCATGGTGCTGTCGAGAACGGCGTAGATCGTCGCCAGGGCCGTGAACTGGGGCGCGATCCGGAAAAAGATCAGCAGGATTACCAACAGCGTCGCGTAATCCAATGACAGCGCCTCATGGAAAAATATGATAAGTAAAAGGAAGGCCGACGTGGCGACCATGCTCCACATCCGCTGGAATTCCATGTGCACATACTGCCTCTTGTAGGACCGGCTGACCTGCAGGATCAAATCCAGTATCTTCTTAATGAACGCCCCCCCCAGAAGCGACGTCTTGAAAAATTTTCTGTTCTGCTGGAAACCCGTCATCACGTTGGAGAAGGCCGTCAGCTGGAGATTGTATCTGTCCGCTATACGGTAAACGAAGCTTGAATTGATGATGCTGACCAGGCCTATAATGGCGTAAATTCCCAGGGCCAGAAGGGTAACCGGAAAAGATAGTGTCATCGCTATGGCCAGAAAGACAAAGACCTGGAAAAAGTTGATGAGGACCCGCTGGGCGCTCAGGTGGGCCTCGCTCGCCAGCTGGGCCTCCTGGATCACCGCGTAAAAGACGCCGCCCGAGCGGCTCTCGGTCAGCCATAACCAGTCGGCCGTTAAATACCGGTTGAATATCCTTTCCCGGTAGGATCTCAGGAGCCTTTCTCTGGCAAAGGCCGCGATCAGGCTCGAGACGCTCACCAGCACCTGGCCCGCGATGATAAAAATTCCCGCCGATACCAGCAGGACATGAAAAGACGGCTCGATACCCATAGCCTGCAGGGGCTTGACGACGAACGGCAGCAGCCCGCCGCCGCCATCCGCCGTTTGACCGCCCCGCATGAATTCCAGGACCGGGATCAGGACCGGGAGCCCCACGAAACTCGCCGCGCCGCTGACAGCCTGCGTCAAGAGGATCCACCCGAAATACGGCGTCGAAACAATAAGCCGAGATATATATCTCAGCTTTCTCCAGACCTTATTCAGCATTTCCAGGCACCACATTTTTTCCGAAGGGGATTCTGTTCCACAACCGCTCATGGACGAAATAAAGAACCATTTTCACAAGGGCCTCCACCCCTCCGACAGAGACGGCCAAAACGATCTTCCCGGTAAAAATATATACGATCAATGTCGTGGTCAACGTGGCCAGGCACCGCCAGGACAGGGCCTTCAAGAGAGAACGGCGTTTTCTTTCGCTAAACATATGACCTCGCTTTATTGATAAAATCCCCGCACATAATTCATTTTCATCAACACCAGGGCCCAAAGTGAACCCGTAATATCCCGAAATAACCGAACCTTGGAGCGCCGGTCGTTTCGCCACAGCACCGGGACCTCGCAGATATTCAGACGGTGAAGCAGCGCGATATAAATCAGTTCCGTGTCAAAGGCCCAGCTGCAGATCCTCTGCCGAGAAAAAATAATCTCCGCCGCCTGCCGGGAATACATTTTAAAACCGCAGGTGAAATCGCTGATGCGCGAACCGGTCATCCACTGCGAGAGCCGCCGGAATCCCTCACCGAAAAATCTGCGCGCCCAGGGCTGTTTCTCCTGATAGGAATCGCTTCTCATCCGCCGGCTTCCGATAATGACATCACAGTGATCTTCATCGGCCTTCTTCATAAATTCTTCAACCGCCCGCAGATCCGTCGAAAGATCAACATCCATGAACAAACGGTAATCCCCCCCGGCCCGCTGCATCCCGTGACGGATCGCGTACCCCTTGCCGCGGTTCTGTTCATATCCGGCAACCCGGACCGTATCCGACTCCAGACTTTGGGCAATCTCCCTCGTCCTGTCGTTCGAGCCATCGTCCACAATGATGATCTCATAACCCATATCCAGCGCATCCAGCTTTTCCTGTAGTGAGGCCACGTTCCTGGATAATGTCATCTCCTCATTGAAAGCGGGTAAAATCACAGACAGCAATGTTCTCCCTCCGTCACTCCGGTCAAGTATGCCCAGCGGTCCCGGCCTTCCTTCTCCTCCAGCCGATCCCTTGCGCAATAACGGAATCCCAGCACCATCCCACAAAAAAGGCATAAAGGGCCATAACCCAAACTATTTGCCTATGCAGAAACCAGTATCCGGCATGCAAATCGGCAAGGAGTTTCAACTGGATCGGTACAATGACCACAATCAGAAAGAAACCGACCTGCCGATAGCGTTCTTTATGGGGTATGATAAAGGCCAGCAGAATTCCGTTAATAAGCCATTTCAATTTCTTGACCCCCGTCATGTTGCCGAACACGGTCCTCAGGAAGTTGTTCAAATTGACGATAGGATTGGGAATATAATCGAAGGTGTTCATTCCCACTTTGGTGGCGAAAGAATAGGACAGCGTGGTGCCTCCGGTGGCATACCAGAAAAAAACCAGCATCCCGGCAAGGCCGAAAGGCCACCAGCCGCGCACGACGGATCGGCAAACATCCTTCAGCGGCCTGTGCTCAGTTTCGGACAGCACAAAAAACAACAGGCAGCAGCCGATTATCATTATGCCGTAGGCATGGTACATCACTGTGAGGACAAGGAACAAGCCGATCATGGTCTTGCGCAGAGAGCCCAGCCTTTCCGGCCGGACAATCTTATCCCCGAGATAAAAAACAATCAGGGCCAGGGTCGGCAAAACCGCGTACGGTCTGAATTCGAAGGCATGATAGACCAGGTTTTTGTTTAAGCTGTATAGGGCAAAGGCCGCCGTGAATCCCGCGAGCGTCCTGAAATATTGGCGGCAAAGCAGATAGAGCACGATAAACCCGGCTATGCTGAACAGGATATGCGGGATCGCCAATCCCCATTTGTTGTGGCCAAAGATCTGGACGAAAGGATAATTGAGCAGATACTCTCCTGGAAAACAGGTGCGTTCCCCGTATGTCAGCCTTAACCAGAAGGGTTTGAACGGGCCGAGGGTGTTCTTGATCTGGTTCAACTCGTCGGTCCAGAGATTCCTGTTCGCCAGAGTCTGAAAACGCCAATAAAGACCAACCATCGTGAAAACGAGAGCCACGATCGGCCTGATAGACCGGCTATGCCATTTACCTTTATTGTTTCGGCAAAAACGGCCGAGCCATTTTCTGATTCCCGGTACTGGCGGCCAATCAGAAAAGCGCCGGGCGCGTCCCCCTTCCATTCCCGAGGGATCTCCCGGCCTTTCCCCGTCGTATGCGAGAAACAGGCAGTATCCCTGCCGGATGAAAGGACGGGACATCATCCTGATATTGGCCAGTGAAAGGCAGATGCGGCGGGCAAGGCGGTTTCGGCTTCCGGATGCATGTGGCGCAAAGGCAGAAATGAGCTCTAACTCTTTTTGCTTGAGCATGTTTATTGTCTTAAAAATAATGTTCAATGATTGAACAACATTATAAACATACCAGCTTGAGTGTCAAGAAATAAACGGAGAGCAATTTATATGAAATAGTTTATAACTTACTGCAAATACAATAGTTGCAAATATCCTGGCCCGGGGGTGGATTTTTTTTCATATAAGTACTAATAGTTCTAGTATGTTATATAAATTTTAGACTTCTGCAAGCAATCCCGCACATTTTCAATAGAAGCTGGCCATGGCGGAACCGGCTTATCTGGGATGAACCGTACCGGCGGGCCTGATAACGCACAGGAAGATCGGTAATTTTCAAATTAAGCTTTGCGGCCCCAAAAAGCAAATCAAAATCCCCAAAGGGGTCCATCTCTCCGAAAGAGGAACGTTGCGCCATAATGTTTTCATAATGCCCTCTGGTGACAACCTTCGTCCCGCACAGCGTATCCTTGACGTCCTGTCCGAGCAACCAGGAAAACAATATGGAAAAGAATTTATTGGCAACCCGGTTCAGAAATCGCATGGCATGAGGCTCCATGGGATAAACAAGACGGCACCCGTTGATCAATTCCCCTTTATTCGTCAACAAGGCCTCATAAAATTTTGTGAGCTCCTCAGGTGGCACGGTCAAGTCCGCATCGAGGATCATAAAGATGTCATGGCGGGCCTCGCGGAAACCGAGACGCACGGCATCGGCCTTCCCCCGCCCTTCCTGACGTATGAACCGGACGGATTTATCCGGATAGGCTCGGATGACACTTTCGATCTCCTGAGAAGTCCCGTCATCGGAACCTCCTTCCACGAAAATTATCTCCTGCTGACCGGCCATCGAGGGAATCCGACGGACGGCCTCCTCGATGTTGCCTTTTTCGTTCTTGGCCGGGATCACCACGCTGACCGAACGGGCATCAACGGCCTCACACCGAGGCCTGGCCACGACAAAATGATTGAGTGTCAGCGCCTCGAACAAGGGCAGCCGCGCCAAAAATCGGTTTAAAAATGCACTGACAAAGAAAATCCTTTTGGGAAAGAGCGTACAGCGGGCCTTGCGCACGGTCTCCCAGCCGCTCAAACGCAGAAAGTTGGCGATGTCGTGATAGGTCAGCCAGTTCTGTTCCGGCTGGGGAATCTTCCACCCGCATCTTTCTCCGAGCCGCAAGATACACTGCCAAAGGTAAGAGTAATACTCAATGATCACACGGGTACCGGGATGGCACCATTGTTTTAAACCTTCAAAAAATGCCTGGATATCATCCAGTTCGCCGACAAGACCCGAAAGGATGATATAGTCGAACGGTTCGTCACTGGACCAGTCATCAAGCGCACAGGCTTCGAAATGCAGATGGGGGAATTTCTCACGGGCGATGCGGATGGCCTCCGCACTGATATCGATCCCCGCACCGTAAGCGGGCCGCACGGCATTTAGCAGTTCACCCGTTGAACAGCCGACTTCCAGGACGCGCTTGTGCGGCGGGATGAAAAAAGCGTACTGCTTGAAAAGGAGCTGATAATAATAGGCGTTTCGATGGAAAAAATCGTCGCGGCGCGGCGCGAGCCGGTCATAATGTTCGGCAAGATGATCTTTCATGAGCGAGAATTGGTTCTGCGTGCAGGCACTCCTAGCGACGACCCGGCCTCCTGGACCGGATGACTGCGGATAATCTCTCCTTTTTGCCTGCCGTCACGCGGATTCCATGTTATAATATCATCCGTGATGCGGCCTCTCACAGAAATTTTTAATCAAAAGAAACGCACCTTTTCCTTTGAACTGTTTCCGCCCAAGACGCCGGAAGGTTATAAGAGACTGCTCTCGACGATCGAGCGGCTCGCACTGCTCCAGCCGGATTTCATATCCGTCACCTACGGCGCCGGCGGGGGCAACCGCGAAAAGACCCTCGATATCGTCGAGCACATCCAGACAAGGCACAAGATCACCGGCGTGGCGCATCTGACCTGCGTCCGGCACACGAAAAAGGAGATCGCGCGCATCGTCAATGATATCCGCCAGCGCGGAATCCGGAACATCCTCGCGCTGCGGGGCGATCCGCCGCGCGAGGACCCCGACTGGCAGCCGACCGAAGTCAACTTCCGCTTCAGCTACGAACTCACCCGGTTTATCCATGACAATCATCCCGGCCAGTTTGCCGTCGGTGTGGCGGGCTTTCCGGAAGGCCATGTCCTTTGTCCCGACAAAGATTTAGACGCGCGGTACCTCAAGATGAAGATCGACGCGGGGGCTGATTATGTCATCACCCAGCTTTTTTTCGATAACCGGGATTACTTCGACTATGTCGGCCGCCTGCGCAATCTCGGCGTGGAGAAACGTATCATCCCCGGCATCGTACCCATCACGGATTTTAAGGGTATCGTGAAATTCTGCCGCAGCTGCGGGGCCACGATCCCTTCAAAAATGCGATCGATTTTTGAGCCGATTCAGGATGACAAAGAGGCCGTCATGCAGGCGGGCATCGACTACTGCCGTGAACAATGCCGGCAGCTGCTGGCCGGTGGCGCGCCGGGTATCCACTTTTACGCGCTTAACAAATCCCATCCCGTGGACGTGATCCTTCCGGCATTAAGGCAACTCCCCTGATCAAAAGATACCTGCCGTCATGTCTAGGGACAGCCGCCTCCTCAGGGAAGCGATGGCCTCGTCAAAACTACTGGTCTTGGACGCAAAATCGTCTCTTTCGGCCAACCTCGCGCCGGTCGCGTTCACAGCCGCCGGTATTAGCCGCGCAGATCTCAATTTTCTGAAGAAATGCCTGAAGAACTAGAACAGCAAGATAGCGCTGGTGCCGGGATCCCGGGGACATGCTTTAGCCGGAATACACCGGCAACAGAATGACGGCGGCAAAGGCCAGCATCATGCTGACGAGGCCGACCGACAGGCCGATCTTCAGCCATTCGAAGAAAGGCACCTTAAGATTTTGCTCCTTTTCCAGGAGCCCCAGGGCCACGATATTGGCCGTGGAACCGATCATCGTGATGTTCCCTCCGTAGCAGGCCCCGAAAAGCAAAGACCACCACAAAGGCTGAAGATTCACGTGCATCATGTCCAGGCTCTTGACGACAGGGACATAAGAGGCCACTGCCACGACGTTATCCAGACCGCTGGAAAGGAATCCGCTTGTGAATAAAACGGTCCCCGATAGGATGTTCGGGTGATTCCCGATAATCTCGATCAGCTTATCGGCGATAAAACCCGCTATACCTGTCGCCTGGATGACCCCCGCCTGGGCAAACAGAAAAAGAAAAAACAAAAGCGAGTTCCACTCCACTTCCTTTTCCACGTAAATCCTCGCCTTGTCATGCCGGTAGATCATGACAATGCCGGCCGCAATCACCGGCAGCATGATCAGCAGCGTGTTTTCTTCCAGGGCAAGCAGGATCTCCAGCCTCCTGTGCAGGGCGATGAGCAGGATCGTCACGCCGAAAATCATCATGCTGATCTTCGTCTTTCTGTCCGCCGGGATGGAAATGAGATAGAGGAAACTCGTATCCCCCGAATACACTTTCAGCTTTTCGGTCAGTTCCCTGATGTACTCTTTATAGTGAACCGCCAGCATCCACACAATGACGAAAAGGACGCAAAGGCTTAAAGGCAACGCCCGCGTAAGAAAGTCCTCGAAGGAAAGACCGCTGCGCGCGGCGATCAGAACTCCGACCGGATTCCCCAAGACGGTCGCCGCCGAGCCGATATTCGTGGCCAGGACAGAAGAGATCACCAGGGGCATGGCGCGGATCTCGAGCAGACTGCTGATATTGAGTATCACCGTGACCATCAGGATAATCGAGGTCACCTCGCCCATCAGCGCGGAAAAGATCGCCGAAACGAACATCAGGATAACGAACAGCTTCAGCCCCGTCAGATTCCTGACCCTCAGGAGGACTGTTATGATCCAGTAAAAGAATCCCGCCTCCTTCATCATGCCGACGATGATCATCATAGAAATAAGGAAGAGGATGACGTCCAGCGAGGCGAAACGGATAAATTCTTCCAGATTCACGGCCTTGATCATAAGGAAAATGCCGCTGCCCATGAAGACAAAGCTCAGGCGGAAATCCCAGAAGAACAACGTCCCCAAAATCGAGAGGTTAAAGATGGCCAGCACAACGGACTGTTTGGCATCAAGACCGACGGCATGACCGCCAAAACCGACCAGAAGGGTTAAGAGAATCAGGAGAGAAAACTTTTGTTTCATTCAGGCCGTTCCTTCATTTTTTTTGCTATGATAACATTTTTATACGATTTGTGAATTCATGCAAGAATTTTCCAAGATTTCTGGTAAGATAACATGGTCTTTTGTTCAGTTTGTCCAATAACAGGATAACCCATGTTAGAAAAAATCGTTTTGGGCGCCGTCCAGGGCATCGCCGAATGGCTGCCGGTCAGTTCGGAAGGACTGATCGTCCTTGTCAAAACACAACTCTTTTCCGACACGTCTTCGCTGGATGCCATCATGCGCGAAGCCCTCTTTTTCCATTTTGGCACCTTCCTGGCTGCTTTGGTCTATTTACGCAAAGACGTCGGTGTCCTGTTCAAGGCCCTGATGAATCGCCGGTCGGCAGAAGAAACCAACCGGAACATCCTCTCGTTTCTTATCGTCTCCACCCTGGTCACGGGAGTTGTGGGACTGCTCATCTTTACCGGCATTCAATTTATTCATTTCAATCTTCTCTTAACGGGAAAAATCATCACGTTCGGCATCGGATTATGCCTTATCTTCACCGCTTTCCTGCAGATCAGGATGTCACGCGGAGGCGCGCGCGGCGCGGACGAACTGAATTGGAAAGACGGCGTCCTGCTGGGGTTTGTTCAGGGATGTTCCGTCATCCCGGGATTGTCGCGGTCCGGACTGACAGTGGCCGCTCTGCTATTCCGCAAGGTCAACAAGTCGCTGGCCCTGCGACTGAGTTTTCTGATGAGTCTGCCCGTCGTGCTGTTCGGCAACATCCTGCTCAATACCAAGGACTTGTTTTCTTTCCGTCCGGACTTCCTCCTCGGAACAGGCTGCGCTTTCCTCTTCGGACTCCTCACTATCCACGCGCTCCTCACCTTGGCGCGGAGGGTCAATTTCGGCTACTTCGTTCTTCTCTTCGCCTTCGTAACGATCATGGCCGCCTTCTTCTAATCCTGTTTTAGCGTCCTCTCAAACCATCTGCGGACCGCCCCGAGCATCTGGGTCCTGTTGTTGCGGACAAGGTATTCCGCGTGGGGACCCTTGGGGATCATGGTCAACTGTTTCTCCGCATGTGTCTTTTCAAACAGCTTAAGAGAATGCCAAGGTTTGATCAACCAGTCGGCTTCACCATGAATGTAGCAGACCGGCACGCTTAGCCTGGAAACGACATTGACGGGTTTCTCTTTGGGAAGCCAGAACGGTCCGGGCCGCACGCCCTTGCCGAACCTCCCGTTTCCGATAAGATTGTAGACTATATCCGTTTCCACATCGAGCTCCCAGAACCGGTAATCGATCCGCTCGAATTCGGTCGGGCAGCTCACGGCAATAAGGCTGTCGATCTTCTCTGTCCTGCCGGCCGCGATCAAGCTTGTCGCCGCGCCGAGGGAGAATCCGACAAGGCCCAGATGCTTATAATGCCGGCCGGCGTATTCGATCACCGCCTCGAGATCGAGATGTTCCTTGGCAGTCCAATAAAAAAGCCCTGCGCTTCGGCCGTGTCCGCGGAAATCAAAAAGAAGGACATCGTAGCGGTCATGGATGGCCGATCCCAGCTCCTTAAGGAGAAGGGATTCCTTGCTGTTAAAAAAACCGTGGGCCACAATAACCACCGAGCTATGGCCTGCCTTATACAGGTCAAATGATACCCGGCACCCGTCTTTGGTTTCAAGGTGAGAGCAAAGGGCCGGCTTAAACACCCTTCGGCCCGCTTTCACCCGTCAGGCATGCGACGGGAAATTCTTGGATGATATCCCCCACAGGGACCCTTTCGCCCCCTTTCAAAGACCGTCCGGTCAAACAATCCCGCCACGCCGAAGGGGATCCGGACGGGAGCAAAAGCGCTGTGTCCTCCCACAGACTCCGCCCAAAAGGCAATTGCTCTTCTTCCATGACGGTAGTCAGGAAACGAGGGGCCGCCGTCAGAACCCACCGGTCATCCAACCTGCGGATGAAAGACAGGACATGTCCCTTGCGCGTTCCCTCAATATCGACCGCAAGATATTCTCCTCGGGCAAAAACATCCGCCCAGCGTTGTCTGATAAGCAGGATTTTATTGATCAAAAACATTTTGATCATACCGTTATGCCTCTCGCGCCAAAGCTGCTTTAACCAGTCCGACGGTTCACTCCCCGATTGTCTTTTTATTTCCGCCAAATAACGCCTCCTCTGTTCATAGTCGACCGGCCGCCGGTTATCGGGGTCCACGAGGCTGAAGTCCCACAACTCCGCGCCCTGATAAAAGTCCGGGACGCCCGGCGAGGTCATCTTGAGAAGCGTCTGTGACAACGAATTATATACGCCGAAATAGGCGATCTTTCGCCGAAAGGCACCAAAGTCCTGCAGAAATTCCTCCGATTGGACCGGGTCCAGAATCCGGCTGATAAAACGGCAGTAGGCATCCTCGTATTCGGTGTCAGGAGAAAGCCAGGCCGTATGAACCTTGGCCTCCCGCACGGCCTTAACGATGTACGTCATGATGCGGTCGGCGTAATCGTCCTGGGGCGCCGTGTCGAAAGGCCACGTCCCTAAAAGCGTCTGATATAGAAAGTATTCATCGTTGTTTTCCGGTATGCTCCGTCCGGACAGTTTTTTCTTTTTGTTGCGGTTCAGCCTGCGCCAGACACGCAGTCTTCTCCCCCATTCTTCGGGCAATTCGGAAAGCACGTTGAGCCTGGCGCGCACATCCTCTCCCCGTTTTGTGTCGTGGGTCGCGGTGGCATTCATGCCCGACGGCCAGTGGCGGTTCTTGTCCGCGTTATAATGATGGAACGCCGCACCGCTTGTGCCGAATGTTTCCGGCGCGCCCCCCACTTCATTCAGGGACAACAGACGGTTGTAGACGTACAAGCCGGTGTCCTCGAATCCTTTGGCCATCAACGGACCGGTAAACTGCTGGAAGCGCATCACAAAGCGTATCCACTCCCGTTTTTCCTTTTCCGTGCAATAGTCTTTGAACCTCAGGAACAAAAAGTTCTCGATGAAATTCAGTTCATTCATCATGCCGGGATTATCCGACTTGACGTTCTTGACAGTCCGTTCGAGGATCAGGCGGTCCTGCGTCCCGATAGACGACCCGTTGATATAAGTCCGGTAGACCGGGAAATAGGCCATAACCTCGACAAGGGCGCGCTTCAGCCCGTAAAGCGTGATATCGCTGCCGTAACGGTCATTCTTCGAGATGCGTTTCATGTGACGAGCCAGGTTGTCGATATCCCCAGCCATATGCTTGCCCATGATGAGCCTCTTTTTGTTCTTCATCAGCTCTGCAAAGGGAAGCCGCATGCCGCTGAACTGCACGTAAACCCTGCCGAAGGCCTTCTTGTTCTGCACCTGACAAAAAACGCCGTTGACGATGTTTAAAAAATCATAGCCGCTGGTCCCCTGAACGGGCCAGCACAAAGGCATCCGCTCATCGACGTCCAGGATCTTTTCCACAACGAGATAGCTTTCAGGCAAACGTTCTCTCAGCGCATGGAGGTAGCGCGCCGGATCGAAGAGTCCGTCGATATGGTCCACGCGCAGTCCCTGAAAGACGCCCTCTTCCGCCAGTTGAAAAATTTCCTTATGCAGGCTCTCGAAGACATCCCGCTTTTCGATGCGCAGCGATACTAACCCGTTAATGTTGAAAAACCGCCGGTAGTTGATCTCCTCCGTCCCGACCTTCCAGAAAGAGAAACGAAACATCTGCCGGGAAAGCAAGGCATCCAGCCGATTGAAGCTTTCCGGCTCTTTGGCCACACCGTTAAAACGTTCGAGCGTGTCGTCGATATACGAACGGAACCGCGGATCGTCCTCATATAGCGACCCCAATGTCTTTTTGATGGATGACGTCTTTTCATCCACCGCGCGGTGGTCCTTCTCCTGTGGAAGGCTGCGGATGGTCCGCAAGAGATCTTGGAAACGCCTGAACTCCTCTGAGTGCGCGCCCCAGAGCTCACGCAAGCGGCCGACATCATCCTCAAGCACGATGCTATACGTGGCGACAAAGACAGGAAACCGGAAATCATAATAGTGGATCTGGAATCCTCCGCCGGAAAAGGTCAGCTGGATTTCTTTTTCCTCCAGCGCCTCGGCGTAAAACTTTCCCAGAAACGGCGCGAGGATGCGTCCCTTCAGGTTTCCATGGGCATAATCCCAGTCCACATCAAAATATCCGGCAAAGACAGACGCCCTCCCCTTTTCCAGGACATCCATCAACCATGCGTTCTCCTTGTCAAAGGCCATGTGATTGGGCACGATGTCCTGCACCCAACTCATGGCCCTCTGTTTTAGCGATTGGTTAAGCGAGGTGAAATCGTCTGGCGTGCCCAGCTCGGGATTGAGCCGGGCAGGATCGACGACGTCGTAGCCGTGCCCGCTCCCCCGGCGCGCCTTCAGGATGGGGGAGGC
Organism: uncultured Planctomycetales bacterium; assembly: GCA_964428315.1. Classification (GTDB taxonomy): domain Bacteria; phylum Omnitrophota; class Gorgyraeia; order Zapsychrales; family CAYRXT01; genus CAYRXT01. Next base: position 69,282 of record CAYRXT010000003.1, read on the forward strand.
GTAGATCGTGTCGACGCCGAGCTGGTGCAGATAAGGGAGAATGGCCTCCGCATCGGGGAAACCGAAAGAGGGACAAAACTGGATTCTGTAAGTCGCATTGGGGATAAACATGAAATGTTCCGGCCGCCCGCCACCCTTATTCGGTTTTCACCCTCAGGTATCCGCCGAGAGAACGCATGGCCTCCAGCCACTGTCTGGCCTTCTCTTCGCCTGCCGTGGCCTCTTCCCTTTTCTCCGCGTAATGGCCCTTGGCGACAGAGAAAAAGCAGTTCTGCGCCTTCCACAAGTCCAGCTTGAGCGCAAGGGGTGCCAGCGTTTTGAGAAGATTCTGCACCGCGATGATGTCTCCCGCCCGATCCGGTTCTTTCCGTACTCTATCCATAATAGCGTCAATCTTCCGCCGGGCTATAAAACCGATCGTCTCCCTGTCAATCTCCAGGCCCCATTCCTTGACCTCGCTGACCAGTTCGCTCAAACGGCCGAAATGGATGTCCTCCTGGGCCAGGCATTCCAGGATGTCCTTATTCAGCATGACCAGAACGGTGTTGGTGAGGACCTTCGGCAGCGGAATGCGCAGCTGCTTGACGACCTGGAAGATAGGATAATGGTGTTCCTTGATCTGCCGGAGCGAGACCTCGATTTCCTGAAGGGTCGTGTCGAGGATTTGGAGGAGGATCTTGCTCTGCTCATCCTTGAAGAGATGCCACAAGGAATAATGGCCTTCTTCAAAATGCTTTTCGATCAGGCGGATCGTCCGCGGGATATCGTTCTTTTTGAATACCTCTCTTATCTCCTGTTCCATCCTGGCGAAAACCTTTTCATCCACCGGTCCTTTCACGCCCCCGGTGAGGTTGTGATCGCCCAGATGCAGAACCGCGAAATTGACCGCCTCCTCTTCCCACGTAATGTCGGAACGGATGCGCGCCTTGCCGAAAATCAGTTTCTGTTTCCCCGATTCGAAACGGTCGTATTGTTCGCTGCGGGCGCTGTAACAATAAATCGAAAAGTCCTGGGGATATTCCTCGAATAATGAAGAGACGGCGTAATGCGCGCCGACGCGCTTAAGATCGATCATGGTCGGCTTGATCTGGGTCTCATAAATCATCCTGCCGTTGCCGTATTCCGCGACATTACTCGGCGCCATCGCCAGGATGTTGCAGAAATTCTCTTCGAGGTTGATGCCCGTCAGTTCGCGGGTCAGCTGGATGACGCGGGCGGCGTACTGCACGACCTGCGTGCTCTCGATCCCGGAGATATCGTCAAAGAACCAGCCGCAGCTCGTGTACATCAGCATGGCGTGGCGCTGGGCCTCCAGGAGCTTCAAGGCCTTGACTTTCTCGCCGGGATCCAATTCCTTGTTCATATTCTGCTGAAAATACTTCAACACGCTGCTGGGAGAGCGGTCCAGGATGACATGAATGTATTCGTCGCGGGCCTTCCACGGGTCGTCGCACATCTCGCGCATCTGGCTTTCGAAGATGCCGGCGTAACTGTCCCTTAACCAATCCAGGGCGTCACGCAAAGGTTTGCGCCATTGTTGATGCCAATCCGGATTCATCCCCGAATGGCAGCCGCAGTCGGATTTCCAGCGTTCGATGCCGTGGACACAGCTCCAGGACGTATCGTCTATGATCTCGACCTCGTCTGTCGGCGGATGCCTTTCGAGAAACTCGCCGTACACCGTGATCCTCGCCAGCCCCTGCGTCTCGATATGGTGAAGACAGTACGCCAGGGCCATGTCGCCGTAACGGTGATGATGTCCATATGTCTCGCCGTCGGTCGCGATATGCACGAGCCGCACCCCCTTCGCGTCTTTAGGGAATACCCCAAGCAGACGGTTGGCGAATCCCACGCCGTCTTTCAGCAAATCGCCGAACGCCAGTTCCTGGGATATCGGACCGTCGTAAAAAAACAAGGTGAGCTCTTTTCCGCTGGGGAGATGACATCGGTAGGCCTTCTGGGGATCTATCCGGCTGTCGGTCACATCCCGCCACTTTTTGTCACCGATCTTCCTGACCCTTTTGGCCTGGTTGGGGGCAAGAACGGTGAACCGGATGCCGTACTCCGCAAGGAGTTCCAGGGTTTCGGTATTCGCCGCCGTTTCCGGGAGCCACATGCCTTCAGGCCGGCGCCCGAAACGCGATTCGAAATCCTTGATGCCCCAGTAGATCTGCGTGCGTTCATCGCGGGTATTGGCCAGGGGCATGATCATGTGATTGTAGGCCTGGGCCAGGGCCGAACCGTGTCCGGAAAACCTCTTCCGACTCTCCCTGTCGGCGTTGAGGATGTTCTGGTAGGCCTCGGGATCGTTTTTCTGCATCCAGGACAGCAGGGTCGGCCCGAAATTAAAACTGATCTTGGAGTAACTGTTGTCGATCGCGGTGATACGGCCTTCCGAATCCAGAATGCGGCTTTGGGAATTCGGACCGTAGCATTCGGATGTTATCCGTTCATTCCAGTCATGATCCGGATAGGCCGAATCCTGGAGTTCGACCGCCTCCAGCCACGGATTTTCCCGCGGCGGCTGGTAAAAATGCCCGTGAATGCAAATATGGCGTTCCATGCTATCTCTCCGCCTCCATAACAACACAATTATAGGCTTCCATGTTCATCGCCCGCGGCGCGCGCCACCCGGGTTCCCCGTCGCCGCCGGGACCTCCCCATCTTTTATCCGCGGAATCAAGGACCTTCGACCACCGGCCCGGGAATGAGAGCCCCTCGAGCGTGCATGCCTTATCCTGAAAATTCAAGAAACACAACAGCCGGCCGCGTCCTTCCCGCCGGACAACAAGAACACGCTTTTCATCATTCAAATGAAATTCCATACCGCTCCTGCACAGCGCCTGCAAAGCGGGATGACGTCTTCGCAGTTCAATGAGCCGTCCGTACCAGTCCAGCAAGATACGGTGCCCCCCTTTATCCCGCAGTGACCAGTCCAGTTTCGAGGCCTCAAACGTTTCCGGGGCCTGCGGATCGGGCGGTTCTCCCCTCCATTGAAAGGATGAAAATTCCTCGCTTCGTCCCCGGCGGACCGCCTGGACCAGTTCCGGATCGGTATGGCTGACAAAGTAAAGGAAAGGGGCATCTTCGCCGTATTCTTCCCCCATGAAGATCAAAGGCACATAGGGCGACAAAAGGCAGGCGGCGGCCGCCAGCTTCAGCTGTTCGAAGGAAACGAGGGCGCTGAGCCTTTCTCCGAGCATGCGGTTGCCCACCTGGTCGTGATTCTGGATACAGACGACAAACCTGTCCGGCGGAATGTCCGCCGCATAATTTCCGTGACGGCGCCGGCGGAAAGGGGAATATTGTCCGTCATAAACAAAGGCCTTGGCCAGGGCATCCCGCAGATCGCCAAGCGAGCCGAAATCCCGGTAATAACCCTGGTCTTCACCCGTGACCAAGGCATGCACGGCGTGATGGAAATCATCCGACCACTGCCCTGAAAGCCGGAAACCGCCTTCTTCCCGGGAACGGATCAGGCGGGTGTCGTTCAGGTCGCTCTCGGCGATCAAAAGGAATTCCCTCCCCTGTTCCCCGGAATACTCTTCCACGGCTCGGGCCAGTTCGCCGAGAAAGGGTTTGGCGCTGAAATCATAGATGGCATGGACGGCGTCAAGCCTCAGGGCATCGATATGATAATGCCTCAGCCAATGCAGGGCATTCTGGATGAAATAATTGCGCACGTCATCGGAATACTGATCATCGAAATTCACGGCCTCACCCCAGGGCGTTTTATATTTGTCCGTGAAATACGGCCCGAAGTCCCGAAAATAATTACCCTCCGGTCCGAGATGATTGTAGACGACATCCAGAATGACGGCTATCCCTCTGTGATGACAATCATCCACCAGCCGCTTGAGGCCTTCCGGTCCTCCGTAGGCCTGATGCACACAAAAAGGATAAACCCCGTCATAACCCCAGTTCCGATCCCCCGGGAAGGCCGCCACGGGCATCAGTTCAACGGCGTTGATCCCCAGAGACTGGAGGTCGTCGAGACGCGCTCTCACGCCATCAAAATTCCCTCCTTCGGAAAATGTCCCGACATGCAATTCATAGACCACCATCTCCGACAGAGGGCGTCCGCGCCAGGAACCGTCACTCCAGGAAAAGGCGCCGTGATCGACCACCTGGGACTCCCTGTGGACACCGGCAGGCTGACTGTGGGATGCCGGGTCCGGCCTCTCCACCTTTCCGTCGATCTGATAGAAATAGCGGGCGCCGGCACAATCCGGCAGGCCCGTCTGCCAGTAACCCCTGGAGTCTTTGTCCATCGGATAGACGCCCGGTCCGGGCCCCGTCACCTTTAAGGACATAGTCCCGGCAAACGGCGCCCACACCGTGAAGACGAACTCGCCTCCCCTTGATCTGTTGACTCCAACCTGCATGGATTACGAACCGCCGTGTTTGAAAAACACAATACCCAGCGGCGGCAGCGTTATGGATATGGAATAATACTGGCCGTGCGAAGGGATAGGCACGGCCTCCACACCCCCTAAATTCCCCTGTCCGCTTCCGCCGTATTCCCTCGCGTCGCTGTTGACCCTCTCCTGCCAGAACCCGCCCCTGGGAACTCCGATACGGTAATTGTGACGGGGGACAGGCGTGAAATTGATCGCCACAAAGATATCCTTGTACGAGTCCGATCCTTTTCTTACACAACTGAGGATACTGTTCTCCCAATCGCTGCAGTCAATCCACTGAAAGCCTTCGTGAGAAAAATCCTTTTCGAACAACGCCGGCGTCTCCCGGTAAAAACGGTTAAGCTCCTTCATCCAGCGGAAGACACCCTGATGCGCGGGAAACCGCATAAGATGCCAGTCTATGCTCTGGTCGTGGTTCCACTCGTTCCACTGTCCAAACTCACTGCCCATAAAAACGAGTTTCTTTCCCGGATGTGCAAAGAGATATCCGAAAAGCAGACGCAGATTGGCGAATTTCTGCCACATATCCCCGGGCATCTTGTTGAGGAGAGAACCTTTGCCGTGGACCACTTCATCGTGCGACAGGGACAATAAAAAATTCTCGGTGAAGGCATAGATCATGCTGAAGGTGAGCTCGCCGTGATGGTATCTGCGATGAACCGGGTCCTTGGCGAAATACTCCAGGGTGTCGTGCATCCACCCCATATTCCATTTCATCCCGAATCCCAGGCCGCCGAGATAGGTCGGACGGGAGACCATGGGCCAGGCGGTGGATTCTTCGGCTATCATCTGTACCCCGGGGAAACTGCCGTAGACCTCCTCGTTGAGCCTCTTAAGAAATCCGATCGCCTCCAAATTTTCCCGCCCGCCGTATTCGTTGGGAATCCATTCCCCCTCCCTGCGTGAATAATCCAGGTAGAGCATCGAGGCCACCGCGTCCACCCTCAGGCCGTCGGCATGGTATTTATCGAGCCAGAACAGGGCGCTGCTGATAAGGAAACTGCGCGTCTCATGCCGCCCGTAATTGAAGATATAGCTCTGCCAGTCGGGATGGAATCCTTTTCTCGGATCCGCGTGTTCGAAGAGATTCGTCCCGTCGAAATAGGCCAGACCGTGTTCATCGGAAGGGAAATGCGATGGCACCCAGTCCAGATACACCCCGATCCCGTTCTGATGAAGCCTGTCGATGAGATACATCATCCCCTGCGGATCCCCGTAACGGCTCGTGGGCGCGAAATACCCGATGGTCTGATACCCCCAGGAACCGTAAAACGGGTGCGCCATCAAAGGCATGAACTCGACATGGGTAAAGCCCGCGTCGTTCAGATATTCGACGAGCCTGTCCGCCGCTTCCCGGTACGTCAGACGGCGGTTTTTTTCTTCCGGTACCCGTCGCCAGGAACCGAGGTGGAGTTCGTAGACCGATTGAGGGGCGTTCAGGGCGTTCGCGCGCGACCTGGTTTTCATCCACGTCTCATCCTTCCATGGATAATCCAGATCCCAGACGATCGAGGCCGTGCTGGGGGGGATCTCGCAGTAAAACGCAAAGGGATCCCTCTTATCGACCCGGTAATTGTTAAACCGGGAGACGATATGGTATTTGTAAAGCGCGCCTTTCCCCACGCCGGGAATAAATCCCTCCCAGATCCCCGAACCGTCCCAGCGGACGGCCAGACGGTGGGAATCCTTGTTCCATCCGTTGAAATCGCCCATCACGCTGACCTGTGCGGCGTTCGGCGCCCATACGGAGAAATGCGTTCCCGGTACGCCGTCCACAGTCCGGATGTGGGATCCCAGTTTTTCGTAAAGGCGGAAATGACTGCCCTCGCGGAACAGGTAAACATCTTCTTCGGTCAAAAGGCTCGTGCCGTAAATGACGTTTTCCTGATTCACGTCTAAAGACACACCTGGGGATCTGTTGTCGGCTGTCTTGACTTTTCTTTTCTTGGCGTTTATGCCGCGGCTCATGATTTCACCCCTTTCTCGCTTTGACATTCTCCAGAATATTCTGAATCCCCCGCAGGGGAATGATAACCCAATCCGGCCGATTATTCAGTTCGTATCCGAGTTCGTAAACGGCCTTTTCCAGAATAAAGACCATCAGCAGTGACTCGAATTCCTCTTTCTTGTTCGGAACAAAGGAGGCGTTGCCGATCGTATTCAGATAGGATTCGAGGAAGGCCGCGCTGATCCGGCAGTACCAGATATTCGCCGCCTTCTCCAGAGCGGCGATATCCTGCTTGCGGACGGAGGACCTCAGGAAAATGCCTCCGTAGGCCGCGTAATGAAAAGAACGGATCATGCCGGCGACGTCCCTTAGCGCGGAACGTTTCAAACGTCTCTCGCTCAAGGGCCGGACCGGTTCGCCCTCGAAATCAATGATCATGAAATCCTTGCCGGTAAACAGCACCTGCCCCAGATGGTAGTCGCCGTGGATGCGTATCTTCATGGCCGAATATTTTTTCTGCAGAATATGCTTATGACAGGCCAGCACCTCTTTTTCCATCCTGAAGACACGCACGGCCTCTTCCTGCAGTTCGGCGGGAAGCCGTTTCAAATTCTTCCCGAAGGTCTGCCAGACCTTGCGCGTCAGTCCCCACATCGACTGGTACACCGCACGCTGATAGAGCGTCGAAAAGGCCTCGGGAGAGAAATCCGGGTTCACGCGCTCGCCGCTTAAAGCCAGGTGCATTTCTCCGGTACGTCTTCCCAGCAGCCTGATCATCTCGAGGTAAAACCCTCCGATGTATTCCTCGCAGGCATAGGGAAACGGGACATCCTGCGCGCCCAGGAACGCCTGGGGGGGGATATCACAAGACATGATCTCGTCGCGCCTGGCAAGCACATTTTCGTAGTATCCCTCCAGCCGGTCCAGCGTAAAACGCCAGGCGTCCCCCTCGTTGGGGACGCAGGCCTGAAGCAGACAGATGACCGTCGGTGACTGGCCGGCCCGCCGGTATTCGATGGATCCGCAGAAGGCGGGGACGCTGGAAAACCGTTTTTCTTCCGTCAAAAACCGGACAATCTCGGCATCAGGGTTCATCCCTTCCTCCAGCCGACGGAAGACCTTCAGGAAAAACAGATTTTCATAAAGCACGGAGGTGTTGCTCTGCTCGACGCGGAGCACGCTGGATGCCAGCGGCGCCTTTTTGTCTTCCAGCATAGTCCGTAATCTGCGCGACGAATACCCGACGAATTCACTGCCTGTCTCTTTGATCTTTTTCTTTTGGGCGATCATGGAAAACAGGCTGTTGTGCACCTGGGGGTCATACGCCCCGTCATAGACGATCCCTTCTGAATCCCGGATGAAGACCCTGGCTATCACACTTCTCGGTGTATTGTCCAGGATGGCGTCGGCGTCCTTCCCCTGCGCGAAGGACATCGGCAGAAAATAGGACGTCGCGCCCCCCGCCGCGTACCTGACGGATACGATAACGAGCCGGATCCCGCCTCCGCCGTCTATGGCGATGTTTTCGACCACCTTCACGCCTTGAATTAACTCTGCTTTGCCGCCGAACCAACGGCACTTCCGCAGATAATCCGGCAGGATATCCTCTTCCAGCTGGCGCAGGTGTTTCTCCTTGAAGATATCGCCCCAATCCTGCTGCAGACGGAGGACGCCGGCCTGCTTTGACTCACGCGCCTTGTCGGATTCCGGTTTGCGCAACAAGAGCCAAAAATGGTTATGCGGCCCCATAGTTATGACATACGGCGTCTTGCGGATCGTCGGGAACCTGTTCTGGGAAAAGAGTTCTTCGGGGGCGTAGTCGGCATAGGCCGCCAGGTCCAGCTCGACGACCTGGGAAAACCGGGAGAGGTTGATCACCACCAGGATGATCTCCTCCCCGTATTTCCGGATAAATGTCAGCACCTTGGGGTTTTCCGGCCAAAGGATCTCCAGCCCGCCCTGGCTGAAGGCCTTATATTTTTTCCTCATGGCGATGACGCGGCGCATCCACCAGAGTATCGAGGAAAGGTTCTTTTCCTGGGTCTCGACATTGATGGTCTCGTAATGATATTCCGGGTCAATGATGACCGGCAGATAGAGCTGATGCGGATTGGCCTTCGAAAAACCGGCATTCCGGTCGGGGCTCCACTGCATCGGAGTGCGCACGCCGTCCCGGTCGCCCAGGTAATAATTGTCTCCCATCCCGATCTCGTCACCGTAATAAATGATCGGCGTCCCGGGAAGTGAAAAGAGCAGGATGTTCATCAGTTCAATCTTCTTCCTGTCGTTGTTCAGCAGGGGGACAAGCCGCCGGCGGATGCCCAGATTGACCTTGGAACGGCCGTCCTTGGCATAAACCCGGTACATGTAATCCCTCTCTTCGTCCGTCACCATCTCCAGAGTAAGTTCGTCGTGATTGCGCAAAAAGACCGCCCACTGGCAGCTGGCGGGAATAGCCGGCGTCTGCTCGAGTATATCGGTAATGGGGAACCTGTCTTCCATCTGCAGGCCCATATACATCCGGGGCATCAGGGGGAAATGGAAGGCCATGTGGCATTCGTCGCCGTCGCCGAAATAGGCCACGGCGTCTTCCGGCCACTGGTTGGCCTCGGCCAGCAGCATCTTGTTTTTGAACTTTTCATCGACATGGCGGCGGACGGATTTCAGATAATCATAGGTCTCGGGAAGATTTTCGCAATGCGTGCCTTCCCGCTCGAAGAGATAGGGAACCGCGTCCAGCCGCATCCCGTCGACTCCCATCTCGAACCAGTAATCCATGACCCGGAAGATCTCCTTCTGAACCTGCGGGTTGTCGTAATTCAAATCCGGCTGATGGGAATAAAAGCGGTGCCAGTAATAACTGCGGGCCACCGGATCCCAGGTCCAGTTCGAGGACTCAAAATCCTTGAATATGATGCGGCTATCCGCATACCTCTCGGTCGTATCGCTCCAGACGTAAAAATCACGCCACACCGATCCCGGCGGCGAGATGCGGGCCCGTTTGAACCAGGGATGCTCTTCGGAGGTATGGTTGATGACGAGCTCCGTTATGACCCTCAGGCCATGCCGCCGGGCCTGACGCAGGAACTCTTTGAAATCGCGCAGCGTGCCGTAATGCGGATGGACGCCGAAATAATCGGCGATGTCGTAACCGTCGTCGCGAAGCGGCGATGGATAAAACGGAAGGACCCAGACGGCCGTGATGCCGAGGCTCCTCAGGTACCACAACCTCTGCGTCAGGCCTTTAAAATCCCCGATCCCGTCGCCATTGCTGTCACAAAAGGTCTTCACGTGGAGCTGATAGACGACGGCATCCTTGTACCAGAGAGGGTCGTCTTCCAGTGTGACGATTTGTCCTTTATTTCCGCGCATCGTTCGTCCTGTTTACATGAAGTAATCGAAATCCTGCTCGCGGTGAATCCGGTGATGCAACTTGATGATGTGGGCGGGTGATACCTGAGGATTAAGCTGGACGTAATTGTGCTCTCCCGTCCAGATGTATTTGTCGCTGCCCAGAAGGTCATGCGCCAGATAGGATCCCGGCTCGATGCCGAATTCCCCGACCGGGACATGGACCCATCCCGACTGTGTATGGTAGGCATCCAGATTGATAACGACCAGGATAATATTGGACTGGTCCCTGGTGACCTTCAGAAACGCGAGCATATGCGGATTGTCGATCGGGCAGAAGCGGATATTGCGAGTCTCCTGGAGGGCGGTGTTCTCCCTCCGTATCGTGTTGACCCGCGCTATGAAGTCCTTGAGATTGCCTTCACGGTCCCAGTCCCATTTCTTGATCTCGTATTTCTCCGAATTGAGATATTCCTCTTTACCTTTGACCGCTTCGCTGACGCACAACTCAAAGGCCGGACCATAGATCCCGTAATTCGATGAAAGCGTCGCGGCGAGAATAACCCGCATCATGAAGGCCGGCCGCCCCCCGTACTGCAGGTGTTCCGGCAGGATGTCAGGCGTATTGGTCCAGAAGTTCGGACGGCAGTACTCCGCGGCTTCCGTCGCAGTCAGCTCCGTCATGTACTGGATGAACTCCTCTTTGGTGTTGCGCCACGTGAAATAGGTGTACGACTGGTCGAATCCCCCTTTGGCCAGCCGGTATAAAACTCTCGGACGGGTAAAGGCCTCCGCGAGAAAAATGACATCGTCGTGTTTCTTTCGTATTTCGGAGATGAGCCAGTCCCAGAAAACAAAAGGTTTGGTATGGGGGTTATCCACGCGGAATATGGTGACGCCCTGCCCGATCCAGTACTCCACAATGCCCTTCAGTTCCTCCCAAAGCGCCGGCCAGTCCCCGGTTTGAAAATTGACCGGCAGGACGTCTTCGTACTTTTTCGGCGGATTCTCCGCGAACTGGACCGTCCCGTCGGGACGCCATTTGAACCAGCCGGGATGTTCTTGCACATAAGGATGATCCGGCGAACACTGATAGGCGAGGTCCAGCGCGACCTCGATGCCGTATTCCCTGGACTTGCGGATAAAAGACTGAAAGTCCTTGAGCGAGCCCAAATCGGGGTGGACGGCCTTATGCCCGCCTTCCTTAGAGCCGATGGCCCAGGGACTGCCCGGATCCCCGGGGACGCAGACCTTGGCATTGTTCCTGCCTTTGCGGTTTGTCACGCCGACAGGATGAATGGGCGGGAAATAGACCACGTCAAAACCCATCCGTGATATCTCCGGTATGATCCTTTCACAGTCCTTGAAGGTGCCCCAGGAGCGGGGGAAGAATTCATACCAGGTGCTGTAAGCGGAGCGGGGCCGGTCGACGCGCACCGGGAGCTCCTTATTATACGTCGCAAGGGACTTTTTCGCGGGATACCGGCTCATCACTTCGGCCAGGGGATCCCCCATGATCTCCTCCATCGTTGCCTGCACATCTGTTGGTTTGGTCAGCATCCGGATAACGCGTTTTAGCAAGACGTCGTCGTCTTCGTTGCATTTTTTACCCGCCTCTTGCAAAATCGAAACACCGGCCAGCAAATCAGCGTCCACGTCCTGGCCGGCCTGCCATTTTTTGTGCAGGTCAATCCGCCAGGACGAAAACTCATCCAGCCAAGCTTGAATTGTATACAGATAAGGTTCTCGCGCCTCGATTAGAAAACGTCCCGTCCACCGGTCATTGCCCCGGAATGTCATGGGGACCTCGCTCCAATGACGCTGTGACGCCTTCCGGTAAAGCAAAACCGCCTGCACCGACTCATGGCCGTCGATAAAGATATCCGCGGAAACGGCGACCTCTTCACCCACAGTCCGTTTAACGGGAAAAGCGCCTCCATCGATCTCCGGTTGGACGTGCTCAATGACGATCCGGCTCGGATTCGGCGGCATGTTCTTCTCTTTCAGTGATTTTGGCATTCCCCGACCCTTCTTTTCCAATGGTTCAACACCCCTTCATTATATACATATTTTGCGATTTTTGAAGGAATAATCAGGGGCCGGTCACGTAAGGGAAAGAGTGGGTCTCTGACAGGCATCAAAGTCTAAAATCAGCAATTACCTTCTTTTCCTGCAATACTGGAAAAACCGCAGAAGACAGATAAACTGGACTATGACGATAACGATGGTAATGTACTTGTGGAACCATGGGAATTTTACTGTCGGCGCTACATGTACAACAAATAGAAACGAGAAGACGGCTGTCATCATGCCGAAAAATTCCGCCTTGTTTACGTTGACTGCATTGTTCTGATTCATTCCGGCTCCTTTCCTTCGGGGAGTGTACCCGCCGCCTTGCGCAGACGGAATTCCACATATCCGGAGAGGATTTCCTGGATCTTCTCCGATGGCGGCACAACAAAATAATGAGACATCAGGGCGTGGGCCATTTCGTGGCCAAGCATACCAAGCGTCATCTCGTCGTAGGCGATATATATGATGCGTTTATCGGGGAGATAAAACGACCCCTGGTGAAAATCATCTCCAAGCAACTCTCGGAAAACCGAATTCACCGAGTCCTTGTCGGCAAGGATCCTGATCTCCCCTTTGAAAGTGTACGTGTGGATATCCAGGGTGTCGGCTATTTCCAGGAATAGAGTATCCACGGCCAAGCCGAGGACGTCACGTGTGTGCCTTTCTTTGGCATGGATTAACAAATGAGGATTGGGGGCGTAATCGTAGTCTATCTTCTGCAGAACGGCCGACGAAGACAGTCCGGGCACGGCACAAACGCGGAAAAACTCTCCTTCCGCCAGCAACGAACACTCTTCTCCCTCTGCCATGGCGCAAACGGCCATAACCAGAGCGAGTCCGGTCAAACCAGCGACGCGAAAGAATCCTCTCATGTGACCTTGAAAAATTTCAGCGTGTACTCGATGTCGTCGATCATCGCCTTGGCCTTCCGGCGGTCTCCGGGGGAAAGAGAGTCATCCTTTCCCTCGAGAAATCTCCGCAAGTCCTCGGACTGTCTTTTCAGTTCCCTGTGTTTCTCGCGTAAAACGGATGTCATGTCGTTCAATGACCGCGCCAAAGCCTGCAGCTGATCCCGTGAACGTATGTTGAAGCTCCGGGTAAGGTCCCCCGTCTGCACGGCCTCGCTCTCTTTCTGAAACCGTAACGCGGGCCCCGCGACCTTGTGGGAAAGGAACACCGACGTAATCACCACGGCCAAAGACGCGAAAATAGTTGCGACGACCAAGGTCTGAACAAGAAGCGGGAACATAAAATCGGCGGTAGATTTCACGTTCACGCGTGCGTTCTCGATGGCGACCGTCGTGGAGTTCTCAAAAACCGCCATAAGAAGACCCGCGATAAGCAGGGAGCTCACCAAGACTATGACTCCGAATTTAACGGCGAAGTCCAACTGAAATTTTTTGTCAACGAGATAATTTCTCCGCTTCTTCGGCATACCCCTCTCCTATCTGGAAGACATTCCTTGTTTGTTCCTTTCACATATCATGGCTGTGCAACTCCTTGTCATTTCACCCCTGCGCCATACGGCACAAGGCTCGCGATGCTCAAATATCCAAATTCAGCTTTTTGTCGTCCACCCGGATGACAGCCTTCCCGCGCAATGAATCCACCCACTCTTCGACGGCGTTGTTCTGTTTCCTCTTGAACAGCATCCAGCGTATCTGTTCGCGGACCTCCTCCAGATTCTTTCCGGCAAAATCCCTGGACTTATGCGCGCGATAAAAATTGTCCACCTCCCGCGCGGGGACTTCCATATCGCGGGCCAACTCCCCGGATTTGCGTTCCAGCATGGCCTTCAAAAGGGCCTGCTCCCAAAACCTCTGGACATCCCGCAAAAATTCGGGATCCTTATCCAGACCCGCTTTCTCCGCCTCAAGCAAAATAAGCTTCCGCGTAATAAAGGAATCAAGGAATTCCCTGTGTCCCATGCCGCGGTATTCGGCAAATCTGGCGTCCTTATAAGCCTGTTTAAATTCGCCGGGTGAGAATCTCAGACCATCGATGTATATGGCGGTTTCACTGTCCGGACCAACACCGCAGCCGGCCAGCAGCAAAACAAACAAAAGGGCGGCACGACTCTTCATTGCTTTTCCTCCAATTTCGTCCCGGGCGGTTGCTGTGTGCCGATATCCCGGCGTAACGATAAAAACGCGGTTAGCCCCCTCCATGCCCGGAGATGCCGCGGCCATCACGGTCAAGATGCCATGAACGATATTCACGGATCTTGACCCTGGACCGGCAGATCAAAGATGGAGAATGGGATTATCCCTCTGTACCCAAATAAGGATTCAAGGGTTTCTTCAATTGAATGTCGCCTTCGATAAATTCGTAAGCCTCGATATCAAGGATGATCTCATCGATGGAAGACGTGTCCGTCGGCGTCAAAGGGTGGTAAGCATAATAGCCCAGAGGCAAGCTCGAAACACTGCTCACCCGGTAATAGTTTAAAAACTGGTAGTTCGACCGGGTCTCGACGCGCAGAGGATGAACCAGCTGGAGCGAGATCTCCGGATCGGAAGCGTCTCCGGCTGTCGCCGTCTGGGCCAGGTCGATGATCTCCCCGGCGAACGTCGAAAGGACGTAATTCGTGCCGTTATGCGCCAGGACCTTAAGTGTATTCACGGAAAGGATGACCGGATCTCCCGCCGAACCGACATCGTTTTCGGCTTCCAGCCGTGCGGTATCCGCCGAAATCGCGGCCGCGCCGTCCAGGGCGGCCTGTTCGATGTCGCCCTGGTTGACCACCACCTCGAAGGTCTCACCTCCCGTTCCGTCCACACCCGCAGTAAAAGTCGATCCCGGAATGGAAATACCCGTCTGTCCCGTCAGCGCAATAAGCGCATCACCGTCGCCGTAAACCCGGGCGAGGATATCACTGTCGATCACCACAACCTTGTCCTGGGGCCCGGAGGCCGTCAGACTGACAGCGGCGTCCCCGTCTCCGCGGACCAGGGCCTTGAGATGGCTGACCGGGCCGCCCTGACTGGCGACAAGGACTTCCCCCCGGTCGGCCGTCAGTTCGACTGTGGAGTCCCCGTCCGCGCCGACATCGGCGTTTATGTCACTGTACTCGACATCCACGTCATTCCCGGCGCTGAGCCGCACAAATTGTTCTCCGCCGCCGGCGGTCCGGGAGGTGACACGGCTGTAACTCAAATTGATATCCTCGCCCGCCCGCATCTCGATACCCGAGGCGGCGCCGAAGGGGTTATCCCCGTTCAATTCCAGCGTCGCGAACCTGACATCGATATTCTCCCCCTGCAGGAGAAGGGTATTCCCGGTCACCGTCAGGCCGGCCTGAACGGAAAGGTCACCCGATCCGTTATTGTCGTTGTCCGCGAGTAAACGCAAAGAACCGGCATCGACGATGACCGGTCCGCTAACCGAAATATTAAGATTATCCGTAAAGGTCTGGTCGCCGGAAAACGTCCCGCCGGTGATATCGGTGTCACCGTCATTCATGTTGTACCGGGCTTCCCGGACGTCCACGTCCGCCGCAAAATCCGCCCCCTGCGCATCCACCGACAAGGTCCCGCCCTTCGCGCTGATTGTGCCGGCCACCCGGACACGCTGATCAGAAACCAGCACAATTTCTCCTTCGTGTCCGTCGAGGGCATCGGCTTCAATGAGGCCCTGGGTGTTGATGGCCCTGTCAAAAACGCCGTCGAGGGCCTTGGCGGAAAGAATCACCTTGCCGCCGTCGGCCAGAAGATCCCCGGTGTTATCCAGGGCTTCCTTGTCAATGCCGTCAGAACCCATCACCGGTTCGTCCACGGCTACGGAGATAATGCCTTCTGAATCGAGCTGGAGAGTCATCTTTTCCCCCGCCGCCAGGGCGACCGTGCCAAGCTGCGCCTCGATGACGCCTTCGTTTTTGACATGAGATCCCATAAGCGAAACAAACCCGCCGGGGCTGGCGATATACCCTTGATTCACGACATGTCCGCCGGAACCGAAAAAGGTGTACCTCCCGGCCATGAAATCGCCGTTCGCGATATTTAATGTCGAGGCGACCAGTCCGGAGGTGTCCACCCGGGAATGGGGCCCGAACAGGACGCCGCTGGGGTTAACAAGAAAGACCCGTCCCGTCGAAGTCAATGTCCCGAGGATTTCCGAGGGGCGGCCGCCCACCACCCTGTTGAGCGCCGTGCTGACGCTCGAAGGCTGCTGAAAATAGACCGCTTCGGGCCGGGCAACGGAAAAGCTCTGGTATTCGGCAATCATCTTGTCGCTCGTCTGGTGGACCCGCAGACTCCCCGCCTGAGACCGGTCGAAGGTCGCCTGTCCCGCCACAACCTGTTCGCCTTCGGGTAAAGCACAGACCAGCGGGGCGTTCCACAAGAGGCATCCCAGGATCAATACACTGCACTGTAATGTTTTCATCGTCCTTCCTCCTTGACCATTCTCGTTAAAATCTGACAGCGGCCTCTATCCAGGGATGCCATTGTTCGTCGTCCGAGGGTTTGCGGCCGAGCGGATATCCGAATTCCAGACGAACGCGCAGCCTGTCGGGGATATCGAAATTCAGCCCGAAACCGCAGGCCTTCAGGGTCTGGTTTTCCCTTTCTCCGGCCGACGGCTTTTTAAGATGGACGAATCCCCAGTCATAAAAAGTCACAAACCGCAAAGCGTCTCTCCAACGCGTCCCCGTGCCGGGTACCCTGGCCGCTTTCGGGATGACATAAACCGGCAGGCTCCATTCCGCCGAGGTGAAATAACCTTTATCGCCGGAAAATTCCGCGGGGGGATAGCCGCGCACACTGTACGGCCCGCCGATCTGAAACTGTTCGGAGGCCGCCAAAGTGTACGTGGAATACTGGGCGGAGTTCCTCCAAAGCAAATTGGTATCCCAGAATAACGGCTGGAGGCGGTAATAGTTGAACAGCCATTTGACGAACTTGGATCCGGCCCCTGACCGTGAGGCGTTCGGGTCCTTGGAAAGACCGGCGCCAATCAAATCCGGGACGCCGACATTGGCCTCGGCCGTCAGGATATTCCTGCCCCACCTGTCCAGATAATTAAAATCAAAACCCGTCTTAAAGACCCGCAATTCATCGCGGGAGGTCCGGCTCCCCGAAAGATAGTTCCTGATGCTTTTGTAATCAAATCCGAAGTTCCAGCGGACATCCAGGTTCTGCGTCTCCAGGACAGCCTTGTTCAGGAAGATCCCGTAAATGCGCGCCTTGCCGCGCGCCTGCAGGGACGCAAACTCCTCTCCGAGTTCCAGCTCGCTCAAAAGGAAATACCCGCCGACGTTCGTCGTCGGGTTGAGCGGGTACGTGTATTGCCCCTGCTGGAGTTCAAGCAGGGCTCCGTCGGAATACTGCAGTTTGGCCACAAAGCGGTCGTCATGGCCGGTGACATTGTTATGTTCCAGCATCACGGCGTAACGCTGTGTCCCGATATAACGCGAACCATAATTGTCGTAGAGCAGCTGGACATGCATCGGAAGGCGGTCTTCGACCTCGATGATGATATCGGTCGTCCCGGCCTGTTCACCCGGGACAAGAACGGCCCGCGCCGTTCTGTCAGGGTGCTCGTTGATGTACACCAGCGAACGCTGAAGTGCGGAATAGTCGAAGTAACCTTCCGGCCTGAGCCTGATCTTCTTTTTCAGCAAATCGGAACGGAAGTGGGTGTTGCCCCGGATTTCGATCCGTCCCAGCCGGCCTTCGACCACCTTGATCGTCAGCACGCCGTCCTTGATTGTCTGCGGCGGGATAAAGGCCCGGGAGGTCACGTAGCCTTTTTGCCGGTAGGCATCGGTGATCCTGTCCGCGGCCTCCTGCATCTGGGTAAAGGACAATTCACGGCCTTCGTAGAAAGAGGTTATTTGCGTAATCTCCTCTTTGCTAAGCCGGGTGACGCCTTCGATGTTTATCGACCTGATCAAAACCCTGGGGCCCTTGTCAGCCGGCTCTCCTTCTTCCGTGCTGACTTCCTGAGTTGGACCTGCCTCTTTCAACACGCGCTCTTCCAATTGCTGGCGCGATTCGATGCTTTCCTCCTGCCTGGTCACCCCGCCGATCGTTTGTGAGGGCGGAGGCTGTCCGAATAACGGCCGGACATGTCCAACAATGGAAAAAATAATAATAGGGATGAGGGTTAAACGAGGAACGGATTTGTCCATGGTCACCAGACTTTCACAACAATGGCCGGTAAGCCGGTTTTTTCCGGAAGAAACAAAAGGCATTGTAACAAAAGGAAGTTAAGGATAAAAGAGAAATCAGTAGTGTCCCGTTAAGAAAATTTAGTTTCTTGTAATTTATTATTTTGAAT
>CAYRXT010000004.1:0-87335 GCA_964428315.1 uncultured Planctomycetales bacterium
CGTGTTGGGTCTTCTTATATTTCTTTCATCGGGTAATTGTGGGATAACTTCTAGATCCTTCCTTCTTTAAAACAAAAGACCGGACGTTAAGACGACAGGACCAGCGATACCACCTTGGAGGAAATCAGAAGAACGACCGCCGCCAGCAGCAATCCTCCGAAAATGCCTTTAAGCCATGTGATCAGATATTCTCTCTTGTCCATTCTTCTTTTAGCTTTGCCCCCATTGTATCACAAAAACATTTGTTCGATATATCGACATGAAAATATGTAACCCGCAGCAAGAGGCGAGCTCTCATCCGGCGTGTTGATCTTCATGGCCTTTCCCCTTAAGCCAGGGCTCCCGCCCTTGCTTCCATTCCAGATAATCGGCAACCACCTTTTTGTGATCAAACGCGTAATCACATCCCATCAGCTCCCCGTATTTCACGATCTTTAATCCCTTGGCGTCATCGCCGGCTTGAGGACGCCCGATGCCTCTGGCGACGAAAACCGTCGTGATCGTATGAAAGCGCGGATCGCGTTCCGGCGCCGAATAGGTGTGCATCTGGCGGATATCGGCCAGGTCCATGTCCGTCTCCTCCTTGGCCTCCCGGATGACGGCCTCTTCCAGAGATTCATTGTAATCCACAAACCCGCCGGGCAGGGCCCAGCCGTAAGGCGGGTTGGACCGCTTGATCAGGATGACGCCTTCCGGCACCTCGATGATGGCGTCGACCGTGACATAGGGCCCCCGTCCCAAATCTTCCGTCAAATGACGGGCATAACCGGTAATCGTCTTTTCAAAAATCCCGCGCATCTCCTCCCCCTCCAGACAAAAGAAGACCTTTTTAAACGGCACCGGCCGGGAGTTCATTATTTTAAGAATTTCTTGGAGTATGATCTTGGCCGAAGCGACGGGATCAATGTGGCCCTGCGCGCCCATAGCGGGTAACGCGATCGACGCGCATCCCTCTTCCGCCGCTTGCCGAAGCGCCCCGGCGCACACCCTGCGCAGGTTCTCACTGACATCCTTCTGACGGCCGGCATCCAGACTGACCGAAATGATTTTCTGGGCTGGCCATTCGCGCACCGCCGCCTCCGGGTCCTTAACCTCGAGTACGGCAGCCTGCGCGCCCGCCGCGGGCGTTTCGGCCACCACAAAAAATATCTCGATATCTTTAATCTTCATGACTGCTTCCCGGCGATACGGCTGGCCAGGGCTACCGCCTCCCTGCGGCTGGTGACCTTGCCCAGGACCTGCTGTTCTTCCACTTCCTTCAACAATTTGGCGAACAACGGCGACGGCGTCAATCCGAGTTCCTTGATAAGGTCGTGTCCGTTGATCAACCTCTGAAAAGGTTTCTCCTTTTTCTTCTCAAAGTATCTTCCCAGGACGAGCCGGACGACCTTTTCATGGTGGCGTTGATCGGCCTGACTTGTCATAGGCCCGCGTGTAGCCCGCTGGTCGGCCAGTGACAAAAGCAGGACCGCAGCGGCCTCTTCTCCCGTGTCCCTCAGGAACCGGAAGACCGCCCTGTCTGAGGGTCTCCTAAAGTTAGACAGGTAGCCGGGCCGCAGGTGAAACCTTACGAGATCTTCCAGGACGCGGCGTTCCCGCGTGGAAATTTTCAGCATAAGGGCGGTCTTTCGCGCGATCGATCTGCCGATGTGTTCATGGCCATGGAATATCGACCGGCCCTTCCCTTCTGACTTGGCCGCGGGTTTTCCGATATCGTGAAGCAGTGTTCCCAGTTTCAAGACCGCAAGACGGGTGTGGCCCGATCCCAGGTTTTCATTAAGGTGCTCCGCGATATCCGGGTTTTTCATCTCGCTCTTCAAAAGCATCTCCAGTTGACGCAGGGCCTCAAGCGAATGGCGCCAGACGTCGAGATGATGATATCCTCCCTGTGAGACCTTGTACATGACCGATACCTGGGGCATGACCTCTTCCAAAAGACCGATACGGTCCATCTGCCGGAAAGTCTCATAACATCTCGGGCTGGCGAGAATCTTGAAAAGTTCTTCGCGGATCCTCTCGCGGGCCGTCAGCCGGAGCAGATGCCGTTCTTTTTTGACACGGGCCCGCGTTTGTGTTTCGATTGCAAATCCGAGGATGGCCTGCAGGCTGAAAGCGCGCAAGAGCCTTAGGGGATCCTCCGCAAAGGCCTTGGCGGAAACCGCGCGGATTTTTCCGCTCAAGATGTCTTTTTGACCCTTCAGGGGATCACGCATGACGTCCCCAAGCGGTTTGTCTTGTCCGATTGCGCTAATGTTCAAAGACAGGGTGTTGATGGTAAAGTCTCGGCGCGCGAGATCGCCCCGCAGGCTGCGCGCGCGGAAACCGGCGAAATCAAAGGTCGCGGCGTCTTGGCCCATCTTTTTGACGATGCGGCAACAATCGGCCTCCTCGTCCAAGAGAACAAAGGCGCCCTTGATTCGGCGAGCGAATGCCCGGCCGAAATCAATCGCCTTGTGAGAAACAGCGAAATCAAAGTCCCGGCACGGACGTCCCAAAAGATAGTCGCGCAGATACCCCCCCACGAGGTAGACCTTGACCTTCTTCTGAGCGCTTAGACGTTTGGCGTGCGCGAGAAGCTCGCCGAAGGTTTCAATTGTGAAGGGATCCTTAAAACGGGAAAGGACCTGTTCGCGAAAGACTTGTGACCTGGCCGCCATGAGGAACCACTATTCGATTTTGAAGATCGCGGCCTTTTCCATGACTTCCTCTTCAACGAAAATGGGCGATCCGAAGCGGACGGCAAGGGCTATCCCGTCGGAAGGACGGGCGTCCACCTTGGCAGTCTTTCCGTCGGCTGTTTTAAGCATCAGCTTGGCATGAAAGGTGTTGTCCACCAGTTTGTCGATAATCAGTTTTTCCAGCTTGGCGCCAAGCTGTCGGACCGTGTCGACAAGCAGGTCATGCGTCATCGGACGCGGGACCTTGATATTGGAGATCTTCATCTTGATGCTGGAGGCCTCCAGGACGCCGATCACGATAGGAAACTGCCGATCTCCCTTCTTCTCTTTGAGGACGATGACCTGGTCCTGTCTCTTTTCATCAATAATGATTTTGCTTAATTCGACTTGGATCATGATCGGGATTCCGTTAATGATGCGTGGCCCGTGGCCCGTGATTCGTCATACGTCGAAGATTGTCTCTCCGACCTTTGCGTGCGCTCTTTTGACGGACCACGAATCACGAACTCCGGATCACACTGCCTTGTCCAAAAAATCAACGATTTTCCCTTTCACTTCTTTTCCTTCTCCAGTATGAACTTCAGCTCGCTCATAAACTGGTTGACGTCCCGGAACTGCCGGTAAACGGAGGCGAAACGCACATAGGCGACCTCGTCCAGTTCGGCGAGTTTACGCATCAAAAGCTCTCCGATCTCTTTGGAATCCACCTCGCGGTCGAACCGTTTCTGGATCCCCTGTTCCGTCTCGACCGCCAGGGCCTCAATCCTGTCTATGGAGATCGGGCGCTTCTCGCAGGCCTTCACCAGACCCGCAACGATTTTTTTACGGTCAAACGGCTGTCGCCGGCCGTCGCTCTTGACGACCATCAGGGGGACCTGTTCGATATATTCGTAGGTCGTGAAACGCTTCTCGCATTTCAGGCATTCCCGACGCCTGCGGATGGAATCCCCTTCCGTGTTCAGACGGGAATCGATGACTTTGGTCTCTTTATAGCCGCAAGAAGGGCATCTCATCGGCGCCTTGTCCTCCTGGACAAATCCCTATATAAAGGAAACCTCTTTGTCAATTTTAACACATTTTGCGTGATGAGTTTAAGCCTCCTCTTGTTGCGGCGGTTCACCAGGGCGTCATCGATCATGCCGGCGATCAGGCGCATCTCCTTTTCCTTCATGCCCCGGCTGGTCACTGCCGGCGTCCCGATTCGTACCCCGCTGGTCACCATCGGGCTTTCAGGATCATAAGGTATCAAATTTTTGTTGACCGTTATATGGACGGCATCCAGGATCTCGGCGGCTTCACGGCCGGTCAGGCCTTTTGAGCGCAGGTCAACCATAAACAGGTGGTTATCGGTACCGCCGGCAACGATCCGGTAATCCCGGACGGCCAATTCGTCCGCGAACGTCCGGGCATTTTTTATGATCTGCTCCTGATATTTTTTATACCCGGCCTTCTGGGCCTGCTTGAGGGCGACCGCCTTCGCCGCGATGACGTGCATCAACGGCCCTCCCTGGACACCCGGGAAAACCGCCGTATCCAGCTTTTTGGCAAATTCCTTCCGGCAGAAAATCATGCCCGCCCTCGGGCCGCGCAATGTCTTGTGGGTGGTCGTCGTGACAAATTCGGCATAAGGGACCGGGTTGGGATGAAGGCCCGCCGCGATGAGGCCGGCGATATGGGCCATGTCCACAAAGAGATAAGCCCCCACAGAATCACAGATTTTCCTGAATTCCTTGAAATCAATGATGCGCGAATAGGCGGAAGCCCCGGCAAGAATCATCTTCGGCCGGTGGACATGGGCGAGTTTGCGGATCTCGTCATAATCGATCAGTTCGGTCTTGCGGTTGACCCCGTAAGTCACGAAGTTATACGTCCGGCCCGAAAAATTCAGCTTGTGCCCGTGGGTCAGATGTCCGCCGCAGGCGAGATCAAGCGCCAGAACCCGGTCGCCCGATTTTAGCGCGGTCAGATAGACGGCCATGTTCGCCTGGGAACCCGAATGCGGCTGCACGTTGACATGATCGCCCCCGAATATCTTTCCGGCACGTTCGACAGCCAGGCGTTCAACGACATCCACGTTCACACAACCGCCGTACCAGCGGCGGCCGGGATATCCTTCGGCATATTTATTGGTCATGACGCATCCCTGGGCCTCCAAGACGGCCTCGGACACGAAGTTTTCTGACGCGATCAATTCGATATTTTCGTTCTGCCTTTCGATCTCCCGGCAGACGGCCTTAAAGACCTGTGGATCTGTCTTCTTGAGGTGTTGCATATTTCCTCCACAACAGTTGTTTTTGCAACCTATCGCTTATTTTTTGACGACCTTGTCCCGGGGTTTATTCTTCCCGCCGTTCAGGTGTTCTGGTCCGGAGGTCCATTGCGAAGTCAAGGGCAGGAATGTTGTCAAAAATTCCCCAACCCTCTCATTTTTTTAAAAAAGACTTTTCGATTTTTTTGATCTGATTGACGCGGCGGGAATGCCGCCCCCCTTCGAAGGGTGTCCTGAACCACTCTGTGATTATGGCAAACAGCGCCCTCTGCCCGGAGACAAAGCGCGCGCCCAGCACTAAAACATTGGCGTCGTTATGGGCCCGTGAAAGCCTGGCGGCCGTCCTATTGTAACAAAGGGCGGCCCGAATGCCAGGTATTTTGTTCGCCGCAATCGTATGGCCGATGCCCGTCATACAGACCAAGATCCCCCTGGCCCCCTTGTGCCGGGCGACATGGACGGCCACCTTCCTGGCGTACCGCGGATAGTCGCAGTTGACACCTTCTTTGCCGATGCCCATATCGATGACTTCAAAATCTCTTTTCCGAAGAAAATCGATGACAGCGCCTTTCAGCCGGAATCCCCGGTGGTCGGCCCCGATAAACACGGCAGGGCGTTCATGATTATTTTTTATTTTCTTCATGATTCAAGGATATCCCCTTTTAAACGAGATTCATGATTTTTCCTACGGCTTTCTTGATGATCCAGACACACTCTTCGTAAACCGGATAGGGCCTGCCGATAGGATCGGGGATATCCAGATCGTCCCCCACGGCCTTCGCGTCTTCGGCAAATTCACGAAGGCAATAAACACGCTTTTCAACCGAGGGGGCCATATGCAGGATCTGTTCTCGGTGCCCCCGGGTCATGACAAAGATGAGGTCCGCCTTTTTCAGCATGATACGGTCGACGGGCTGCGAGCGGTGAGAAGATGCATCGATGCCCTCTTTGCGCAGGACACTCAGCGTGTCGGAACTGGCCCCTATCGGCACGTACACGCTCGTTCCGGCGGAGAGGATTTTGACATCGCCTCGCGATCCGAGCTTTGACCGCAATAAATACTCCGCCATCACCGACCGGCAGCTGTTTCCAGTACAAACAAAAAGCACGACCTTCTGGTTCACTGCCTCAAGGATTTCATCCTCCGGCACCGGGCCTTCCCGCACCACCGCAAACGGGTCTCTCGTCGTGTCCAGGACGGTTGACTCCTTCCTTAAAAGGCATGGACCTCCTTCGATGGCGATTTCCACTTTTCCGTCCAAATCGTTCAGGGCTTCACGACAATCCACAGGAGGCCGCCGGCCGGAAATATTGGCCGACGGGGCGGCCAGAGGGCATCCCGAGGCCGAGGCCAGATGGAGAGCGATCGTGTTATCCGGCATCCTCACGCCGACTTTGGCATCCTCCTCCCTGCCCTTCACGAGAAGTGTCAGCGGGCCGGGCCAGAACCTGTCAATAAGCTTATACACGCCACTCCCCAGGTCGCCGCTTAGAGAATCAATCTCTTCTCTCATTCCGATCAGCGCGCTGAAGGGTTTTCCCTCAGGCCGGTTCTTGACCTCCCTCAACCGCGCCACCGCCCTGGGATTAAGGTAATCCGCCGCTACCCCGTATACCGTCTCCGTCGGAAATATCACCAGACCGCCGCGCCGGATGACCGCGGCGCATCTTTCCATTTTTTCTTTTTCGGGAAACGTCGGATGAACATTCAGGACTTCTGTCTTCAAATATCGACCTTTGTGTTACGGATCTTCTCGGCCTGCGCCGAGCGGTACCCGTCCAGCCTTTGAAGTATGTTTTCGTCGGAAAGCCCCAAGATACGCAAGGCAAGAAGCGCCGCGTTCTTGGCTCCGGCCTTTCCTATCGCCATCGCCGCTACGGGGACCCCGGGAGGCATTTGCGCGGTCGACAAAAGGGAATCCATGCCGTCGAGGACCGACTCGATGGGGACACCGATAACCGGTAAAGGCGTATGAGCGGCTATAACCCCCGCCAGCGCGGCCGAACCGCCCGCCCCGGCAATAACGGCCTTAACGCCGCGTTCCTGAAGGTGGCTCGCGTAACCGGCGGTTTCGACCGGCGTCCGGTGGGCCGATAGAACCCGCATCTCAAAGGTGACCTGAAAATCCTTCAGGATCACGCCCGCTTCGCGCATCGTCGGCAAATCGGACTGGCTTCCCATGACAATCGAGACAAGCGGCTTATCCATTATGTGCGCTCCTTATTTTAAGATTCCATCCTGTTTGATCTGGCCAGGGCCTTTTGGGCGATATCCCTTCGGTAATGGCACCCTTCAAACTGGATTTTTTCCACGCTATTATAAACATTTTTGATGGCGCTGGCAATATCCGCCCCCAAAGCGGCCACGCTCAGAACGCGTCCGCCCGCGGTAACCAATCGCCCTTCTTCTTCCCTGGTCCCCGCGTGAAACACGATAATATCTTTTACTCCGGCAATGGACTCCAATCCGCTTATCACCCTTCCCTTTCCGTAGCGGCCGGGATAACCCTGCGAACTCATCACGACGCAGACACAGGCCCTCTCGTCCCATGTCAGGGTTTTGTCCTTAAGCGTTCCCCCGCAGGCAGACTCCAGGATTTCGACAAGGTCGCACTGAAGACGCGGCAAGACCGCCTGCGTCTCGGGATCGCCGAACCGGACGTTGAATTCCAGTACGCGCGGTCCGGAATCGGCAATCATCAGTCCGGCATACAAGACGCCGCGGAATGGATGTCCCTCCGCTTCCATCCCCGCGATAACCGGTTTGATGACTGTCTCTTCAATCTGTCCGGCCATTGTTCCGGTAATGACAGGCGCGGGCGAATATGCGCCCATACCACCGGTATTCGGGCCAAGGTCGCCGTCAAAAATCCTTTTGTGATCCTGCGATGATTCAAGCATAACATAATCTTTCCCGTCGCTGACAGCCAGGATGGATGCCTCCTCGCCGGTCAGGCATTCCTCGACCACGACACGGTTCCCGGCGTCCTGAAACACCTTCTCTCCCATGATCTTGTGCAATGACCGCAGGGCCTCTTCCCTCGAAGTGCAGACTGACACCCCCTTGCCGGCCGCCAGGCCGTCGGCCTTAATCACGGCGGGAAAACGAATTTCACCCGTATAGGCCATGGCCGCATCGACATCCTCGAAACTGCGGAAGGCCGCTGTCGGGATATTGTTCCGGCTCATGAACTCCTTGGCGAATATCTTGCTTCCCTCCAGCTGAGAGGCGAACCTGTCCGGCCCAAAAATCTTCAGGCCTTCCTTTTGAAAGACATCCGCTATACCGGCGACGAGAGGGACCTCGGGCCCAACCACAGTCAAGTCGATATTTTCCTGCCTGGCAAAGCCTTTCAGACCCTGGATATCCTCGGCCTTAATATCCACGCATTCGGCCAAAGACGCTATGCCGCCGTTGCCCGGGGCACAGCACAACCTCGTAAGCTTCCGGCTCTGTTTAAGCTTCCATACTAGGGCGTGTTCGCGTCCTCCCGAACCGACAACCAGTATCTTCACGTTGTCCCTTCCCTCTCCTTCGCGTTATTGAAAATGTATCTTCCGAGCCTTGTCCTTCACCACTTCGCCGATGTCCCGGCAGGGAACCCGCATTCTTTTCATCATGTCCCGAACGCCCGCGGCATCCTTCCGTGAAACGGCCAGCACCATGCCAATCCCCATATTAAAGACCCTGAACATCTCCCGCGTATCGATATTTCCCTTGTGCTGAATGCGCCGAAAAATCGGCGGGACTTCCCACGATCCCCGCCTGATCAAGGCACAGCAACCCGAAGGGATAATCTTTGTCAGTTTTTCGTAAAAGGACCCGCCGGTCATATGGGCTATACCCTTAACGGCAAATTTCTCCACCGCCCGCAGGACGGGTTTGACATAAATCCGCGTCGGCTTCAAAAGTTCTTCGGCATGACGTTTTTGCTCTTTCTCCGAAAAAACCTTCCGCACCAAAGAAAACCCGTTCGAGTGCAGTCCGTTAGATCCTAAACCGATAAGAACATCCCCGGCCTGAATTGTCCTTCCGTCGATCAGATTCCCTCTCTCCACAACACCTACAACGAATCCGGCCAAGTCGTAATCCTTCCCTTTATACATACCCGCCATTTCCGCGGTCTCCCCTCCGATCAGACTGCATCCGGCGCTCCGGCATCCGCGGGCGATTCCTGCCATCACCTTCTTTAACACGGCAGGATCAAGCCGGCCGCAGGCAATGTAATCCAGAAAAAACAGGGGCCGGGCCCCCGAGCAAACCACGTCGTTCACGTTCATCGCGACCAGATCGACGCCCACCGTATCGTGGAGTCCGGCAAGAGACGCTATCATAAGTTTCGTCCCCACACCGTCCGCTGAAGACACGAGAACAGGAAACCTGTAGGCCCCGGCATCAAAAGAAAAAAGGCTGCCGAAGCCTCCTTTCTGTTTGAGAACGGCGCCGCTGTGCGTCGCCGAAACCAGAGAATCGATAGCTTGGATAAAGGCATTCGCCTTTTGAATATCCACGCCGCTTGTTTTATAGGACATTTTGTTCATGTCAGGTCATCCTCTAAAGAATATGGCGGCGGATGTAATCCACCCCGTTGCGAATAATCAGCGCGCCGTCGCCGAAACGGCGTCTTTTGTCATGCCGCGTCCACAACGGATGTTGGGTAGGCCAAAAATGCCTTTCCGGATGAGGCATCATGCCCAAAACGCGCCCCGTCGCATCCGCGATGCCGGCGATATGCCCGACCGAACCGTTGGGATTGAAAGGATAATCCGCAGTGGCTCCGCCCGGATCACAATACCGGAAAATCACCCGCCGGTTTCTTTCCAGAGTCCTGAGAAGCCTAGTCGATGCCGGGACAAACTTGCCTTCCGCATGCGCAACGGGAATAAACAGGACACCCTTGAGACCCTCCGTCCATACGCTGTACCCCTCCGGTTTTAAAAAGGTCCACCTGTCTTCAAACTTACCGGAGTCGTTGATCATGAGTGTGGCCGTCTGAGCGAACTGCTTCACTTTTGAGGGACGACCCGGGGGGCCGGGCAAAAGGCCGGCCTTGACCAGAACCTGGAACCCGTTGCAGATCCCGATCACGGCCTTGCCGTCGCTGATGAACTTCCGGACAGGCTTCCCCAGCCGGAGACGCAGCTCGTTGGCCAGGATCCGTCCCGCCGCGATATCATCGCCATAGCTGAACCCCCCCGGAATAGCCAGGATATGATAATCGTCCAGCTCCTTCTGGCG
The DNA here is from genome assembly GCA_964428315.1 of uncultured Planctomycetales bacterium. Classification (GTDB taxonomy): domain Bacteria; phylum Omnitrophota; class Gorgyraeia; order Zapsychrales; family CAYRXT01; genus CAYRXT01. The sequence continues at coordinate 10,187 of CAYRXT010000004.1, forward strand.
GTGAAACAGACGGTTGATATGGACCTCTTCCGCCTCGGCTCCCGCTGCCCGGAAGGCATAAGCGGTCTCCCTGTTGCAATTGGTACCGGCGGTGCGCAGGACTAAAACCCTGACCTTCTTGGCCATAGTCGCTCTGATCCTTTTTTGCCTTTTTTCACCTGGAAATTAAACGAACTTCTTCTTTTTGACTTTCCGGATCCCCGTCCCTTTATTATAAAACTCTTTTATAATTGTAATGATTTCTTCCGGAGTATCGACGACGTGAAAGATGTCGAAATCCTTTTCATGGACGCATTTTTCTTTCAGCATGGAAGACCTCATCCAGTCTATAAGGCCCTTCCAGTATTTACTGCCGGCGACGATAACCGGGAAACGCTCGTTGCGCCTGGTCTGAATGAGGGTCAGGCTCTCAAACAGCTCATCCATCGTCCCGAATCCTCCGGGAAAGATCACAAAGGCCTTGGCGTATTTGACGAACATGACCTTCCGGCAGAAAAAATAATGAAAATTGATGAGGTTGGTGATATACCTGTTGGGTACCTGTTCAAAGGGGAGTTCGATGTTGAGCCCGACGGACACGCCACGGGCGCGGAAGGCGCCCCGGTTTCCGGCCTCCATGATACCCGGTCCTCCGCCGGTGATGATGGCGTAGCCTTCCTTCGCCAGAAGATAGGCCGTCTGTTCCGCAAGTTTATACATCTTATGCGACGTCCGAAGCCGCGCCGAACCGAACATCGTCACCGCCGGCCCCACCTGGGACAGCTCACTGAAACCCTCGACGAATTCCGCCATAATGCGAAAGACCCGCCACGGATTCTCGATGTCAACATCTTCCGTTATTCCTTTTCGCCTGTTCTTCATAATTGTCCCGTCCTGTTTGACAGTGGTTATTTACCAGTCCAGCGTCTTCTTCCACGAACGCTTCAGGTCCCCGATCTTTTCCTCGATGCATAATTGGCCGTTCAGTCCGTAGACGGTCAGTACCGGCTCGTCTTCCGTGCATCCGACAAGTCCCCACGGGACGCCTTTCATCATTTCTTCAAATGCCTTCTGGTTTTCGGGAAGGATCTCCGCGACAAAACGCGCATTGCTTTCGGAAAAAAGGACGCAGTCGTTGCGCCAGCGTTTCCCCCGAAAAGGCACCTCGCTCAGAAAAACCGTCGCCCCCTTCCCGCCGCTAAAGGCCATCTCCGCGAGCGAAACGGCGAATCCGCCTTCCGAACAATCATGGAGAGAACGCACGACACCCGCCTTCACGGCCCGGCTGAGCGCCGAATAGGTCCGCAATCCGGTCTTCGTGTCCGCCTGAGGCGCATTACTGCCCAAAGCGCCGTAGGTGTCGAGATAAACAGAACCGCCGAGTTCATCAAAAGTTTCGCCTATGATATAAACGAGGCTGTTCGCGTCCTTAAAATCCATCGTAACCGTCTTTTTCGCGTCGTCGATGATCCCGATAGCCGAGATCAGGAGCGTACCGGGTATGGAGATCGACCTCCCTTTGTCGGTGTATTCATTGTACAGACTGTCCTTGCCTGAGATGAACGGGACGCCGTAGTCCCGGGCCGCCGCGTAACATCCCTGGGCCGCGCGCACCAGGGCCCCAAGCCTGTCAGGCTTGTCCGGATTCCCCCAGCAAAAATTATCCAGGATCGCGATCCGTTCCGGGGAGCCTCCCACCGCGACAATCTGACGGATCGCCTCATCCACACAGGACACCGCCATCCAAAACGGATCGATCATGCCGTAACGGATGTTGATACCGTTCGAAACGGCAAAACATTTTTTCGACGTCAGTTTCGGACGGATGACGCTGGCATCCGAAGGGCCGTCGCAGGCCTTTCCCGTCAGCGGTTTGACCACACTTCCACCCTGCACCTCATGGTCATACTGCCGGATCACCCATTCTTTGGAACAAACGTTATAATGGCCAAGCACGGCATGGAGTTTCTTCGTCAGATTGACCTTGCGGGGAAGAAGCCATTCGCGCAGTCTCGGGGCTTTCCACACCGCCTCCTTAGTGACGTTCGGAATGCCGTTATGCAAAAAATCCATTTCCAGGTCAGCGACCCGGGACCCGTTAAAAAAGAGTTCCAGGCGCCGGGTGTTTGTGAATTCCCCGATCGGGGTCGCTTCGACATTCTCTCCGGAAAAGAGAGCAAGCAATGTTTTCACGTTCTTCTTCGGCACAGCCAGGACCATGCGTTCCTGCGACTCCGAGATCCAGATCTCGGTATAGCTCAGTCCAAGATATTTGAGGGGCACCTTGTCCAGGTCCACGCGCGCCCCGATCTTTTGCCCCATTTCTCCTACGGCGCTGGATAAACCGCCGGCCCCGCAGTCGGTGACGGCCGAACAGAGGTTTTTATCCCTCGCCTGCAGGAGTACGTCCAGGAGCTTTTTCTCCTGGATGGGGTCTCCGATCTGCACGGCCCCCGACGAGATGCTCTCGGATTCCTGCGTCAGCTCGCCGGAAGAGAAGGTTGCGCCGTGGATGCCGTCGCGGCCTGTCCTGCCGCCGGCGACAACGATGATGTCGCCGGGACGGGCCTTTTTCTTAACCTTGTTTCTGGGCATAATCCCGACGGTCCCGCAATAGACCAGGGGATTGCCGACAAAACGCTTATCAAAAAGGATCGCGCCGTTCACCGTCGGTATCCCCATCTTATTGCCGTAATCCCGCACGCCGCCCACCACGCCCTTCATGACCCTCTTGGGGTGCAGCGTCCCCCCCGGCAAGGCCTCGAATGGCGTATCCGGCGGCGCGAAACAGAAGACGTCCGTATTACAAACGGGCCTGGCTGAAAGCCCGGTCCCCAGAATATCCCGGATGACGCCTCCTATACCGGTATTGGCCCCGCCGAAAGGTTCAAGCGCCGAAGGGTGGTTATGCGTCTCGACCTTAAAACACAGATTCGAATCCTTGTCGAATCGTATGACGCCGGCATTGTCATAAAAGACCGATACGCACCACGATCTGTCGATCTCCTTGGTGGCGCGCATAATCGTGGATTTCAGGAGATTCCGGATCCGTTTGGTCGAACGCCGGCCTCCCTGCTCACAGTGAAACCGGATATCGCCTCGAAAGGTCTTGTGATGACAGTGTTCGCTCCAGGTCTGCGCCACGGTCTCCAATTCACAGTCCGTCGGATTTCGTCCTTGGCGCCGAAAGTGTTTTTTTATGGCCAGCATCTCTCTCTCGTTAAGAAACAGCTGGCCCCGCCGGCTGATTTCCGACAACTTTGACTTGTCCGCCCCCAGGACATCCACCGTCACCACTCGGAAAGTTGAATCAGTCACAGGCCGGGAGGCCGGCGCCGTCCGCCCACACCTCACTTCGTGCTGAATGAGTTTATTCGCCAGCACTTTATTGACAATGACCTCTCTTTGCCGGGACGAGAGCTTCCCCCGTAAAATATACTTCCGGCTTGCCCTGACCGATACCATCTGTGTCACGCCCAGATCGCGGATGCCTTTGAGGGTGGATTCCTCAACCGGATCCGTCACCCCTGGATTATAGGCAATCTCGATGACCAGAGGGTTTTTGCTCGTGGGGGGACGGTACTGCTCGAAAGAAAGGAAGGAGAATTCTTGGACAACGGGATCAACCAGCAGCTGACGACAGATCTTCTGGATCTCAGTCTTGGCGATTTGTCCCTCGAGGGAATAGACCCACACAACACGGACATCCTTGACGGAATCGATTCCCAGGTCTTCGATATTCTTGCGAATATCGTCACCCAAGCTGTCAAAAACGCCCTTCTTGTCTTTTATTTCGACTCGCCAAATCATTTTGCGGGAATAACGGATTGAACAAAACAGCGCTGCGGTTGAACTGACCGCACGGAAAAACGTCCGGTCAGCGACGACAGGTCTCTGCGGGGCGAAAACGGCTTCCCTTTGCCTGCACAAACGCCGGGACTACTGTGTCACCCGGCTCAACACTTCCTGGTAGGCCTCTTCGATGTCTCCCAGATCACGGCGGAATCTATCCTTATCCATTTTCTTGCCGGTGCCCTTTTCCCAGAGACGGCAAGTATCAGGGGAGATCTCGTCCGCAAGGATAATCGAGCCTCTGTAACGGCCGAATTCCAATTTGAAATCAATGAGATCCAGATTGATCGAGCCGAAAAACTCCTTCATCAAGTCATTGATCTTGAACGTATAGTCCTTGATGACCTTGATTTCTTCGTCGGTAGCAAGCTCAAGCGCGCGGATATGGTATTCGTTGACCATCGGATCATTGAGGGAGTCTTCCTTAAAACAGAATTCTAGGACGGGACAAGCCATGGCTGTGCCTTCGGCGATACTCAAAAAACGGCAAAGAGAACCGGCCGCCACATTGCGCACGATGACCTCCAGGGGGACGATGGCCACCCTCTTGATAAGCATCTCCCTTTCGTTCAAAAGCCGTTCAAAATGCGTCGGTATCCCGGCGGCGGCGAGATATTCGAATATCCTCGCCGATATCTTGTTATTGGCAATGCCCTTTTGGGCAATGGTCCCTTTCTTGGCCGCGTTGAAGGCCGTGGCGTCATCCTTAAAATACTGGATCAGCAGATCAGGCGATTCGGTGGCGTAAACGATTTTGGCCTTGCCTTCATAGATCTTCTCTTTTTTCTCCATTACCCACCTCTCTCCTTGTACCGTGCTGACGTCATTACAGCCCGACGCGTTTGAATATTTTGTCGCGATGACGGATATAATACTTGATGTCGAACAGGATGTCAATCTCGTTGGTTGACAGGTGCTTTCTGATCTTCCGGTCCCTGTAAAGGACATCCTTGAAATCTGATGTCTCCTGCCAGACCTGCATGGCGCACCGCTGAATAATGGAATACGCCTCATCGCGCGTCAGGCCCTTCTTCATAAGCTCTACCAGAATGCGCTGGGAATAGATAAGACCCCTCGTTTTCGTAAGGCTGGTGATCATGTTCTTCGGATAGACAAGCAGACCGTCGAGTATCGGCGTGAACTTCGCGAACATGTAATTCAGCACAATCGTGCTGTCCGGAAGAATGACCCTCTCGACGGAAGAATGACTGATGTCCCTTTCGTGCCAAAGATTGATGTTCTCTAAGGCGGCCTGGGCGTTGGCCCGCAACAGGCGCGAAAGCCCGCAGATGCGCTCGCATGTCACGGGATTGCGCTTGTGAGGCATGGCCGAGGAACCGATCTGCCCTTTAAAAAACGGTTCTTCGAGTTCCAGGACCTCGGTTTTCTGCAGAAGCCTGATCTCCGTCGAAAACTTTTCCAACGAGGAACCGATCAGGGCGAGGGTCGACAAAAACTGGGCATGATGATCCCTCTGGATGATCTGCGTGGCCACATTAGCCGCTTTCAGGCCGAGTTTTTCACAGACATATTCTTCCAGGTACGGATCAATGTTCGCGTAGGTGCCCACCGCTCCGGAAAGCTTGCCGATGCGCAGGTTTTCCCTGGCCTGTTCAAGCCGGACCAGATTGCGGTTCATTTCGTCATACCAGACGGCCAGTTTCAGTCCGAAGGTTGTCGGTTCCGCATGAACGCCGTGGGTACGGGCAACGCATACGGTGTCCTTGTATTTTTTGGCCTTCGAACGCAGGACCTTCAGCATTTTCTTTATATCCCCAATGAGGATGTCGCAGGCCTCGACACATTGAACCGAAAGCGAGGTATCCAGAAGATCGGAGGACGTCAGGCCCATATGCAGATAGCGTGATTCAGGGCCGAGGTTTTCTCCGATATTCTTAATAAAGGCTACGATATCGTGTTTCGTCTTTTCTTCAAGTCTCTTGACTTCGTCAATATCGTATTTGGCTTTCTTTTTGATCTTCTCGAGGGCATTCTTGGGGATTTCCCCAAGCTTGGAAAGGGCTTCACAGGCAAGGATTTCGATTTTCAGCATGATGTCGAATTTGTTCTTTTCTGACCAGATATTCCCCATCTTACTCAGGGTGTAACGGTCGATCATAACGCCTCCTTCAAGAATAGTGGATTGGTATTTTTACGTGGATTTATAGAGTTATAAGGAGTTGGGGCAAAATAACCTTCATACTATAGCAAAAATAAAAAATGGGGTCAAACAAAATAAAATAATTGGCGGTAAAATTTGACTATTTATCAAATTCTTATTCTTTTTATCTCTAATGAGTTACGCGCTATGGCGAGGGGATTACGAGGGAATAACGTCTTTTTGACCCAGCAGGCTCAGTAAATCCTCTTCACGAATAAGCCCCATTCTTATAAGGGTCTGGCCAAGCAGTTCGCGGGATGTCCAGTGTTCAAACAAAGCCTCTCTAAGCCGTTTTTCATCCAATACTTTTGCTTTAAGCAAAAATTGGCCCAAGGGCAATATCTTTGGCTCCCCGGCCTGCGTATAGTTGCGGTCAAGGAAAAAATTTCCATCCTCCCCTGACGAAATATCATCTTCTCCTACTCGCCGATTGATCAGATATTTGCTCCCCGGGATAGACTTGAGATGTGTTTTTATCTCCGAAGCGAGTTCGGTCAATTCGATCATGTTATGAATGGTCCGATACCGATTGTTGACAATTGCAATAGAGATGCCCATGATCGGCGCCTTGATGACATTCCTCTGGCGGTCTTTGACCGTAAGATAGCCCGTCATACGGTCATTCGTGTCATAATGGTATGGAATCAACCGGTTGAATTCGCGGATAATGGCCCTCGCCAGCCCCTTTTCGCACCCTGGATCCGTCATGACGACAAAGTCATCTCCTCCCACATGTCCGACAAAATCCTCTTTATTCCCTTTGCGGACGACAGAGTCACTGATGATGCGGGCCGTCTGCATGATCACGCCGTCACCGCGGAGATAACCGTACGTATCATTGAAGGCCTTAAAATTGTCGATATCAAGATACATAAAAGAAAACGCGTCTCCCTTGTTGATGCGCTGGCGGCTGACATATTCGATAGCCTTGTTCCCGGGAAGACGGGTCAAAGAATTGGCGTGCATCTGATGATCCGTCCGGCGCAAGGCCATCTCCAGGCGCACCTGGAGATCGATAGGGTCGGGAGGTTTGAAGATGTAGTCATCCACACCCTCCTTGATTTCCAGGAGCTTTTTGCGCAATTGTCTTTTGTCGATCAGAAGGATAACCGGTATGTAGGAGGTGAGAAAATCCCGCTTTAGTATTTTGCATAATGAAATGCCGTCAACGACCGCGAGGTCGCTGTCGACAATAATGAGATCCGGGAGCTTCTGGCGGATTTGTTTCAGTGCGTGGGGGCCGTTGTCGGCCACCAGGACTTCGTAACCCATCGGCTTGAGGAACTGGGGAAGGATATCCGCGATAACCGATTGCCCCTCGGCCAGAACGATTTTTTTGGTTTTTGCCGCGGCGGGATAGGACAAACGGGGCCCCTCGCTTCCTGAAATACATCGATCCGCGCTATTGAGCGCTCTTCAATTTCTGCTCGAAATACATAAGACTTGCCTTGACGCTGTCTTCCATGATCTGGGGGGTTACGCGCAACATCTTCTTTCCTACGTCACTGCGGTAAAAGGCGACCAGGTCTTCCAGTTCCTCCCTTGTGAAATATTTGTCATATATCGGGACGATCTGCGCGATGACCTCATCGATATCCAGAATACTTTTTAACGTTTCCGCTTCCTCGGGGGAGCCGTCTTGCATGATTTGTTCGAAAGTTTGGACGAGATTGTCCCGAATACCGCTCATATCCATAAGGGTCATGATCAGGTCGTCCTTTGACATGCCGGACAGTGAACGGCCTTCAATGGAAGAGAAGGTCTCCTTGCGATGCGCACCGAAGGGCTCAAGCGGTTGGTCCTGATAACTTTCGAATGGTTGTGGTTGTGCCGGTGCCGGCGTGTCCCTCTGAGACGGCAAGGTTGTCGCGGAATCGTCCGAGAACGCAGCCGGCCTTTCCTCGCCCTCGATGTATTCGATCTCATCGGAGAAATACGTCAACTCAATGCCTTTGACATTCAGACGCACATGGTCCGCAGACCGCTCGACGATCTCCCCCTCCACGACCTTTCCGTTGGTTAGATGAATAACAGCCGCCTGGGCCGCGGCGCACCATACCCACACAAAGCACGTCCCCAAAATAAGGATTTTTTTCAACATCACGTCCCCTTTGCCTTTTCGACAGATTTATGCCTCTCTAAGCTAATTATATACTGATTTTATCAAAACCCCAAAAAAATTGCGCAAATTTACTGTCTGTGATAGGATAGACCTTCATTGAACACCCATCATGCGCCTCATGTTAACGAAACTGAGACAACACATCGACATAAGTCTCGTCGAATCACTGGAACAAGTGAAAAAACGCTATGGCCTGCAGGCCATAGACCCGCTGTTATTTGAGAGCATAAAAGAATACACTCTGCGTAAAGGCAAGCGCATCAGGCCTCTGCTTCTGGTTCTCAGCTATCTGGGGTATAAGCCTGGTTCTTCCCGGCCGACCAAGGCCATCTATCACGCCTCGACCTGCATGGAACTCCTTCATAACTTTATGCTTATCCATGATGACATCATCGACCGTGCCAGTCTGCGCCGCGGCAAACCCACGCTCCATCGCCTTTTGCGCCGCGCGGCCCCCGCCCCCGACCGGGATAAGATGGGCGCTGATCTCAGCATTATTGCCGGAGATATTGTCTACGCTCTGGCCATCGACGCCTTCCTTGCCATCAAGGAAGAACCCGTGCGCAAGGAAAAGGCGCTCAAACATTTCATCCAGACCGCCGTCTTTACGGCGATGGGAGAATACATCGATATCATTTTCGGGGCGCGCAAGGTCCAAAGGATCTCTGAAGAAGATGTCTTCCTCAATTACACGTTGAAGACCGCGTGTTATACATTTGAATGCCCCCTGGTTGTGGGAGCCATCTTGGCCGGGGCCCCGCAGAAGGATATCGACAGCCTTTCTGACTTTGGTATCCGTGTGGGACAAGCCTTCCAGATCCAAGACGATATCCTGGGTATCTACGGATCCCAGAAGGCCATAGGGAAATCCATTTTAAGCGACATCGCGGAATCCAAGAAAACCCTCCTCATCTGCCACGCCTACCGCCAGCTGAAGTCCAAAAGACGCAAGGACTTCCTCCATGTCTTCTCAAAAAGAAAGAAATCATACCGTGATCTTGTTGCCATTCGCAAGATGCTCAACGAATCGGGAAGCCTTGCCTATTCAATAGAGAAAACAAAAAGGCTATTGGAAGAGGCCCAATCCATTTCGATGTCGTTGAAGGTCAGAAAAAAATTCAAAAAGACCATATGGGCTTCTCTGATCTCTCTGTTTAACGAAAGCAATCAGATCGCCCGCGACAACGGGATAGGCATCCCCGTTCCCTAGAGCGCCTTGTCTCGAAAGATTCCCGGTTTTTTGCTGTCTTGCGGAGGCCCGTCAGATATACTTGTATTGAAAGCCGTACGCCCATGGCCCTTCATCACACAACGTTCGTCTGTCCCAAATGCCAGGGAGACGACCTGGATCCGGTGCCCTATGTCTACCAAATCCTGAGGTCGGACGCCGCGGGCCGGCGCTTTTTCGCTGATCCAGAGAGCTTTTATCCCGGAGACAAAATGGACAAAAAGCACCGGGAACGCTTGTTACACCGGCTAACGCCCCCGCCGGAACCCAAGAAATCCCTTCCGGCCGGAGCGATAGCTATCATGGCCTTCGTTCTCTCCTGGCTGATTACCGGCTCTCTCCTCATCGGCCGGATAGGACAAACAGCTTATTTCGTTTCTTCCCTTATTGTCATCCTTTGCACGGCCTTCCCTTTTTACGCCACTCTGCGTTATGTCGACCGGGAATTCCGCAAATCGGTTGCCCGTTACAACCGTATTAAACCGCTGTGGAACAAACAGTACTTTTGCAACGGATGCCATCACGTCTTCATCCCAAAAAAAGGCGTCTCTTCCCTATATTAAATCATGCGCGTCCAAATGAGGACCGGATTATCAACGGCGGATTGGAGGTTAGTCATGGAACCATGCCCTCCCCGCACGCTTTTAGCGGGGGAGACACCATTATTGAAATAGCAATGGTATTAAAGGATGCGCACGCACAATTCATCCAGCACCAGGCGTCCTTTATCCGTAAGACAGACCCGGTCTCCCTGAGAGGAGAGAAAACCTTCCCTGATGAAATCCTTTACGGCCTCATGCTGGCGTTCCGTCAGCCCGTTTCCGAAACGTTCTTCTAGGCTGGGGATATCGATCCCGGCGTTCATGCGCAGACCGAAGACAACGGCCTCGGTCAACCGTTCTCCGGCGCTCAACTGCTCCTCGCCCTCAACAGCCGTTCCTTTTTCCTTTATCCTCTGCAGATATGTCATGAGACGCGACGTGTTCCAAAAACGCCTCCCCTCGATATGGGAATGCGCCGCAAGGCCCAGTCCGATATAATGACCGCATGTCCAGTAGATGCGGTTGTGCCGGGACTCCTTACCCGGCATGCAAAAATTGCTGATCTCGTATTGAAGAAACCCTTCGGCCTTAAGTCTATCGCAAATCATTTGATAATGCCGGGCCCGGTCATCCCCTTCCTTTAAGGCCAGACGGCGCGCATAAAAACGGCTTCCGCTTTCCACACTCAAATCATAAAGAGAGATATGATCAACCGGCAGACGGATGAGCTGGCGGATGTCTTCTTCCGTGTCGCTCTGCCTCTGTCCGGGCAATCCGAACATAAGATCGCAGCTGATGTTTGGGCAGCCGGCCTCACGCAGGTCAGCAAGAACTCTCTTGGCATCGGATGAAGAATGATTCCTTCCAAGAAAGTTGAGATGTTCGTCATTGAACGTCTGAACCCCCACGCTGATCCGGTTAAATCCGATGTCCAGACAATGCGCGGCCTTCTCGGCGTCCAGCGATTCGGGATTAGCCTCTAGGGTCCACTCCGCATCATCGTCGACGCTGAACATTTCCCGGATGATTTCAACCAGCTCCGCGATCTCGGATCTGTCCAGAAGACTGGGCGTTCCGCCGCCGACATAAACGGATTTGACGCGCCTCCCCCGATAGGCTCCGGCCTCGCGCCGCAGGGCATTCACATAATCACCCCTCCGTTTTTTCTGTCCGACCGCAACGGCAAAAGAACAATAAAAACATTTCTTATTGCAAAACGGAATATGAATGTACAAGGCGAATGGATGCGATGAATGCGGCATGGACGTGTTAGACAAATTGGTTTCCCCAATCATTTTTCTAAACATTAGTACAATTTATTTTTCATTTCATTATAAACGTTCTTTGATGTCGATCCCATAATTATTTTGTCGACGAGATATTTTGTTTTCCAGGCATTTTTCAAAAATTTTTACAATTGAATAGTCGAAAATAATTAAATTATTTTTTGCATATTGCATTCGGTATGCTAATATAAATTTAGAAATAATAATTTTTTAAAGAAAGGAGACTGGAACATGGCTGTAAAGAAAAAAGCGGCGAAAAAGAAGACAGCAAAGAAAAAGACAACAAAGGAAAAAGCGGCAAAAAAGAAAAAGAAATAACGCTTGGCAGCGCAGATTTGAGAAAACCCCCGCATCGAGATGCGGGGGTTTTCTTATGTCCGCATTAACTCCCCGCTTCGCGCCTCCCGCCGATGACAGCTTTCTAGCATTGCATTTTTCTTGAAACGAGGGATAATAAAAACCATGGCAACGAAAAAAGGAACCGAGTTTGCGGCCGCGGCCGTCCTCCTGTTTGGTCTTTTAAGCCTCTCGTTTTATGATGTCTTCTTCCTCGGCAAGACGTTCAAGGTCACCACGGCCATCGCGCAGACCATGCCTTACGGGCCGTACAATCAAAGTGAAAACCGTCCGCGGTTCGTGCCCGTTAACGGAACGGACAGCCCGGTCCTGGAGGAGCCGACTTACGCCTTCATTAAAAAGAATCTCCGACGCGGCATTTTGCCGCTGTGGAATCCGCATCAGGCATGCGGGTTTCCCCTGATCGCCCTGATCCAGGTGGGGATGTTTTTCCCCTTAAATTTCATTCTCTATGCATTCCCGTCCTCTTTGGCCTGGGACATATTGATCATCAGCCGTTTCCTCCTGGCCGGCCTGCTGACGTATGCCTTTCTGCGGAGACTGCGCATGGACCGCATCTCTTCCGCCTCAGGCGCGGTCGTCTTTATGCTTACGGGCCCGATGGTTCTTCTGCAATACTGGACGGCCAATGTCGACATCCTCCTGCCGCTTGTTTTGCTGTGCTACGAGAACATCATCCGCAGTGCCAGCACGCGCGACTTGGGCTTTGGCGCGGCGGCCGTCGGTCTGACGGTCTTGGCCGGACATCCGGAACATGTCTTTCTGGTCAACGCCCTGGCCGTCGCCTATTTTTGTTTCCGCCTGGCCACAATCCGTCCGCGCGTCAGCTGGAAAAAACGCGCGACATGGCTCGTCACGGCGCTGGTCCTGGGCGCGGGGATCGCCGCGGTTGTCATCTTCCCTTTCGTCCGCAATTTCACGGCCACGCTCTGGAACGCCCATCCGCTGGGTGTGGGGCTTACAACGGGTGAACATCAGTACAAATTCATTTCCGTTTTTCTCCCGCACTTTTTTCAGAAGGAACCGCTCACCTATGATTTTCATTTCGCCGGCTGGTGGGGCGGTTATATCGGAATCCTTCCCTTCGCCTTCGTCTTTTTCAGCCTTTTCGGCCGCCAGAGACAGGGTCTCAACACCTTCTTCGCCATCGCCGCCGTTCTTATCATCGGAAAATGTTACGCCGTACCCATTATCAACTGGATTGGTTATCTCCCCGTTTTCCATAAGATCCGTTTTTATATCCATGCCACACATCTATTCTCATTCTGTATGGCCGTGCTGGCGGCCATGGGCGTGCGGTCGCTGGGCCTTCACCGCCGTGTTCTTAAGAAGGGGCTCCTCTTTGTCCTGATTGTCTTCGTCCTCGTTGCCCTTCATCTGCTTTACTTCCAAAAGGCCGACCATTTTCCCCTGTCGATGAGGGCGGCCGCGTTCTGTTTCGCACTCCTGGCGTTTTTTCTATCCTTGCTTTATTTGAGGGATACGGGACACCTGTCGCGACGTTGCCTCGGCCTTCTGCTGACCGGACTTCTTGTCTTCGAGCTATTTGCCTACATCCACCGCGAACGGCCGGCACGCTTTGATTCCTTCGGCCGGGTGCCTTATGTGGAATGGTTGAAGGAACGTCCCGGGCGGGACCGTGTCTACGGAATTTTCGGCGCCCTGTACCCGAACACGGCATCCGGCTATTTTGTCGACGATCTGGGGATTTTCTTCGGACTCGTGCCCGAGCGATTCGTAAAGTACGTCAACAGCCTGCTCATCGAGGATCTTTTCCGCAACAACCTGCGGCCCCCGGCGCTCAGGACGATCCCGGTGACCTTTCTTCCCGATAAAAAGCCCTTTTTAAACATCCTTAATGTCCGCTACACGATCGCCCCGAAATCACTGGGCCGCATCATGCCGGTTACCCGTCATCCGGGATTCGCGGATCCGCTCTACGACGAGGAGGTCAAAATCTTTTCCCATCCCGAGGCCCTGCCCCGGGCCTACGCTGTCCACCGTGTACTTTTCGAAAGCGACGACGAACGTGTGCTGGAATTGCTCAAAAAGCATAAAAATCTTTTGGCCTCCATGGCGGTCATATCCGCGGCTCCGGACGATGAGCTCAACCAACGTCTTCTGTCAGCGCCCTTGGTCGATTCCTCCCGCATCGACATTGTCCGGTACACGGCCAATGAGGTTTGGCTCGAGGCTCATATGCAAAACGACGGCCTTGTCGTGCTCAGCGACGGATATCATCCCGATTGGAAGGCCTTCGTCGACGGCCGGCCGGCCCGTATCTATCCGACCAACTATCTGGTGCGTTCGGTGTTTGTCCCCGGCGGCAACCACAAGATCCGGTTCGCCTTCCGTCCCTTCTGGTTCTACGTCGGGTCCGCTGTCTCTCTGGTCTGCCTGAGTATTGTTATTTATCTCATCCGTTCCAAATCCTGAAAAAAAATGGATGCCCGCGGGGTGCTTTGGGCAGGCTCGGTGTCCCCAGCAGCCTTGACTACGGCCTTCACCTACCGGACGCCCCTCCCTTCGATCCTACAGCCCGTGAGAAAAAAAGGCCCCTTCCTGGCCGTCCGCTCTGAGCGGACGGCCAAGAAGGGGCCTGATCGTGTCAATCGCTATTTCTTCTTTGACTTTCCTGCCGGTGTCTTTGACTTTATTTTCTTTTTCCCGGCATCCTTCTTGCCGGTTCTTCCCGGCTTCCGGGCAGTCTTCTGTTTGGCCTTATGCGCCATATATTTTTCCGGCATATTGTATTTCATCCATCCTTCAGCATAAAGCCGCAACCACTCATCCATGGCCCTCTCAAAACCGATATTGTAACCCGCCTTCTGACTCTCTATCCACAAATGCTTGTTAATCTCTTCAATAACCCGCTTGTCCTTCAGAACTTCTTTCAATTCGTTAATTTTCATCAATCGGCCTCCTCATTGAACATTGTCGGATCTCTGCCCAGATTCAGGAAGTTATTCTAATGAAACAACAAGGGCATTGCAAGAAAAATTCATTGCCCTTTTAAGATCCGTTTCGCCGCGTTCTTTCCCTGTCGAGAACAAAACCCTCGGAAAAACGGGAAAGAAAAATGCTCGTTTCATAAAGCAGCCAGAGAGGCACGGCCATCAATATCTGCGTCACGCAGTCCGGCGGGGTTATGAGGGCGCTGACTATCAGGATAGCCACAACGGCATGCCGTCTTTTCCGGATAAGATATTGCGGCGTGACGATGCCGAACCTTATCAAAAAGGCGACCGCCACCGGCAGCTCAAAGACGAGTCCGAAACCCAGCGCAAGCGACCCCACGAATCCGATATACTGGCTCACGTTGATCATAGGGACAACGAAGACACTGCGGAACCCGAGTAAAAAATCCATGGCCAACGGCGCGATTAGCAACAGGCCGAATACGCTGCCGGAATAAAAGAGAAGAATTGATACGGGAAGATAGATGCCCAGATAACGCCGCTCCCGGGGAGTCAACCCTGCGCCCGCAAACCGCCACAGCTCAAAGAGGATATACGGCATGCCCGCAAAAAGGGCGGTAAAAAAGGCCACCCAGAGTTCGGCGATAAAGGCCTCGGCCGGAGAGAAAAAGACAACCCGGCCGACCGGCCGCAAGAGGAAGGGAAGGAGCCTGTCGACAAAACAGTAGGCGAAAATGAAGATAAGGCCAAAGACGATGATGATCCGTACCAGATGACGGCGGAGGTCTTCCAGATGCGCGAGGAATGGCTTGAGGTCTTCTTTCATGTCCTCCAGTGATCCGCGGTCCTTCAGGCCGCCCCTTTATCCTCATGTTCCCCTTCATCCAGATCTTTCTTGATCTCTTTGCTTGTCTTGCGGAATTCCTTGATGGCCCTGCCCAGCGCGCCGCCGATCTCGGGAAGCTTCTTGGCCCCGAACAAAACCAAAAGGATTAAGAAGATGATCAATAATTCCCACATGCCCAGCCGGCCCATAACGGCTCCTCCTTATATGATGTCCCTGATACCGAATTCCTTTTTCACCTTAATCTTGGCTTCGATAAATTCTTTATGGCCGACGCCCAGGAGGCCGGCTATCTTGCGGATCGTCTCGACCTCCTCGTTATCCAGCTCTTTGTCGGCACAGGCCACCCGGAAGAGATCTTCGATGATCCTAACCTTAACCCCGTAGCGAAGATCCTGTCCCACCTCCCTGGTGAAGCGGTGCATATCGATTCTCTGGCCCGCGGCCTCTTCCACAGCCTTAAGGACGTAAGGCACCTCCTCATCCGAAAGACGGCAAAAGCGTGTCAGGACGTCTTTGATCTTCTCTTTCTCCTGGGGAAGGAATTTCTGGTCTGCCTCCGCGACGATTCTCAGCAAGACACCAAAAGCGATCTTGTCGTCGACAACCCTCTCCGGCTCCCCTGCCTCGTCTGTTAAGACCGAGGCCGCAACCTTTCTCCTGAACTGATCAAAAATGCCTGCCATGACTCTTTTTCCTCAAAACATTATCCTGATGCCGGGGTATTCTACCGCTAAATATTTTTTGAAACAAGGCTTTTCCTTTCAGCGGGGTTTGTCCATATTTTACATCAGCCCAAGAGGATGGGAAGGACTGCCCCTGCCGTCAATCCTGCGTCCTGGCGCGTTCTCCCTCCAAGAACCCCACCAGAATGGTCGATCACCGACCCTCGCCCTCCCGGCTCCCCTCCTTCACGCCCGGCCCTTGCCCGCGGAAACGTCTGAGTTGTTGTTTATAAAAGGCGTTATTCGGGTACCGGTAGACCAGATCCTTTTCAATAGCGACGGCCTCTTCCCGCCTCCCCATTTGATACAGGACCTCGGCCTTTGTGTCGAGGTAGGCCTCGTTCCTGGCATCGTTCCTGAGGGCGCGGTTGACGAGCGCGAGAGCCTCATCCAGGTTTTTTTGCGCCTTTGCGTAATGCCACGCCAGATCGTTATAGGCCTCATTAAAACCGGGGTCCCGGCGGATGCTTTCCTTCAAAAGCTCCTGTCTCTGTTGAGGCTTCAGATAATCGTAGAGGATCTGATACCTCATATAGGAAACATTGGACGCCGACAGGATCGGAACGATAATCAACAGCGCGTTATAAAGGTAGTGCGTGATCGTGCTGGGGATGGCAGACCCTGTCCACGAACGCAATAACGTCAAGCTGAATCCCATAATCGTGATCACGACAATGGCCAGCCAGTCGCCCCAATACTGTCCGACGTGCAGGTAAGCAAAGATAAGGGATACCGCCGTGATGGCGAAAACCTTACCCTTCATCTTCTCCAGAAAGGCAAAAAAGTAGCCCCTGAAGACTATCTCTTCCAGGAGCGGGGCCACCAGCACCGCCATCGCGGCAAACACGATCAAGGAGGTCGAAGAGTCCGCCGTTTTTAGCGCCTCGTCCAGCGGGGTTACGGGTTTATGGGGACGTTCGATGGTGATCCAACTCGACAAGACGCCCAGAATAATTCCAAAGGCCAAGGGGACAAGGACGATCTTGACCAACGGCCTCCTGTTTGTCCTCAAAGACACCTTGTCCAGAAAGCCGCCCAGCGTAAACGGCCTGACCGTCATCGCGATCAAAACGACAAACCATATGGACGAAAAGGTGCCGAGGATCAGCATCTGGTTCAGCGTGGTTTTCAAAAGAGGGACAAACACCTCCACCGTGACCAGCACCAGAGAGAAGAGACCCATTCCCAGGAACCAGGCAATCAGTATCCCCGTGCCTTCCGAAACCAAAGACAACCTTTCCTGCCGCGGATCCCGTTGAAGCCCGGGATCCGGCCGCTGTTCAAGATCTTTATGAAACTGAAACCGCCGCAAAACGTAAACCGGCCAGACAAACACGGACAGAAGGAACCCGCTGATGAACCAGGCATACGCCGGCCATAACAGTCTGCGTTCATAAATCTGACGATCCCGCAGCTGCAGGATCTGCGCGTCCTTATAGAGGATCCAGCTGAAGAAAAGCAGAACGATGAGGCCCATAACTCATTCCAATGTTTCAACCTTTATAAACTGTCGGGGTATCCATGCGGTCATAAGCTCAAGCCATTACGCTTTCATGCTTCGAATCACTCAAGAATAACACGGATGTGTCTACGACGGCAAAGATTTCGCGGATAAAGGTCAAATCCGGTTCCCGGGGCGGCATACCGAACATGTTGACATCGGCCTCCGGCGCCCGGGATACGATCTCTCTGAATTGTCCCACCATCACCTTCGGGGTTGCGTTGCCGGGAAGACGAAGCACTTCTTGAAGACGCTGGAGGTACGCCAAAGCCGCCGCCTTGTGCTCTTCTTGATCGATGACCTGGATCAGGCGGACCGTCCCCTCCCAATTCTTCACCAGTTGCAGGGCCACCAGGATCGACAGATCGGCGTTGGGGCTGTGTTCCCGGATCCAGAGATTAACCGTTTTAGCCTGCCCCAATCCTTTGCGCGGATGAGACCTGAACACTATAATGCCAAGACCTTCCATTCCGGCTTTTTTCAGAAAAGTGTTCGTCACCGCGTCGTCCCTCGAATCTTCGTCCAGAAAATAAAACAGGCAGTTCGGGGGCAGGACCATGCCCTTCACGGCCTGAAGGGCGGCCAGCGCCCCGTCAAAGAATGATTTGGATTCAACGACCGTGGTTTCGACATAGATCTCTTCTTCTCTGAGCGCCTCCACCCCTTTGGCCAATTCGACTGCCAAATGTTCTTTGGCGCCATGACGCCGGACATCCGTGAACGAAGGATCGCGGACGGATGTCTGCGTTTCGCATACCGCGCAAAAAATACTTCGGCCCGACGGATACACGATCGGATGGACCACGGGGATGACCTGCGTGATGTCGGCCAACCGCCGCACGGGGATCAGAAGATTGGGCTTCCATATTTTCGGATGGTACGGCAGTTTGGCCGCCGCCTTGGCCATCTGCTCGGCCAGGAACGTCAGCATGCCGCTGCGGACGTCGGGCGAATAAATCCTGGTCTCCCGGCGCATAAGAAAGGCGTAAATCAAAACGATTACCGTCAGCGAAATCCAGGTAAACCCCGTGTCGATAAGGAACATGACAATGACACAGCCCGCGCTTCCGGCCAGCGGCACAAGCCGCGGCACACGGAACGTAGGCCTGAAACTGGGGATCCCCAGCGTCTGTTCGATAAAGACGCTCAGATTCAGGGTGGCATAGGTAATGAGAAAAAACATGGTCAGGAGATTCGCGACCTGGTTCAGCGTCCCCAGCATCAGGGTGATCAAACTGATAAGCGCCGTAAACAAAATGGCCGCCCTTGGTTCTCCCTTCGCGTTCAGGGTGACGAAACTCGACGAAAAAGGGATGACGCTGTTGCGGGCCAGCGCGAACAACGTGCGGGGGGCGGTAACGAACATGTTCAGGGCGGAAGACAATGTTGCCCCCATAATTCCCAGGATTATCGGCCACCGCCATCGGCCCAGATCGATGATAAGGGATGTGTTTTCGGCCAGTTTCCCGGCAGGGGCGTGGGAGGCCAGCCATAGGGCCATGCCGACATAGATCACAAAACTGGTGATGATGGCGCCGAGCGTGCCCCGGGGGATGCTCCTTTTCGGATCGGTAAGCTCGCCGGACATGGTCACCCCGGCGAGAATACCCGTTACCGCCGGAAAGAAGACCGCAAATACCTTCAAAAATTCCGCGGTGTTCGCGCCGGACCAAAACCTGATCTCTCCCGCCGGCAGTCCTTGACCGCCGAATATGGAAATAAGCGATAACACGATAAGGGCCAGGATCCCGAACTGCACACGGAAGGCCAGCCTGGCGCTGGTCAGAGCGATACCCCACATGACCAGCCATGTGCCGAAATAGATGCCCCAGGGGTTATGGCCGGGGAAGACCGAGATCCAGCATTCACTGAAGCCCACAATGTAAAAGGCTACGGATATGGCCTGGGAAAAAAAGAGCGGGATGCCGATCGCCCCTCCGGCCTCCAGCCCCAGTGACTTGGTTATAATAGAGTAGGCGCCGCCGTGCCCGATGCGGATGTTCGTGACCGTCGAAGAAATGGCAAGTCCCGTGGCAAGACTGATCAGGTTGCTGAGGATAAGGATGACAAGCGCGCCGCCCAGGCCCACCTGTCCCACGACCCAGCCCAGGCGAAGGTACATGATGACGCCCAGGATGCTGAGCAGGCTCGGGACAAAGACGCCTTCGAAAGTCTTAAACCGCTGCATCGTGCGTTCCATTTTTGTATTATACCCAAAGCCCGTGCCTCAAACGAGAACTTTGTCGCGCAAATTCCTGTCTCAGATATTTACAGGCACTTCCTGTTGCTATAGAATATTGACATGCGTGGCGCCCTCTCTTCCATCTTCATTTGTCTTTCCGTCTTCCTGACAGGATGCGCCGGTGATGCCCCGGTCAAGGACATCACACTGGATTACCGCATCGTGGAAGAAGGTGCCTTTACGATGCGCTACCCCACGAACTGGAAGATCATCAGTGAAATCGGCGAATCGATAACCGGGATGGAGCGAACGTCGTTCCGGTTCTACCACCCCCGCAACCGCAACTGCTGGCTGAGCGTTGAGGTTATCCTGCTTTCGGAAGACGAAACAGAGTCCCGGGATCAGGTCGATCAGATCCTGGCCCACAAGACGCGCGAGGTTCGGGAAGACTTCGAACGGCGCGGCTTTTATAACTTCCGCGCCCAGACCTTCCAGGCCAGGCTTTCCGGACGGAACGCCAAAAAACTGAAACTATCCGCCGAATACGAAAATTTTACACGGGAAATCGGCGTTTACACCCTCAAGCATCGAAACCATTATTACCTGATCAGCTATCAGTGGCAGGACAACTGGGATGAAGCGGCGAAAAACACCCTCTTACGCCGCCTCCATTCTTTCTCCGTCAGGGGTTGAAGTCCTTTCCCGCGACGTTTAATCCTCCGGGCATGACCACACAATAAGGCCAGCAACAGGCCTTCAGCAGCGGAAAGCGGGGAATTCTATATTCCCGGACGGGCTTTCATATTAGTTTGAAAGCATTGAGAGGCTTTTTTTCTTCCTCTTGCCGTCGTCAAGTCCGAGAATAAAATTCACGTGGTTGGGGATGAGGTGGAACTGGAGGATATCGTATTCGAATCCGGGGAAGTTCTGTATCTCGGCGTCCGGGACGGGGATGTCTCCCCACCGGATATCGCCCTTGCCGTCGGAACGCAGCTTTATTTCCGTCGTTGTCCAGTCGATACCGCCGGAATTCCCCCTGTCCGCCGGGGGCATTATCGGACTGCCGGATGAGACGGCAACGTGTTCTTGATCCTTTTCGGGGATCCCCTCCCTCGTTGCCTTTATATCAGCATTGTTTCTCCTTTCCCGCAGATTATAGACGCCCGGTGGTTCGCCAACAACGGATAGTACACCGTTAGAGGAGCCAGGTCCCGGGGCCTTTAAAGGTCGTGAAATTCCGCCGTGCCCGCTTGAGCCTGATATGCCATTGCTCCTATCCCTCCGGTTTGTTTTCCATTCCTGGAAAAAGGCATACACCTCCATCGTCAGGACTCCGAACAGCCCAAGGACGGGGAAGAAAAACGCACCCATGTAGAAGAGAGAGATGCCCCATTCCGGCATATCTCCGGAATAAATGTTACTTAAAAACTTGGCCCGCTTGAAATTGAACTTTTCAAAGAATCCTTTCATGCCGCGACAGGCCATTTTCGAAAACAAACCGACCCCGGACGCTATGAGGCGCTGCAGTATGTTCAACCGGCCGTTATCTGCATTTCGCAGTATCTTGACCAACCGGTCATAATAAAAAAATTCGGCCGACAGTTTCATTTTCGCGTTAAACGGCTCCAGAAAATGCTTTAGCAATAAATACAAAACACCGACGACCAGAAAAGACGACTGGCCGAAGACAATGGGGATTTTCAGCAAGGGGACGAGGGCGACCGCCAGGGAATCGATCCCAACTGACGGCATACCCGTCCATAACGCCATGGCATTATAAAGTGAAAGCGCAAGCGTCAGACCGACAAGAACCGCGGATATCGATATGCTCCACATCCTCATATTGTTTAAGAAATGATACCCTCCGACGCCGCTGTAATTTGGCGGGAACATATATGTCATGAACAACTCTTTGGCCCTGCGTCTGAGGCGCCTGCGTTCCGAACTCAGATCTCTTTCCAACGCCGCCTCATCCAGGCTTTCCCCGAACAACGAGGCCTTCTTATTCTTCAATACCCTCAATTTCTGGATATATTTGTTTATGGCCTTGTATGTATTCAGTTGAAATTCATCGCTGTTGACCTTGATTCCCGAAAGCCGCCGGTTTAACTTCGCCCAGGGAAAACCCCATTTCATCCCAAATTTATCCGTATCCGGGTAATACCGGCTCTTATAGGAATCGACATTTGAAAAATTCCCTAAAGCTCCTTTGGCTTCGTTCAATGTCTCGACAAGCGTCAGCAGATATTCGAAACGCGCATGATAGTCATTCTCTTCAGATTTAATGGCCTCTCCTGCTTTTTCGTAAAGAAACCGACTGAGTTCGGAAGCCATCTTTCTCAATCTGGCGTAGTAGGTATCAAAATCCTTAAATTTCTCGAAGTCCAAAGGATAATTGTCCATGAAGACTTCAAGACCGGCTATTAAATCATCAAGCTCGGAGATCTGCGGGAGATCTTTTTCCATGAGGATCTTATATCCCCTGTTGAGGACCCCTTGGAAATCGTCCACTTTGACTGGAAGTTGCAGTTCCCGGTATCTTTTTTCCTGATTGCTATCCCGGAAACGGATTGTGGCCTTACCGTTTCCTTCAGCATCCCCCAGGGCGTCCTCAACCCTGATGCGGATCTTCGATTCCGGACTAATATCCAACGATATTTTTTCCGGGGGAATACTCCTGCCCCCGACCTTCAAGATTACGTCCTCGGTTTCAAGCAGTCTGGCAATCCGCTCGCGAGTCTTTTTGCGAAAACGGTATGTCCCGATAAATCCTTCATTGACAAAGACGATTTCCAGCCCGCCGTTCATTCGCCGCACCTCCACGCCGGAATATTCTTCTCCTTTCAAAAGGAAAAGGGAAACCGGATTGAACCGGGATGTATTAATGCCCAGTTTTTCGTTCAAAGTCTTCAAGAATTCGTCTTCGGGTTTGCCTCCGTTCCGGCTGAAGAGGACAGGGTCTCCCTCGGTCCCGTCTCCTTCACTCACCTCCGCACTGTCTTTCCAGCGACGGTATTCCACGTTGATCTTCCTGTTGATCCACAGCGGCCCAATCAGAGCCCGGAAGGTCATAACCGTTAACAACTGACCGGCCGCTAGCAAAGCCGCCGGCGGCAATCCAAAAACAAAGAAGAGAAATGCTAACCCGGCGCCCATAGCCGCCATATTGTTAAAAAAGCGAAACAGGCGTTTGTGCTTGCTCGAAAGAGCGCGTCCGCTTAGATCCAAGGGGGGTTCCTCGATATATTTACGAAAAAGATAATACTCTTTCTCCAACCTGTCTCGTTTCAAAGCACGCACAGGCCGCCGACGTCCAAGGATACGGGTCTCCAGGGTGTCTACACGTTCGCTCTGCCGGTAAAACCGGGGAAGAGACCGATGCTTCAAACGCCAGAAATATCTCTTCAACCAGAAATCCGATCCTGAAAGAAGGCGTTTCATTTTATCGATCGGAACGACCCAGCGATCCAGGAATTTCAGTGAAATCTTCAACTTGTCTTTCTCAGGTAAAAAGTCATGCCGGTAGCCGTATATGCTGGCAACAAGCGAGGCCAGGTGCCGCACCTCATTGCTGAGATCCTTTCTTTCCTTGAAATAATGCAAATACTCATCCAGCTTAGCCAGGCACTCGTCACATTGCTGAAGGATCTCCGGTTTCCTGTACCCGGCGGCCGCCGCGCTCTCTCCCGTCAACGATGTCAGCTCTTCCCGCAAGCCTTTAAGACTTTCCTCATTTCCCCGTCTGTCGTTCTGCCCGGACGATAAGGCTTTCTTATAATTCTTCAGCACCGCCGTCTTCTCTTCTAAATGAATGATCGTGCGCCGGGCCAGGTCTCTCAGAATATAAGACTCATGGGCATTGGAGGAAAAGTTTTTGAGTTGAAAAGACATGCCGGGATCATCTCGATAGGCGGCGGAGCGGCGCACGATATTTCTGAGTTCTGCCAGAGAGAGAACTTGTCCCCGAAGCCGTTCTTCCCAATAGTCCGATAATTCATAAAAACGATTGCGCTTCAGTAAGATATCGAATTTCTGTCTTCCAGCATTTTCGGCCCGGAAAAAAAGATGCATGTATTCCGATCCGCCCATTTCTTTGAAACCCTGAAATTTAAATATGATGTTGTTGGAATGGACCTCGAGGCCCCGGAACTGTAACGGAACCGACTTTCCGTTCTTGCGAACAATCCCGATGACGCCCTGTTCAAAGAGCTCCAGGATATGCCGTTCCATTTCTTTCAAATCGACAAATTTGTTTTTTCTCAAACCCGAATTGGTCAAAAGAATGAGCTTGATTTTATTTCCGATGTAATTGGCCTTGATGCCAGTCAACCTGAATTGTTTTTGAACAAGGGGTTTGGAGGGCTGAACGTCGAATGTATTCTTCTTATCCTTCCTCAGACTCCCGGATAACCGCCGGAGGAAGACCTCTTCTGCAGTAATGACCTTTTTGCGTGACCTCAGGTTTTTTGAAAGACTACCCGCCAGGCAAATGACCGAGATAAACTCGATGATGGGAACGCCAAACTTTGACCACCATCTTCCGAGAGGCGTTTGGATTTTAGGGATATTGGCAATGGCCGGATTCTTGTTGTCTTCGCCGGTATTGTCTTTCCGCACAGCGGCGGCTCCTGTCTGTAAGTTCCCCGAATGTTCTGTGTTTTGATCTATCGCATCTATCCTTAAGACCCCGAATATCCGTTTTATCTTTTGCCAAATGCTTGTGACGGAAGAGCCTTCCTTCGTCCCCCCGTTTTCCAAGGCGGCTGTATCCGGGCTGTTCTTCTGATCTTTCAGTACCGGTAAGCTCTTATCGGACGGCTCTCCCTGCTCTTTTTTTGCTTCCCTGCCTTCCCCGGAAGGGGCCCTGTGCAGTTGGCCCTCTTCCCAAAGGACTTCCACGGCGTCGGCAATCGCCGCATCGGAGGTGTCTTTACCGTCAAGGTTCTGATTGCCTCCCTTCCAGGGGATCGGACTGCTGACGATACGTCCGTCCGTAAGCCGGACATCACCCGTCACCGGGACCTTGTCGTGCAACTGCCGGGCCACGGCGAGGGCCTCGAAGGCAATCCTGGCGGGACGGTCCGGACGGCTCCAGTCCGTGCGCACCAGCACATCCACCGTATAATTTATATAGTCCTGATCGATGGGGCCGTCCCGGGCCGTCTCCTTCCCTATAAGGACAGCCAGGTAACGGTTCAGGGTTTTCCTGTCAAAGGGCAGGATCTTCTCTGGCCGGGGTGTTTCCGGTTGCCGGGGCTCATGTTCTTTCCCTGCGGGTTCTCCGGATTTTTCTTTCACATCTTTTCCCGCGGCAGCGTCAGCGGAAACGGTTTCAGCGCGGCGGGCATCTTCCCTCCCGGCGGCCTCATCAGAGACCTCTTTTTCACCGGGCACTTCTTCATCCACCGCGTCCACCGCCTTTCCCTGTGCTCTTTCGGCCGGATCGCCGGCGGCCAGTTCGACGGGCATCCATGGTTTCATCGCCTCCAGAAGCTGGCCGCGCTCGTCTTCATCGACCGGCATCCCGTCGATCTCCTCATGGTCCTGAAGGAAGGCGTACATGTCCGTGACGGGGACAAAGCCCGTATTCCCGATGACAAAACCCCACTCCTCTTCATACCGGACCATGGGGCCCAGTCGTCCGCGGACGGCGGGATCCCGTTCCAAATGGACGTAATCCTCGGGCGGCCGGTTTTTCGCCATCTGCCCGTCCAGGTAATCCCTCATAATCTCTTCCAGCATGCCCTCCCCGGCAAGATAACGGGATCCCTGCGAGGCGAGGTACGCCTCCATCTTCCCCCGCACCTCTTCGAGCCTTCGGCGCTCTCTTTCCAGGTCCTCCATAAGTCTCAGGGTCCGGTCATGCTCGACGGACCGGAGCCGCTCAATCAATACCTCATACGCCCTGATCCTTTCGTCAATATCGGCCATAACGCTTCCTTCAACGGTCCTGTGATGTTCATTCTGCCGGTCGGTCTGTTCGGCCAGCACCTTCTCCCTGGCCTTGTCCTGTTCCTCCCTGTCCCGGGCCTCCCCCATCGCGTCGTCGGGTGGATAACGGAATTCGGCGCGGACACCCGCCGTCTTGTCTTCCGCCACGCGGATTCCCAGACGAAGGTTATCATTGACATCGTAATCCATCCCTCCGCTGATAGGTCTTCGGCCGGCGGGGTCATGCCCCTTGTTTTCCTGGTCCAACAGATACGGCATACCCCCCTCCGTTATCCCCACCGGCATCTCGAAAACACCGCCCCATCGCCCGCGCCGGTATTCCGCGGCCATCCCGTGTCCCGGCCCTTCTCCCTGGAACGCGGCGATACGGTATCGCCATAACAGATTGCCCCCGAACAGGTCGGCTCCCACCGGAAAATCCAGGTAGGCGCCGGCCGCGTCCTGATAGGGCACGTACACCACGCCCGCCGTCACCGGCACGGCGAATATCCCCCGTCCGCCGCTGCCCATCTGCGCGCTGAGATGCCACACGTTTCCGTCCAAGCGGTCCCAGTCATCGCCGCGCAGATTCAGGGAAAACCGGAAGGTGTGGCCGATGACCGGCGTCACCGCCCTCAGACTGAATCCGAAATCTTTCCGGGCATTGTCACCCAGCGCCGTATACCCAATCTCGCCGCCCTCGGAACTGTAACGGCCGACAAGCGAAAATCCCGCGGGGCCCACGTTAAGACCGCTTTCGGTATCCACCGTCATCCGTCCCTGTCCGTCATGTCCGGTATAGGCGGCGTCGATACGGACATCCGGCCTGGCCGCGGGGCCTCCCCCGCCCCCCGGATCCAGTCCGCCGGCACCGGTCGGGATCTTCACCTTGGTATACATCTCGATCATGTTTTGGGAATCGTGCCCGATGGGTTCCGTGAAGTACCGTCCGCCCCATCCGAAATTCTCTATCCCGAAAGGATTCTTCAGCTCCACACCGTACTGCCATGCGTATTTCTCCGCCGACATGAACGGCACAATATTTTTGACAAGCGAGGGATCCTCAAACTCACGCGTTACCCAGAATTTCCCGGACTTGGCCACATCTCCCATAGGGATGTTCTCTATGGCTCCCGTGTACCGGTTGTCGTTCAAGCGGTCCCCGCCGATATTGTTCCCGTCCAGCCTCTCCCAGGTAAAACCCACCGTTACCCCGTCCCTGATGAGTTCATACCCCACTTCGATGAGGCCGAAATACACGTTCCCGTATCCGTCCGTCACCGTCGGAAAATGCGGCCGCAGGATACTGAACTCAACGCTCGTCGACAATCCTCCCGAAAAGGGCGGCGACATGCCGAAATGGAAGCCCCGGGTTCCATAGCCCTGGTTGATATCCCGCACGACCCCGACGGAATGCGGCCAGGGAATCCAATTTAATGGGGCCTTCCATGTCAGTTGCGCCGAAAGCGCCCCTTTGTCCGGTTTCGCCTTGATGCCCACTTCGAGGGGCTTTCCCACGAGATCCCCGGCGTCGGCCGTGATTTTCGCCTCTGGGTATTTGTCCTTTCTCTCAACACCGCCGCCTCCGGCTATCGACCGGCCGCCCTCCGGGATCCAGTGTGACTTTTGTTTGACTTCAGCCTTCTTGATATTAATGTTTGCCATGTTGAACAAAGAGGGATCGCCTTGTCCCGCCGGCCGGACAACCTCCGCTTGACCGGATTCCGGGGAGGAAGGTTCCGCGATATCACCCTCGTTCCCCGCTGATCCCCCGTTGTCTGTCCCGGGAACCGGCAACCCTTTCTTCGGAACGTTGTTTCCCGGCGGACTTCCGTTACCGTTACCGTCGCCGCTGCCGCCGTCCGAACCATTACCGCCGCCGGGAACCGCGCCCAAACCGGATCCGGGGAATGAAAGCTCCGCGTCCCCGTCGCCCGGCATGATATCCAAAGGCACCGCCGCGTCCTGATCCCAGCGCTCCGTGAAATTACCGGTCTTCCACGCAATGTCGTCAAGCGCCTTGCGGAACCATCTCCAAGCGGTCTCATAACGTTCCGGGAACTTCGTGACCAGGATATTGCCCCCGCCGGGATAAGGGACATTGCTCACGAACTTCCCGTCCACAGGATAGTCGAAGGTCACCATGCCCCTGCCCGCATCCAGTTCGACGGCGCCGAAAAGGGCCTCGGCGGCGATTCTCAAATCCTTTATCTCCTCCGTCGTCAACGCGGCGTCGGGATTTTGATAATAGGTTAGCAGGATCCTGGCCGTATTCCTGATATAGCCATCATTGATGTGTCCGAACTTTTTCAGAGGTTCCAGATACCGGACGATAGACGCCTCATCAAAAGACATATCCTTTTCTATCCGGGGCCCGGTCTGCGCGGGAGGGTCGGCGAGAGGCGGATCAACCCTTTCGGGAGAGATTTTTGCCGTCTCTCCGCCGCTGACCTCGGTCTCCAAGGGGCCGGCCGGATCCCCGGAGCTTGTCGGGAGGATGTCTTCTTCTAAAGAGGTCCCCGTCATGTTTCCCGGTGACCCGGGCTCCAGATAATAATGCTCCGAGAGATGGACATTGGGCGGCGGGAGCACCGGGAAGAAACCGGCTGCTTGGTATCCATGAACAGCCGTCGGGATAACGTTCAGATGCGGTTCAAGCGGCGAATCGGAGGGATCCGGCGGCGCCTGTGGGAAAAGGGGCATTTGTGCCGATTCGATAGCGCCGAATATCGTCATCCCGATCATCAGAGCGGCCATATGCGGCAGGTATTCCCTGGCCTTGCCGCGCATGGAGACGAGGACATTGGGATTGAGCTCAAAACGCGAAGGCGTCAGGTGACGCCGTATAGCGGCATTCCGCATCTTACGGCAGAAAACCTCCAGGTCATAAAACGTCACGTGCCTTTTTTCCTGAAGATGAAATTCCCGGTCTCGCAGGGTGAAATAATCCAGGAGTTTCTTCAGGTCGCTTTTTCTCCTGTCCGCGGAGGAAAAGGCGTGGTGGACCAGCCTCTCGGCCGCCTCGGTCCCAAACTCGTATTGCGCGGCCTCAAAAACCCATGCCTTCTTTATATTCTGGATGAGGCGGCGGATTTCCAGGACCGCCTCGTGCGCGTCCGTCCTGGGATCCACGAATATCTGCTGTTTGCCGTCGATCTGTTCGATCCGCACCATTTTGGATCGTTCGTTGTCCGCCACGTCATCGAAACGGGTGACCGTGACATCAAAGCGCCTGTTGAATATCATGTCGCAGGGCGAAGATATCTCCCGGATCTTCTCTTCAATGAGCTTCCACTCCTGAAAAAGGCCCCTGGCCAGTTCCTTGGCCTCCTGTCTCTGCCGGTCGCGAACGTCCTTTCTC
Source organism: uncultured Planctomycetales bacterium (assembly GCA_964428315.1). Classification (GTDB taxonomy): domain Bacteria; phylum Omnitrophota; class Gorgyraeia; order Zapsychrales; family CAYRXT01; genus CAYRXT01. The sequence goes on from CAYRXT010000004.1 coordinate 39,176, forward strand.
CCGTGATAATCGAAATGAAACCTGACGGGAAGGTAAGATGTCCGCAGAAGATAATCAGGCGCATAGGTCTCCAGCGCTCTGCCGATGAAACGGCCAGCCTTGTTCAGATATTTAATCTTGCGGCCGGACAAGACGACGGCATGCGAATCCGGGCCGTAAACGTACATGCCGCGGTCAACGGAAGTTTGGATGGTCTGCCTGGCCGCCAGCAGGGCGTCGGCATAGTCATCCTTCCCGTTGGCCAGTAATGCCGCCAGACGTTCGATCTCGCCCAGGGCCTGGCCGATCTGGTCCTCTTTCAATCCGGGCGTCGTCAGGATATCTGTTATCAGACGGTCCAGCCATCCCATCATCCGCCCGCCCAGGGCATTGATCTGGTCCTTGTTAACGGCCTCCGGCGCGAGGTCCGAATAAACCAGTTGGTCGATAGCCTCGCCCGTTATATTCCTGTGCGCCGCCTTCAGCCGCCCTCTGGAGCCTTTCAGCAGCCGGGAGATCAAGGGGGACGGCCGCGCGTCCAAAGCCCCGTCGATCTTTTTCAATTGAATAGGGATCTTGTCCTCGAAGAATCCTTCCAGTACGGCCTGAAGGCTGAATAACCTTGCCATGGGAAAAAGGATTTGGAGGAGGGCGGAATATCCCAGCACGCCGAAAGGACGCGCGCGGCCCTCCGGTTTGTTCCCGCTCTTCAAGGCATCAGGATCCGGTGTGGGACCGGCCGGCGTTGAAGGCATGGAAGGTACGGCATCCGGTTCCTCACCCGCGGTTTCGCGCCCAGAGGCCTTACCCAAGGAGGGCTTCGCAGGTAACGGGCCCATGGCCGTCTTGAGTTTTATGCTCAGTCGGTGAAGCTTCCCGCGGATATGATTCAGCATCTCCCGCCCGACGACGGGGCTTATGCCGGCCACCTTGCGGGTCTTGACCCACCTTCGCAGGTTGCCCCATGACATGCCTCCGGAAAAATACCGGCGGTGCACGAAATCTTTTTTGAAGGGGTCATAATCGGTGCGGATGATGTCATGGGTTCCCTCTTTATAGGCGTCGATATAACGCTCATAGATTTTTTGTTTGGTCTCCCGGTCGTCAAGGTCGACGCCCCGGATCTTGTTCCTGTCGGCGTAAATGCGGTTCACGACGTTGCGCCTGAGATTAAGCTTGAACCAGGCCGCCAAGATCAGGGAATGGTAAAGCTGACGCAGACCGGTGAACTGGCGGCCCTCGTTGATCTCCTTCTCGATCTCCGGCAGGATAATCTCCGAGAATATCCTGCTTGACATATTGTGGACCTCGGTCACCTTCTCGGTCTCCAGGATGTCGGTACCGAGATTTTTGTTCCTGAGATTATTCTTGAGGGCCAGGTAATCCCCTTCCATCATCACCTTGAGCCGGCTCCTGGTCACGAATGCCTTGTTGCCGATCTCGTAAACAACAGCCTCATCGGGAAGGATCCAGACCTTATTGAACGTGTTGATCGGGAAATCCGTGGTTCCGTAAACGGCGTGCACCTTCTCATAAATCCGTTCCCAGAACCTGCGGCCGGAGGGTTCCTCGGGGTTGGTCAGCACCGAAGAGAGCTGCTTGAGGAGATAATCCTGGATAAGCAGATCTTTTCCCGCGTCCGTGGCGCCGAGATAGTCCGGTATTATGCGGTCCGACTCGTACGGGGAAAGGTTCACCCAAAGGTCTTCTTCGGGCACGGTCAGGAAGGCCAGAAAATATTTCACTAGCCGCGAGGCCTCTTCTTCGTCGAGAGAGGCCTTGTCACCGGAATCGATGATGAAATCGATCTTAAAAGGGTCCTGGGGGTCGACCTGAATTCCCCTTAATATCGGCGGGGAAAATACCGTCGAGGACGGCATCACCGCGGAGGGGGCGGGCAGGACAAGCGGCGCCTGCGCCCGCGCGTAACGCAGTCGCGCGACGTCCAGGGCGATGATGTTTTCGCAAAAGAAGAGCAAAACGGCAAGGGAGAGAACGCGGAATGTCCTGGAGTCGCGACGGAAAGCGAAAAATCCCGGCCGTCCAGGCGGATATCTTGTCCGGTTCAAACCCGGCCTTCCGTTTCCGTTTTGCTGCGCCCTGTGTCTGGTCGTTCGGGTCATGATCTCAAATGTTTCGGAGAGAGGAATCTTATTGTGCGCAAAGAGATTAAAGACAAAATAAGACTACTCCAAAATAGTTAAGAAATTTTAAAATTCGTATGACTTTTAGAATAATTAGTTTTCGCGGTAAGGCCGTCGAGCCGACGGCGGTGACCTCAATAGACAGCGTTCCCCATGGCGGAGACAGAGGGGGAATCCGCCTCCCCTTCTGGGAGGGCCAGGGAGCTATCAGGAAAAGCACACCCGTATAGCCGCCCATCAAGCAAACGGCGCAAAACCCTCTTTTAGCCCAACCAGGATTCTGTAGAACCTGAATGTTTGACAGCCATCGGAGATCTCTTCAATGTGCATTAGGACGCGCCCGTGTCGTAAAGACCACGGGCGCCGTTTGGGGTGACTGGAGTGGGACTGTGGCTGGCATGTTTATGAACGGGCACCGTCAAATATGGACCGTGCCGCCTTCATTTATCACGGCCTCCTTCTTGTGCTCCCGGCTGTAAAGGTGATGCTTCCGGATGATCTCATAGGCGTTGTAGGGCAGCGTGGCAAGCCACCGGGGATCCTCTTTGCCCTGGAAAACGCCCCGGATCCTCGTTGAGGACGCCTCAAAGCCGATTGCCGGCATGATCTCGACCGGCACTCTGGCACGGATCAAACGGCCGATGCCCCCTTGTCTTTCGACAAAGAGCAACGAGACGGTATGCATCAGCTCGTTATAATTGTAAAGCCTCCACCGGATATGATCTTCAATCTTTTGGATCGTGTCCTTATTTTGCCCGTCCCGCTGGAAACGCCGGTAATGGTCGGCTCCCGCGATGTAAAACGCGTCTATCTTCTGTCTGGGATTCAGACGGAGGATGCGGAAGACATTGGTCTCGCCGTCCAGATCCGTACAGCGGGCCAGAGGCGAATAGTTCAAAAAAGGATCAAAGTTCTTGATGACCGATTGGCTCATACGGTGGCGCATATGTTCATTGATCAAAGAATCTTTCAGCGGGTCTTCTCCCACCACGATATAGATAACCTTATCAAGCTGATAACTGGCGATGGCACTTAAACCGATAAGCAGGTGCCCCCAGTGGACGGGATTGCCCGAGATAGGATAAATCCCGATGCGGTAGACGCGGTTTCCCGTATCAAAATCCTGCACCGGTTCCGCCGTGTTAATCCGGATCCTTGGATCGATCGCCCGGCATTCGATAAGACGGATCATTTGCTCGATGATCTCATGGAAGGATTGGGCGATGGTGCGAATCGGTTCCTGCGTGATCTGCATCTTCAACTCATAGGCCATGAGATTAAGTTCCCAGAACACGCGGCACTTGATAAAATCGGCCAGGATTTTTCCAGACAGATTGGCGCGGGTTTTGTCCATAGGTCGCTCCTTTATTTATCGTTCCTCATTCATGGCCATCATATCCTGGGATTATTAATGCCTGTTAAAGAGGGGATTAAATTTTCAGACGAATTCAGTTTGGACAGTTTCTGCCTATTTGTTTCTTCTGCCTATTCTAGTGAAGAAAGTCCGGGCTTTTGCTAATGTCCAATTTGAATGTCCAATATTAAGAATGGATGTGCTTCTTGGGCAGGGGGAGGATCTTCTCGCGAAGAAGAGGGAAGTTTCTTTCGGAACTGAGCAGATAAAATGCGTTCAGCTTCCAGGGATTGGATGTGCGGTCAAAAAGGGTGAGGTCGATATGATCCAGGATGCGGCCGTCTTTGAGGGAACGCAGGTCCATCCCCGCCGCGCGCACAACCGGCCAGGCCCCGGCAAAATCCCAGATGTTGCTCCTCAGAAGCGAACCGCATGCGCGGCCGATAACCGGCCAGCACAAATCGACCGCCGCGCAGGCCGGGATGATGAAATGACAGTCCTTGTAGTCCCACTGAAAATACTGGAAGAAACTGTCGCTGCACAAAAACAGGGACCGGCTGTCGATTTCAACGTCCAAGGGACGGATCAACCTCAACTTTTCCTTATCACCGAACGCGTCCTGGACAAATACGGACTGTTCTCCGTCACAATAGAACAGTTCCTTCAGGGCCGGGAAATAGACCGCCCCGAGCCAGGGCCGAAGGTCTTTGATCAATCCCAGGGAGATGCCGAAAAGCGGGATGCGGTTGGCATACAACCGCGTACCGTCAACCGGATCCAGGGACCATATGAAGGGTGTGCCTTCCAGGAGGTCCCTGTCCAGATAGCGGCTCCGGTCGGGTGATTCCTCATCGATAAGGATATGGCCCGGGATCTTCAAGTCATCGCTCAACCGCTCGCGCGCCAGCCGGGTCACCATCTCGTCCGCCTTGGTGATCACGGAACCGTCTTCCTTCAGCTTCGGCTCGCTGTTATGGAGATGTTCCAGCGCGAGCTTTCCGGCCTCGAGCATGAAATCCAGCATCAATGAAACATAGTGTTTTCGCATGTCCATCACAAAAAATTGAGCCCCACGCGGACGGTGCCTTTTTCGGGATCCGCGATCCTGCGGAAGGCCCCTTTGGTCAGATCGACAATCCGCCCCTCCCGGACATAACGCCAGGCCGGTCCCCTGTCGTTGATGCGCACCACGACCGAACGTCCGTTCTCACGGTTGGTGACCTTCACCTTTTTGCCGAAGGGCACATTGCGCATGGCCGCCGTCATGGCCCGGTCGTTGAACCGCTCGTTGCTGGCCGTGCGCTTTGTCGTTCCCGGCGTTCTTCGTGAATACCATGAGGCCCTTCCCGTCATATCATACTTTCTGGCGTCGCTGTTGTCGCGCACAACGGAAACGGCAAGAAACAGGAGCACGAGAAAAATGACGAATTTTTTCATTTTACCCTATAGGCCGGCGTGGCCGGACAATGATTTCTTTATAGGCCGCCGTCTGTGTCGGGGAGGCGCACAGCAGGGCCGCCCGGGCGACGTCTTCCGGCTGGATGTAATCCGCGGCCTCGCCCCCTGCTGCCCGGATTTCTTCACGGACCTCGTCCAGTTTCTTTTCCCGGCGGGCCAGCAGTGCTACCCGTACTCCCTCCCGTCCGAAGGCCAGGGCGATGCCCCTTCCGATCCCGCTCGAGGCGCCCGTGACCACGATGTCCTTCGTTTTGAATCCCTCACCCATCGCCCTCTCCTATCCGGATTGTCTCGTGCCGCTCAGGAGTCTCTCCCGCCGGACGACCGCGACGATCATAAGCGCCAGCGCCCCGCTGATGGCGTTCACCACGACGTCCCGGACGTCGTAATAACGGCTGGGCAGAAGATACTGGATCCCTTCGTCCCCCCAGCCGATGAGGGCCGTGACCACGAACGCCAGGGCATAGAGGCGCCAGCCGCCCGTCGAAAACTGCATGGCCCGGTAAAAAAGATACGCCATGACCCCGTACTGGATAAAATGGATCTTCTCTTCCGGGATCTTTAAAGCGAAGAGGCCGTAGGCGTAGACCGCGCCGATCATCGCCATAAAAAGGTACGAACTCACGAGCCGCAGTCGAAATTTCTTGATCAAAATAAGAATCAGCAGCGCGAAAACAAGGACAAGTGTCGTATTGACCACGGGGGCAAACGGCAGCCGGGCGCGCAAAAAAGAACAGACGGGACGCACGACCGAGAGCGTCGAATAGATAAGCGCGACCCACCCGAAGGCATACAGCCACCGTTTTTTCTGTTCAGTCATCGTCGGTCCTGACGGTTTGCCCGTCGCTCACAAAGGTTATCGTGCCGTCCCGGTCCGTGCGCAGAAGACGCCCCTTGAGCTGTTCCAGCTGCGCCTCTTTCGGCATCCCGAAGGCGTTCTCCCCGGTGGACACGACGAAGATCTTGCCTTCCATCTCTTTGACAAAGAGAGGGCTCACCGCCCCGCCGTGGTGCGGGACCTGGACGACCTGCGCCTCTTTGACCCGAGGAAACAGCCGGAGGATGTCATCCTGCTGCGGGGGCAGGATGTCGGCGGTTAACAGGAATCCCGTCTCCCGGTACGTGATCCAAAGCACGAGCGAATTCTCATTGGCCGATCCGTTCAGCTCATCGGGGTGCAGCGCCTTTATCGTCACGCCGGCAGGTCCATTAAGGATGACGTCGCCCCGTCTCACCGTCTCGAAGGGAACGCCCCTCCCGCGGATCTCACGCACAAGCTCCCCGTAACCCGGCTCGGCCCGCCGATCGTCCCCGTTGAGATAAAAGGCCTCCACCGGCAGGCGTTCAAGAACGGCCGGGAATCCACCGAAGTGGTTCTCGTGGGGATGGGTGGCGATGCAGGCATGCAGCCGTTCGATGCCCCGTCGGGCGAGATAGTCCCTTAACGCCGGCGCCGTCCCGGCCGACCCCGCGTCGACCAGGATGTTCTTGCCGCCGGGGGTCTCGACCAGGATACTGTCTCCGTATCCCGCGTCGATGAAATGCACGCGCAATCCTTCCCGAGGAACCCCCGAAAAGACCGCGGACGTCAAGACAATGAGCATCGCGAGGGTGCAACAAAATTGAAATGTCTTCATTCCCTGTCTTCGCATGATGATGAAGGCCTTCGGGAAAGTATTGTAATTCACGCGGGGATACTTTGCAAATGTTTAGGCCGGGTTCGAGGATCCGCGCCGGCACGGGGGAATCCTCTTTATGCCTCTTGACGAGCCAGCCACCCGGCGACGGCCTGCTTAATCTGGTCTTTGATGCGGCGGGTTCCGGCCATGATCTCTTCCCGGGACCCCGTCAGGGCCGAGGGATCCGGGAAGCTCCAGTGGATCCTCTTGTTGACGCCCGGGAAGACCGGACAGCGTTCGGCGGCGGACTCGTCGCACACCGTGATGACATACTTGAACATCCTCCCCGCCTTGAACAGGCCGAACACGCTCTTCGTCTCTTTGCCGGTTATGTCGACGCCCTCTTCTTTCAGGACGTCGACGACGGCCGGGTTGAGCGTCCCGGGTTCTAATCCCGCACTCTCAACCTCAAAACGGTCGCCCGCCAGTTTGCGCAGGAGCTCCTCGGCCATCTGGCTTCGCGCGGAGTTGTGGACGCACACAAACAAGACTTTTTCTTTCACGGAATCCCCCTAGGTTAAGAGAATCTGACACCAGTTGAAGAGATACCCGGTAAAGACGATGCCCGCCGTCGTGACCCCGAAAAAGAGCACGATCAGTTTCAGGCGCATGGCCCGACGCAGCATCACCGCCTCGGGCAGGCTGAGGGCCGCGGTGGCCATCATAAAGGCCAGCGCCGTCCCCAGGGGGATCCCCTTGTTGAACAGGACAACCGCCACCGGAACGATCGCCGCGCAGCTGCCGTACATCGGCACGCCGAGGGCCGTCGCGACGGGCACGGACATGACCCCGGTCCGGTCGATGATCCCCTGAACGGCCTCCTGGGGGACGTAGTTGTGAATGAGCGAACCGACGCCGACGCCCACCAGGACCCAAACCCAGACCTTCCTCACGATGGAGGACGCCTCGCCTAGACCGAAGGCCAGCCTTCTCCTGAAACCGCGGTTTTTGTCTTCCTCAACCGACCGCGCCTGCCGGGTGACCAGGTCCCGGACAAGATGACGGTCCAGGCGCATGCGGCCCAGTACCCACCCGGCGAGGATCCCGATCAGGATTCCGCTGAGCACATAAATAACGGTGATCTTCCAGCCGAAAAACCCCAGCATCAGGACGACCAGGTACTCGTTGATCAACGGCGAGGTGATGAGAAACGAAAACGTCACGCCCAGCGGGACGCCAGCTTCCAGAAAACCCAGAAAGATCGGGATGGACGAACAGGAACAAAACGGCGTCAGCGCCCCGAACAGGGACGCCGCGCCGTGCCCCGCGAGCCCCTTTTTCCCCAGCCAGTATTTCACCTTGTCCTGCGGGAGAAACGTCCTCAGGAAACCGATGGCCAGGATCATAACATAGAGGAGGACCAAAATCTTGACCGTGTCATAGATAAAAAAATGGAGCGCCCCGGTCCAGCGGGCGGCGGGATCCAGTCCGAGGATGCCGTAAACCAGGCGGTCTACCGCTAACTGCAGCATGAACCGTCACCCTTTTGGGAATCACCGCCGCAGCACGAACCCCGAGATGTCCGCGCCTTCTCTTCCAGGGCCCTGTCGAGTCTCCTCATCCATCCGGTGAAGAACTTTTTGATTTTACTTTCTTTTTTCGAACCGTTTTCCTGAACCATGTCGACCTCCCTTTTTCTTTTCCGGTTTACAACAAATCACATCCCGGTTAATGCGTCCGGCCCGCCTCCGGTCCCGGACGATCACCTGGTCGTCGTTAAGCCGCGTCTTGATAAAGGCAAGCAGTCGGGCCGAACATCCGTCAACCGGACGGGAAAGGGCGTAATTCGTCCAGAAACTGTCCTGCTCTTCGGCGATGAGACCGACGGCCTTCATCTTCTTCAAATGACGGGAGACGCTGGGCTGGGCGATCCCGATGATGCCGGCCAGTTCGCAGACACACATCTTCCTTTTTTCCAGGAGCTTGACGATCCGGATCCGGTTTTTGTCTCCCAGGATTTTGAAGAGGGCCTCGAGTTCTTGCACGGGTACCGCCTTATTTATTTAGCCGTTTCGCTATATAGTTTACATGGATCGCAAAGGTTGTCAAGCGCCTTGTTATCAAGCGCCTTTCTTTTTTGCCGCCTTCCTTTTATAATAGGGGTGATGAAGACGCTGCTGCTATTAAGACACGCCAAATCGAGCCGGGATGATCCCGCGCTGAAGGATCATGACCGCCCGCTGAACCCGCGCGGCGAGCGCGACGCCCCGCGCGTGGGACGGCTCATTAGAAAGGAAAACATCGTGCCGGAACGCGTGGTCAGCTCAACGGCCCTGCGGGCCAGGCAGACCGCCGAGGCCGTGGTCAGGGCCTGCGGCTGTGGAGGAGAGACGGTCTATTCCCAAAAGATCTATCTCGGCGGGCCCGAGGATTATCTCGCGGCCCTGAAAGAACTCCCGGATTCGTGTTCCCGCGCGATGATCGTCGGACACAATCCAGACTCGGAATCCCTCCTGGAGCGGTGGACGGGACGATATCACAAACTGCCCACCGCGGCGCTGGTCCACCTTGAACTGCCGGTCGCCCGCTGGCGGGACCTGAACCTGTCCACAAACGCCCGCGTCCTGAACCTCTGGCGTCCGAAAGAATTATCGCCCTAACCTCTTCTTTGTCCGGCTTAATAGACCGCCCCTTTCAAGGCCGCCGGAAAGACCGTCCATTCCCCCTCCCTGCGGTTGATGCGGTCGACGCACTTCAAAAGCCTGTCCCGACGGGTCTGGGACTCGAAAAGATACAGAGGATCCGCCCGCGTCAGATTGGACACGCTCACGCCCAGGACCCGGGCGCAGATCTTTTTGAGGCCCATCAATCCCGCGATACGCAGACAGCGGCGGTATATTTCCCGGCCGTCGTAGGTGGGCTCGTAAAAGGTCTTGCGTTTGGAAAAGCCGCCGGTAAGTTCATCGCTGATGGTAAAACACACGGTCCGGCCCCAGAGATTCTTCCGCCGCAGGCGGAAACCCACCATCTCCGAAAGGAGATAGATCCATTCCCTGATATACCTCCCATCGGCCGTGGCCTCCCTCAGGGTCTGGGAATGGCCGACGGATTTAGGGGGCCCGTCCTTGTCCGCATAACAGCCGATACCCCCGGAATCCTCCGCCCGGCAGGCCGCCTTGAGCCACAGGCCGACCACCCCGAAATGTTCTTTGAGGAGGCCGTCGGGATATTCCCCCAGCTGGCCGCAGGTGCGGATCCCGAGGCTGTTAAAGCGTTCCTGCAGGCGGCGGCCGATGCCGCAGATCTTCTGCACGGGAAGGTCCCGGAGGATGGACAAGGCGTTGTCCTTGCCGAGGACGACGAGCCCGTCGGGTTTCCTGAGCTTGGCGGCCATCTTGGCGCTGAGCCTGGTCGGCGCGATGCCGACCGAACAGGTGATCCCGAAACGATCCCTGATTTTTCTTTTAATCATCCGGGCGATCTCTTCCGGCGGCCCCACCGAGCGCCGGCAGCCGTTGACGTCCAGGAAGAACTCGTCGATGGAGAACTTTTCCACGCGGGGGCTGAAGTGTTTCAGGAGCGCGAAGATGCTGTTGGAGGTGTACACGTACTTGGCCGTGTCCGCCGGGACGAAGACCGCCCGCGGACAGATCCTGAGGGCCTTCCAGGAGGGCATGGCGTTGTCCACGCCCATGCGTTTCGCTTCATAAGAAGCGGCGCATATAATGGAGCGGTATTTGTTGTTGCGCCCGCCGATGATAACCGGCCTGCCGCGCAACGACGGGTTCACCTGCTGTTCGATGGAGGCGAAAAACGCGTCCATGTCGATGTGCATAATCAGTTCGGACACGGCCATCGGACGATATCTCACTCCATCGGCATCACTTTTTCCAGACGCCAGTGGGTGTGCCGGCTGTTGAAATAGATCTGGAAGACATTGCCGCCGTCGGTGACGGTGAAATAATGCAGAAGGTCATCCCCCCTTCGGTCTTTCCAGCGGTAGGTGATCTCCCTGACCGCGTATCTGCGCCCCTCCCAGACGAACCAGCGCGGATAGAGCCGCCCTTTTTTGCAGATAACCCCGACCTCGATGGCCTCGGCGCCGCGGTCCTCGGCGGGGAGGTGTCTGTCCCAGCGGGAATCGTTGGTGAACATGGCCTCTGTCCTCAAACGTTTTTGCCGAATGCTAAGAGATGAGCGATGAGAAGAGACGGGAAAGGAACGGGCGGCCCTGCGCCGCATCAAAGATGCGGCGCAGGGCCGACCTTCTCCCGAACCGCAACAACTATACCACACGCCTGTGTGGGTGTAAAGATAATTCTTCTCCCTCAAAAAAATATCCCCCCGTCCCCGCCTGAGGCGGCAACAGGGGGATACAGATCACGGTCAACACAAAACACGCTTAAGCGATCGTCACCTCTTTATCCAGATAAACGTCCTGGATGGCGTTAAGAAGCTCCACCCCTTCCTTCATCGGCCGCTGGAAGGCCTTGCGGCCGGAGATCAAGCCGCACCCGGCGGCACGCTTGTTGATCACCGCGGTCGTGACGGCCTCTTTGAGATCGCCGGCGCCGCTGGAGGCTCCGCCGGAATTGATGAGACCGATCTTGCCCATGTAGCAGTTGGCGACCTGGTAGCGGGTCAGATCGATGGGATGATCCGAGGTCAGCTTTTCGTAGACCAGCTTATGCGTCTTGCCGAATTTCAGCGCGTTGTACCCGCCGTTGTTGGTCGGGAGCTTCTGCTTGATCAGATCCGCCTGGATCGTCACGCCCAGATGGTTGGCCTGCCCGGTCAGGTCAGCCGACGTGTGATAATCCGTGCCGTCTTTCTTGAACTCCGGATTCCGCAGGTAGCACCACAGGACCGTGAACATCCCCAATTGGTGCGCGCGCTCAAAGGCCTGGGAGATCTCCTCGATCTGACGGTTCGATTCCGGGGACCCGAAATAGATGGTCGCCCCGACGGCGGTCGCGCCCATGTCAAAGGCCTGCTCGACGGATCCGAATAACCTCTGGTCGAACTCGTTGGGGTAGGTCAACAGCTGGTTATGGTTGATCTTGACGATAAACGGGATCTTGTGCGCGTACTTGCGGGACACGATCCCGAGGACGCCCAGCGTCGAGGTCACGGCGTTGCATCCGCCTTCGACGGCGAGCTTCACGATGTTCTCCGCGTCGAAATAGGCCGGGTTCGGGGCAAACGAGGCGCCCGCCGAATGCTCGATCCCCTGGTCCACCGGCAGAATCGAAAGATAGCCGGTTCCGGCCAGCCTCCCGTGGTTATACATCCAGCTGAGATGCTTGAGGACGTTGTTCGGACGGTCGCTGTTAATAAAGACCCTGTCCAGGTGATCAGGGCCCGGCAGGGTGATCTGGTCCTTGGGGACCGTTGCACACTGATGGTCAAGAAGACCCTTGGCATCGTTCCCGAGGATTTCGGCAACCTTACTCATGATAATCACTCCTTTATTAAGCGGATTGTTCGTTAATGGATTGTTTGCGCCCGGCAAGCCCGTGAAATTGACATATGATACAACATCCAGCGTCCTTGTGCAAATGAAAAAACCGAATTACCGGAAAATCGGGCGGGAAAAGATGAGGATATCATCACAACTCAATGCGTAAGATATGCATATGCCCTTTGGGAATTCTTTCTAAAGGCGGCATGTCAATCTGTCCGGATCCAAACACAAAACGGGTTATGTCTTGCCTTCTTTCGCTCTCTGAGCTTCAAGCCATATAAACAAGTACTGGAGATCACTGGTAAACTTATATCCTCCCCGGTCGGCCTCCTTATCCTCCATTAGCACTCCCAATTCTTTCATCTTACGCAAAAAATTATCAAAAACTCTCGCCTCTTCCGCTTTAAGGTTGTTAACGGCATCCTTTCTCCTGAATTGAGTTTCAAAGGGTCTGTTGGCCAATTTGCGCAATATCGTCCGATACTTCTGACTCCGAATGGCGTTATAAACCTGCGGTTCAATATATTTCTGGCCGATAACATCCGCCGCTCTTAAAACACCCTGAAGCGCATCTTGATCATCAATCCGGTCATCTTTATCAACTTTGAAAACGGCATCTCCTATTTCATGAGCTAAAACAGGATACCCCCCGGAAAATTTGCACAGCGTGTTCAGGGCCTGAGGATCGATCTCAACACCAACTTTCAAAAAAGATTGTTTAAAAAATTCAGCGGTTTCTTCTCGTGACAACTTTTGAATCTCAATGGGATCAAATACTCTTGCCAGAGACGGCTGGCATTTGAACAGCTGCATTCTGCGTTCCGGCAGACCGACCAAAACAAGGAGCACGGGCAGAGGCAGATCCGATGTGGCGACTTCATCTACTAAACTCTTCAACCAGTTTGCAAATTCCTCGGAGCAAGCCATGCCATTAATATCATCCAAAACCAGCACAATGCCCTTCTTGCCGTTACCAAGCTGTTGGATAAGGCGGCGCATAGACGAGGCAAAATGATTAACCAACGGATTCAAATCCTTTGCATCAGCGCTAAATTCCACGGTCACTCCAAACAGTCCCACTTCCCGAACATGTTCCCCGAGAAAAGATTTGATTTTCTGATACCAAGGGCGATCAATACTGTCTCTTAATATCTTTTCAAAAATTCTTCTGACCATTTCCTGCAACGAATTGACTCCGCCAAGAAAGACATGGACACCGAAGACTCCGGAGTCTTTTTCGGCAATAACCCTTCCAATATGGCACAATGAACTCTTGCCGATCCCTCTGTCTCCATAAACAAAAATACGCTCAATCCGTCCTTCAGAAGCAGCCTTAGCCTTATCCGCAATAGACCTGACCTCCTGGGCCCTGCCGACAAAAAAGTCCACCGGGACAGGGACTCCGGGGGTAAAAGGGGAATATTCTTTGGGCATTTTTTATCTCCTGCGACCGTAAGTCTTCCAAAAAACTGTTTTATTTTAACATACCTGCCTGAAACTTATGAAATAATTTTCAATTCCTTTCTTTTTAAACCGGAGCGGATTCACTGGATTCATAGAAAAAAGAGCGCCTCTGCCAAATTATGCGTGTCAAAATTAGGAATGCAATGTCGAGGAGAACTCGTCTTAGAGACATGGAGCCCAACGGGCAAGCCCGTGATCCCTCTCTTATCCGACTTCGTAAATCTTCAGGCGCAATCCGACGAAGCGCCACGGCTTTTAGTCCGCATTCATCCACGGCTAAAAGCCGTGGTATTCTGCGAAGTCGGATAAACCGCCGTCACGCCCAGGACTATTGTCCAGCGGATCTCTTTCATATCCTATTTCCGGTAAGAGGAATAGACAATCCTCACTTTTTCCGACAGGACGAGATCGTGGGGAACTATCATTCGCCGCTCCAGGGGCAGTTCACCTCCGGCAAGCATGCGGATAAAATCCTCATAAGGCCGCCAGTTCAAATCCCCAAGCCGCTTCAAGCCGGCGAGACGGATTCCCGCCCCGAACATTGACGCCTTGTAGATCAGCTCTGAACAGTAGATCTTCCGGTCATCCATTTCATAGAGGACATCGTACGGCCTGCCGAGGTAACGGTAGGCGGCGGCAACAACGGCGGGGATCGCCGGTTTATAGGCATCTTTCAGACGGACAACGGTGCATTTCTGACCGATCCCGAAGGCGATCCATTGATTCAACGGCGTCTCTTTCACGGGCCCCACCGCCTCCAAGACATAATAGCCGCCGCTTTTTTGGATGATGATGCCGCAGTGGTTGTAACGGCTGGCCGTCACGCCGGAGATCACGTCCAAGAGATCGCCGGGCAACTGCTGAAAAATGAAATCGCCGTGGCGGACATCCATGCCGCGCGTGTAATTGATGAACCGTGCGCGGAAAAGCGCCGCGAGATAAGATGTCTCGTTGACGGCAAGAATATAAATGATCCCGACGATAAAAACGAACCAAAGGCAGATTGTTCTGATGCGGTCATGCTGCGGCTTCATGAAAGGCACCGGTCGTGTTCAGCGGTCTTTTCGCCCCGTGTCCCGTAACTGACACTGTCCCAGGGCAAAGGCCAAGAGGGAGCCGAACAGGATCATCCACGGCAGATCGAAATGCCCTCTCTGCCGCAGGGAAAGATAACCCGTAAAGACAAAAAACGCGCCCCAGAGGACCTTCCGGCCGGGCTTTAAGCCGAAACCGTCACAATAGGAGAAATACATATAAAGCACGTAAGCTCCCAGCGCCAGCCATTCCAGAAAGATGTCCTCTGAAGAACAGGCTACCGCCATCAATCATATCCTCCCTTGGAAAGCAGGTTATGAATAAATCTCTTTATCCGGCTCTCTCCTCCCAGTTTCCCGTGAACCGACTGCAGTTTGCTCTCCATGGTCAGGGGCTTGTCCTTGCGGTCATCCAGTTCGATGAAGGTCACGATCCTGTCGCTGGATTCGAGGGCGGCGCGGTGCATCTTTCCCGCCACCGTAAAAAGCTGTTCGATAGTTTCACCCTCGACGATCGTCCCCATCGGCGTCGTCTGGTGGGATGTGTCTTTTTCTTCATCCAGCGCTTTCAGGGCAGGAATAATCTTGTCGCTCACCGAAGCCGTCTTTGTGCCCAGAGGCAGAATCTTGATTTCCATAATCGGCATGATTGTTCCTCCTCGTCTCGTTCCCCCGGCCCCTCAAGGACCGGCACCTTCTTTAAATATTTTTCCTCTCATCATCCTGCTGTTTCTCATCATACCAAGTCACTTTCTCTCTGTCTATTCTTCTTCTTTAAATGTTGCCCCATCCCCCCTCGTTCTGCCGCCCTCCGGCCATATTGACCCCCCGGGGGACTAATGATAGAATGATTTCCCCCGGCCAGGACTCCCTGGCCTCACGGAGAAGACGCGATGAGACACAAAAAACCGACAAGATTAGTCTGCCTCTTCATAGGGTTCGCCTTCTTCTTCGAAGGATGCGCCTCTCTCCCGGGACAGCCTCCCCCGTCCGTAAAAAAGACCGTTGTCAGCGGGTCCTGGGATCCCGCCGACGCGCGGGTCATCGCCTATGAACTGGTGAGCGACTGCCTGGGAAGCTCCTGGCTTCTGGAATTCAATGCCGAACATCAAAGGGAACCTGTCGTCACCGTGGGACCCGTCCTGAACCAGACCTCCGAAAAGATCGACATGACCCTCTTTATGGAAAACCTCAGCCGGGACCTTCTCCGGCCGCGGGAAATCATCGTGAAAGATTTCGCCGATCCCGCCGCCGGGGACGCGCCCGGGGAGGCCGGCCCGGATTTTATCCTCCGGGGAAGCCTTCACGCCTTTCAGGAACCGTCCGGCGGACAGCCGGTGAACGTCTATCGGGTCAATCTGGAACTGGTGGAGGCGGCCGGCGGGAATATCGTCTGGCTTGGGGAAACCGAATTGAGGAAACAAACACGTAAAACAGAATATCGTCACCTGTCGCTATAAAACCGCTGACCCTTCCCTCTGCCGCCTCACGAACAGTCGCGGATCAGAGGCGCCATGCGGGCCGCCTGACATACCGCCTTTTCTTCCATGCAAAGATAAAGATAAACTTTCGGGGCGTGCCGCCGTATCCATCCCTTCATCTTTGTGAACATCTCCGTTCGTAATTTCCGGGGATAGCGGTATTTCCCGTCGTAGCCGGTCACGAGCGGTCCGTCGAGAAGGGTGTTGCGTGGAAAACGGTTCTCGATGACCCTTTTGACTCCGGCCGTCATTCGCAACGCGCCGAGACTGACCCAGGCCAGCCGGGATGGATCAATCCGCGAAAAGACGCGGTCCACGGTCTCCTCATAGTCTTTCTCCCAGTTGTCGTAAACAATCACGGGATCGAAATGAAAGCCCACCCTGTAACCCGCCCGGACGCAAGCCTCAGCTGCCTTGATCCTCTTTTCAAGCGGGGCAGTGAAAAGCTCGTTTTCCTCGACCATGCGCGGGGGGTTGACCGACCAGGACACGACAATGTTGTCGGACCCGGGGATCTTTAACAGGTTATCGATGTTATCGCTCTTGGTCTTGAATTCGAAGGTGCTGCCCGGGAAATCCCGGAAGAACCGGACGATGGGAACGGAGAATTCCGTTATGTGGTCGAACACCAGCGAGTCCGTGAGCTCGCCCGAACCCAGCCGGATATCCTGTTTATACCGGCGGAAGGCGTCAAAGAAATCCCCAAGGTTCGCCGGGATCGTAATCCCCGGAGCGTTGATATATCCCTGGAGAAAACAGTAGGAACATTCAAACGTGCAGCCGGCGCCCAGGTTGACGTTATGGTAACCGCAGGAGACCGTCTTGAGCGAACACGGACAGGGCCGGAAAAAATCGTATTTCTCCCGGATAATATAGAACGTGTCGGGCCGGCCGTTATAATCCCCGATCGTAAACCGTTTTTCTTTCACGGTTGTTTTATAGGAATCTATTTCGGTGAATTCGCACCGAGAGCCGAAACGCCGTTTCAGGCGGGCCACAAAGTCCGTGCGGGCAACGGACCGCTCCACGACAAAACGCCTGGGCAAGGAACGCGGAGGCCTCTTCCCCGTCACCTCCATGCCTGCGCGGACATCCAGTCCGGGAAGGATGTGGCCGCTGATTTCTTGGGAGGCCAGACCGGGAAAGCGCCGTTTCAAAAGAGAGGACTTGATATCCTCGAACCGCCCGGCGGTTTTTTCTGGACCGAGGATCTGCCGAAAGTCGCTGTTTTCTTTCTTGGCGATCTCGAAGACCAGACGCGCGATCTGGTTCCGGCGGTTCGGCCCGAAGCGGGAGAAACGCTCCGAAACAAAGACTCGGACGGCTTGGGCCAAATGCGCGGCGTCGGGTTGCGCGCGTCGACTATCGTGCTTGCAGTCCGTCGTCATAGTGTTATAATTCTATCATAATTGATCCTTTTGGAAAGACGTCCTGATATGATCGCGTTCAAAAATCTCTTCGGCGTCCACGCGCCGGAGATCAAGAAGACCTGTGTGATCACCCCCTTTTTGACGAAAGGGCTGACCCGGGATCTGGGTGTCGGCGATCTTGCCAGGGGCAGGCCTTTCACGACCGGACAG
Source organism: uncultured Planctomycetales bacterium (assembly GCA_964428315.1). GTDB lineage: Bacteria > Omnitrophota > Gorgyraeia > Zapsychrales > CAYRXT01 > CAYRXT01. The sequence goes on from CAYRXT010000004.1 coordinate 56,753, forward strand.
GGCGAGCACTTCACGTTCATCCTCTCCCAGATCGGCTCTCCGCTTGTCGGGGACTGCGTGCTCTACCTTCAGGAAACATTCTGCGAGAACGTGATCCTGCTCGGGGCCTGCGGTCTGATCGAGGAAAAACCGGGCCTGGCGCTGGGATCGGTGGTCACCCCTTCCCGGGCGCTGGCACTGGAAAGTTTTTCCTGCCTGGTGAAAGGACGGTTATCGGACGAGGAATGGGCTGAGGCGGACCGTCCCCTTCTGGATCAACTTAAACAGTCGGCCCAAAAGGCCCCGCCCAGGGAGGTCTCCTGCGCCACGTTAGGCTCGATCAAACTTGAGACGCTCTACAGGGAGTTTTTCAAGAGAAACGGCGTTGATGTCCTGGAAATGGAATGCTCCGCGTTTTTCAACGCGGCCCGGCATATCCGCGCGCGCGCGGCAGGAGTCTTTTACGTCAGCGACATCCTCGAAGGCCGCCACGTCTTCGAACCGTCCAGCGAAGCATACCTCCAGGACATGAAGAAGGCGCAGCAAACCGCCTGCCGGATCATCCGGGAGTTCGCCCGGTCCATCGTGTGAGTCACGGCCATGAAAAAGCACATCCTTATCTTTGATTTCGACGGCACCATCGCCGACACGCACCGGTTTCTCCTGGAAATCTACAACCGGCTCTGCGCCGATTTCCATTACCGGGCCGTCGACCAGGAGGAAATCGCGCGGTTCAAGAATATGACTCCCCGCGAGATTATCGCCGAACTCAAGATCCCCTTATTGAAGATTCCCGTCATCCTCAACCGCGTAAGGAAAGAATATGTCAAAGGCATCTCGCGGGTCCGGCCGGTGGACGGCGTCAAAGAGGCCCTCTTCGCCCTCAAGGGGCCTTCGGTGCTTCTGGGCATCCTCTCCTCCAACGAACGCGGAAACATCCGCGCCTTTTTGGAAAATCACCGGATGGGATTGTTTGACCTGGTGCACACGACAAAGAACATCCTCTCCAAACACATCGCCCTGGCGCGTGTCATCCGGACAAACGGCTGGTCAAAAAACGAAATCATCTATGTCGGAGACGAGATCCGGGACATCACGGCGGCGAGGAAACTCGGCATCCGGATCGCGGCGGTGACCTGGGGCTACAACTCGGCCCAGGCCCTGCGCAAACATAATCCGGATTTTCTTTTTGACAGGCCGGAAGAGCTCCGCGATCTCCTCGGCCCCGATGTCCGGGGGGATGTTCAAGCGGGCGGGAGACCGAGCAGATAATCCGTCTTGATGTTCCTCAGGGCGCCGAAGATATTTTTCACGACATCCTTGTTGTCTTTTTCTAATCGCGCGACAAGCCTTTTGATGGCCATACGCCGGGTGTTCCCCTCATGGGGACAGGGGTCTCCCGTCATCCCCTCCAGGCCGAGATTCCGGGCCAGACGCATGAGGTCCCTCTCTCTGACATAACACAGCGGCCGGATGATCGTCACCTTGCCGTCAAAAAGTTCCTGGCGTGGTTTCATGGCGCCGATCTCCGCGCGGTAGAACAAATTCATCAAGATCGTCTCGACAATATCGTCCATGTGGTGGCCGAGGGCGATCTTATTGCAGCGTTCCGCGTCCATGAGCCGGAAAAGCGCCTTGCGCCTGTTCCAGGAACACCAGAAGCAGTCGATATCCTCCCAATTTTTACCGTCGAGAAAATCGGTCTTCTCGATACGGTGATCAAAGCCTTCCTTTTCAAAATGTTTCTTCAGTCTTTCCTGGTCAAGGCCGGGCGGGCCGCCGTCGATGTGGACGGCCAGGATGTCGAAACGGACAGGGGAGATCTTCTGCCGGTCCCTCATCAGGTGCAAAAGAGAGAGGCTGTCTTTCCCGCCGGATACCGCGACCATTACCCTGTCGCCTTCTTCCAGCATGCTGAAATCCATGATCGCCCTGCCGGCCTGTTTGGAGGCAGACGTAAATTCCGGGATGCTTTTTTCAGCGGCTTTCACGCGTCTCGTCCTCGAAGTCGACCATCTGCGGATAGACCACAAAACATTTCTGATCTTGGGTGTTAATCTGTCTCGATATGCACCGACCGGGCCACCCGGCGGAGTATGGCCGCGTCCTCTTTTTGCCGGTCAGGCGTGGTATCAAGCTGGAGGGAGATGATCCTGTCACTCAACAAAAACTGATACGCGGCCCTGTAACGGTCATTCCCCCTATCTTCCATCTCGACAAAGGAGGCATAATGCCCGTTGATCCTGACCAGCCGGGGTTCGGAGACCGCCATGGAAGGGAAGGTCTTCCGCATATAAGCCTTGATATGTCTAAGGAATTCCTCCGGCGATCTCATCCCGGCCTGGGCGTATTCCTTTGTGACGGTGATAACCGGAAGGGAGCCGTCTTCCCCCGGCGTATAAAAAAGAAAGGCCTTGTCCGGCTGGCCTTCCCGGTTGGCGGCCGCGACCCAGTCCCGGGGACCGTCGAGATAAATCTGGGCGGATTCGAACATGACCGCGTCATCATCCGGACCGACGATGCCGATCCCCTCTTTGTGCAGGGCCCTGATCATCTCGCCCACGGAATTGTATCCGTTCCAGTCAACGGCCTCCGGCAGTCTTCCTTTATACTGTTTTTCTGCCAGTGTCTCCAGCATCGTCTTGAATCCCCGGGCCATCGCGTCATCCTCGTCCCTGCGCACGGCCTCTTCGACGGCCGCATAGCTCTTCTGCAGCTGGCCCGCATAATAATAGGCAGCGGCCAGCATGGTATAGGCCCGATGAGAAACGGCGAATTCCGGCGCCACCTCCATGGCCGTCTTGATATGAGAGACGGCCTCGGGGCCTTCGCCTTCCGAAAGGTACAGGGCCGCCAGCTGCATGTGGGCCTCGTAATTTTGCGGATCGTCCCGCAGGATCATATAATGGCTCAAGAGCCATTCATCGCGGTCGATCCTTTCGAGTTCGGTGAACGGTTCATCCTGCAGCAAAGTTTCCTTCCCGAAGGAAAGGCCCCCCGCTCCGGTTTCCTGTGCTACGGCCAAAGGCAAACCCCCGAGAGACAGACCGGCGACCCAATTCATGATAAGAAACATCCTTGTGTATGTTCGGCGCAATGTCAACTCCCTTCTCGCAAGGACAGTTCGAAAAACCCTTGTTTTAAAAGACAGATTATATATAATTCACTCATGCACAAACTGGCCATATCTACCGGCAAACGGGAAGAAATCACCGACATCACCGGACGCATCCGGGACTTTATCGAAAAAAACAAATGCCGTTCGGGCCTCCTGGCCGTCTACTCGCCGCATACGACGGCAGGCATATCGGTGAATGAAAATTACGACCCGGACGTCAAGAGAGATATCACCGCCTACCTCAACGCAACGGTGCCCGCCGATTTCGGATTCCGCCACGCCGAAGGCAACTCCGACGCCCATATCAAAGGGGCCCTGGTCAATTTCTCCCAGGTCTTCATCGTCGAGGACGGGCAGATCCGGCTGGGCACCTGGCAGGGCGTCTTCTTCATGGAGTTCGACGGCCCCCGCCGCAGAGAGGTCTGGCTTCAGTTCATCCCCGCTTAATACCGCGGACCGACAGCCGCACAAAGAGCCGTTCACAACCCGTCCTCCGCAGGAAACCGCAGTCATGCCGCGTCTCGCGTTACAGTGCGACAATCATAATATTTTTCGGATAAAACGGCAAGGATTATTTGTCAGGCCCGGCGGACTTTTCATTCCCGGCCAGGACATCGTAAAGCAGGGCGAACAGCGATCCGCCAACGGCCCCGGCGACGGCCCCGATGACAGGTCCCGTGACGGGAAAAGACCGGAAAATGATCATGTCATTGACCATCCCCGTCACCACGCCGGCCGCAAGACCGGCGAGGACGCCAAAGCCGATACGTCTCGTCTTTTCAAGTTTATTGAGCATCCAGGAGGCCGCCACGGCGGCGCAGAGAGCTCCCCAGCCTAAGCCCCAAAGATTCGCCAAAATGAAATGCGCTCCATAGTAGTAGGCTGAAAGGCGCATCAGGCCAAAGCCGAGCATAAAGAACATCCAGCTCACGGCCCCGCCGGACAAGATACACATCACGAACACCGCATGCCGCGCGATGAGTCTGCGTTTATCCGGCATCGGACGCCTCCTTTCCTTTCCTGACGGGCCGGTCAAGGGCCCAGCATGGAGCCCCACGGGCAAGCCCGTGTCCCCTCTCTTATCCGACTTCGTAAATCTTCAGGCGCAATCCGACGAAGCGCCACAGCTTTTAGTCCGCATTCATCCACGGCTAATAGCCGTGGTATTCTGCGAAGTCGGATAAAAAAGAGCCAGCGCGTATAAATCAAGGTCACGAACGCCCCCCAGGCGACGCCCCAGATGTCCCACGCCGGATTGGCAGACTGCCTGACGCCTCCGTCCAGATAGGAATAGTGATAACCGCTCATGAATCCCGCCCAGAGGTAATCACGGCTGACCGCGGCGCTGTAAGCGGCCGCCCCCAAGTAGATAACGGAACGCAAGACATTCCGCCTCCTCGGGTCAAACGCAAGTTTGGAAATATATCCCTTGGGCGGGACATCGATCAGCATGAAAAGGTTAGAGGCAACCAATCCGTTTATCGCTCCCGGATACGCACCAAAGACTAAATGTTTCCAGTATCCGGCAGATAGAAGCTCTCCTCTCAACAATCCCCCCAAGACCATGATACCGGCCCCGCACAACGCCGCCAGGGCCATGCCGTAGATGATATTTCTTTTTTCTTTCAGAACCCAGACCATCAGCCAGGCGAAGAATAGTCCCGTGAGTCCGCCCAAAGACCAGGGCAAAATACGGGTAAATACAAAAGAATCCGGAGCATTGTTGTGGACAAAAAGCATAAAGAGATAACTGTTCGTCAAGATCATATAGACATAAACGACACCGGCCGCCGCCTTTGTTATCCTCTCATTCATTGTTGTCTTCTCCCTCTTTCCATCCCAGCTGTTTGTAGAATTCCGGTATCCCGCCCTGGGAACACCGGGCGCACAGCGCCAGGGATTCGTCATAACCCAGCGGCAGCTTCCCCTTAAAGGCGGCCCGGATTTTATCGGCATTGGAAAGGATAAAGCATTGCCCCCGGGGCCGGCCGAAGGCCTTGTGCAGGCGGGCGAAAGGCGTCTCAAAACCTTCCTCTTTCAGGTTGCCGAAGGACAGCGGCGTGAAATCGCACGGGCAGAGGTTCCCGAAGGCGTCGACGTACATGTGCTGGACCCCGGCGCCGCAGCCGTAAAGGTCCTCGTCCTCGATATAGGCAAAGGCCACCACCTTCGGCATATCTTTGACCTTTTTCGTCTTGATGTGATACTCTTTGAGAAGCTGCCGCTCCTTTTCCCCGAAAAGCGCCTCCCCGCGGACCTCCATCAGTCTGCCCGTCGGCATCGGCTCCACCAGGCGGATCTCCTGCGCGCCGAGCTCCCGCACAAAACCGATAAACCGGTCCATTTCCCCGTCGGACATAAGGTCCTTTGTCGCCGTCAACTGGACGGCCGTATAAAACCCGCCGGCCAAAGCCGTCCTGATCGCGCGGACGGCGGTATCGAAGGCCTTTGGCGACCCGCGCAGCCGGTTGTGTTTTTCCGGGTCATAATGGTCAAGGCTGATCGCCACATACGTCAGACCGGCTTCCTTCAACCTCCCGGCCCGCTCGTCGGTCAGCCCGTCGCCGGTCGAAAACAGTATCGTCGCGGAGCGTTCGTCGATCGAACGGACGATCTCTTCCAGGTCCCTGCGCCACAACGGCTCGCCGCCGGTAAAACCGATCAGGCAGATCCCGTGGTCCTGAAGCTCGCGCGCGACGCGGATCCATTCTTCCGTCGTCAATTCCTTTCCTTCACGCAGTTCTTTACTGCAGTGCCAGCACCGGAACCCGCATCGGTCGGTCAGGGACAGGTACGTGGAATACGGGGCCGCGCGGCCTTCATAAATGGCCGCGGTCGTCCTAGTCAGCTGTTCAAAGGCCCGGCCGGGAAAGGGCGGCAGGAAGGTATGGATCACGTACCGGCCGTCCATCCGGGTAAGCTTTTCGTGCCGGAAGGTGCTGTTGAGATAAGCCTGCACACTGAGCGGAAGCTTGCGGACATACCCGGTGCGCGCGCGCACGGCGAGGATAACATCTTTCTTGAATCCCGTGATATGTTTCATTGTCTTTGCGCGATCCCGGCGGCATATTTGTGGGACACCGTTATGCCCTCTGCCGTTTTATAGTCGCGTTCCATGATCTCGACAAAGGCGGCGTCACACTGCGCCCGGACCGCCGGATCCATCATGCGGTCGAACCCCGCGCTCGCGCCGGTGCGCATGACCCACTCGAGCACTTCTTTCCCGTCTTTAAACAGAAAATCGATCCGGCCCTGCCAGAGTGTCAGCGGTCTTAATCCCGCCTTCCGAAACCATCCCCCCAGCTCTTCTTTATCTTTCGGCAGGCGCTGTGTGAGGACCATCAGGCCCTGGATGTGATTCGGGAAGCGGCGCATCACCTTGAGTCCCGTCTCGCGCAAAGGGGCCAGTGTATCCTGGCGGTTTTCTATTATGCCTACCCTTCCTCCCGGTTTGAGGTTGGCCTTGATCTGTTTCAAGAGCGCATGCGGCCTCGCGTATCCGATGGCCCACCCGCAGGTCACGAAGTCAAAGGTGGCCTTGGGGAAACGCTGGACGGCCGCGGCCATATCGGCCTCGACAAACTGCACGTCTCCCTTCACTTTATGCCTTGCCGACTCCAGCATACCCCTGGAGGCATCGACCGCGACGATCCTGCCGCGGCCGCCCAGTATGATATCGACCGCGGAGGTGATGTTTCCCGTCCCGCAGGCGAGGTCCAGGACGCTGGCCCCGCGGTGGATGTTCATTTTCTCAATGAGTTTATGGGCGTGAGGCCGCGTGAAACGGGCGAAGCATTCATCGTAACCGCGGGCCAGCCTGTCGTAATCCTCGATGACGACAGAGGCCGGGATGACCTTCCGGCTCAGGAAAAGCCGAAGAATGCGCCGGTAAAAAACCGCTGACCGCATCAGATCTTCTATACGCGCCATATGACAATTCCCGCCATGATCATTGCGGCCTCCAGATGGGATAACCCTTGCCCTTGATCGCTTCCCTCGGGACGAACCCCCAGATCCGGCTGTCCAGGCTGACCGCACTGTTGTCGCCCAGGACATAGTAATAGCCCTCCGGCACTTTGACGGCTTTGCCCTTCCGTCCCAGGGGACCGCGGTTGAAGTAACGGACATTTTCCGCGCCCGGGATTTCGGTCCTTTCGCCGTTGATCCAGATGTCCCCGTCCTTGATCTCGACGGTCTCCCCTCCCGTTGCCACGATGCGCTTGACCATATGCCGGTGGCTGGTCGCCGGCTCATCGAAGACGATCACATCTCCTCTCTGAGGCGGTGATTGCCTGTACACGGCCTTGTCCAAAAGATAGATCCCGAAGGGCGGAAAGTTCGGCTCCATGGAATTGGAACGTATCGAAAAAATATGGGCCACACTGCCGGTAATCCACCAGCCGAACAGAAACGGCGGGTTGATGAAAATACACTGGAACAGGATAAGCGTCAGGATGTAAATCCGCCGGCCGTGGAACGTGAACCGGACGAATTCTTTTGCCTGCCCGATGAGGGGGAATATCTTGATATGCAGGTCGGTGAAAAACATGATATCGGAGGCGCTGAGGATATGCAGAAGCCACAGCAGGGGCACAAGAATAAAAAGCCAGGCGAGGTCGGTATGGTTGTTGACGATAATGCCGGTTAGCGTGAAAAGGAGGCAATAACCGAGGACAAAGGCCAGACCGCGCCAGGGCCGGTGGACGCGGAAATGCCCCAGCCCGGGGATAATGAGGGAACGCACGATCATGAGCAGCTGCCGGTCCGTAGGGTTCACGGAATCAATTATATATGAAAAAATGGGGCTTGACCATATCCTGCCGGAACTTTTCGAGACGGGACATCCTTAACATTATTAAGCACATAAACCTTTTAAGCGGATTACAGGTCAGGCACGTTTTGTGGCTTTACCCTGTTGCCCAAGGTTCCCATTGCGGGCGGGGCTAAGCCCGGCGAGGACCCCGAAGAAAGGGCAATGTGACGGAACAATCGCTACGGCTGTTCCTCTTCTGATCCCGCGGCCTCCGTCGGAGAGGTCAGGCTTTCCCGGACCGTCTCTCTTAACGCGTCCATATCCCGCCGCAGCCGCTGTTGACTGTCTTCAAGGCCATTCAACCGCGACCTTAACCCGGGTTCCAATCCGGCATCGGTTCCGGTTTCCTTCAGTGCCGAAAGGGTTTTCTCGAGCTCCGCCAGCCTGTTTTCCATTTTCCTGATGCGGACCAGCATGCCTTCGTCGGGATCATCGACGATGATCTGTCCGCCGATCTTCCTGACCTTCGTCCCCTCCGGGACGATAACCTTGTACCCCTCCGTCACGTGGATGGTCTCCATGCCTTCGGGGGCATCCGCCTCCATGGGGGAAGATCCCTGCTGGGCGCCCGCCACGGAAAAGGCAGTTAAGGCCGAAATCCCAACGAAGAAGCCAATCAAGATGACACGTATCCATTTTTCCATGATTTTTTCCTTTTTGGTTTTTATTGTACCACCTGCCAATAACATGCCAATGAAAAATTGAGGGAAACCCTGTATATCTAAAGCTGTAAAACATGACATTGTGTCAGAATCATTCATGTTGGATCCCTGCTTCAAGCTTGCCCCAAAAGGAGCCGGCCCCTAAGGAGGGCCAACGGCGGGGACGACAACAACCAATGGCATACCCGCAGGCGTGCAGGTAACATGGCGGCCCGGCGCCAAACTGACTTGTGCTCTTGTTTCAAAAGACAGGCCGGGGGGCCGGTCCCGCTTTGCGGGACCGGCCCCCCGTCTGAGGCTGGGTTATCAGACGCGGAATAAAGGCTTTAAAAGCCTTTGGGGGATAAGTGGGATAAATGAACCCTGCTAAGTGTTTTTACTTTATCGAAAATCCCCGTATTTGAGAATGGGTATTTCCCCCCATTTATTGACTTTTTCCCCCTTACGCGATCCTCTTATCACAAACCGGAGCATCCCGGCCGATAAGGTTTGGGCCATAAAGATATATCTTTACCAGCGAAGGTAGTCAAAACCGGTAAGCTCTTCGACAAAATCCTTGAGCCGGATGACAGGCAGGAGATTGGTGTATTGATCCGTCCACGGCCGGATACCCTCTTTAAACCGCGGCGTATTCCATTGGAGGCGGCGCCGCAGCCTTTCTGTTTTACTTCTATCCCAGCTCACGGCGGCCCAGAGCGAGAAAAAGGCGTCGTCCTCTTCGCCTTGTTTGCGGTAGAATTTGACGCTGCATTCCGCGCCGAGGTGACGCGCGTTGACGGCCACCACCGGCACAAGGTCCAGATAAAGATTGGAGACATGAAAGAGGATCAGCCCTCCGGGGCTGAGATGCCGGCGGTATTCGGCGATCGCCTCGACGGTCAAGAGATGGACAGGCACCGAATCGCCGCTGAAGGCGTCGATGATAATAAGGTCATAGTGGTTTTCGGGCATTTGCCGCAAGGTGAGACGGGCATCCCCGAAGACAAAACGCAGTCTGCCCCGGGCGTCGCGCAGGTAGGTGAAATGCCGCCCGGCCATCTTATAGACATCGGGGTCGATCTCGAAGAAATCCATATACGTCCGCGGCGAGGTATACCGCGCCAGGGTCCCGGTCCCCAGTCCGACAACCGCGACCCTCGTGAACCGGAAAAGGTCCGACGTCAACACCTCGCCGACCGGCGCGCGCCGGTGGAAGTAGGCCAGCGCGATCTTCCTTTTCGCCTGTTCGATGTACTGGACGCCGTGGATGGTGGCCCCGTGCATCAGATGGACCTTCCCCCTCTCGCAGTACACCTTATAGATGCCGTAATAATTGCGGTGTTTGTCGATAAACATTTTCTGCGTCCAGAGGAGTTCCAGCAGGGAAATCAGCAAGATCACGGGGATCAGGCTTAAGAAAAGAGCCTGGGGGTTCTTTTTCAAATGGCCGTAGATAATCCAGAAGGCCGCTGTGATAACGATGAGACCGATCAGGCTGTATTGACGGAAGACCATCGGCCATAAGACCAGAAAGAGCACAGCGTACACGATCCACCGGATATCCTCCCCCCTGACCCCGGCCCACGGCCGGCGTTTGATCAAGGCCGATGTCAGGACGGCGAGCCCGATAAGAAATTCGGCCATCGTTTTCGACAGAAGCGGGATCACCCAGCTGACCAGGACCCCGCCGGCGAAACCGCCGAAGGCTATCCACAGATAATACGTCGTCAAACGGCTGACGTCCGCCGGACGGCGCCTGTACAATTCCCTTTGACAAAACATGCACAGCACAAAAAGCAGGATCAGGAAAGCGGCTACTTCCAGCAGATAAGGCAGGATGCGCTTCTGGGCCAGGAAAAAGAGGACTACGCCCAGGCCCATGAACTCGGGCATCCTGTTTGTCATCCATAACGGACATAACGGCGGATCGCGAAAATTCAGTGCATAGGATAGAAGATAAATACACAATGGCACGACCCATAAAAGCGGGACCGGGGCGACTTCATAGGTGAGGATGTTGGTCACCGACAAAAACAGGACCGGGCCCGCCGCGGCCAGCAGGAACCACTCCCTCGCTTCGTGTTGCGGCGCGGCCGGCTCAAAACGGCGCCTACCCTCACGGTTGTCTTTTTCAGTTCTGACCAACAGGAAGACAACCCCGAACAAGATCAGCAACACGGTATAGCCCCACCGCCAGAGGATAAGCTGACGGCCAAGGTCCAGCCGGGCCTCAAACACAAAGGGGTAGCTTAACAAGGCGGCGAATGAACCAAAATTGGAGACCGCGTAGAGAAAATAGGGGCTGTGCCGGCCCGGTAATCGGGACGCGGCCGTCCAGTCCTGCATAACGACGCTCATCGTGCTCAGGACAAAGAAGACCGGCCCGACGGTGACCAGCAGTAAGACAAAGACGTCGGCCGCCAGGGGCAAAGACGCGTGGGGCGATATGTCCGGTAACGGTCGTCCCGGGAAAAAAAGAAGGGGAACGCCCATCAGCAGAAAATGAAACGGACGGTATCGGTCAATGCCCTGTTTTCTGAGGACCAGATGGGCATACAGGTATCCCCCAAGCAGCATCCCCTGAAAGAAGGCCACACAGGCCCCCCACACCAGATAGCTCCCGCCGAACTCGGGCAGAAGGAGCTTGGCCATGATCAGCTCGATCTGGAAGAGCAGGAACGCGGCGAGAAGGACAACGGCGCCGGTTATCCAAAGGAGGATCATTATGTTCTTGTCCTGTTAAACAAACAAGGGCGTCCCCGCGCCCCCATCTTTGATGGGGGCGCGGGGACGCCCTCGCGTCTATGTCAATCCCTGCCTGTCATGCATGAAACTCTCACACCCAGCCGCGGGCCTTCATCGCCTCCACGACCCTCTTGACGGCAACGACATAGGCGGCCTGACGCATGTCGATCTTGAACTTCTCCGAGGTATCGCAAACCGCCTGATAAGCCATCGTCATCTTCCGGTCGAGACGCTCATGGACCTCGTCCTCATACCAGTAATACATGTTGTAATTCTGAACCATCTCGAAATAGGACACCGTGACACCCCCGGCGTTGGCCAGGAAATCCGGTATGATGTGCACGCCCTTGTTGTACAGGATCTCGTCGGCTTCCGGCGTGGTGGGCCCGTTGGCGAGCTCGGCCACGATCCCGGCCTTGACATTTTTCGCGTTAACACCGGTCAAAACGTTTTCCAGAGCGCTCGGGATCAGGATATCGACGTCCAGGGTAAGGATCTCTTCGTTGTAAATCGATGACGTGTCGGGATATTTGATCACTGAACCGGTCTTCAGTTTATGCTGATAGACCGCTTCCGGATCGAGGCCTTTTTCGTTCAAGATGCCGCCCTGGCTGTCGCTGACGGCCACGATCTTACAGCCGAAAAGGGATTTGCCCAAGGAGGCCGCATAATACCCCGCGTTTCCGTAGCCCTGTATGGCCACGGTCGCTCCCTTCAGGTCGATGCCGCGCTTTTGAGCCGCCTCGCGGATCGTGTACCAGCCACCGCGGGCGGTGGCATCACCGCGCCCCAGAGAACCGCCGACGCTTAAAGGTTTTCCGGTGATCACGCCGTACTGGTTTCTCATCTGGATCTTGGAGTATTCGTCCATCATCCAGGCCATGATCTGCGGGTTCGTGTAGACATCCGGCGCGGGCACGTCCTTGTCGGGGCCGACGATCTGGCAGACCGCGCGGATATAGCCCCGGCTCAGCCGCTCCAGTTCCCCCTGGGACATCTCCTTGGGATTGCAGATAATCCCGCCTTTCCCCCCGCCGAGCGGAAGGTCCAGAAGCGACGTCTTCCAGGTCATCCAGGCCGCCAGGGCGCGGACCGTATCGATAGTCTCGTCGGGATGGAAACGGATCCCGCCCTTGGTCGGACCCCGCGCGTCGTTGTACTGCACACGGAACCCCTTAAAGACTTCGAATGACCCGTCGTCCATGCGGACGGGGATCGTGAAATGGAACTCCCTCATCGGCTCGCGGAGCGCCTTGTGGACACCCTCGTCAAGATGCAGGATCTTCGCGCACTGGTCGAGCTGGCGCTGTGCGATTTCAAACGGATTGAGTTTGGCTAGATCGACAACCATAAAACACCTCCCTTGGCTTAACGGTTAACCTGTTCCATTTTCCTGTTAATGATACACGAAAGCAATCAAGACAGAACGCCACACCCCCTCCTTAAATATTTCGGTTTTTCATTTTGTGCCTTAAGGATCTTCCCGCCGGTTTTTCGCAGAGAAGCGCGGTCCGCAAAAGCGTTTCAGCTGAGAAAATGCTCAAGGGACAATGTTGTCTACGTTAGATAACAGACCGTCTTGCGCCCCTGGGGATCCGCGATAATCCGGGCCAAGACGTCTTTACCCTCTTGCGTGATATCGATCAGTTTGATGATATCCGCGTATTTATCGTATCCCGGCACGATGTCATTCAGCCGGTTTTTTGACCGTTCAAAGAAGGCCCGGTTGAAACGGCTCTCCGGTCTGTCAGGATAGACCGAGAGATAAATGATCTGGGACTCGACCAGGTCCAGAAAAAAATGCGTCCCGTATGAGACCTCCGGGACCTGACCCGACTCCTCGCAGGCCAGCTCCACAAGCGCCCGGGCGTTATCGATATCCGCGTAAGTGACGTTGACCCCCAGGTCGATGTTGCTGCTGCCCCAGCGTCCGGGCCCGATCATGACAACCTGGTTGCCGTCGCCGTCCATCTTGGCATTGACGGCGCCGACGATGCGGCCCAGGGTCTTTTTCATATCCGGGGCGGCCAGCCGCGAATATCTGTGAGGGTCAACGTAAATCAGATAACGAATCTTTTCCACCACCCCGCCGCCGAAAAATTGTTTTGTCCGAAAGAGCACGTTTTCCTCAGGGATCTTCTGCGGGCATGTCACCGGGGTCTCGATGCCCGGGACAAGCATCGGCCGGCACTGCAGGAGGTTGACCTTCATGCCCTTCTCCCCCATAATGGAAACCGTGAACTCGATTTCGACCGGCTGGCCGTACACCCGCTCCAATTCCGAGACCATGGTGTCCATGATCTTGACGAAATCCGTGCGGTCGATCAGGGGATTAAAGGTCAGAACAAGTTCCCGTACAGGATAATCGACGAGAGATCCCACCGGATCGCTCATAAAGCCGTCTTTGCGCACGGACACAAACAAATGCATGCTGGGATAATCCGCTTCTTCCACGACCTCCGAAATCGGACGGACCTCCCAGCGGTTCTCTTTAACATTGATGCAATCGACCAGGCGCTGGGAGTATTTGGGGATCTGCTTGTTGGACTCCGGCCTGAGCCGGGGATTGCTGAGGGCGATCATGCGGGGGTAATCATTACCCACCCGGTTGACGGCGCGCGTCCCCAGGCCGAAAACGAGGCGGACCATGCCCTTCTGGGGGTTGATGCGTTTGGTCCACACATAGAGATTGCGCGACATGGCCACGCCGGCCAGCGCGGGAAAAAAGAAATGCCTGTAAGGCATTCCGGCCACTCTCTGGACAAGGATCGCCATCTGTTCGTCCCGGTCGCTCAAGCCTCTCCTTCGCCGGTAACTCAATGCGTCGGGGCTCAGGGCGCTGGCATAGATAAGCTTGACGTTATGGACAAAAGATTCCAGCCGCGCGCTGTGGTCACCCTGGTTCACGCAGAATTCACTACGGTATTTTCCGGCAAAGGCGTTGCCGAAGCTGTCTTCCAGGAGACTGCTCGAACGGACGATGATGGGCGCCTGCCCGTAGTAGTCAAGCATCTTGCTGAACTGCTTCAGTATCTCCGCGGGGAATGCCCCTTCCAAGAACCGGCGTTCGATCTTCTCGAAATCTTCCTGGGTATAATGCTGTTTCTGGGACAGCTGAAGCCGCAGGCGGAACAGGTTGTTATCAATCAAAAAGGTAAAAAAGACGTCGGAACCGATATAGAAGGAATCATGGTTTTCGAGGAGATCCGGGAAATCGACCTGCCCCCTGCTGCGCGAAAGGATGCGGCGGGCGACCAGCATGCCGGCCGCCTTACCCCCGATGCGGCCCGATCCGATAAGCCTGTTCCTTATGTGGAAAAGATCATCGACCGTCATAAACTGATCCACCAGCCGGTCGAACGAGGGATGGCTTCCCAGCATCATCCTTGAGAACTCTTTCTTGAGGCTCTGGACTTCCGGCGCGCCCTCCGCCAGTGGAGGATCCATTTCTCTGAATTTGATGAGCTTCCGGTAGACGCTGTCCCAGGGCGCGATAGACGGCACTTCAAGGTCCAGCGGCTTCTCGCTCGCCAGGGCCGAAACCTCGGCCGCGACGCTGCTGTGAAAAACAGGATCCCATTTCTTATCGCGGATCTCATGCGGAAGGAACATCTGGGCGGAATAGCGCCCCCATACCTTGAGCGGATGGATGTACTTTTTGTCCTGGATATTGAAGACACTCAAGAGCAGCTGCGTGGTATCCCGGACACGGGCCACGGCGGCGTGAGAGTGTTTGCCGCGCGTGAGGGCAAAATAGGCCACCGTGTCGAGCTCAAAAAGGAAAGGACAGGTGACCTGAAAAAAGGCCGCCAGCAGCTCATCCGTGGCCCATTCCACGACGAGGGCCGAGAGGTTGTCGAAGACATAAAAGACCTCGCGCCCCTGCTTCTCGATGACATTATGGACCTCGGCGCTGAAGATGTCGAATCCCCTGGCCGGATCGATCTTAATGATCTCCAGGCCATCGCGAGGCTGAAGGACCGCCTCATGGGGAGCGAAACGCAGATACACACAGTGCCGCCCGTCGCGGACAGCCCGCTCGACAAAATGACCGGCGAAAAACTGGTAATCCTTCAGCGTGTCGAGTTTCCAGACCACATTATCGCCCAGCATAAATCCGTCAATGACTTCGTCAAGAGAGGAGATGCCGCTGGGAACGCGTGATTTTTCGGTAAGTTCTGTCATGGGCGAGAAACTATTCTATGACAGCGGGTAAAAGCCTGCAAGGGAAATGTTGCCCGGTTGGCCAGTTTACAGTTGGCCAGTTCAGCGCCCAAGAGACAAGCCTTGCAAATGATCAATAACAAATAACAAAATCCAAATCAATGTCAAATGAACAATGTCCAATACGGCATTTTTTTATCCGACTTCGCAGAATACCACGGCTATTAGCCGTGGATGAATGCGGACTAAAAGCCGCGGCGCTTCGTCGGATTGCGCCTGAAGATTTACGAAGTCGGATAAGAGAGGGACCACGGGCTTGCCCGTGGGGCTCCATTTGAAATTTGTCATTGGGAATTGATTTGTCATTTGCCATTGGGAATTCTCTTGTCTCCGGGACACTTGTTGCCGGCGCGCCTGTGCGGGTTCCTCCCCCTTGACGGGGGAGGTCAGGTGGGGGTGTTTTTACCGACCGCTCCCCCTCCCCCGGCCCCTCCCGCGAGGGGAGGGGAACTCTTCTTCTTGCCCATTATTAGAAATCAGACATCGGGAATTGATTTAACATTCGATATTTGGGATTCGTCACGGGGTATTGGGCATTGTTTAGCCGTTACGCCCGATATGTTCCAGAAGCCTGTCCAAAAAGGGATGCTGGGTATCCTTCAGTTTTTTTCTGGCCTCTTCAATGGAAAAGAAACGCGCCTGGTCGAGTTCGGGGAAATCCTGCCGCCGTCCGGATTTCGGCGGCCACTCTATATTGAATTTCGTGCAGACTTCCATGTCCCATCCGCCTGTATAATCCCCTTCGAAGGCCCAGGCGCAGACGGTCTTTCCGCCCTTTTGTTTGATCCCGCCCAGGGGCAAAAGCCTGCCGGCCGCCTCGATCCCGGTCTCCTCATAGAATTCCCTGACAGCGGCGTCTTCGGGTTGCTCGCCGGGGTCAATCTCGCCTTTAGGTATCGACCAGTGCCCCTCGTCTTTCCTGCGGAAAAAGGGCCCACCGGGATGCCCGAGGAAGACCTCGATCTCCCCGTTCCTCCGGCGGAACATCAAAAGCCCCGCACTGCATTTTTGAGGCATCTTCTTTGTCATTCTTCCAAAAAAGGCGGGCGCTGGCGGTTCAAGCCTCCGTTGACGGCCTTGACAAAGGCCGGGAACACCCTCGAGGGGATAACCAGCTCGGTGACCTTCTCCCTTGTCACGTCTTCAAAGATCAGGGTCATGCCCTTGCGGTTATCCTCGTCGATAAAATGTTTAATGTATACGCTGAACCGCGAACCCAGATAGTCCCATTCGATCAGGTCGTTGACCTTCGGCATCAATCTCCCCTTCCTATTTTCTGATTTTCTTCAGATACGGCGTGCGGATATCGAATTTCTGATACAGGGACCGGATCTCGGCGATAGCCGGTTCCATATCCCCCGTCTCGTCCAGCAGGCTGATAAGATAATAAATCTTATTAAACGCCCACTCGCGCGCTATGGACTCATCTCCCTCAATGGCCGTGCTCAGGGAACCGTCGACCAGGTATTCATGCGTTCCGTCCCCGGCATCGGCCAGCACCTCCAGGGTGAAGTTGTCTTCCTCCCGGTAGCGCCCGTACAGTGTAAAAGTGGCCTTACGGAAAAAGTCCGGAAGGAGTTTCGGGAAGATGTTGGTGTCATCCAGCCCGCTGACGTGAAAGCGCACGTTGGTTAAAATGGGGTCCCTGATCTTGTCATAGAGCCGGGAAAGCTCATCGGCGATAAAGTGCGTGCGTTTGGCGTATTCCGTCCATCCGCGGTTATTATAGGAAATGAAATCCAGAAGATACCTATTCACGAACACGCCGCCGGTCAGCCCGAAAATCGAAATGCGTCCCTGGTTGATCTTGGTGATCTCGCTGATGATCCTGCGCGAATCGGTGATCCCGGCGGTGGGCCGGCCGTCGCTGAGCAGGATAATATAGGCGGGGAACCGCCGGTGCTTCTCCTTCTGGATGCTTTCATAAAGCGCCTGGTAGGTGTCGGTCTTTTCGCCGACGGTCAGATTCTCGACGAATTTGAGCGCCTTCCAAGTGATATCCGGCGTGGCCTCGATGGGGAAGGGCCAGAACTTGATCAAACGGGTCTTGAAGGCGATGACATTAAAGGCATCCCCCTCGTTGAGATTGGAAAGCGCGTATTTAATCCCTTCCTGGAACTGTTCGAACCGTTTTTCCTTGATGCTGAACGAGCAGTCGATCAGAAACATGATTTCCTTCGGCAGCGCCTTAAAGTTCTCACTGCCCTGGGCCACCTTGATCTCGATCTTAAAATATTTGTAATGGTCCTGGGGATCGACGTATTTACTCAGTTCAAAGACCAGGGCCTCATCAAGCCGGGAGGCGCGCTTCTTGGCCTTGATCGCCGGTGAATACTTCGTCTCCATCCGCCTTGCGGGTTCAGGCTTATCGGCGGCCAGACGGGGCGCCGCCTCCTTGCTGATACTCGGAGTAAACCCGGGCATCTTCTCATAAAAGTCCCGCGGGACCTGGCCCCTTTCAAAAAAGTCATCCGGCGAGACCAGGACTGCCTCCGAGGGGACATCCTGGTCGTCGAAAAGGTCTTTACGGGTGACGCGCAAGGCCGCGTCCCCGACCGCGGAGACATCCATCTCGACGGGTGGGGTTAGAGGCTCGCTCTCTTCCAACAGAGCCTTTTCAAGGGGTTCGGCGGGTTCTTCCTCGGGTTTGATCATCTCTTCTTTTTTGATCTTTCTCTCTTCGCGCTCAATGGCCCTGGCCGCATCCTCGCCGTAGTGCGGGCTCTCGAATTTGAGAGGCTTGGATGATACGATGCGCTTCTCCTGGATGACCTGCCGGGGAATCTCTTTTTTGATCGTCTTGATGCGGAAGAGCCGCGTGCGCCGTTCGGCCTTCGTCTTGAATCCGGGGATAACGATGTTCGAAGACAAGACCAGCAACAGCCCGTGCAGCAGCACGGACAAGATGATCGAGAGGGTCAGCGTCTTTCTGTTATCCATTCAGGGCCTCGATGCGCTGTTTCGCTTTTTCACCGGCATGGCTGCCGGCGTAATTCTTGATGATCTCCTGATAAGTCTTCCTGGCCTCTTCCAGCCGGTCGAGCTGTTCGAATATCTCTCCCGCCCTCAGCAGGGATTCCGGCACGTAATATTCATCCTGGTAAAGCACGGCGACCAGCATGTAAAAACGCGCCGCCTCCTCAAGACGTCCCGTCGTTTGTTCGAGGGACCCCAGTTCGAACCTCGCCCGCATGGACACCGTGTGGTCATCGGGGTCAAAGACGACGGCCTTTTCCAGCTCCTCCCTCGCCTTATCATAGTCAAACATGGACACCAGGCACTGCCCCTTGCCCAGATGCGCGGGACCGGTATAGGTGTTGTCCTTCTTCGAAAAGATAACGATATCATAAAAGGCCAGGGCCTTGTCGCATTTCTTTAGACCGCGGTAGGCCTCGGCCTTGAAATAGGCCGCCGCCTCCGTATCGATGACCCCGGCCTGCCGGGGGGAAATGGCTTCCACGATCTCCAGGGCCTTCGCGTACGCCTCGCGTTTCAGATAATACTGGGCCAGCCAGAGGTACGTCTTGGCCTCAAGGTCATTATCGCCGAACTGCCGGATGATCTGATGGAAGATGGCCGCGGCCTCGTCTAGCCGCTCGGCCTGCAGATGGATGAGGGCCGTGTTTTTCAGCGCGGGGTAGCGAAGCTCTTCCGCCCCGGCCCAGGAGTCCTTGTTCCGCACGATAGCGTCATAAAGCGTCAAGGCCTCATCAGGCTGTCCCGTCTCCTGGAGATTAAAGGCCAGATGGAAATGGGCCTCGGCAAGGCGATCCCCGTCGGGATAACGCGCGAGATAATCCCGGAAGGCATTGACGGCGTCCTGACGCCGGCCGGCCTTGGGATACAGGGTGCCGGCCAGATAGAGGACATTCTCACGGCGTTCCCCTTCGGGGAATTCTTTCAGATACTTCTCGCAGTATTCGACGGCTCGTTGATACTCCTCCAGCTTGGCGCTGATCAAGACCGCGTTATACAGGGCCTCCTGGCGTTTTCCGGTATCGTCCCCCTTATCGAAATAAGAGAGAAATATGTCCGCGGCCTCGCGGAGAAAACCTTTGGCGTTCTGGCAGTGGGCCATGCCGTAAAGCGCGTCCAGGCCGTAAGGCGAACCGGGATTTCGGCTGTGGATGCTCCTGTAATAATTGTAGGCTTCATTAAAGTTCTTGAGACCGTAAAAGCCCTCCGCGAGATAAAACTCCCGCCGGTCCTGGTTCTCGACCTGCCCGGCGTCCATTCCTTTCAGCACCTTGACGGCCTGTTGATATTTCCCCGATTTCAAAAGGAGTTCAGCCTTTTTAAAAACAGCCTGGCGGCGGCGCTCCGGAGTCAGGGACGCCTCGCCGGCAAGACGGTCGATCAACTCCCGGGCCTTTTCCGGTTTTCCTGTGGCCGCGTAGACGTTGACGATGACATAATGGACAGGGAAGTATTCATTGTCCGACGGCAGGCGGTCCTGATATTCGCTGTAACGGGCCAGGACATCCTCAAACTGTTCCCGCGCGTAGTGCGAAAGGATGAGTGTCGCCAGGATGTCTTTCCAGGCCGGCTGGTCTTCAAACTGCTTCAGGGCCTCCGTCAGCCGCGCCGCGGCCTCATCGTATCTTTCCAAGCGGTAGAGCATCTTCCCCTGTCTGGCCGCGGACTCGGCCCGCCAGCTGTCCAGGACCGTTTCTCCGGCGGCCCGTTCGTACATCGCCAGGGCCCGCGCAAAATCCTTCTGAGCGGCCAGGAGATCGCCGGCCTCCATCAGGGCCAGTACGGCCGTCTGCTCGTCCGTCTTGTATTCCGCCGCCTTTTCAAAATGCCGGACAGCGCTGTCGGCCTCTCCCGTTTCGCGCAGGGCTCGGGCATAGATCAAATGGTAGACCTGGGCGAATCTTTCTTCCAGCTGTTTCGGCTTGACGTGCTTCAAAAGGGCGACGGTCTGACCGTACTGTTGCGCGCGGAAATCCAGCTGTCCCAAACGCAGGTACGACAAGGAACGATGCTTTCCCTTGGAAAACTTGTCGAGATAGTCATCGTACGCCTCCCCCGCAGAGACGGCGTCCCCGGCGAAAAATTGACTCTCGGCGATGCCGAAATGCGCCTCGGCCACCTGGGGGGCCTGCGGATATCGTTCGATAAATTTTGCGTATTCGATGACAGCCATATCGTACATCCCGCGGTGGAAGAGGCCGTTGGCGAATTCCAGCTGTTCGAGGTCAATCTCTGCGGAGCCCTCCCGCGGCTCCTGAGCCCAAAGCGGGGAGACAACAGCCGCCGTCAGACATGCCAGCGATAGAACAAGAACAAGTTTCATCGTCAATTGTTTTCGGTCGTCGTCGAAAACGAGATGTTCCAGATGTCCGCGGCCGAACACGCGTCCAGGACATTGATCACGTCTTTGTGGAGCGTTTTTTCATCGGCGCGGATAATGACCGGCTGATTCGGGAAAAGGCTGGAAACGCTCTTGAGCATATCTTCAAGCTCCGCGCGGGAAAGCTCTTTCCTGTTCACGATAACCTTACCCTCCCGGGTGATGTTGATAATGATCTCGCCGGGAGAGCGGACCGCCTCTTTGGACTCCTTGGCCTTGGGCACGCTGATATTGATCTCGGTCTCCAGCTGGGCAAAGACCGACATGACCATAAAAAAGACCAGGGTCAGAAAAATGATGTCGATCAGCGGCGCCATCTGGATCATCGGCCGCTGTTTCTGTATTTCGGGGATATCGAATCTGGACATAACGCTCTCCTTATCCCTGTTCGAAAATATTTTCTACGAGTTTCATCAGGTCCGAGCTGTAACTTTCGATGAGGTTGGTGATCCGCTGGACACGGCCGCGGAAATACGCGTAAAAGACCATCACGGGAATCGCGACGATCAGCCCTCCGGCCGTCGTGACCATGGCCTTGGAGACCCCGCCCGCCAGCAGAAGGGGCTTGACGACCGCGGTCTGAAAAGCGATCACGTTAAAGGCCTGGATCATCCCCAGGACGGTTCCCAAAAGGCCGACCAAGGGAGAGAGCGCGGCGATATCCGCCAGATAGCTGATGTTCTGCCACAACGCGCCGATCTCCTGACGGGCGGCCGTCTCCATGGCCTCTTTGGCGTTGATGACACCCCTGTTCTTTTTGGAGAGGCCGGCCTGCACGATGCGGCTGATGACGTTCTGTTCCGACAAAACCTGGGCCTTGAGCGCGCGCTCGTTGCCCGCCTCCATCTTGGCGATCACGTCGTCCGTGAAAGAACTGGGAATAAGAAGATCCTCTTTGAGCGTCATAAAATTATTGATGACCAGCGCCCCGGCCGCCACCGAAAGCAGGGCCAGCACGATCATGATCAGGCCGCCGGAGCGTATCATCTCCCAGAGTGTCAGGCCCTCCTTGGCCTGTTCGATGTCCGTGACGATCTGCTCCAAATCCCCGGTCTGGGCCGCCGCCCCGGGCCCAAAAAAACCGGCACCCAACACCGCCGCCGCGAGCGCGGCCACAACGATCAGGCGATTCCATCGTATCTGTTTCATTGTCTTTTCTCCTTTTCAGTGGGCATTAGACAAAACTGTTCCCGGCAGGAGACAGCATTATATACCGCGCGACCGCAAATCTGCAATACTTGTTTCGCTTTCCCTCAAAAGCCGGCGAACAGCCCTGACAGCGCAACCTGGAACAAAGGCCCCGGTTTATGTCATGCCTCGCTCAGGCGCCGGGATGAACGGCTGTCCGTTCATGATCTTCTCTTTCCGGACCTCTTAGGTTTCTTCTTTCTCCTTTTTTTCCTTATCATTGGACCTGTACCCTTCGGCGATCGTGCCGAAGCCTTCCGCTTCCGAACGCAGGATCTCGACTTCATCCTGCTTTGCATCTTCACGCTTTCTGTTTTTTCCTTTGGCCATACTGTCCCTCCGTCCCGTTTTTATCACTTTCCTTATGTGTCTGGAGCGTCTCTGCCCCCGGCCCGGCCTTCTTTAATGCCCGGAAAGATATCCCGCCTTTTTTTATTGTATTAAAGCGCATGGTGGATTTCAACGGGATTTGATCGATCCTGCAGGCGAAAAGTTTGTTCGGCCAGACGGCACCGACGGGGCTGCGCACAACCCGCCTATCCCGGATACCCGGAAAGCAGGGACTTCCCTTCCCGCCTCTGCCGTTTTATAATGAACGCCGGCATGCGAGAAGGGGAACACAGGATGGATCAGAAAAAACTGGCCCTCATCCACATCATAAAGAAAGAACTCGGCCTGAGCCAGGCGGAATACCGCCGGATCCTTAGGGAGGCCGCCGGCGTGTCCAGCGCGAAGGACCTGGATGAACCGAAATTCAGGAAACTGATGAATTATTTTGTCCGCAGCCGGCATTACCGCGCGTCAAAGGACGGGGTGACGCTCCGGCAAAAGATGTTTATCCGCGGCCTGGCCGGGAGGCTGGACTGGAGCAGGGACCATATCGATAACTTCATCCGGAAGTATTATCACGAGTCGGGACTCGACGCCCTATCGAGAAAAGAGGCCGGCAAACTCATCGAGGCGCTGAAGAGCATGGCCGCCCGGCGGGAGTCCGGAGATAACTAGGGATAAAGACAGGCGCGCCGACAACAAGCCTCCCGGTGACAAAAGAATTCCCAATGGCAAATGACCAATCAATTCCCGATGACAAATTTCAAATGGAGCCCACGGGCAAGCCCGTGGCCCCTCTCTTATCCGACTTCGTAAATCTTCAGGCGCAATCCGACGAAGCCCCACGGCTTTTAGTCCGCATTCATCCACGGCTAATAGCCGTGGTATTCTGCGAAGTCGGATAAAGAAATGCCGTATTGAACATTGTTCATTTGACATTGATTTGGATTTTGTCATTTGTCATTGATTATTTGCAAGGATTGTCTCCTGTCCCTTGTCGCCTGGGCGCTGAACTGGCTGACCGGAAACCGGCAGACTCAATAATACTGCCCGCTGAAAATCACGCCGTAATAATCATTCACAGATTTGAGGGATTTGACAAACAGAAGACCAAGCCACCAGCTCACGGCGAGGATAACTACGGTGTAAAGGATTTTTTTACGATCGGTCAGTATCGGATGGAACCATATCAGGGGCAGCATCAGGGGCCCCACGCACACAAAGGCGACAATAAGAGTGTACGGTTTAAAAAACCATTTGACCTTGTCTTTCTTGGGCGGGGCGAATTGAGGATCGAAAAACTCCCCGCAGTAACGGCATTTCACCGCGTCATCCTGGATCTCTTCGGCGCAGAACGGGCACTTTTTCATTTGCCTTCCTCACCGGCGGCAGCGGCGCTCCTGTCCGCCATCAGCTGGATGAGCGAACCGAAATCCTCGGACTTGACCGCGTACCCTTCCGCCCCCGATTCCCCGACGGCGCCGGGATCAATCTGGTCTTCCCGGGCCGCGACAAAAAACACGGCGGGCGGATCTCCTTCCCCGGCCTTGATCTTCCGGCAGAGATCGTAAACGTCGGCACCTTCCAAAGCCGGGTCCACGAGAACGAAATCCGGGCGCAGTTCGGGGACCTTCTCCATGCCCTCTCCGGCCTCCTCGCAAAAGACGATATCCCGGTACCCTTCCCGCTTAAGATAATATCCCATCAGGGTATTCATCGTGGCGTTGTTGCCGATGACAAGCAGTTTCTCTTTCTTTGTCTTGTCCTCGGGGAAAAGGATCTGGCGGATCTTTTCCATCAGGCGGTCCGGCCTGAGGGGTTTCACCATGTAATCCCTGACGCCGCGGAGCTGAAAGATCGGCTGTTTGTCGGCGTGCGCCGTCAGGACGATCACCGGCACCGACCGGTACTGCGGTTTGTCCTTCAGCTGCATCATGAAGGTGTAGCCGTTCATCCGGGGCATCTCGACATCCAAGACGATCAGATCCGGCGCGACGTACATGAGCCGCTGCATGCCCTCCATGCCGTCCGCCGCCGTCATGACCTCCAGTCCGTTTTTCGTCAGGCTGTTCTGTATCATGCGCCGGACAACCGCGTCGTCATCGATGACAAGCACTTTTTTGGCCATAGTCCGTCTCCTCAAACCGTCTTTTTAACATAATAATACATTCCGGGTCCACACACCAGCGCCAGGCCGCTTTTTTCCTGCCGCGCGTCATTCCCCGTCATCCCGCCCTTTTCCACCCAGCAGACGGCGCATGTTGTGCCGGGCCGGAAGGTACCAGGGATTCTCGCGGATAATATGACGGTAACACGCCTCGGCCTTCTCTTTCCGGCCTCGAATAGCCAGCAGACTGCAATAGGTGTTATACACCTCGGCGAGCCGCGGTTCGATCGTCACGGCCTGTCTAAACTCTTCAATGGCAGGATCCACCATATGGTAATAAAGATAGATAAATCCCGTATTGGAATAGGCCTCGAACATGTCCGGCTTCATCTCTTTGACTTTTTCAAAATAAGGCAGGGCCCAGTCGTACAGGCCGATCTTCAGATAGGCCTCCCCCATGGACTCATGCGCCTCAGGCCTGTGCGGATACCACCTGATCATCGCACGGCGAAACGTCAACTCATTCGACCATACCATGCCCAGGGATACGGTCTGGATGACATAAAAGACCAGAACCACCAGGACCGCCGCTTTGATGCCGTCGGTCGTGATAAGAGACCCCCGGCTTTTCGTCCTGTCCCTCACGACGGCCAGGACCCGGTTCACCCCCGCGGCGAAGCACAACGCGAAACCCGCCGCCGGCAGATAGAGGTACCGCGCCGCCATAATGTTATGGATGGGGATAAAGTTGGCGACGGGCAAAAGCGCGGTGAAAAACCAAAAGATGCCGAAAGACATGACCTTCCGGCGCCTCCGATAATATAATGCCCAGAAAATACAACCGGCAACGAGACCAAGAGAAAGGATAACCCCCGGGCTGAACAATGTCTTCGCAAAAATCCCTGGGTCGCGCAGGGTAGGATGCACGTCGGCGGGAAAGATCATCCACACGATATAACCGGCAAAGACCTTGAGCATGGTCAGGATGTTGGTGTAAAAACTCCCGCCCGGATACCCGGTCATGTCTTCGTGGGGCCGGGCCATTGGCCCGGCCCATACAATCAGATACGCCAAAGTGACCAGCGCGAAACCGCCGTAACGCCGGATAACCGCTCCCCGCTCCTTCCCGCGAAAATACCGTTCGTAAAAAAAGACCAGGAACGGGACCATGACAGCCGATTCCTTGGACAATACCGCCAGCGCATAGCACAGCCAGCTCAACAAAAACCTGTTTCGGAGAAAAAGCAGGAGCGCGCCCACCCCGAAAGAAAAAACCAGGAGGTCTTCGCGGAAAGCCGCGACCATCACCGCCTCGTTCTGCACCGGGTGCACGGCGAAAACCGCGGCCGCCAGAAAGGCGAGCCGGTCGTCGGAAAATAAACGTCGGGCCAGGGCGAACATCAAACACACGTTAAGAAGATGAAGCAGAAGACCGGTCAGATGGAATCCGAAAGGATTGGGACCCCAGAGGGCATAATCCAAAAAATACGTCAGCGTAACCACAGGCCGGTAGCTCATCTCCCCGGCGCCGATAGGACGCTGTCTCATATAAAGCAGGTCCGAAGGCGCGGTAAGGTATTCACGGGTGAATATTTTCGGCAGGTTTGAGGGAGACTGGACAAACGGATTGCCGGCGATGTTCAGGTGGTCGTCCCAGACAAAACCGTTGTTCGCAAATGGTCCGTAGACAAGGGCCGTCAACGCAATCAAAAACAGGATGCACTTGGTCTTTAACGCCATAGTCTCATTAACCCCTGCGCGATAACACCCGCCAGGGGCGGGAAAAGACATACACTCGCCAAACGGATAAGGGCAAACCGCCAGCCCAGAATACCGACCTCCAGCGGGATACGCGCCAGGGCCCATAACGACCACCCCGTGACGAAGGCTACCATCGTCGGGATGCCCGCCCCCGAACGCAGCAGGGCGGCCGCAATCGGAAAACTGACATACGGTCCGCCCGGGGCGCACGCCCCGGCCAGGGAGCCGATCAGTATACCCTTGAATCCGGACCTCTCGCCGACCCACACGGAGAGAAGCTCCTCCGGGACTAGATACTGCACCAGACCAGCCAGGAGAAAGGCAAAGACAAGGATAGGCAGGAGCTCAAAAAGCATCGTCCACGCGGCCTTTAATCCCTCCAGGTGCACGCCGCGTTTATAAGCGGCATAAAAAACGACCATGGTTAATACGGCCATGAACAAGGTCGGTCCGAACATGTTCGTCCTCTCTCCAGGTTTTTTCATGATGGACAATTATCGACAGGGGCTGTTATTTTAGCACCGGTGGTGCTCCCTTTTGTTTCTGAAGGGCCTCTTGGATCATTTCCAGATCCCGTTTCAATTCGGGATTCGCGGGTTCTTTCCCGACGGCCCTGCGGATCACGGCATAGGCCTCCTCGAGCCGGCCCATTTTATAAAGGATCTCGGCCTTCGTTCCGAGAAACACGGCCTCCTCCGGAACCATGGCCAGGGCCTTCTCGACCAGATCAAGCCCTTCCTCCATATTCTCTGCGCCGAGATAAGTCTCATAGGCCAGATTATTATAGGTCGAAGCCAGCATCCGCGAAAGATTTTCGCTGGTGTTCCCGAGCATCCTGGCCTTTTCGAAGGCCTCCCTGGCCTTATCATATTTTTCGGCATAAAAAAACAGATGCCCTCTCACCGTAAATATCTTCGCGCTGTCCGGGTCCAGCTTCAGGGCCTGGTCGAACCATTCCAGCGCCTCGTCA
This sequence comes from uncultured Planctomycetales bacterium, assembly GCA_964428315.1. Lineage (GTDB taxonomy): Bacteria > Omnitrophota > Gorgyraeia > Zapsychrales > CAYRXT01 > CAYRXT01. The sequence goes on from CAYRXT010000004.1 coordinate 83,985, forward strand.
AAGTGGTCCTTGTTGTTTTCCTTGACCATCCGTAAAAGATAATTATCTCCCAGGCTGATATATGTCGGGATATAACCGGGATCGAGCTCCAGCGCCTTGCGCAGTTCCTTCATGGAGTCTTCGAAATTGTCCGAAATCATCCGCGGATCGGACCTCAGGACGATCCCCAGCACCCGGCGGGCCTTGGCATTGCCGGGGTCCAGATCCACCGCTTCCCGAAAGAGCTCAACGGTCCTTGCGTAATCTTCCGGTCCGCGGAACATATAAACGAAGGTCTCGTAAAAAAAATCCCTGCCGGATTCGAGCGCGCTTAACGTCTTTAACTCGTCTGCCGCGCGGGCGTATTCCCCGCGGTGTATGTAATACCGTGAAATCAGTTCGCGCGCCTCCAGGCTGCCGGGATTGATCTCCAGGGCCTTCTCCAAAACGGGTCTCGCCTTGTGCCAATCGCCCAGCAGTATATGCGCCCCGCCGAGATTGGTATATAAAATATCCCTCTGTGGTTCGTCTTCCGGGACCCTGGCCAGGGCCTCATTGAGTGTTTTCACCTGCCGTTCGTACATCTCCAGCTCGAAATACGCGTAAGACAAGGCGAAATAATTGGCGTAATAATCCGGCGCCGCCCTGATATCGTCCTTGATCTTTCGGATGGTATCATAGGCGCGGTAATACGAACTGATCCTGGAAAAAAGCCGGCGGTCGCTATCATCGGCCCACGCCCGGCCGCAGGAGGGGCCGGCCATGAGAAAACAACAGACCATCGCGCTGAGTCCAAGGCGAGTGAAAATCCGCTTATGATTCATGACAGGCTATCCGTGTTTTTTTCCCTCTCAAAATCCCGGAATATCCAAGGCCGGCAAGAAGACAATCACGGCGTGTTCTCCCGGCGTGATAAAAGAAAGCCCGGCTGATCGATCAACCGGGCTCTTGCCGTTCGCGCAAAAATCTCCTGGGCCTACTCTAAACCGAGAATGTGTTTAACCTTCGCGACCAGGACGTCATCCGGATCAGATTTGTTGAAATAGTCAGTAGCCCGGGGGATGCGCAGTTTTTGTTCATTAATGGGAAAGACGCTCGAGATCACCACGGGAATGTTCGGGACATATTCATCGATGATCTCGAAGGTGTCGCGGCCGTCCACCTCGGCCATATTGATATCCAGGACGACAAGTTCGAGATCGCTCTTGGCCCGCATCAGGGCGTTGGCGACCTCCACGGCGTCCTTGGCCTGAATCACCTTAAACTTCAGGGGTTTAAGCAGATCCTTGTATCTTTTCCTGAATTTCTTTTCATCATCAATAACCAGTACCGTTTTCATGCTCTGTGCTCCGATTTAATTGTGATTACTGCGGATCTTCGCTAACACTTTAATCCAAGAATCCCTTTTTGTCAAACAACTAAAAAGAGCGGCCTTGACCGATGCGCGATGCCGTGATTATAATGGAAACGCCAAAAGGTTCTTTTACTCACGACACGCTTTTTCAAAGGATTTCCTTATGCGCGTGCTTGTCTACGGGGCCGGGGCCGTCGGGCTCGGGCTCGCAGCTTTTCTTGTAAAGGCGGGGGCCAGCGCGGACGTGCTCACCCGCCCCGCGGCGGCCGAAGCTCTCCGGCGGGAAGGCCTCTTTATTGAAGGTCTGTTCGGCGAATTCCACATCCCGCCGGGTTCACTGGGCGTCTACACCTCACTCGACGACATTACCATCGGAGAATACAATATCATACTCGTGGCCACCAAGACTTTCGACGCCGAGGCCGCGGGGAAGGATATCCGCTCGCATCCCGTGATATGCGGTCCCGAGTGCCGGATCGTCCTCTGTCAAAACGGATGGGGCAATGCGGAGTTATTCTCGGCGTATTTTCCCAAGCCCCAGATTTACAGCGCGCGCATCATAACCGGCTTCGTCCGGCCACGGCCCAACCGCGTCGCCATAACGGTGCACGCCGACGCCATGCGCATAGGAAGCCTCTTCCTCAATGATCCCGTTCCCGTCGAGATCCTCAGCGGCGCCCTCTGCATCGGAGGGCTACCCTGCGAGACAAGCCCCGATATCGCCAAGGACCTGTGGGCCAAGATGCTCTACAACTGCGCCCTCAACCCGCTGAGCGCGGTCTTTGAGTTGCCCTACGGCGTCCTTGGCCAGCATGAGGATTCACGCCTTCTCATGGAAGACATCATCACCGAAGCCTTTGCCGTCATGCGGGCCGCGGGATTCCGGACACACTGGCCCGCCGCGGACGACTTCCTCAGGGCCTTTTATAAGGATATGCTTCCTCCCACCGCAGGCCATCACTCCTCGACCTTTCAGGATATCCGGTCGAAAAAGCCGACCGAGATCGACGCCCTGAACGGCATCATCGTCAAGCTGGGTGCCGACTATTCCGTCGACGTCCCCGTGAACCGCAGCATCTACCGGATCGTCAAGTTCATCGAGGAAAAAAATCTGGCCGAGACCGTCAAGGACGCCAAGCCTAACGGAAAACGTCCGGGGGGTCCGGCAGTGACGCCATAAAGAAGGCGAATTCTTCGTTGACGGCCTCGATGTCCTTCGCGAAAAATTTCCGCAGGACGCGCGGCCAGTTCTCTTCATCAAGCTCCCTGTACATCGCCCAGAACCGGTCGTGTCCCAGACGGTCCAAAGAGAACCGGGCAAAGGCCGCGGCCAGGCTCCCTTCCACGTCATAAGTATAATGTGTCCGGAAGACTTCTTGCGCAACCCAACGATGGGACGGCATGAGCTTCCCCATCCGGACAAGGCTGACCCTGAGAGGGCCATCAGGCGAGGAGATCGTCATCACTTCCGACATCCGGCACACCCCCTCTTCAAAACGCTGCGGCGCGTCGGGATTGAACGCATGAAGGTGGACATGCATCATCTCATGGGAAGAGGTCAGTCGGAAGGATTCTCGAAACGTGTAATGAACGCTGTTCAGAGCGGGCTGGGCAAAGCCCATAGCGTCAAGATGTTCATGAAGATAGACCTTCAGTCCGGTTTGAACATGTCCGCCGGCAATTCGTTTTACGGCCGAAAGGTAAACCTTTTCATAGACTTCAGCGGCCTCCTGGATATGACGCGCCGCGCAGGAAAACGGCCGGGAATACAGGATCAGATGTTCCGTCCGGCAGGAAAACCACGGCGGCATGAACATCCCGACGACGCACACAATCCATAGACCAAGAACCACCATAAGGACCCGGAGCCCTCGCCTGACCGCGCTTTTATGCATATCCTTATTCAGTGAACGCGCCGTCCTATTCCCGGGCTTGGTCCGAGACGGCGCGCTTCACCTGCTCGGCTATTGACATACGCAAAAGTAATATACTTATTGCCAAGGCAGATCAGAAGCATG
>CAYRXT010000005.1:0-83128 GCA_964428315.1 uncultured Planctomycetales bacterium
CAATGAATCGCGCGCTCCGTCCCTCCGGGTAACATTTATTTATGAGTCATCTGGGCAGGGAGAATTTAATAAAAGGGCCGGGCCCCCTTCGGGGGCCCTGCTCCGTCTTTTTTCCCTGTCTCTTGTCACTCTGAATCATTTGCCCAGACCGATTTCCCGAAAGATCTCCGGCCAGGGAACAACAGGGACACCTTTAATAAACCGCCTTTTTTCCGCCAGGGAGACGCACAGCAAAATGGCTTCGGGACAGACTTCCTTAAAAGACATTAAGCCTCTTAAGGCCTCCGCCTCCGGCCTCTGCGACGCCTTGATTTCAACGGCGTACGTCGTCCTCGCCGGCGTCTCGATAATGAGATCCACTTCCGCCCCGTTCGCGGTTCGGTAAAAAGAGAACCGGTAATCCGTTTCCCGGTAAGCGGCCAGGCGAATGATTTCGAGAATCATGAAATGTTCGAAGGCCCGCCCGTGCTCATAGGTCTTCGGCCGAAGGTCCACATTAATGGTCCTCTGGACGGCCCGCAGGACGCCGGTATCGAAAAAATAAAACTTCGGGTGCTGGACCAGCCTCTTGCGGACGGAACGGGCGAAGGGCTGAAGAAAAAAACCGACCAGCGTGTCTTCCAGGATCTGAAAATAGCCTTTAACGGTCTGATAGGACACGCCGCATTCTCTGGCGATGGTGGAGTAGTTGATGATCTGCCCGCTGCTGTCCGCGGCCAGGCTCAGGAAACGGACGAAGCCCCCGAGGCTGCGCGTCAGCGCCTCGGCCTCGATCTCCTCCTTCAGATAGGTCTCAACATAAGCCCGCAGAGTTTTCCTGGCCGACGCGGTATCTTCTTCAAGATACACGCTCGGCAGGGTTCCTATGTTCAGGGCCTTATGCAGAAAAAACTTTTCGCCCAGTTCGAAATGAGTCAGCGGATAGAGGTGGAAGGTCCACGCCCGGCCGGCCAGGAGATTGGCGTGGGTTCTCTTCAATTTTCTGGCGCTTGACCCGCTCAGACAAAAACGGGGCGCCTCCGGTTTTTCAAGAAGATAATGGACCTCGTTAAGCAGATCGGGGATCCGCTGGATCTCATCAACGACGACATGACTTATGTTCGGGCCTCTTGCGGCGACTTCTTCGCGAAACAAATGCGGTTCCGACGTAAGCCGGATATACTCTTCTGTTTTTAAAAGATCATAATAAAGGGTCCGGGACGGAGGGAATTGCGTCTGAAGAAGGGTGCTTTTTCCTGTCTGGCGCGGACCGAACAGGAAAAAGCTGTGGTTATTCGGTAATTGAATCTTTCTAATAATCATGCTTCTAATATACCATGTTTTTTAGAGGTAGCAATATTATTTTTTACAACTCAATGTGATCCTAAAAAACCAGGGCCGGGCCCCCTTCGGGGGCCCGGCCCTCTCATATCCCTTCTCTATATCCCTTACCCCTTTGGTCCCTTATCGCCCCTTTCCCTAGGACGCCAGGCCGTAAGCATATTCACCGCTCTCCCGCCTGTTGTCCTCCCCCACGCCCAGGATCATCGGCAGGTTCATCACCGGCAGGGGCGCCATGTTGAAAATCCGGATATCGAGCCCGTCCAGGCCGCCGGCCTCGATCCGCCTGATGTCCGCCGGCCCGGGCGCGAGGTTCAGCTCCAGGTCCTCGCCCTCCTCCTCAAGGCCCACCTTGCGCGGGTCAAAATCGATCCCGCCGTGTTTGGGGCTGACAACCGCGCCGACCGGCTCCGGCGTCAGGTCATCACTCATCGCGTGGTCGCCGGGGAGGCCCGGTCTTGCCGAATCATTCTGCGCAAAATAATCCTGTATCTTTTCGAGTTTTTGGGCGACGGTTTGCAGGTATTCCGGGGCCGGCCTTTGATCAAGCTTCTGCGATAAATCGAATGCCAGTGATTCCAGCCCGCTTTTTTGCCAATAAGCAGGCAGGACTTCTTTCCGATAATTTATAGAGTTAAGCACTATTTTAAGCAAACTAATGTACGCCTCTCCGGCATCCTCTGGATCATTCACGAAGTAAGCCTCATCAAAATCGATGATCATAACCTGACCTGTTGAAAGATTGAAAAGGATGCCCCCGGAATTCAAATCATTATTTGCCAAGCCCAGGCTATGCATTTCGTAAAATATCCTTGTTGCCTTGAAAAAAATATCCAGCCTGTTAACAACAGATAATTGCTGCCCCTCCGAAGACATCAGGTCGACCCCTCCGGCCATCCCCGTCATGTGCAATTGCAACTCACCGTCTTTAAAGTCAATGCCTGCAAGCCGGGGGATCTCCGGTGAGGTCAGCCCGGCCTTGTTCAGCCGGGCGATGATCTGCGCCTCGTGAATGCGTCTGTAAAGCCCCGCAAAACCGTGATTCTTCCACCTGCTTATTTTAAAAAATTCACCGTTTTGGCCAATAAGCAGGTCTGCCCTGGCTTTTGGTACCTTCTGCATCCCGCGCGCGTCTGGGACCAAATTTTCTTGCACAAGAAGACCCTGTAAAAACGGATCTTCGTCTATAATCTTTAAAATTTTTGCTGACACGTTATCTTCATCCCAATCCGCCGTCTGCCTATTCAAAAACTCATCATTTCCTACAGGAAGCACGGCCTCAAGATGCAGGTCCTCCCGGTTTACGGCAACGGCGGAAGCCAATCCTCTGTCGACGCCCCCCGGATCTCTACATTCACTCATCGCGTTGTCTTTGGGGAGGCGGGATTCTCCCGCGGTCTCTCCGTACAGTGTGAACAGGCCGCGGAAGTCTTGCGAATCGAGAACTGTGTCTGTTGAAACGGAACGCTCATCCATCTCGTCCCCGGCAGACTTCGCGTCCGCGAACGCCTTCTCCATCGCCTCAATGGCCTCCGCTGACTGCCGGCGGGATCCCGCAATCGTTTCTTCATGCTGTCTTATTATCTTCAACCTCTGATCCTCTTTGCTTTGAAAGATATTGCCAAATGCTTCTGAAATAGCAACATTATCCTCCGGAACATGTTCATTTAAAAGCTGAATAGATTGATCATGGTATACCCCACGGGCATCAGCAATCTTTTGATCGGTCTTCGCCCTCAGGGTCCTTTGCCGGCCGTGGCTCAGATAATCAGCGATCAGTTGCTTCTCCCATGGCTGAGCTCCAAACACCGCTCCTGATTTATTAATAATTCCCAGCCTTTGAACAGCGTCTTTCATTTCCTTATCAGTGATCTTTGAAGATAATGGAATTATTTCCAATTTTTCTTTGCTTTCTAATTTTTCGATTTCTTGGATCAACAAATCCTTTTCGCGCTCTATTTGTGCTCTAACATCCTTGATCCGCTCTTGTCCAAGCTGGCTTTCCACATAACGCAATTTCATTTCGACTTCTCTTTCGTCAAGCTCCGCCAAGCTTAATCTATACTGGTATTCCGCCGCGACCAGGGCCTCCTCGAGGGCCTCTTCGCGGAAGAGTTTCTCATTCGCCAGCGCCGCATCCGGGTCGAGGTCTTCATCCATAAAAGAAATGCCGCGCCCCACAGCCCGTCCCAGGGACTCTCCTGTCAGGGCAAGGCCTTCCGCGTCCGTGGCCAGCTTAACCAGACGCGCGGCACCGTCATCGGTTCCGTTCCACTCAAGCGTTTCGACATCAAAAGGGACAGGATTCTTCCCGTCACCGTAAGCCTGTCTCTGGAGAGCCGCTGCCAGCGTATGGCGCTGTTCATCCGAAAGCCCGTATCCCCGTGCGGCTAAATGGACCGCCGCGGCCGCGCGGTAATGGGCCTGGTCCCGAAGCAGGGGGTTCAGCGAGCTGTTGATCACGATGTACCACTGCCCGTCGCGCTGAAAATAATAGGCCGCCGTCTCCTGTCCTATAATTTGATCGTTAAGGAAAATGACCTTCGCTTCGAGAAGATAGCGGCTTGGCCTGTTTTTCTTTTCCGCCAGCTCGACAAAACGCTGTTCCTTTTTCTTAAGTTCCTCCATCTGCCATAAAGCCGATGCTTCTGCCGTCGATCTTGACCCTCCTTGGCCAGGGACGCCGCCCCCGGCTAACGACGACATGGGGGCCGGCCCGCCGGGATTCCCGGGGACTTGCGCGGATTCGTAATGCTTCATCCCTTGTCCAAAGGGGCCGCCTCCCCCCGCGGTATCCTGGATAGAATCAGAACCATCAAACCTCGTCTTGGCGGCCTCCCTGGCCATCCCGCGGACATTTTCGGGGTCGTAATACTCCATCCCTGGGTCTTCTCTCATATCGTTGCGGATTCTTACCCTGAGTGCACCCATTTCTTCGCTGGTGGAGGATGCGGGCGTTCTCTCCAGAAAGTCCAAATACGCCTCCTTCATGAAAATCTTGGCATAGAAACCCGGATCCTCTAACACCAAATCATATTGCTCCTCTATATCCTTAATGGCCCTCTTTTCCTCCACGTTGTTAGGAATTCGACCAGCACCCATTCTGATTGAGAACTGCTCCTCTATATTTTTCAATGCCTCTAGATCCTGCGAGTTAAGATAATCCTGAAATACCTCATTCACTTTTCGCACATATTTCTCTACCACCTCGGACACAGATTCTCCATTAGTTTTCTTCAACTCTACCACATCATCATAAAAAAACCTTAGCATGATTCTTTCCTTCATCCGCGGATCAAGCCTCCCCAAGACGTCTTGGAATTCTTTTACGTTCTTTCCCGGAAAGTATCGATTCAAGTAATTAATAAAGTCATTCATTGTCTGAGGATCTGCTGGCCTTTTTGAAATAATGTTTTTGATCTGGTCACTCCTTTGCCTGAGCTGATCCAGTTCTTCTTGCAATGTATTTTGCGCTTTTTCCACTGCTGATTCAATTTTTTTTATTATTTCCTTATCTTGTATACCAGCCTTTATTTGCTTAAGCTTTTCAGATAACATCGCACGAGCAACATTATTGGTTTCCTCTCTTTTTATTGTTTCGGTTGCGGCCAGGACCGCCTCAAACGCCTTTGTCAAAAACAGTTTCTCGTACGCCAGCATCTTTTCGGCGTCGATCCGCACATCACGAAAACTAATGCCCCACTTCTCGGCCATGGCGTAAAGCGTAAAATGAGGACTTTTTTTCTCCGAGATCAGATCCAGCAGGCGGATGAGATCCTCATCTGTTCCCTTCCATACTAGCGCGTCAAGATCATCGGGTAAAAGCGTCTCCCCGTCCCAGAAGGCCATCTTCTGCAGGGCCGAGGCCAGGATGCGGCGCTGGGATGCCGTGAAACGGTATGCGTGTTCTATTAAATCAATCTCCGCGGCCATCTTGAATTCGGCCAGATTCTGCAGGATGATGTCGTCAGAAGGATTGAGGACGATGTACCATTGGAAATCATCAGCATACTCGCTTTTGAAAAAATAACCGCTGTTGGGAGGCAGTATCCCATAGGGATCAATTGTAATCAACGCCTTTGGCTGATATCGGCTCGTTTTTTGCAACTCATCATCATGCGCCGTTGTTACAAAGTCGGTCTCATAAAGCCGGAGCAGTCGCATCGTGTCCCGGACGTTCAGCCCGGACTGGATCATGGCCGGCATATCGCCGCCCCAGCGCGCGATACTATCACTCATCGCGTGGTCGCGCTCGAGGCGCGGGCCGTGGGGACCCAGCAGTCTGTACATCCCCGACATGTCGCCGGGATCAAAATACCCCCCCTTGGGATTTTCTTCCTTGATTTTTTCGACCTTTTGCCGGATATCTTCCGCCTTCTCATCTGCACCGCCGTGCTCTTTTTCCATACGGGCCAGGAACGCGTCCGGGGCAACCTTAAGGGCGAAGTCAACCGACGCGGTATCCACCCCGTTGAGGAACGTCCCCTCCTCCAGCGCCGCCTGGGCCTTACGCGCTCCGCTCTTAAGTTCACCTTTTCCTTCAGAAATCATTTTGTTATGGCGCTCCTTCTTAATATCGTCTATAACAGCGCCCGGCATTTTTGATTTTTCCACAAATTCATTCCATAATAAACTAAACAACTCGTGGGCTCCCTCCGGCTTCTCCTCCTTAATCAGGGCGTCCATTAAATCCCACTCCATTTGAGACCACGTCTCAATATCTGCCAATCGCGGGAACACATAAATGTTTTTAATCATCGTATCCTTCGCGATGAGATAAAAATTGTACGCCAAACCCAATTCTTGTTCTTTCAGCAGAAACCGCATAAATTGAATAATCGAATTTTCCGGAAGGCTGTCCTCAAAATCAATATCATTACTTGGCTGTTTGTCCATACATGCGAAAACAACGGACTTCAGCAAATTGCCGACATTGCCTTTGTCACTCTTAATCATTTTCTTAATCCGCTTTAAAGCTTTTCCAAACTTTCCGTTTATAACAAGACGAGAGACCTCCGCGGCCTGGCGTTCAAAACTTTTATTCCCCCAACTCGCAATGGTGAAGTCAAAACCGCCCCTGTCCGCTTCGGTGAGCTTATCGGTGTGCGGATAATGATCCGCTTCGTCCGCTTTCCCTTCGGCCCGCAGGCCGGCGCGGTGGGCATCGTCCATGAAGGCGATAAAGCCGTTCTGCCTTTCGAGCAGTTGTTCGTTGCCGAGCCGGTTTTGGGTGTCGTTGAGATAATCGTACAGCGCGGCGTGGAGCCGGCCGTCGCGGATGTCCACTTCGATCGCGGCGTTATTTTCCAAAGCGTAGTCTTTCAGTCTCCGGAATTCTTCAAACTCATGGGGCAGGGTGGCCTCGTCCCGGACGTAGACCGCGAGCTGAAAGTTGCCCAGTCCCGTATAGTCGGCCCCGAACCTCGCCGGATCGATCACGACCAGGAACTCGTAACCGTCCACCTCCTGCAGGCGCATCTTGCCGCCGTTGGCGAAGGTCACGGTCAGCCGGCCCTGGGCGTCGGGCTTGCCGTGTTCCTCTATGACCCGCTTTAAATCATGCATCGGGCCTCCGTCCGCAGCCTTGGTCTCCGGGACCTCCCATTCCCTGCCGCGCAGTTCCTCAACGATCCCCTCGATACCGTGGGCGAACCGGCCTTCATCATGATGGCCCAGGTGCCGCGCCACCAGAAAACCGCCGATGACATGCAGTGCGCTGTCGGGGTTTCGGCGGGCGTATTCCCTCGCACTGGCCAGGGTCAGGGGTTCTTCTTTCATGTTTTCCCGGAAATTCAAAATGTTGAAACCGCCAGAGAAATACCGGCGCGGCAGGGCGCGCTTCATGTAGGGGTCGTAGTCTTCCCTGATATAATCGTAGACGCCTTTCTTGAAGGCCGCGAGGTAGCGGGCGTAGATCTTTTCCTTGGCCGCCCTGTCTTCGATGTCCACGCCCAGGACCTTGTTCCGGTCCATGTAGACCCGCCCCAGCAGGCTCTCCCGGAGGTTCTTTTTGAACCAGACGGCCAGGATCAGGGAATGGTAGACCTGCCTTAAAGGCGCGAAGTTCTGGCCCTCGTTGACCTCCTTTTCGATGGCCGGGATGACGAGCTCCCTCACGACCTGTGACGAGACACTGCTCAGCGCTTTGACGTCCTTTTCTTCCAGCCTGTCGGTGCCCGTGTCCGCGTTGTCCAGATTATTGTCCAACGCCAGGTAGTCTTCTTCGAGCATGACCTTCAGACGGCTTTCCGCGACAAAGGCGGTATTGTCGGCCGTGTACACCCTGGCCTTGTCCGGTACGATCCAGACCTTGTTGAAGGTGTTGACCGGGACCTCGGTGGTGCCGTAGAGCTCGTGGGCCTTTTTGTAGACCCTGTCCCAGAACGCCTTGCCGATCGCGTCCTCGGGATAGATCAGGGAGGCCGTCAGCTGTTTGAGGACGTAATCCTGCGCCAAGAGGTCGCGGCCCATCTGGGTTATGCCGAATTCCTTCGGGATGATCCTGTCCTCTTCGTACGGGGAGAGGTTGACCCAGATATCTTCGTCGGGGACCGTGACCGAGGCCAGGAAATAGCGGATGAGCTTGCGGGATTCTTCCTTCAGCGCCTCATCCTCGAGCCCGGATTCCCCGGCGTCGATGATGAAGTCGAAGCGGAAGGGGTCGTCGGAATGGACCTTGATGCCCCTTAAGACAGCCGGCGCGAACCCGGGGCTGGGGGTGATCATGGTACCCGGGACGGGGAGGCCGGCAAGGGCCTGCGCGCGGGCGGCGGAGGGCATGACCATATCGGCGAAAAACGCCAGGACGAGAAACAGGATCCCCGTCCGGAAAGACAGCGTGGTCTTTTTTCTTTCCAGTGAAAGGAACATAGGCGGTTTTTATCGACGTATATATTTATTGAATCTTCTACTATGAAGTATAGCCTATAATTGGTGATGAAAAAGGTAGTATATTAAAAATATTGACTTTTGGGGAAAGCGTTTTCTTCCAACTGTCTTGCCCGTCACAATAGTCCGTGTCATACCCGCCGGGCGGGCCTCTTTAGGGCGGCGGCAAAGGGATAAAGTAATCATTTAAGCCTCGTTAATAGAATCTGTGGGTGCCTAAATAGCCAAACATGGCTTAAGTCATTGATAATAAACAACTTGCCAATAAATAAACCTCTGAATTTTTTGAGTTCAGATTCAAGAATAGCCGTAGGGGCCGTGGGATCTGTGGGAAACCTTCGAGAGTTTCGGTTTTCCACAGATTCCATGGCCCATTTTAGTCGATTATTACCCACAGATTCTGAGAAAGAGCCTCATTTAATACCCTATAGAAACATTTTAAGATCTTCTTGACAAATCCCGTGAAGGGGTAAATAATATTTACACCAATAATATCAATATTCATGATATTTTGAACTAGGGGTGCCCATGTATCAAAGACGCCTTCTTCTCCCCCCAAGGCCCAAACAAAGCGTGTTCCTGTGGGGGCCGCGCCAGACAGGAAAAACAACGCTGCTCAAACAAACATATCCTGATGCCCTTCGCCTTGACTTGCTAAAAAGCGACCTGCTCATGCGTTATCTTCGAGAGCCTTCCCTGCTCCGGGAGAAGCTCATGGCCGTACCATCGCCTCAACCGGTCGTCATTGACGAAATCCAAAAAGCCCCCGTGCTGCTTGACGAAATTCATTACCTTATCCAGGGAAAAAATCAGGTGTTCATCCTCTGCGGATCCAGCGCCCGCAAGGTAAAACAAGGTCATGCCAACCTTTTGGGAGGCAGGGCCATCCGTTATGAACTGCTCGGATTAACGGCGGCGGAGCTGGGCAATAAATTCAAACTCGAACGCATCCTCAACACCGGCCCCCTGCCCAGCCACTATGACCATCCGCGCCCCCCGCGGGCCCTCCAAAGTTATGTCAATGATTATCTCCGCGAAGAAATTCTCCAGGAAGGGCTGGTCAGGAATCTTCCGGTGTTTTCGGATTTCCTGCGGGTTGCCGCAATCGGGGACACAGAGGTCGTTAACCTCTCCAACATTGCCCGGGAAATCGGGGTATCCGTTTCAACCGTGCGTGACCATTACAGCATCCTGACCGACACACTCATGGGGGAGTTCCTGCCGGCCTGGACAAAGCGCGCCAAACGGCGCACCATCCAAGCCCCCAAATTTTATTTCCGGGACGTCGGCGTGGTCAACCATCTGGCCAGGCGTTCCGGCATTCAATCCGGATCGGAACTGTTCGGCAAGGCCTTTGAAAACTGGCTGTTCCACGAGTTGTCGGCCCACCGCCGTTACTCGGAACGCTTTTATGATATTTCCTATTGGCGGCTGACCTCGGGTGTGGAAGTCGACTTTATCCTTGGCCATGCGCAGATCGCCGTTGAGGCCAAGGGCAAAGAAAAAATCAACACGCATGACCTTAAGGGACTGCGCCAATTCAGGCAGGAACACCCCTCGGTCAAACAATGCCTTGTCGTCTCATTGGAAAAGAAAGCCCGCCTGACAAACGACGATATACTGATCCTGCCTTATCGGGCATTTATTAAAAAGTTGTGGAATGACGAATTCCCCGTTTAAACAACCTTCTTCATGACCGTTCTTCCTCCCGTCAGCCGCAGGCCCACCCACAGACCCGACAAAAGCAAGACATAGTATAAAACGATCAGCCAAAGAGAAACTTCATCCAGATAAAAATACGCGCCGGGTATCCGGACAAACAAGAACACGAGCCCCGCCATGACGTTCAGCACGAAGCCCAGACACTGCGCGAACACAAACGCCGCCGCCGGCAGGACAAGGCCGAAGGCCAGAAGCCCCATCCCCAGGATCACCACCACCGCCGTCAGGGGCACGACCGCCAGGTTGGCCAGGACCGCGACAGGCGAGACGATACGGAAGTAATAGGCCAGCCAGCCGGCCACGCCGAGCCACGCCGCCAGCGACACGCACAGCGCGTGCGCGCACGCGAGCAAAAAGGGTGAAGGCGCGTCCCTGCGCGGGCGTAACAGCAGCCGCGCGAATACCGGATAGAGGGCAATGATAAAAAACACGCTCGTAAAGGACAGCCGGACCCCCACGTCGAACAGGTTGGCCGGGTTGCCCAGCAGGATCAAAAAGGCGGCGAAAAACAGCGTGTTGACGGAGTCTCCGTCGCGTTCGACGATGAACCCGGCAAAAAAGACCGAGGCCATGATGGTGGCCCGCACCACCGACGGGCGGCCGCCGGTGAGAAACGCGTAAAAGACCAGCAGGACGCACGCCAAAAGATACTGCGCCTTCCTCGGCACCGGAAGCATGCGCAGGAAAAGAAGGACGATAAAGGCCACCACCCCGACATGCAGTCCGCTGATCGCGAAGACATGGGACACGCTGGCCTTTTCGCATAGCTCCCGGATGTGACCCGGGATGTCCTGCCTGTCGCCGAGTATCACCGCCTTCATGATGCCCGCCTCGTTCTCCGTCAGGTGGCGCGACAGGACGGCGCCCAGACGTTCCTTGACCTTCAGTGAAAGCGCCATGAGGCCGTTCCCTCCGCCCGAGGCGAGGACTTCGGCCATGCCCTTCTTTTTTACGCTCAGGACATGGCGGATCCCCTTGCGTTCGAGATAATCCCTGTAAGACAGCCGGCCGTCTTCCGAAAATTCAAAGGGCCGGTGCATCTTCCCCTCGAGCCGCAGGTAATCTCCGTAATGCAGGTCCGCCCTTCGGAAAATGTTCACAAGAACCCGGCCGCTTTTTTCCTTCCAGCCCCAGCGCGTTTTAAACCGTCTCACCTCCAGGACAAACACCGTCTTGACCGAACGGAAGAAGGCGCGTTGCTCCGCCGCGGAGACGATCAGCCCCTCAACCCGGACGGGGTCCTTCCTGTAATAACGCGCGACACGGGAAACATGATCCCGGGGCAGGACCTGTCTGTGCTGGTAAGCCGCCGCCCCCAAAAAGAACAGGACCGCCAGAACGCATACGCTCGCGGCCGTCCTCCCGCGCGCGAACACGGGGACCAAAGCCAGGGCAAAAACGGTCAAGACACACAGCACGACAAACGACGCGGGGAGCACGCTCCCCCCCAGGACGCCCAGGGCATAGGCCGTCGTGATCCAGACAAAGGGGCGGTGCCTCATCGTCCGCCGCCGATCTCGATGTACCGCGCAACCGTTTTGTATTTCTCCCGGTCGATGCCCTTCACTTTTTTCAGCTCTTCAATCCGCGCAAACGGGCCGTGGTCCCGGCGGTATTCGAGGATCCTCCCTGCCGTGGCCGGTCCGATCATCGGGATGCGGACCAGTTCGCCGGCCCCGGCGCGGTTGATATCCGTCTTGGGATACAACATGTCGGACTCCAGGAGATTGACCAGGGACCACAGGCGGGGGAATATCTTGGTGGCGTAGTGCAGAGAAACGCCGCAAAGAAATATCGCGGCCAGGATCACCAGGACCTGACGTTCCTGACGTGTGAGGGATAGCATGGGGATCTCCTTGCATCTTTAATTGTTGTCTCTTATGAAGTTCTTTAGTCGTGACCGGTGATTCGTCATACGTCATTCGTCAAAAGGCCGGGTTTTCGATGAATCGCGGATCACGTATCATTCGACGGATCACGGATCACGGATCACGGATGACGTAAACATCATTTCGATTGGATAGTTAAACAGACTGGATGGCTGGGTGGAAAGTTCAGCCCACCACGAAATTGGCGAGCCGGTCGGGGACGTGGATGAACTTTTTCACGCTCTTTTCCCCGATGTGCTGGAGGACCTTTTCGTCTTTGAGGGCCAGGGCGCGGACCGTGTCCCCGTCGGCGCCGGCCGGGGCCTCGACGCGCGAGCGCAGTTTGCCGTTCACCTGGATGACGATCTCGACGGTGTCCGCCTTCAGCATCTCTTCCTCGTAAGTGGGCCAGCGGGCCGAAACGAAAAGGCCTTCTTCTTTTTGCGTCATCACGGCCCATAATTCCTCCGCCAGATGCGGCGTGAACGGGCTCAGCAGAAGGACGGCCGTGCGCAGGGCCCGGTTCAAAAGCGCCGGGTTGACGTCCTTACCCTGGGCGTATCTCTCAACCTTGTTGACGAGGATCATGACGGCGCTGATGGCGGTGTTGAACTTGCAGCCGCCCTCGATGTCCTCCGTCACCTTTTTCACGGCGGCGTTGCGTTCCCGTTCCAGCTCCCTGTCGTCTTCGGAGGAGATCCCGGCGGCCTCGCCGGCCCCGGCGTCGTATTGGTTTTCGACAAGGTTCCAGACGCGGTTGAGGAACCGCCACGACCCGTCGATCCCGCTGTCGTTCCATTCCAGCTGGTCCCCGGGAGGCGCGGCGAAAAGCATAAACAGCCTCAGGGTGTCGGCGCCGTATTTCCGGATGATCGCGTCGGGATCGACGACGTTGCCTTTGGATTTGGACATGACCTCGCCTTCCTTGAGGACCATGCCCTGGGTCAGGAGCCGTTCAAAGGGCTCGTCGACGTGGACCAGCCCCAGGTCCCGCAGGAATTTGGTGAAAAACCGGGCGTAGAGCAGGTGAAGGATCGCGTGCTCGATCCCGCCGATATACTGGTCGACGGGCATCCACCGGGCGGTCTCCTCCTTGTCAAGGAAGGCGGCGCGACCGCTGACCGTGTACCGCAGGAAATACCAGCTGCTGTCGAAGAAGGTGTCCATGGTGTCGGTTTCGCGCCGGCACGTCTTTCCGTCGGGGGACGTGTACGCGGTGAACGTTTCCGAAGACTCCAGGGGATTGCCCTTGCCGAATTCCACGTCCGCTGGCAGCGCGACGGGGAGCTCGTCTTCGGGGACGGGATGCGGGACACCTTCGTCATCATAGTAGACCGGGATCGGCGTCCCCCAGTAACGCTGGCGGGAGATGAGCCAGTCCTTGAGGCGGTAGGTCACCGCGGGACGGCCGTGACCGCGCTCCTCCATCCACCCGGTCATGGCCCCGATGGCCTCGGCGCTGTCCCGCCCGTCGAACGGCGGGGAACCGGTCATAACGCCCGGCCGGTCATAGGCCCCGGTCATCGTCTCCGGCGAAAGGGGCTCATCGCCGGGCGGCTGGATGACGACCCGCACGGGCAGGCCGTATTTCCGGGCGAATTCGAAATCCCTCTGGTCGTGCGCCGGGACAGCCATGACCGCGCCGGTGCCGTATTCCATGAGGACGTAGTCGGCGATCCACAAGGGGATAAGTTCGTTGTTCACCGGGTTGCGCGCCGACAGACCGAGCGCGATGCCGTTTTTCTCCCGGCCTTCCGCGGTCCGCTCGATCAGGGGCCGCCCGAGGACCCGCGCGATAAAATCCTTCACCGCCCCCTCCTGCGGTTTCCCGCGGACCCATTCCAGGCATTTGGGGTGTTCGGCGGCCATGACCACGTAGGTCATCCCGAAAGAGGTGTCCGGCCGGGTGGTGAAGGTCTCAAGCTCGTCGACCTTTTCGCCCTTCTCGTCCAGGACGTCGAAGCGGATCACCACCCCCCGGCTTTTGCCGATCCAGTTTCTCTGCATGGTCTTGACGCGCTCCGGCCAATGGTCAAGCTTGTCGAGGTCCCGGAGAAGCTCTTCGGCGTAGTCGGTGATCCTGATGAACCACTGCTCGATCTCCTTTTTCTCGACCGGCGCCTTGGACCGCCAGCCCCGGCCGTCGATGACCTGCTCGTTCGCCAGGACGGTCCTGTCGACGGGATCCCAGTTGACAACGGCCTTCCTCTTATAGGCGAGGCCCCTCTTGAGCATCTGGATGAAGATCCACTGGTTCCAGCGGTAATACTCCGGGTCGTGGCTGTAGAGAAAGCGGGACCAGTCGTAACTGAGGCCCATCCGCTTCATCTGGGCCACCATGTCGTCCATGCGGGACTCGGTCCACTGCCGGGGGTCCTGTTTGTTGAGGATGGCGGCGTTTTCCGCCGGAAGGCCGAAGCTGTCGAACCCGATGGGATAGAGCACGTTGAAGCCCTTGAGGCGCTTGTAGCGCGCGATGACGTCCCCGATGGAATAGTTGCGCACGTGCCCCATATGCAGTTTGCCGGAAGGATACGGGTACATCTCCAGGACGTAATATTTCGGCCTGTCGCCCGGCGGGGGCGCGCGAAAGTGCCCCCGCTCCTCCCAGATCGCCTGCCATTTGGCCTCGACGCGCCTGATCTCGTTGGTCGTATACGCCATGAATGTCCGGATAGTTAAGTTGCCGTGTTAAGAAGCCCCATTCTAACACAGGAGCATTTTTTGAGTCAATGATTTCGTCGGCCCGACACGCAAACAGGGGACAGGCCCCGGAGGGGCCTGTCCCCTGTTCAACTCAACCCTGCGGATCAAGTCCCCCCTAGGAGACCATCTCCGTTTCTTTCCTTTTGATGTCCACCTTTACGGGTTTTGAACCGTCTTTCAGCACCGTCATGGTGTGGTAATTGGTGTCCGTCCTGTAATAATCAAGACCGCGCTCGATATACTGTTCGTCGATCCTCTCGGGGCTGAAGAACTCTGAGCATATTTTTTTGGCGAGCGCCAGATCGAAGGACTTGCAGCAGTAAACATCCACGGAAATATAGTTCTTGGGCGACAGGGTATGAATGACGACGGAACTTTCGATCAAAGGCGCCCAGCCGGAGAGGCCCGCCTTGTCGGGAAAACGCGCGGCGTCGCTCCGGAAGATGTTCGGCGGGGCCTGTTTTTCCATGCCCAACCTCCCGACGATCTCATCGAGGAATTGATAACAAAGATTCAAATCGTCGCACACACCTTCCCGGCACTGGTAGAGATCAAGAAGAAGCTGAAAACCGAAAGCCTGATTGTTCTGCGGCGTCTGCATCAAAAGCCTCCCGGCCGTCCGGCCGATCCTTTTGTCATTGGAATGACTTATTTATACACTAATTGATGATTCTCTTGCAAGAAAAAATTATTTTTTCTTTTCCCGTCGCAGGTAGGTGCGCCGGACCGCGTTGTCCGGCCACTCGTCGCGGAACAGGACGCACAGCCTCTTATAAAAGGGCGCGGCCCGGCCATTTTCCATGGGGAATTCCCTGCAGAAACGCGGTCTCACCGGATAAACGCGGCAGCGGTTCAAGCCGTCCTGGAACACGCACGTCCCGTTCCGGATGACCGTCGCGAACGGGTAATCCTTGTCCGGATGTTCATCGGGCCGCACGAGACGGAACCACGGCTTGGGCACCGCCGGTCCGTATTTCAGAATGCGCCGCATCTGAGCGGCGGACAGCTCCACCCCTTCGTAACAGCAGGAACCCGAGGTGCATGTCCGGCACGCCCCCGGGTCAGGCCGCCGGCCCGTCTTTTTGACGTCCGGTTTCACACAAACAGAAACGCTGTCTTCCCGATCCATTGTCACCACAAAACAAGAAACACAAAACTGATAAGGACAAGAAAAAGCACAAAAAACCAGACCGCGCGGTTATTGGAATAGCGTACTCTTCCCAGGAAACCCTTACCCGCCCTTTCCAGGCTTTCCCCGCAGAAATGACAGAGCAGGGCGTCATCATCATAGATAGGACGTTTGCAGTGCGGACAGATATATTCTCCCAAACCCTTCTCCTCCGCCAGGACATGTGCCGGCAACAGAAACTTTTTTTTATATTATGCCACCGCCCGCGGCCAAGTCAAATACTAACCCTTTTTCTTATCCCCCGGCCATATTTTATTTGCAATTTCATTAAATGTGTTCTATTATGGCGTATATTCCGGCACAGTTTTTCCCGTGGAGAACAGGCCATGAGGATCAGGATTAACGGCACAGAAAAAGAACTCCCCGATTCCTTCAATCTGCGTGATACCGTCACCCGCTTCTGCAAAGACGCCCGGCATGTCATCGCCGAGCTCAACGGGACGATTATCCGGCAGGACAACTGGGATAACAGTCCTCTGCGTGAAGGCGATACCCTCGAACTGGTCAATTTCGTCGGCGGCGGATAAGGCGGGCCTTCCGCAGTTGTTTCCTATCCCTCATCATGGCAAGGATGAACGACATGTCCACACCATCGCTCAATTCGCACGACCAGCCCCTGGAGATCGGCGGCAAAACATTCTCCAACCGCTTCCTCCTGGGAACAGGAAAGTTCAAGGCCAAGGACGAGATGAAGGAGAGCATCCTGGCGGCCGGGGTCGAACTGGTCACCGTGGCCCTGAGGCGTGTCGACCTCGAACGGCACGAAGAGAACATCCTCGAATATCTTCCCGACGGGATCACCCTCATGACCAACACCTCGGGGGCCCGTAACGCCAGGGAAGCCGTGCGGATCGCCCGTCTGGCCAGGGAATCCGGATGCGGGAACTGGGTGAAGATCGAGGTCATCAATGACAGCAAATATCTCCTGCCGGACAATGCCGAGACCATCAAGGCGACCGAAATACTGGCCGGTGAAGGGTTCGTTGTCATGCCCTACATGTACCCCGACCTGTACGCGGCGAGAGAGCTCGTGAACGCGGGGGCCGCGACGGTCATGCCGCTGGGCTCTCTGATCGGCAGCAACCAGGGCCTCAAGGCCAGGGAGTTTATCAGGATCCTGATCGACGAGATTGACGTGCCTATCATCGTGGACGCGGGGATCGGGTCTCCTTCCCAGGCCTCCGAGGCGATGGAGATGGGGGCGGATGCCGTACTGGCCAACACCGCGGTGGCCACCGCCGGGAACCCGGTCCTCTTGGCCCGGGCCTTCTCTCTGGCTGTGCAGGCCGGGCGTTTAGCCTATGTCAGCGGCCTGCCGGGCAGGCAGGAGACGGCCGAGTCATCATCTCCCCTGACGGGTTTCTTATACGGGAAATAACCCTTTCTTTGCCTTACCAAAGACCCATGATGGACAAAAGCCTTATCCGTGAAACGCTGTGTGATGAACGGCCCGAGAGCCTGGAGGCCCTGGCCCGGCGAGCCCGCCGTTTGACCGAACAGCATTTCGGAAGAACCATAAGCCTGTACGCCCCGCTGTACCTGTCGAACTACTGTTCAAGCCACTGCACCTACTGCGGTTTCAGCGTCCATAACACAATCCGCCGGAAGAAACTGGGGCCCGCGGAAATCGAGCAGGAGATGCGCTCCGTGGCCTCAAGCGGCATCCAGAACATCCTGCTCTTAACCGGCGAGTCCTACAAGGCGACACCCCTGTCCTATCTGAAAGAGGCCGTCATGATCGCCCGGCGGTATTTTCCCAGTATCAGCCTCGAGGTCCACCCGATGGAGGGACCCGAATACCGGGAACTGTTTGTGTGCGGCGCGGATGGCGTCACCGTTTACCAGGAGACCTACGACCGTCAACGCTACGCGCAGGTCCATCTGCTGGGGAAAAAGAAGGATTACGATTTCCGTCTGGACGCCCCGCGGCGGGCCGCCGAGGCGGGCATGCGTTATCTTTCCCTGGGGGTTTTGCTGGGATTATCCGACGTTTGCGAAGACATCACGGCCCTCTACGAACATCTCCGCTTTCTGGAAAAACGTTATCCGGGCGTGGAATACAGCGTTTCTTTTCCGCGCCTGCGCCCCATCAAGGGCATGGGCTTCGTTCCATGCCGTGTGGACGACCGCATGCTGATCCGCCTGATCTGCCTGACGCGCGTCCTCTTCCCGCGTGTGGGCATCAACCTGTCGACCAGGGAAAGCGCCTTTTTACGCGACCATGCCCTGGGCCTTGGGGTGACGCGCCTTTCCGCCGCTTCGCGCACGTCGGTAGGCGGTTATACGTTGCTGGACAAAGAAAGCCGGGAGCCCCAGTTCGATATCCAGGACGAACGCTCCGTCGCTCAGATCGTTCAACTCCTCAAGACCAGGCGTTACGACCCGGTGTTCACCGACTGGCGGCATATCTCCAACGGCGCGGCCGCCGCGTAACGGAAACAATCCATGAACGCCTTTGAACAGGGATTAAGACGCTATCTCAGCGAAAATGTCATCCGCGCCCTCGGAAGAGTGAAGGTGGGCATAGGCGGGGCCGGGGGGCTTGGTTCGAATATAGCCGTGATTCTCGTCCGCAGCGGCTTCAGGGATATTGAGATCGTCGACGAGGACCGGATCGAACCGTCCAACCTCAACCGGCAGCAGTACTTCCTTGCCGAGATCGGACAGCCGAAAGTCAAGATCCTCAAAGAACGGCTCCTCTCCATCAACCCCGACATCCGAGTCGTTGCCCGCCGCGAACGCTGGAGACCGGAGAACGGCGAACGCTATTTTCGCGGCGCGGACGTCGTTGTTGAGGCCTTCGACAAGGCGGAAGGAAAATTCCGTTTCGTCGAGTATTACCGGGGAAGGACCGGACTCGTGGTAAGCGGCAACGGGATGGCCGGCCTGAAAGACAAACAGCCCATGGTCACCAAGAGACTCGGGAACGTCATTATCGTCGGGGATAACGCCACCGACACGCGCGCGGGCCACCCGCCTTTGGCGCCCCGGGTGACCGCCTGCGCGGCCATGATGGCCGAGGCCGTAATGGACGCGTTTTCCTGAAATATAACGCCGCACAATTATTTAAACGCGGATGAGGATTCCACGGGGCTTACCCGGTGGCGCCTCCCGCCTCTCCTTCATCTCCCGGGGCGTCCATCCCGCGATCTCAGCAAGATATCCTTTACCGGTCTCTTGACCGATTCGATGTCAACATCAACAGCCCCCTGTATCCCCGATCCGGTCACGGCCTGGATCAGCATCAGTCGGCCCAGCTGCTCCACGCTTTGTATAATCTCGTAATTCTGAATGACATTGATTGTCCATTCGTCCCGTCGGGGCGGTTCCCGGGTGAAGTCCCTGAAACGCACGTCTTCGATACGCAGCGTGCATTTCCGGACAAAAAGGTCTTTGTTCTTTTTTCCCGAAACACGGCGCAACATATCGGCGTTCGTCTTCTTTTTCCGGGACATAAACTTCAGAGAATCAACATTCAGCTCGTTCAATTCGTTCCGGACGATTTCCATTTTCTTCAGGTGCACCCGCAGTTCATCGATTTCCTTAACCTTGTCAAACGCGGTCTGCGGGTTGTAACGGATGTACATCTCCGGAACAGTAAACATCACGCCGTCTTCAAAACCGGGCGGATGAAATATCCTGAGATCCGTGACATAAATCTCGTGGTCAAAAAACATCCGGAAATCGACATCTCCGATATCGGTCTTGAGGCCGGTCGCGAACTTGATCTTCTGTTCAAGGGCCACTTCCATAATGTAATTTTTGGTCAACACAAGCCCGGCGGCGATGACCGCCAGGATGACCAGTAAGCTGATCCATCTTTTCATGGCATCCTTCCTTTTCGTTTCAGCATGATAATGGCGGCGACGGCCGCAACACAATACATAAGGCTCCAGACATAAATAACGCGGTGGCGCATCATATATCCGACAACGACGGTGGGATCACTGAAAACAGCCTGGCCGACACCCGCCAGTATCAATTGTATCCAAAATATCCTCAAAGGCGAACCCAAAAATACAATAATGAAATAGTCCCTGAAGCGTATCGATGTCAGTCCGCAGAAAAGGTCCAGCAGGCGGTAAGGCACAAGGGGGACGGCGCGCAGGACAAACAGTGTCCAGAGGCCTCTGCCGGCCAGGGCCTCCTGCCAGACGGCGTAATCCCACCCCAGTCTTTTCCCGACAAAGTCGCGGCCCAGGGCGCGGCTGAGATGAAACAGGACGGCCGCGTTGAATAGTTCAGCGATCCAAATATATAACGTGCTCAGGTAGGCGCCGAAGGACAGGGCCCCGACGATTTTCAAAAGGTCTTTCGCGAACCAGGCGAAAAAGGTCAGCCCGACGTACAGAGCGATAAAGACCGCCCCCGCATATGCCGGAGGAAAGCGGGCGATCCAGGCGCGGTACGCCTCCGGATCGAACTGGACGAAACGGCCAAGTGCGAAAGCCGCCAACAGGATGCCGACGAGAACGCAGAAGCGGACCCGGCTGTTTTTCATCATATGATCGAACGACGCGTTCATCGCTGAAACGAAGCCCTTTCTTAAGACCGCACAACCCGCGGCCTTCCGGGAAACCAGAAACATATCACATTCCGCAGACAAAAGATATTATAGCAAAAAAATCCCCCGCCCGTTACATGGCGGGGGATTTTTCAATTCTTCCTGTAAACGGTGATCAACTCCGGTATTCGCTGAAGAGATCCGTGCTCAGGTACCGCTCGCCGGTACTCGGAAGGATCACCACGATCATCTTGCCTTTGTTTTCCGGTTTGGAGGCAATCTTCAAGGCGGCACAGACCGCCGCGCCGGAGGAAATGCCGGCCAGGATGCCTTCTTCTTTGATCAGGCGCTTGGCGTAAGAGAAGGCCTCGTTATTGTCGACCTGGACGACCTCATCCAAGAGATCCTTCTTCAGGACGCCGGGTACGAATCCTGCCCCGATGCCCTGAATCTTATGAGGACCGGGCTGTCCGCCGGAAAGGATCGGGGATCCGATCGGCTCAACGCCCACCGCCCGAAACGAGGCTTTCTTCTCTTTAAGGGCTTCGGCCACACCGGTGATGGTGCCGCCCGTGCCGATCCCCGACACCAGGATATCCGCCTTTCCGTCCGTATCCTTCCATATTTCCTCGGCGGTCGTCAGTCGGTGGATTTCGGGATTGGCCGGATTCTCGAACTGCTGAGGGATAAAATACTTCTTGTCCGTCTGGGCCAGCTCTTTGGCCTTGGCGACGGCGCCCTTCATGCCTTCGGATCCGGGTGTCAAGACAAGATTCGCGCCCAGCGATTTCAACAGGGCCCGTCTCTCAACGCTCATCGTCTCCGGCATGGTCAGGGTCAGTTTGTATCCCCGGACGGCGCAGACAAACGCCAGGGCGATCCCTGTATTGCCCGATGTGGGTTCCAGGATCACCGTGTCTTCTTTTATCATTCCCTGATTTTCCGCGGCCTCGATCATGCTCAGGCCGATTCGATCCTTGACCGATCCCAGGGGGTTAAAAAACTCCAGTTTTGCAATAACCTCCGCCTGGCAGCCCTCGGCGATCTTGTTGAGCTTAACGAGAGGCGTGCGTCCGACCAGTTCCGTGATGTCTTTAGCTATCTTCATAAGGGTTCTCCTTCCTTTGCATTTGGCTTGTTCATGGACATCTCATCATCCCTTTTGAGTCTATCCCCGTTTTTCTTTTCCATATGATATTTTTTCAGGTAGACCATAAGAACGGCGATCGCGGACGGCGTCACGCCGGGAATGCGGTGCGCCTGACCGAGAGAAAGCGGCGCCCGTTTCTTGAGCTTTTCCCTTATTTCCGTCGATAGTCCCTGGACCTTCCCGTAATCGATATCCTCCGGGATGCAAATGCCCTCGATATGCCTGAAGCGTTCGATGTTTTTCATCTGACGCTCGATGAAACCGTCATATTTGATCTCGTACTCCACCTGGTCGATAACCGGTTTGGGGTACTCTTTCAATTTCCCGTCAAAGGGAGCGATCATGGCATAGGAAATCCCCGGCCGCTTGAGGATGTCGCTCAAGGGGGTAAGCCGGCGGACAGGGCCGCTGTTCCGGGAAACCAGGATGCCGTCCAACGATGTGCCGGGGCCGATCCGTGTCTTTCTGAGATGCGCGATCTCTTCCGCGATCAGGCGGCACTTCTCTTCCACGGCCTCCCACTCATTTTTCTCAATGAGCCCGAAACGGCGCCCGTATCTCATCAACCGCTTATCGGCGTTATCTTCCCTCACGACCAGCCGGTATTCCACGCGGGAGGTGAACATACGGTAAGGCTCATCCGTACCCTTGGTTACCAGGTCGTCGATCAAAACACCGATATAGGATTCCGAACGGCCGAGGACAAAGGGCGCTTCTCCACGGAACATGAGCGCCGCGTTGATCCCCGCGAGAAGCCCCTGCGCCGCCGCCTCTTCGTAACCGGTGGTGCCGTTGATCTGGCCGGCCAGAAACAGTCCGCGCACGCGTTTCGTTTCAAGATGTGGCGTCAGCTCGACGGGATCCACAACGCCGTGTTCGATCGAGTAGCCGAAACGCAGGATCGCGGCTTTCTCCAGCCCCCTGATCGAGTGGACAACGGCCTCCTGGACCTCGGAGGGCAGTCCGGTCGATATGCCGTTGGGATAATAGACATCCGTATCCAGCCCCTCGGGTTCGAGGAACACCTGGTGGCTGGCCTTCCCGGAAAATTTGACGATCTTGTCTTCGATGGACGGGCAGTACCGCACGCCCGTCGAACGGATGACGCCCGAATACATGGGCGAAAGACGGAGGTTGGCGCAAATGATCTGGTGAGTCTCGGTGTTAGTCTGAGTGATGTAACAGGGGCGAAACCTCCGGGGAAGCTGCCTGGTCCTGAAAGAAAACGGGATCGGATCGGGATCGGAATGCTGGATCTCCAGTCCGTCGAAATCAATAGTCTTTCCGTCCAGTCTCGGCGGCGTGCCCGTCTTAAAACTCATCATGGTGAAACCCAGCCCGGCCAGGTTGTCCGCCAGCCGGTTGGAGGCCTGTTCATTGATCCGGCCGCCCGGGACCGTCATCCGTCCTCTGTGGATCCGTCCCCGCAAAAACGTCCCGGCGGCAACAATCACGGCCGGGGACAAAATCCGCCGCCCCCCCGCCGTCTCGACGCCGCACACCCTGCTTTTATGAACGATAAGCCCACAGACTTTGTCGAGAAGAACCGTCAGATTAGCCTGCCGGCTAACGGCGTCCTGCATGTATTGTTTATACCTCTTCCTGTCCGACTGGCAGCGCGAGGAACGCACCGCCTGCCCCTTGGACGCGTTAAGCTGCCGGAACTGGATGCCCGTCTCGTCGGCCGCCCTCCCCATCTCGCCGCCCAGGACATCGATCTCCTTGACCAGCTGGCCCTTGCCGACACCGCCGATGGCGGGATTACAGCTCATTTCGCCGATAGTCTCAAAGGCAAGGTTGACCATGAGCGTCCGTAAACCCATGCGGCTGGACGCCAGGGCCGCCTCAATTCCGGCGTGCCCCCCGCCGATGACAATACAGTCAAAATCAGAAGAATGCTTAACCATCACACGTCTTTCCTTCAACGCTTTTTCAGAACCAGAAAAGTGTTCAAGATCGTGAAAAGGACGAGGATGACAACGATAAGATTCAGATCCTCATACCGGAAGCTCGTAAAGGTGATGACCAAAAGGCCTATGAGCGACATGCACCAGAGGATGTACATTATGGCCGTGATGAGCCTTTCCAATTTGGGTCTCCTTTATTATAAAAGGCCAATGGATATCTGCAGGCTCACGCCCGCAGGACCGCGAAGGTCTATTAAAATAACTGTAAATTGGCCATTTGTCAATTAATTCACTTTTGGATAGATTATTATTTTAATAATGTAAAAAGATTGCGGTAATTCAGCGGATACTGCGGCAGGAATCGCGGGAAACAAGTTCCGGGGGCAGCAAGACCTTGACGCCGGTTTTTTTCTTCCCTGTTATAACACCGTTCAAATAACGCACGGCGTCCTCGGCCATCTTGAACAACGGCTGGCGGATCGTCGTCAAACCGATCGCTCCGTAAATGGAAGCGGGATTATCATCAAAACCGATAACCGATATATCCTTGGGCACCTTCAGACCCCGTTCCATGGCCACGGCAATGGCCTCCAGCGCCATGTCGTCGCTTGCCGCGAAGATGGCCGTCGGAGGCTCCTTCAGCGCAAAAAATTGATCGGCCGCCAGACGCGCGCATCGTCGGGAATAATCGCCCGTGTAAATATACTCTTCCCTCAGAGGGACCTTCGACTTCTTCATCGTCTCCTTGAACCCTTCCAGCCGATGAAGTCCCGACTGCGTCTTCAAGGCACCGCTTATGGTGGCGATGCGCCTGTGGCCGAGATTGATGAGATAATCCGCAGCCATGCGCCCTCCCTTGCGGTTATCCACGGCAATGTAACTCACGTCCATATCCTCAACGACATTATTGATGACGACACAGTGCAGACTCTCTTCCATGGCCGTTTCGATCTGGGAACGGTTCTCGATGATGTCGGCGAAGATGACACCGCCGACGTTGGAGGTGTTAAGCGAATTATAGCCGTTAGTGATGTGGAAGATAAGATCCAAACGGAGGGTTTCGCACGCGTGCCCAACGCCCCGGATGAGCTCCATGGCGTAATAGGAATGGAACACGCCCGGATAACCCGGCATGACCAGTCCGATCGCGTTGTTGAAACCCCGGGCCAGACGCTGCGCCGTGACATTGGGCTTGTACTTTAAATAGGCGATAGCCTCTTCGACCTTGATGCGGTTGGATTTGGTAACAGTGGGAATGTTGTTGAGAACACGGGAAACGGTGGTAATGGAGACCCCGGCCCGCCGCGCCACATCTTCAATGCTGACTTTTTTTTCCGTCACAGGGCCAACCTACCTCACATTATCTCCGACCTGGATCCGCGCGCCTTTTTGTTTGATATCGGCGGCGGAGATGTCTTTTCTGACCTGAATGATTTCCAGGCCAGCGATATATTTGCCGTTACGATAGATGCTCAAGTTATCGCCGATACGGACCCCCGAATTCAAGCCAAGGTCCGTGATGACGAAGTTGTTCTCTTCGTTCACGCTTAACACATGTCCTTCGAAACCCGGCGCCATCCGGCTTTCCTGGGCGACAGCCGGGCCGCCCGCTTTAGGCGCGCTGACAACGATAGGCGGGAGTTCGACGGATTGCGTCCCCTCCTCTTCGATCGGCTCGCTCAGTTTTCTGTCCAGGGTTTCTTTGATGTCAAGGACCTCGTCGATGCGGTTCTGGATGACGCTCTCGGTCTCTGCCAGTTTGCGTTCAACCTTGTCCTTGCTTTCCCTCAGCCGGGCGATGCTCTTTTCGAGAGCGATCTTTGTCGACGTCAGTTCCTTGACCTTTGAGCGAAGGTCGAGATTCTCTTCCTTGATCTTGTCCAGCCGCTGGTCTATGAACCTTTTGTCATTCTTTTCCCGGGCCAGTTCGATGGACAAGGTATTCGCCAGATCTTCGCTGTATTTGATCTGCCTCTGGATCTCCTCTTTCTGGTTGCGCAACTGGCTCAATTCCAGGTCAAGATCGGAATTCACTTTCTTCAATTCTTCGAGGCTCACTTCATACTGGCTCAATTGGGACTGCAGTTCGTTGATTTTCAGTTCGAGAGCGGCCTTGTCTTTCAAGACCCGCGCCCAGTAGCGCTCCTGGTCCTCGGTGGCCCCGGTGGCCATGACCGGAGGCTTCCCGGGCTGTTCTTCTTCCGGTTCCGGCTCGCGTTCTTTATAGATGACCTTCGGCTTCTCCTGCAGTTTGGTGATGAGCTCGTCCCGTTCGCGTCGCAGATCGTTCACGCGGTTGCGCCAGTTGTCGCGCTCGGATCTCAACGAATTGATCGTATTTTCCAGACTGCTGATCTGGCCGTTGAGATCGGAGAGCTGCTGCTGAAGCCGCTCATTATTCTGCTTCGCCTCCTCGATTTTGCTCTCGGTATCCTTGACCCTGGCAACCAGCTCCTGCTCGCGTTCGCCGGCCTGCGTCAACTCACCCTGCAATGTGGTCTTCTCGTTCTCCAAGGCGGTCTTTTGGCTCAAAGTCGAAAGAACCATAAACACGCTTCCACCCAGCAAGAGGAACAAAATGATAATAATGATCTTGCCGATTTTTGTCATTATAATTTCTCCTTAAATAAAATAGAGACTAATAATTAGGAAAAGATTTAATTAAACTATATCAAAGGATGATTATCAAAACAAGGAAAAACTCGACAATTTGAATTCTGGAAGGCACGAATATCTTTTTCAGGAAGGGACTTGAGAACGTGCTCTATGCCTGGGCGAGTATTTGACGGACCACCAGGCTGGCGGCCCCGACCGCAACGGCGTTATTCCCGAGACGTGAAGGGACAATCTTAACGGCCTGGGCCATCTCCGCGTAAGCGTGATTGGCGACAGACTCTTTAACAGCATTCAGGAAGACGTTGCCGCCCTCCTCCATCCCACCGCCGATAACGACGGCCTGAGGGTTGAGAAAATTCACCAGGAAGGCGACCTTGAGGCCGATCTTGAGTCCGGCCCGCCGCACAACATTGACCGCGATGGGGTCGCCGTCTCTGGCGGCCTCAAAAACATGGCGCAGCGTGATGCTTGTCAGATTGCCGCCGGCTCTTAATAAAAGCTTATGGCTCCGGTTTTCCGGCCTCCGAAGGATTTCCCGCGTCTGCCGAACAATCCCCAAGTCGTCTTCCCAGGCTTCGAGAAAATGGATGTCCTTGGGGTTGAGGTCAAGGTATTCTCCCGCCGGGCAATCTCTCAGGGCCAGCTCGCCCGCGCATCCGCTGGCGCCCCGATAGACCTCCCCGTTCAAGATGAGTCCGCTCCCCACTCCGGAAAACATATAAATCAAATCACGTATCTCGGGATCGGAATTCATCCACTGCTCTCCGAAACACGAAACGGTGGCGTCGTTTTCCAGACAGCAGGGCAGGCCGAACCGTGATTCCAGGTTTTCCTTGATGGGGGCGTAAATAGTGACGTACTCGCACCCTCCGGTCGGTCTTTTTTGCGGCCATCGGATCGTCCCGCTCTGATTGTCGACAATACCCGCGATCCCGACGCCGATGCCGGCGAGTTTTTTGCGGTCATCGGACGGAAGCTGATCCCTCAGTTCGTTAATCATGCCGCTGGCATAGTCCAGGATATCGGTGGCATTTCGATAGGGGCTTTCCTTGACGACACGGGCGACGATATTGCCGTTAAGGTCGACGACCACCCCGACCATATCCAGCAGGTTGAGGCCGATGCCGATAGCCAGATTTACCCGCCCGTTGATCTCCAGAAGGGCCGGCCGGCGCCCGCCGGCTGAAACGTCAAGTGCTTTGATATTAACGAGTTTTGCCCGTAAATAATGATCGATATAATTCGATATGGTAACAATATTGAGGCCGGACATCCGGGAGATATCCGCCTTGCTGACCGGGCCTACTCGCCGGATTGTCTCGAGGATGGCGAGATTCCGTCTGGATCTTTCGTTCAAGTTTTCTTCCTGAAGCTGAAGGGCTTTCACGGTTTTCATTTTTTTTCGCTTTCTCCAGAAGGTCTTGGTCTATAGTACAGTATGGTTGCAGCGTTGTCTATCTTTTCCTGCCAAATTACTCATTCATACTTGATCCCGTCCAGGTAAAAGGTGCACCCTTCAGAATTGACATCCGCGTTGGTCGCCCAGGCAAACCCGCCGCTGATATAGGTCAGATCCTTGCCCCTCAGATCAATCGCATATTGCTTCCACTGCGTCGTCAAGAAGACCGGTCCGACCATCGCGCTGTCCGAATCTGGATAATCACCCGGTATGCCGCCCATTTTGAATTCTTCGATCCGTTCCCTTCCGGTTTCGCCCCTGGCCCAAAACGTCAGCTTGCTCGCGCCGGTAAGGTCAAAACCACCCTTACGGTTACCCCAATTATTCGCAGGGTTTTGCCAGTAGACCCCCGCCCATTGCTGACCCTGCCTGGAGCATTCGACATCATAGACGATTTGGATGCAGGTATTGCCCGAATGACAATCTTTTTGCCAGGCCTCGTTAATCTTGATGCATCCGGCATCACCCATAAAACCCGAAGGGATAAAATGATTGTCTCGCGACCCTTTGTCCTGATAGACGACAAAAGGCGCGAAATCGCTCTGTGCCTCCTGTTGCCCGGAAACCGACTGGCTCTGCGTTGTCCCTTTTTCACAACCGAACAAAACACAAAAAGACAACGCCCCTGCAAGCAATATCTTCCGCATGGTCACAACCTTCCTTGTTTTCTTATTGCACTTGATGATAATACCGCCGGGTTAACTAACGGCTTAGCTCATTTCTTCCAGTTCATCCAGCTTCTGCTGCGCGGCTTCGGCCGGTTTCCAGAACCAGCCCTGCGGATCCCAGCTCTGGGCGAAGTAGTAGTCGTCGATAACCTTCTTATAGGCCTCTTTGGCCTTACCGTGCTGGCCGGCCTTGCGGTAGGCCTCGCCGCGTATGAAATAACAGGTCCCCACATCATTGAGGGCCCAGAAAGAAAATATCTTCTCATTGGATTCCCATGGATATTCGTTCAAGGAGGCCTGCATTTCCTGGGCCTTCTTCGCATACAGCTCGATGCATTTGTCCGTATAAGCCAGAACAGCCTCCAGATTGTCCTGAGACAGCGCCTGCCAAGCCTTGGCCGACAATGTGGAAGACGTGTAATCACCGAAATCGATGTTACTGCCGGATTCGAGATTGGCCAGCTTTTCCTTCGCGGCCTCGGCCGGTTTCCAAAACCAGCCCTTCGTGTCCCAGCACTGGCCGTAGGTGTAGTCGTTGATCAGTTTCGTGTAAACTTCCTTGGCCTCGTCAATCATATTGGCCTTGCGATAGGCCTCCCCCTGAATAAACAGACAGGTGGCGACATCATTCAGCGCCCAGTATTTGAAGATCTCTTCATTGGTCCCCGATGGATATTCGTCCAAACCCGCCTGCATCTCCCTGGCCTGCGCGGCGTAAAGTTCGACGCATTTGTTCGTGTAGGCCAGAACTCCTTCGATATCGCCTTTCTCCAGCGCATCCCAGGCCTTGGATGCCAGGGTTACCGAACGGTAATCGCCGAAATTGTAGGCGGCCGCCAGTGTAGGACACATCCAGGTAACGCCCAAAGCAATAACGAGTGTGACGATCCATTTTTTCATGACTCTTCCTCCTTTTGTTGTTACCGTTTTACTTGTTCCACAATTCCTTGTACAGAAAATAACTCTCCCTCAACTGCCGCAGAAACGGGCTGTGTTTCCCGTTGCCCTGACCGATCAAGCCAAACCATTCCTCGTACATGTACCCGTCGGGGAAAGGTCCCTGGGCCCCGGCCGTTTTGTCGTGGTAAGCGGGTTCGTAATTTTTCCACCACTCATCCATCCATTCAAAGACAATGCCGCCGATCGCGTTGCCCGCTCCTTCCTTGGTCCCCGCGGCGTTTTTCTCGATATCCATCCAGTTGCCCAGGTGGTAATCGGCCTGCGCCTCTTCCGCGTCTTCCCTCGAAAGGTGACCGGCATAGGCGGGACAACCGTATTCCGTAATGAATCCGGGTTTCCCTGTCGCATCTGAGACCTGCTCCCAGAAAGCGCCGAAGCCGTAATCCCCGCGGTAGGCGTTCGCGGCAAAGGCATCGACATTCGGACAGAACTTGGCAAAGATATCCAAGTATAATACATCACCGTTGCACATGGCAACCGGATGATCCGGATCGACGGATTTGATCCAGGCGGCCACTTCATCGACGAATGCGTAATAGGCTTCGGGTTTTGTGTCGGCGTTGCAGGCCACCCCGTAATTGTTTTCATTGCCCAAAAGCCACATGAGGATGTAAGGTTCGTCCTTGTATTCCATGACGATTTTTTTGACGGAATCCAGCATGTTTTTCCGGTGCTCCGGATTTTCGTAATCCGTCCCCTCATACCAGCTGGCCCCCGAACCCAGGGCGTATTTACCGAGAAAATCGCCCATAACCACCATAATGCCTGTCTCTTCGTACATCGCACGCAGAAGCTCCTTGTCGGGCTCGAAGGGCTGATGATAAACACGGATGACGTTGGCGCCCAGCTCCTTGAGCAACCGGAAATCCCCAACGACGGGTTCATCTTCATCCTGTTGGTTGTTACGATTGGCGTCGACCCAGCTGTCATAAGGGCCGTCGGCCAGACCGTTCCCGTTCGTGTCCTCGGTCATCCAGTTGGTAAGCGTCCCTTTGTCCGGGCTCTGCCCCACCTTGGTCGCCACGTAGGTGATCCCTTTGATGATAAACGGTTTTCCTTCGACAAGGATCTGCCAGTGGTCGTTTTCGTACTGGACCAACTGCACCCGGCCTTCATTTAACCTGCGCTTGATCTCGCCGAGCTTCGCCCGCTTTTTCCCAAAACCGATCTGGTCTATGACCCTTGCGAACCTGCTTCGCACTTTGTCCCATAAAGACAAGCGCCGCACGCGTCCGGGATACGTGATAACCTGATCGTTCGAGACATCGTTGTCCGCCCCGTTGATCACCCTGATCTTCGCCCATTCAAACGTCAATCCAAGTTCCGGATGAATACGGATCAGATGACGGATCTTGGCTATGGCCGCCTGCCCCGGGTACCAGGGCGTATTCCAGTACGTCCGTCCGGTCGAACGGGGAAAATGCACGACGATAGCATGATAGGCCTTGATGGCTTCATAATACATCCGGGCCTTTTCGAAGATCAAACCGATATAAAACAGCTTGACACCCCACGGCTCCGGGGCCAGCGCCCACTTATACAGGGCCGCCTCCAAGTCATCAGTATGCACGAAATCCCAGTGGCTGCCTTCCAGCCGTCCCTCTTCTTTAGCTTTTTCGTAATTGGGATCTTTGCGGACAGCGCCGGTATTAGGATAGACGCCCTCTCCGACGGCAGCAGAAAGCCCGACGGGGTCGTTTACCTTGTATGAATACTGTTTGGTCCCCACGTTCATGAAGGTGCCGTATTTGGTGTAATCAACGACCTGAACGCCGGGCTCGGCCAGACGCGGCATAGTCATTATCCCGCGGTCGACCTTCGGTGGCTCCTTATCCTTCTCTTCCGCGCGCCCTTCCAGCATGTCTATGCTGGCCTGACTTTTTTCCGCGATCGACCAGTACCATCCGCGGGGATCCCAGGCCTGAGCCCATCTGTAATCGTCTATGATCCTTTGGAAAATCTCTATCGCCTCCTCGGCCTGCCCGTTATTCATCAGTGTTTCCGCCCGGATAAACATGCACGTGCCCACGTCATTCAGGACCTGGTACTGGACAACGGCATCCCGCGGGGGGAAATCTTCGAGCTGGGCGTTGAGTTCAAAGGCCTGCGCTCCATAAGTGTTGAAACACTGTTGTGTCAGCCTGAAAACTTCATCAACCTTATTGTTGCCGGAGGCCTCCCAGGACATGCGGACCAGTTCCCGTGAGCTGACTGCTTCTGCGACGGCCTCCTCCGTTTTTTCTGAACCGGAAGGGTCCACCCGCTCGCCGGTCTCATCACCGGTTTGATGAGCGCGGTTTGCCTCGGAAGTCTGGGCATGAGATACGGAGATATGGAAATAGGAAACGATCCAGGCGAACAATACAATCAAAAAAATTTGACATATCTTATTATTCATGCGGCATACCTTTATTAGGGGTCATCAATGAATTGTATTTTAACATTTTACAATATTTTAAAAAGTATTTAAATGATTTTTTAATAATATAAGAAAACGCTTTCCTTAATTATAACATATATTTTAGTCTCCGACCGATCCAGTTGCAAGTCCTTTAACTATATGTCTTTGCATCAACACATAAACAAGAATAACGGGCACGGCCGTGATCGTCAATCCGGCCATAAGAAGAGGATATTCTACAATATGAATACCCTGGAATTCCATTAAACCCTTTTGCAGCGGCATCAGGGTTTCATCGTTTAACAAAAGATTGGCCAGTATATACTCATTCCAGACATTCAAAACGTTAAATATCACAATTACGGCAATCGCCGGTTTGGCCATGGGCAAAGCGACATGCCACCAGATGCCCCATTTGGAACACCCGTCCATCCGCGCAATATCTTCAAGGGCCGAAGGCATTTTGTCGAAAAACGTCTTGAGAAGGAAGATGCTCAGGGCCAGCCCCACATTGATCATACAAAGGATGTAACCGATCCGCGTATTGATAAGATGCAGTTTATTCATCAGCACATACAAGGGGACAAAGCTCCCCGGCAAAGGGATCATCATTGCCGCCAGAAACATGAAAAAAAGAACACGCCGCCCCGGGAATCTTAACCGGGAAAAGGCATAGGCCGCCAAAGAAGCGACCAGAATAATCCCCGCGACAACGCAAACTGTATAAATCACGCTGTTGACAAAATAAAGGCCGAACTGTCCTTCGCTCCAGGCCTTAACGAAATTTTCCGGATGGAGCTCAGACGGCAAGAGGGCCTTTTCAACAAATATGGTCTCATTGTCCATCAGGGCCGAACGGACCATCCAGAGAAGAGGGAAAAGACACGTAACAGTCACCGCCAGGAGAAGGATATGAAGAAAAACATTGCGGACATGCAATCTGAAACGCGCTTGCGTCTGCGTCAAGGCTATGCCATTCATAGACTAGGCCTGTCTCATCTTTTTGAATATGCCCATACTTATTAAAGAGACGATAATCAAGATGAATCCGAAAAAGATGCTTTGGGCGCACGCATATCCAAAACGGTTCGTCTCCATCATGGAAGACAGGATGCGTGTTACCGGAACCGCCGTATGGTAGACCAGCCCCTGTCCGACCATCGATAAAACCAGCACAAAGACCTGCATGGACCCGAGCAGGGTCAAGATCATAACAACACCGATAACAGGCACCATCATCGGGATAGTGACATGCCGGAAAACGTTCCAGCCTCCCGCTCCGTCAATCCTGGCGGCCTCATACAATTGGGGATCGATCGTCTGCAGGCCGGCGAGAAAAATAATGAATCCCCAGCCGAAACCTTTCCAGCTGTGCACGACGGCGATACAGGGCAGAGCCGTAGCGGGATCCGACAACCAGTTGTGCGCCAAATGGGGCAGGCCGGTCCCGGCCAACATATGATTCAAAAACCCGATGTGTTCGCCCTGTTGTGTTCCAGAATAAAGGATCCAGGACCAGACCATCCCTACGACGACCTCCGACAGAACGGGCGGGATGTAAAAAATAACCCGGTAAAATTTCCTCATCCGGATATCCTGATCACAAGCGAGGGCCAGGGCAAAAGCCAAGGCGTTCTGGAACGTCAGGGCAATCAGCGTAATGAAACCGGCGTTACGTAAAGAAATACCCCATGTCGCATCCTGCATCAGTTCCCTGAAATTCATCAACCCCACGAATTCCCGATGCAGGCTGATGCCGTTCCATTCGTAAAACGACAAGCGGAAGATCTCAAAAAAGGGATAGACATAAAAAACGGCGAATATGGCCACTGCCGGCACAATAAACAGGATATTCTCGAAGTTTTCCCGAAAACGGTTTAAAGCGGCTGGCTGTATTCGGGCTATGGACATATGGTCAACCTGTTATGGGTCAATCGCGCGGTCCCGGTTCTGTGCGCGGACGGACGTTTCTGTCAACGCCGGATCTTTTGCATCTGCCGCTCTTTGACGTCCTGGATGTCCTTGGCTGCCTGCTCGGGCGTCTTTTGCCCGATAATGATAGTCTGTATCCCCCTGGCGAACGCCTCGGACACAACTTCATCTTCATTATAAGGCCAGATGCTGGGATGCGTGCTCTGATCCATAGCGCCGACAAACTGCGCCAAGAGCTCGGGCGCTTCCGATAAGGCGTGACGGTTGGCCGGAAGGTTGCGCGTCTTCTCCGCCAGGAACGCCTGCTGTTTCTTGGCCGTCAACCAGCGGAGAAAATCGACGGCCTTGTCCTTGAGGGGCGAAGAGTTGTTGACGACGAATGAGGATCCGGCGCCGCCCCATATCTTCAAGGGATAATTTTTGCTGACGGGCGGCGGCCGCATAACGCCGTAATCCAGGTCGGGATTCATCTTATGATAAACGTTCACGCACCACGATCCGTTAAAGGCGAAGGCCGCCCTTTCGAGGGCAAAATCCTGTTCCGCGTATTTATTACCCTTGATCACGATGCCCTCCATCAGGGCCTTATGATCGACGAGGGCCTTAAAAATGTTGAATACCTCAATCCAGTCGGGATCCGTATACGGCACCTCTCCCTGAAAGGTGTCCATAATCTTGTCCTCTCCCATAATATTGAAAGCATAGTTCATGGCATAACAGTTGATCAGCCACAACTCGCTCCAACCCGAAACAAAAGGCGCGATCCCCACCCTGTTCAGGGCATCTACGGCCTCCAGGTACTCATCAAAAGTGGAAGGAGGACGTCTGACACCCGCCTTTTCCAGTAACCCCCTGTTGTAGACCATTTGGACGCTGGTAATGTCGATGGGCACGCCGTACAGGCCCGGCTCGACACCCTCGAGATTGCCTTTTTCAAAACGGTTCACCGCCAGGGCCTTATCAAGAAAGGTCTTATGCCACCGACCGTTTTCGTCTTCAAAGGCATCCGTCAGATCGGCGACAAAACCGCTCTTGATAAACGAGGCGAAAATCTTTTTCTTGTCCAAAACGCCGTAAATATCCGGCAGGACGCTTGCCTGGGCCGCCGCTACTATTTTTCGTGAATAATCTCCTGAAGGGGCGTAAAGCTTGAACCTGACCTTGATCCCGGTCTCATCTTCATAGTCACGGGCAAGTTCCCGGAAGGCATCATGCCGGTCGGTCATCCAGTGCCAGACGACGAGAGTGTCCGGATCCCGGCGCGGCTGGCCGCATCCCGCGAACAACAGCAACACAGCCATAATAACTATTGGCAGAGATCTGTTCATAGGGCTTTCTCACATCCAGACTTTGACCTGATGCAGTCTGCCGTCGCCGAACGGCCGGATGAGGTTGCCTTCGATTTCCTGGTCGTCCACCAGGATTTGAGACACCCCGCTTTCACGGCCCTTAGGATTAAGGATCTCGATCTGGTATATATCGCCGCGGAAGGGCCGCTGGACGCTACATTTCTTCCATCCTTTGGGGATACAGGGATCGATCCTTAGTCCTTCGAAGTCCCGGCGCACCCCCAGGATCCATTCCGTCGCGGTCATGAAGCACCACCCCGATGAACCCGTAATCCAGGTGAACGCGCCTTCACCGTAACGGTAGGGATTCTTCGGCCCGACAAGATATTCCGCAAGAACATAGGGTTCCGTTTTATAAAGATCCATATCCTTCTGGGCGTTCGGCATGATCTTTCTGACGGCCTCATAGGCCTTGTCCCCGCAGCCGCACATCGCGTAAGCGACGGCCATAAAAGTCGCCGCGTGGCAGAACACCGCGGCATTCTCCTTTGTCCCTTCGGAAAACATGCTGACGCGACCAAGCCGTCCGACCCATGAACTGTAAGCCGGGGCAAAAAGAGCGAGCCCGTGCGGACCGTTCAGATACCTTTCCACCGAACGGAAAAGTTTCTGTTTCCTCTCATCGCTGACAACGCCGGCCAGGATACCCCACGCCTGTGCTGTCAGGAAGATCTTCCCTTCTTTGTCGTTCTTGCTGCCGTAAACCTGTCCCTTGTCATCGAAACCGCGGACATACCAGGAGCCGTCCCATCCCACCGCGTTGATCCGTTCGTCCATCGTCCTGGACATTTGGAGATACTCTTCTCTCTTGTCCTGCTGGCCGAGGAGGTCAAAGAGATCCGCCAGCATCTTCATGGAACGGACAAGGGCCTGGGCCAGCCAGATGCTTTCCCCTCGGTGCCTGATGCCGGCCGCGTCGATGGCATCGTTCCAGTCCGCGTGCCCGATCCGGGGCAGGCCCTTTTCTCCCACATCGTTAAAACAGTATAAAAGATTTTTCTCGAGATGCTCTATGAGGGTCCCCTCACCGTCCGTTTGAGATCCTCCGGTCCAATGAAGGTCGATCTCCCACCCGTCTTTCCATTTATCCTTCAGATAAGGGACATACTCCAACAGCAGGCTTTTATCTCCCGTTTCCTTGATATAGGCGCTGACTGTGGCCGTGAGCCAGACCTGGTGGTCTTTGTTCGGACGGTATTTGTGGGGCCCGGTGGTATCGGACCATCCCGGCGCGCTGGTCCCGTCGCGGCGAATCAGTGACGCCAGCTTGAGAATCTTGGCGCGCGTCAGGTCGTGATTGATCGACACGATCGCTTCCGAATCCTGGCAGGAATCCCGGTATCCCCGTCCTCCCGATCCTTCGTGATAATAACTGGGAGACCGCGACCAGAAATTGCAGATATAGATCTGGTATTTGAGCCAAATATTGACAAGGACATTGAGATCTTTATCCGGCGTCTCCACCGTGACATTATCCAGGATCCTGTTCCGCCAGATCTGCTTCGTCCTGGCCAGTTCCTTTTCGGCCGTTCTGACATCCCTGTATTTGGCCAGGATCCTGGGGATCCTTGTGATCGCGTCAGACTGGCCGAGGACAACCGTGAATGTTTTCGTCTGGCCCGGTTTCAGCTTAACCCTGTGCCTGAAGGCCCCGATGCCGTCCTCCCCCGAACACAGCGACGTATTCCTGGCCCTGGTTTCTCCAATAGCCTGCGGATTCTCTTCCGTGTTATAAGGGCCGACAAATTCATTCTTCCGGGTGAAATGTCCCGATATCCCTAAAGACGGGGAAAAGAAAATCTGTCCGCGGAACGGCTGAATGTTCATCCCTTTCCATTCGGCGGTTTTTTTGGCAAAGATGGCCTTGTGTTTCTTGTCGAACCAGACGCGGTTGTAAAGGTTCATGATGTTGCGGTACCGCAATTCTTCATGGTAGTCGCCGATGAGGAATTCGACGTAAGGATAGACCTCCAGATTCCTGTCCCGACGGGACTTGTTTGTCATCTTGACGATCCAGACCTCACAGGGATCGTCCTCGGGCACAAAGTATGTCACCTGGGAGGCTATCCCGCTGTTAACGGATTCGATGTCGGTATAGCCTAGTCCGTGCCGGCATTCATAGAACGACGGTTTGACGCGCAACGGCTGGTAGGTCGCCGCCCAGGCCTTTTTCCCTTCACGCACAAAGAGGTATTTGCCGGGACGGTCAAAATGCCAGCATTCGGGAAGCCATCGGGTGATGCGGTGGCTGCGGCAGTCTTTATAAAAACTGTATCCCCCCGCGCACTGCGAGATGATCGAACAATATTCTTTGTTTGTGAGATAATTGATCCAGGGGCGGGGAGGCTTACAGGTCGATAGGATGAACTCGGTCCCATCCGAAGAAAAATGCCCGTATTTCATTTGACTTGACTCCTTTTATATTATTATTAAATACAGCAGGTAAGGAAATATGGGTCAGATTAACATAGGGGTAAAATCCGGTCAAGGCTTTTCCTGAATTTTGAGAATGTCTCGGGAGGGGAAATAAGCGGACGGCGCTACTGGCAGAAACGCATCAGCCGATGCATGTTCATCAACTGAATTTCATTGAAGCGGATGCCTGCTTTTTGATCAGCGTCGGTCTTGTCGTTCTCTTCAATCCAGATGATTGAACCTTTCAGGATAACGGGATCATGGCCGTCAGGCAGGTTTACTACGAGGGAAACCGGCTCATTCATCGTGAAATCCTGCCGGGAGACAAGCTTCGCACCTTCGGCGGAAAGGTCTTGAAGAATGCCGCTGTTACCTTCACTTTGGGACATCTCCCCAAAGCGGACCGGCAGATCGGCATTCAACCGGCCAAAAATCCTTCTGTCACCCGCACGCTCCATCATCTTCTGACCTCTCTCAAACAAAGACCTTGCAACGCCGTATCTTGGACTTCGCAC
Source organism: uncultured Planctomycetales bacterium (assembly GCA_964428315.1). GTDB lineage: Bacteria > Omnitrophota > Gorgyraeia > Zapsychrales > CAYRXT01 > CAYRXT01. The sequence goes on from CAYRXT010000005.1 coordinate 37,570, forward strand.
CATGGATAATCTCAATGAACTTCAGTCCAACGCGATACCGGGAACCATCCCCGATCTTGTTGATCCATTGCACAACGCCCAGGGCCAGCACCGGATCTTCATCCGGGTTAAGATCAATCTGAACCATCATCCTGGTATTGACAGGGATATAACGATCGGAAACAAACCCCGCGCCCCCTTCGGAAATATCCACCGTCCGGCTGCCGTCAAAGGGAGCGCCGGATTTGACATCAACGAGTACGCGGCAGTTTTTTCTTGGGTTTTTCCTTTGGTTTACCATGATTTACGCCCAAATTTATTTTAGCAATGATAATTTAAATTAAAATCTTTTTTAATGTTTTCTGCGACCAGCTCTTTTTTTTCCATTTTTGAATCATCAGCTTCTCATAACATCCCGACGCGACGCCCTATTACTGATAAAGAAAACGCTTTCTTTCAGAGTATATCAGATTTTTTTATTTAGACAATAGCGGTTCAATATATTTTTTGATTTTTTTCGCGATCAGCTCCTGTCCCTCCGCGTTAGGATGGAACTGGTCAATTTTCAGCCCGGGATCAGCGAGGATGTTATCCAGGATGTCGGGAATATAGGCCGCCTTTCTCCGACGGGCAATCTCTTTTAATCCCCTGCCGTAGACATCCTGCAAAAATCCGACGCGGACCTCAGCGATAGCGACGATGGCCCCCTGTTTTTGAATGCGCGAGACGATCCGGTCAAAATTCCTTAGCGTCTGTTCCTTGGGTAGACGCTGGAAAAAATCATTTCCACCGAACTCGATGACAACCAATTTGGGATCGTGTTGCAGGACATCTTCCCCTATCCGGTCTAAGGCCTCCCTCGTTGTATCGCCGCTGCGCCCCGCATTGATAACGGGCCATGTCAGTTCCCTCTCAAGGATCGCCGGAAAGGCCTCGTCGGGATCAAGCCCGAATCCCGCCGTAATGCTGTCCCCGAAACACACGACGGTCGTGCCCGGGGAATCCAGGTTGGCGATGGACACCCCGCAACCGCATAACAGCATGGCGCACAATAGGATTCGCGCCAAAAACAATGTCCTAATCTTCGGAGGGAACAACAAGCGCGGACGGTTCAGCTTATTTTGCCATAAGTTCACGCAAATCTTTGGCCAGATCATGACGTTCCATGTTTTCCAGCTTAAGGACTTGCCGGCGGACGTTGAGCAGATCTCCCTTGCTGTAATAGACGGTGCCCAGCTTCCACTGCAGATTGGCATCGGAGGGATTTTTTTCCAGCAATTCTTTATAAAGGACAACGGCCTTATCCATGTTTCCCTGATTGTAGGCCGTCTCAGCCTTAAGACTTTTCCAGTACCGCTGAATATTATGGCATGACATCAGCGTGAAGGCCGACACCCATACCGAGATAAAAAGACAAAGACGCCGCTTTCTCATTAAATTCTTCTGACCCTTCATCTGCAAAGTTTACAAACAAATAATTGAACTACCCGGCTACTCTCATTTACAATATTAATATACATATCGCAAAATTCAACAGGCTTTTCGCCATTGTAACAATTTGCCGAAAAAAGTTCGTTTATGGTTTTCTTGTCAGACGCCCTTATTTTACTTGTCCCTGTCCTTTACGCCCTTCACGGATGGAAGAAAGGGACTCTCCGGGCCCTGGCGGGACCGTTCTCCCTATTGACCGGGCTTATCATCGGTTTTGTCTACCTCCATCAGTCCCATAATCTCTGGCGGGCAACGCTCATTATGGTCCTCTGCCCTCTTATCCTGGGTGTCATCCTTAACGTCAGTCTCATCCTCTGGCATAAAAAGATCGATAAAGAACTGCCTTCGGGCGCGGGGAGCAAGCTGTGCGGGGCCTGTATCGGAACCCTGTGGGGTACGGCCATGACGGCCCTGGTTTTGATCCTTTTAGTCCTCCTGCCCGGCCCCTCATCTTCTGTCAACGCCCTGCAGGGCCATGTCCGCCGTTCTTATTTTTTCAAGATCGTCGAACACCAGATCATCAACCGGTGGCCGCTCTTCAAAAATATGGAGAAGACGCTGGAGGCGGCCCGCGATCCGCAGGGCCTTCAGCAGGTTCAAGCTCTTAAGGAAATACGGGCCCTGCAAAAGGACGAGAAATTCCAGGCCCTTCTCGCGGATCCAGGGATTCGTCGCCAGCTTGAAGAAAACGACATCGCCGGCCTGTTGCGGAACGAAAACTTCCGCGCAATGCTGCGGGACGAGGCCCTGGTCGAAAAATTCTTGGACCTGTATCGAAAGCTCAGCGAAGAAGGGCTCTGGCAGGGGCCGTGATCGGACGCTGACCGCGTCTTCCTTCCTCCCGTCTGTGACGTCCCTTCATTTTCCAATACAAAATCGAGAAAAGATACTGTCGAGGAGATCCGCGCCGGCATTGCGCCCGGTTATCTGATCCAGTTCCTGGACAGTGGTCTTAATCTCTTCCGAAACGAACTCCGGAGAGGCCTCTTCCTCCAGCGCCCTGCGGGCCCGGAGCAAAGACTCCCGCGCCCGGTGCAGAGATTGAATGTGCCGGGCGTTGCTGACCATCAAAGTAAACGTGTGCACCGGACGGCCGTTCAGGACGCACCTGACAATGGCCTCTTCAAGCTCGTCGATTGCCCGGCGCTGTATGACAGAAATTCTCACGGTTTCCCGGTCCCCGAAGAGCGCCCCGAGACGGTTCTCGTCGATCTTCTGGTCAAGATCGCATTTGTTCACGGCAATAAGAAGGTTTTTATCCTTGAGGCGGGTAAAGAGCGTTTCGTCCTCCTCGGTCAAGGGGCGGCCCGCATCCAGAACCAGAAGGACCAGGTCCGCGCTGTCGACGGCCCGGTGGCTCCGTTTAACGGCTTCCTCCTCGATCAGATCCCGCGGTTCAATAATCCCCGCGGTATCGACCAGCTGGAAAGGCACGCCGCGGAGCTGGGCGGCCTCTTCGAGCGTGTCGCGGGTCGTACCCGCGAACTCGGAAACGATGGCCCGCGGCTGCCGCAAAAGCAGATTGAGCAAAGAAGATTTGCCGACGTTCGCCTTGCCGCATATCGCGATCTTCATCCCATCGCGCAGGATCCTTCCCTGCTCGGATGAATCCAGAAGCCCTTCAATGCGCTGAATGGCCTTGCCGGCACGCTCGTCTAGCTGCCGGCGGTCCGCCGCATTGATTCCATCTTCCGGAAAATTGATAACGGCCTCCAGCTCCACGTAGACCGACATCAAGGCCTCCCTGATCTCTTCCAGCTCCCTGTTGAGCTCGCCTTTGAGCTGGCTGACACTCACCCTTTGGAAGGCCTCTGTCCGGGACTGGATGATGTCCAAAACGGCCTCGGCCTGGGTCAGGTCGACACGGCCGTTAAGAAAGGCCCTCCGGGTAAACTCTCCAGGTTCGGCCATCCGGGCGCCGAGCTCAATGGCCAGGTGAAGGATGGAACGCACCACCACCAAACCTCCGTGACAGCTGAACTCGACCATATCCTCTTTCGTATAACTTCGGGGGGCGCGCATGACGGTCAAGAGGACTTCGTCGACGGGGTCTTCACCGCCGGGAGATTTTTTCACCACCCATCCATGATGAACGCTGTGGCTGCGGAACGCGGAGACCGGCTGTCCGTTGCCCGCGCGGAACATCCTTTCCGCAACAGCCACGGCCTCCGCCCCGCTCATACGGACGATGCCGATGCCACCCTGTCCGACGGGCGTGGATATGGCGGCTATCGTGTCATAGACGGATTCTTCCGACATAGCACCTCCCTGATCTCCGCGACCACAAAAAGCGAACCACAGACAAGAATCAGATCATCGCGGCCGGCGAGGTCCAGGGCCCTTTCTAGGGCCTCCTCACTCTCTGCCGCACAAACGATCTCCTTCCCGCTGAAAAACGAAGCCGCCCTCTCCCGACGGTAATCCCAGCTGCGCGGGTGCCGGGTCCGCGTCAGGACGACCTTGCTGGCGAGGGCCGCCAGGCTCCGGCAAATGGCGGCGACGTTCTTGTCCGCCGAGATGCCCACGATTACAACAACGTCCTTACCGGGGAAGAGACGCCTGACGGCATCTACCAGCGATTCGACGGAAGCGGCATTGTGAGCCCCGTCGAGAACAACGGGAGGACTGCCGTCAAGGACCTCGAAACGTCCCGGCCACTGCGTTAAGGCCGCCCCCCGGACAAAGGCCCCGTCCGGGATATCAAGACCTTGCCGGCGCAGGGCACGGCAGAGGCCGGCCGCCACGGCGAGGTTGATCCTCTGGGGCCGTCCCGCAAGACGGGTCCGGACCTCGAGCGGTTCGGGAAAGATATCCCGCAGAACAACCGTTTGATGCCCGCCGTCTTCTTTCTTAAGCAGGACATGCCTCCTTTCATCGATAAAAAAGGCGTCGGCCCTGAAGGCCGCGCATCTTTCGCGGATGACATCCATGGCCTCTTTGTCCTGGGGCGCGACGACGACGGCCTGGCCCTCTTCTTTAATGATGGCGGACTTTTCCGTTGAGATGGCCTTAAGGGTCGTCCCGAGCTGTCTGGTATGCTCGATGCTGATGGAGGTCAACGCGCAAGCCATCGACCGGACGGTGTTAGTCGCGTCCAGGCGGCCGCCGAGACCCGTTTCAAGAACAACGACTTCCGCATGACTTTTGGAAAAATAGTACAGCGCCAGGGCAGTATAAACCTCGAAATAGGTCAAACGGCCAAGGTCTTGATTGCGTCGGGCCTCTTCGATGCGGGGCCGGATGGCCTCAAGGGTTGCGCAGAGCTCCGAAGGGCTGATCTGTCCGGCGAAGGGATCAGAAAGCGTCCGCGGATCGTCCTTCCACGCGGGATCGAACAGGCGAATGCGCTCGCGGAAATCATGCAGATGCGGAGAGGTGTAGAGCCCTGTTTTATAGCCGGCCTGCCAGAGGATGTAGGCCATAAAGGCGCAGGTGGAACCCTTGCCCTTGGTGCCGGCCACATGGATGAACCGCGTACCTTCCTGGGGGTCGCCGATCAGGGATAAAAGGCGGCGGACGCGTTCCAGGCGGAAAGGGATGAACTCCTGTCCGCTACGCAGTTCGAAATTAATGAAGGAATCGAGATACTCTTTGGCCTCTTGGAAGGTCATACTTTAAAGGGAAAGGTGCTATTTTATCATGAGAACAGGACCCGCACCGTTGCCGGAATGAACTTCAATGCCTGAAATGACGCAAGCCTGTCATGATCATGGCTATCCCGGCCTTGTCGGCTGCCCACACCACTTTGGGATCCGCGATGGAACCGCCGGTCTGAAGAATGGTCCTGACGCCCGCCCTGGCCGCCAGTTGAACCGTGTCGGGGTGGGGAAGAAAGGCGTCGGAAACCAGGATGGAACCTTTGCTTCTTCTGCCGGCCTTTCCTATGGCAATGCGGGCACTGTCCACGCGGCTCGTCTGGCCGCATCCGATACCGACGGTCTTTTCCCCCTTGACCAGGATGACGGCGTTGGATCGCACGAATTTCACGACCTTCCAGCCGAAGACCATGGCCTCCCTGTCTCTCGAAGGCGGCCGGCGCCTTGTGACGGCGCGCCATTCTTCGGGAGACGGACCTCTGTCGTCTTTGTCCTGTAAAAGCATCCCTCCCGAAACCTTCTTCATGTCAAACGACTTTTCCTTTATCTTGTTCAAGTCAAGCGCAATCAGACGCAGGGTTTTCTTTTGCTCGAGGATGCGTAAGGCCCCTTTGTCGAAGGCCGGAGCAAGCACGCATTCCATAAAACCGCTTTTCCGGATCGCCTCCGCGGCGACCTTGTCGACCCTGCGGTTGAGCCCGATGATGCCCCCGAAGGCCGACAATGTGTCGCAGGCGTGGGCCTTTGTAAAGGCGCCGGCCAGCGAGGCGTCCTGCGCCACACCGGTGGGATTGTTGTGTTTGATTACCGCCGCCGCCGGTTTATCGAAAGCACACACGATCGCGGCGGCGGCATGCAGGTCCAGGATATTGTTGAAAGACAGCTCTTTGCCGTGTAGCTGCTTCATGTCGGGCATGCCTGAAGGCCTGTCTTCGTCCCGGTAAAAGGCCGCGGCCTGATGAGGATTTTCGCCGTAACGCAGATCCTGGACCTTGGACAAACGCAGGACCAGATCCCTGGGAAGCGTGGAAAATTCACCCTTGCGGAGTTTCTTGTCGAGAAACTGCAAGATCGTATTGTCGTACTGCGCCGTCAGGCGGAATACATCCAGGGCCAGGCTCACCAGCACCGTGTCCGAGAGTATCCCGCTGTTGACATCCAGCTCGTCGAGAATCTCTTTGTAGCGCTTGGGCGTGCAGACGGCCGCAACGCTGGTGTAGTTCTTGGCCGCCGAACGGAGCATGGCAGGTCCGCCGATATCGATATTCTCGATGGCTTCTTCAAGGGGCAGGTTCTTTTTCTGGATGACGCGCGCGAAGGGATACAGATTGACCACCACCATGTCAATAAGCTTGATCCCGCTCTCCTCGACTTGCAGCATGTGCTGCGGCCGGTGTCTGAGCGCCAGAAGGCCGGCGTGGACAGCCGGGTGCAGCGTCTTGATGCGTCCATCGAGCATCTCAGGAAAACCCGTAAAGTCGGAAACCTCGGTCACCGGGACACCCGCGTTGCGGATAAGCCTTGAGGTGCCGCCGGTGGAGATAATCTCGACCCCGAAACGGTGCAGGCCGCGGACAAAATCTGCCAGACCAGCCTTGTCCGAAACGCTGATGAGGGCGCGCTTGACTTTAATCATGGGCTTTCGTCATCCCTTGGCGATAAGGCGGATGATCTCGCGGCAAAAGGCTGGGAGATCTTCCGGCTTCCGTGATGTGATAAGGTTTTGATCGACAACCACCTCGCGGTCGACATATTTCGCCCCCGCGGCGATAAGATCGTCCTTGATGGCGAAAAAACACGTGGCGGTGTGATCCCGCAGGACACCTGCCGAGACAAGCATCCACCCTCCGTGGCAGATCGCGGCGGTCACACGGCCGTCAATGTACAGGCGTTTGACGAAGTTGACCACTTTGTCATATCTGCGCAGGATATCCGGCGCGTAACCTCCGGGGATAATCACCCCGTCATAATCGCTAACCTTGGCCTGGGTGATAGATTTGTCGACCCTGCAGGGATAGCCTTCCTTGCTGCCGTAGACTTCCTTGGCGCCCGTCCCTATGGTTTCGACCCTGATCCCCTCTTCACTGAGCCGCAGGAGCGGATACCAGACTTCCAACACCTGGTAAAGGTCTTCAACGAGAATGGCGACCGTTTTCTTTCGTTTCGGCATGGGGGGCCTCCGTCGGGTTGTTCGTTTGAGGTGTGCTGAACAAGGATATTGCCCGGGACTTGGGGCAACGCAGAGAGCGATGTCTCCGAAAATCGCCTGACACGCCTTCAATCCGTCGCGCCGGCAAAGGGGCGGCCGGGACAAGGCATCTCCGATTTTAGCGTCTCTTTCCTTTCTTGCGGCGGCGTTCTGAAGGCTTCGAGTAATAGCGTTTTTCTTTTATCAGCATGAGAAAGCCGTCCTTCTGGCACTGCTTCTTAAAGATGCGCAGGGCCTTCTCAAAACTTGTTTTGTCGTTTACTTTCACTTCCACCATGACAGATATCACTTCCTTCCTTATCAACCGGGGTTGTATTCTTGGAAAGCCTATTATAAGCGATTTTCTTTTCTTGTAAACTTTTTTCCTTGGCGCGAACCGTCCTCAGACGGCGCCGGGGCCCTCTTCCCCTGTCCGGATCTTAAACAAATTGTCCATCTGGAGGACCGCGATCTTCCCGTCACCGGTCACGCCTGTCCGGGCGGCGCGCGCGATCATCTCAACGGTCTTCTCCACCTGGAATTCGTCGACATAAATCTCGACCTTAACCTTGTCCTGCAGGCCGTTTCGGTGGTGGCCGAACCCGCGCGCCTCAGTGACCGTGATCCCGCCGATACCGGAACGCTCCAGCTCTCTAAAGACCTCTTCGGACCTCTCTTTGCGGACAATGGCCTCGATTTTTTTCATCGGATAACTCCCATCCTGCCCTACGGCGACAACAACCTCTCGCCTCAGCCGGAAGGACAGGCTATATTAGCATAGGCCATCACCCCCGTCAATTTCATTCACGGGAAGGGACGGGAAAAGACCGGGGCGATTATTCGGGATCGATGTAGGTGTAGGTATTGCCGGCGTAATTTCTCAGGACAAGCCGGCCTTGTTCCTTTGATACGACGTAATCCGGGCCGATGGGGATCTTGCCCCCGCCTCCGGGGCCGTCGATGACATAAGTGGGGACAGCGTAACCCGTGGTATGGCCGCGCAGTTTTTCCATGACATTGATCCCGGCCGCGACGGACGTGCGGAAATGACGGGATCCCGATATCGGGTCGCACTGGTAAATGTAATACGGCCTGACCCGGATCTTCAGGAGCTCATGCATCAGTTTTTTCATGACGGCGGGCTTGTCGTTGATCCCCTTCAGGAGGACCGTCTGGCTGCCCATGGGTATGCCGTGATCGGCGATCAGATCGCAGGCGAATTTGACGCGCTTGGTGATCTCCTTGGGATGGTTAAAATGAATGCTCATCCAGACGGGGCCGTTTCTCCGCAGGAGCCTGACGAGGTCTTCGGTGATGCGCTGAGGCAGCGTCACGGGGACCCGGGTTCCGATACGGATGAATTCGACATGGGGAATGGCCTTGATATTCCTGAGGATATCTTCGAGCATGTGGTCGCTCAGGGTCAAAGGATCCCCTCCTGATATCAGGACATCGCGGATCTTCTTGTTGGAACGGATGTAGTCATAGGCGGCCTCATAGGTGGACGGCCTCAGCGTCCTTCGCCCTTCGCCGACCATGCGCGAACGCGTGCAGTACCGGCAGTACATGGCGCACATCTCGTTGACCAGAAAAAGGACGCGGTCGGGATACCGATGGACGAGCCCGTGCACGGGAGAATCCTTTTCTTCCCCGCAGGGGTCATCGAGCTCCTCGGGTGAACGCACCAGTTCATCCGCCTGTGGGATGCACTGCTTGCGAACCGGACAGTTCGGATCTTCGGTGTCCATAAGACTGGCGAAATACGGCGGGATCGACATAGTCAGCTTTTTGCCGCACCCCTCCACACCCTTCTCCTCCTCGGGGGTCAGCGTGACGAGCCTGGCCAGGATATCTTTTGTGCGGATACGGTTACGCAGCTGCCAGCGCCAGTCCTCCCAGTCCATGGGCGTCGCGTCCTTATAAAAATTGATGACCCGGTGCTCCTTGGACGTCAGGTGGATTGCCGGCTGGACCTGCTGTTCAGGCGCGATGTCTACGCCGGTTTTTACCAGATTTTCCGATGGATTCATTGGCCTTTCTCCTTTTGCTGACCGTTGTGCAAACCGTTGCGCTCAAGTCCGCAATGAATAATCCGGTGGATCATCTGTTCATAGGTCTGCCCCATGCAGCGGGGAATGTAGCTGAAAACATCTTCGAGGGCCAGGCACGGCAGGGGGTTGATCTCCAGGACATAGGGCCGCCCATCCTCGTCGACCCGGAAATCCACCCGGCCGAAGTCACGGCACTCCACGCTGCGGTAGACCCTGAGTGCCAGTTCCTGCAGTCTCCGGGCCATATCGTCCGGGATCCCGGCCGGACAGACATAACGAAGGTTATCCGATGAAATCCTCTCAAACGTATAAAAATCGTCGCCCAGGTCAGTCTTCCCGTCGATCTGCACCTGCACAACGGGAAGGGCCTCGGGCGGCTCGTTGCCCACCACCGCAACCGTGAACTCCGTTCCGCGGATGAACTCCTCGACCAGGGCGGACTGCTTATAGACGCGGGTGATCAGCTCGACCTGCCGGAGGAGTTCTTCGTGGTTCGTTACCCGGGAACGCGCGGACAATCCTTTGGACGAACCTTCGGCACGGCATTTCACGATCAGGGGAAATCCAATCGTGTTCAGGTCTTCCAGCCCCCTCGTGCTTCCCGCTTCAAAAAAACGGGGCGTCGGAATGCCTTCGGCCAAAAAAAACTTTTTGGCCATCACTTTATCCAGGGTGATCCCCAGGGTCAAGGCGTCGGATCCTATGTACGGGATGCCGCGCATTTCCAGGATCAGCGGCACCTGGGATTCCCGGTTGCGCCCCCCGGCACCCTCGGCGAGGTTAAAGACAATATCCACGTCCAGCCCGTCGATCTGCTGGATCAGGTTCTTCACGTTCCCTATGCGTTTGACGAGAAAACCGTTGGTTTCAATGGCGGCGGCGAGGTCATCGATGACTCTAGGCGGGTCGAATTCGGCGTTGATGTCGCAGGGATCGCCCGGACGGGGATTCCAGTCGGTCTTAAGATCGTATGTCAGGCCAATGATTCTCTTTCTTTCCATGGACAAAAAAACAGGAACCTCTCTTTCAGCGGTTCCCGGATATAGATAGACCTTTCAATAGAAACGTCCCCACTTGTTTAAACAGCCTTAATAAAAGCCTTCGCCGAACCAGGCTCGTATCTTTTCTGTCTCATCTTCCGTCGACATAGTCATCACCAAATCGTAAATTTTCACAATTTTTTTATCATATACCTTTCGGGTTGTCAAGACATTACGGAACTAATCTTTCCGCGCGTATTCTCACATCTTCGCCGGAAAGAACGCCATGAAGGCCACCATCATCATTGTCAGGCCGATGACGGCAACGACAGTGAACCACGCGATGAAATTAAATAGCCGGCTGTTGACGTATTCCCCCATGATCTCCCTGTTATTGATCAGCCAAAGCATGATAATGAGGATAAACGGCAGCAGGATGCCGTTGCCGACCTGAGAGAGGAACATGATCTCGAGGAGCGGGAAACGCGGGATCAAAACGACGCCGGCCCCTATGACGATGATCGCCGTGTAAAGCCCGAAAAACTGCGGGGCCTCTTCAAAGCGCCTGTCGACGCCCGCGTCCCATCCCATCCCCTCGCATATGCTGTAGGCCGTCGACAAGGGAAGCACGGAGGCCGCGAAGATCGAGGCGTTAAACAGGCCGAAGGCAAAAAGGAGGCTGGCGTAATTGCCCGCGAGGGGCCTGAGGGCGATGGCCGCGTCCTTGGCCGTCTGGATATCGACGCCGGCCTTGAACATCGTAGCGGCGCAAGCCACGACGATAAAAAAAGCCACCGCCGGGGCCAGGATGCATCCCCCGACCACATCCAGCCGGACATGTCTGTATTCCTCGAGGCTCACGCCCTTTTCCACGATGGAGGACTGCAGATAAAATTGCATCCACGGGGCAATGGTCGTGCCAACCAGACCGACGAGCATGACCGAATAATCCAGGTTCCACCGGAACCGGGGATGGATCGTGGCCTCGAGCACCCGGGGCCAGTCGGGACCGGCCAGAAAACCCGAAACCACATAAGCGACATAAAAAAAACACGCCCATAAAAATATCTTTTCCACGGACTTATAGGTGCCCTTGACGACCAGGGTCCAGACGGCCAGCGCCGCCGCCGGCACCGCAAACCACTTGCTGACAAAGAAGATCTCCATGGCCGCGGCCACGCCGGCGAACTCGGCCATGGTATTGAGGAGGTTGATGACAAGCAGCGCGACCATCAGATAGAAGGTCACCTTGACGCCGAAATTCTCCCGGATCAGGTCCGCCAGGCCTTTGCCGGTCGCCACGGCCATGCGCGCGCACATTTCCTGAACGACGATAAGGGATAACGTAATAGGAATCAGCGACCACAGAAGGGCGTACCCGAAACGCGCCCCGGCCAGGGAATAGGTGGCAATGCCACCGGCATCGTTATCGACGTTGGCCGTAATAATTCCCGGCCCCATGACGGCCAGGAACAGGAGCATGTTGCGCACGAGCCGGATGTCGCGGAAATTTTTCATCTTAAAGTCTCTCTTTATATTTGCTCCACGCCAGGGAGATCAGCTCCTCCATGACATCGTCGATGGTCACCACGCCCTGCAGCACGTCATCCTCATCCAGGACGGGAATTGAAGAGAATTTGTAGCGCTCGAGCAGCAGGGCGATCTCTTCCATCCCGTCGTCGGTGCGCACGAATATCTTCTTGGGAAAACATGTCCTGACGATCGGCGTCCGGGGGTCGGCATCGATAAAACGCCGGATCGAGGTCGACCCGAGAAGGTGATCATTTTCGTCGACGATATAGACATGGTAGACATTCCCTGGAAAGTTGACGTGTTCTTTGATCAACTGGATCGCGTCGGCGACCAGGGCGTCTTTCGGCAATGAAAGGTATTCGGTCGCCATCAACCCGCCGGCGGAATCCTGCGAGAAGCCGAGCAATTTGCGCAGCCGCTTGGACGTCTTGGTCTCCATGGATTTCATCAGCTGGCGTGTCTTCTCCTTGGGCAGGCGCAGGAGCAGGTCGGCGGCCTCGTCGGAAGGGATGTTTTCCAAAAGATGGCTCGCCTCCTTAAGCGTCATCCGGTCCAGGACCTCTTCCTGTTCCGCCGTGGAGAGGTCGGCGAAAACCTTCTTCTGGAGCTCGAAATCAAAGGCCTTGAAAAGCGAGTATTTCTCAAAGACGTCGAGGTCCTCCATGATTTCGGCGAGCTTGGTCGGCGGGATCTGCGAAAGTTTCTGCCGGGAGACATCCAGCCTCAAGACATTGCGCGAGCGTCCCAGGGTCAGGACCTGCGTATTTTTCCAGGGGATAAATTCCTCGCTCCTTAAATACGGCGAGTCCGGGACATAAAAACGCAGAACGGCGTCGATAAACCCGTCCCATTCCAGGCGCCGGACCAGGGCGCGCAGCCCGACATCCACATGGGCGAGGTAGAGCTGGTTATCGACCTTGAGAAGATGGATATCGTTGACCCTCACGACCTTCTGGTTGTCCGTGTCGACCACCTGCTGGTCAAGGACGTCGCGGCACAAAGAAAATTCCAGACGGGGTGCCGCCCTGACGAACTCGAGCTCCTCCTGCCCGGCGCTTATGCCGATGTCATCCTCAATCCGCTCGACCCGGGACCAGTCAAGATGCGCGTAGACCCGGCCGATGCCCCCCCGGCGGATGACAAGCTTGGTCGCGCGCGGATGCACCTCGTCGCCGATGCGCATGATGATGTCGTGCAGACGGCCCACGGTCCTTCCCTGCGCGTCCAGGACTGGCCTGTTGAGAATCTCCGAAAAGAACACAAAGAGTGTGGAATGGGTTGTCTTCATGACAATGTTCCCCTTAACGGGACAAGCTCACACCCCGCCTTTCGCAATAAGGCCGGATCCGGCAGCGCGAACAAAACGGGGAAACCGGTTTGCACACATTTTGTCCCCAAAGCACGAGCAAGTAATTATAGGCCATCCAGTACCGTTTGGGCAATTTTTTTCGCAGGGCCGTCTCGGTCTCGTCGGGGCTCCGCGTGCTGACAAGACCCAGCCTGTTGGAAATCCGGTGGACATGCGTATCCACGCAGATCCCCGGCTTGCCGAAACCCTCAATGAGGACAAGATTCGCCGTCTTGCGTCCGACACCCGGCAGTGAGAGAAGCGTCTCCAGATTGTCCGGGACCCGCCCGCCGAAATCGCGCAGAATCCCGCGGCAGACGGCGTGGATGGTCCGGGCCTTGTTCCGGTAAAATCCGACGGGATAGATCGCCTTTTCTATGCGCCTTCGGGGCAGCTTCAGCATCTGCGCCGGATGACCGGCCAGCCGGAATAACCTCTCCGAAGCGGGAAGCGTCGTCTCATCCTTAGTGCGCAGGCTCAGCAAACAGGATATTAGGACCAGAAACGGATCCTTCCACCGCTTGCCGACCATGGTCACGGCCGGGTCCCGCAGGCCCTTGATTTCGGCCTTCAAAAGGCGGACGACTGTCCCGATATCTTTTCTCGAATTGGCCATCGGTCTGTTCTTGACAACGATTATTCTACTGAAAGGAAAGCGGCGCTTATATCCGGGCGATGAGCCTCTTGGGAATGCCGATGTCCGCCGTGACGAGCCGGCCGACGCAGCGGGGGCCCTCTCCTTTAAGAAATCCGCGCTTAATAAGACAAAAGGTGACGGTAACGAAGGCCTTGACGCAGGAACCGTACGTTCTTCCGGTATCGGCGTCGAGTCCCGAGGGAACATCCACCGCGATAATCTTTTTCCGGGAGGCATTCATGGCCTCGATCACACTGAGGAAGGGCTCTTCCACCGGCCGGTTCAGCCCCACGCCGAAAACGGCGTCGATGATGACGTCCGCGACCTCCAGGGCGCCGGCCATTTCTTTGTCCAGCCTTTTCTTAATGACAGGCGGACAACGCAGTTTTCGCAGGATCGAATAATTCCGGGCCGCGTCCTCCTTAAGGGTCCCGGGACGACCGAGGCAAAACACGTTCGTTGGGATCCCGTTGTCGATCAGATGCCGGGCCGCGACAAAACCGTCTCCGGCGTTATTGCCCACACCGCAAACGACGACGGCCCTTTTCGTCTTCTTCCTGGAAAGCATCCGGACGGCCTCCCGGGCCACCGCGCTGCCGGCATTCTCCATCAATATGCACGAAGGTATGCCGATCTTTTCGATGGTCTCCTGATCCAACCGTTGTGTCTGTTTGACGGAAGCTACCCGGCGGGTCATGGCCGATTGTCGCTGTCTTTCCTGAACAGTTGAAGGAACCTGTCTTCGTACTCGTGGTAGACATGCCATTCGTCGAGTTTCTTTTTCAGCTCTACGGCGGCCTTGGGTTCCTCCTGGGCCCGGGTGAAGAGATCCTCGATGACGCTTTTGGCCGAATTGGGAAGACGATTTTGAGACGCCAGCGATTTCTTGAACCGTTCGATATCATCCGTATCGATAGGGTCGTCACCGTCCTCGGACTCAAAGGGCTTCTTGATAAAGTCCATGAGTTTATCGACTTCCTCTTCGAAAATCTCTTCCGCGATGGACAATTCGTCGTAATGGCCCTTCTTCATTCCCAGGAGCGATTCGCAAACGCGCAAGACGGCCAGGGATGCCCGCGGATTCTCGATCTGGGAGGCGTAGAACGGAATCTCGCTGAGCAGGCACAGTCCGTTCATGCCTTTCTCTTTGGCGAGGCCCAGAATCAAACCGTTCATACCGCTGATGTGGCAGGAATCGATCCTTCGCATTTTGCAAACCGGAAACGACTCCGGGACGGACAGATCGGTACAGGCGTACCAGACCTGGGGGATAATCATATGATCAACCGTCGAGAGAATGGCCGCGAAGCTGAACACCGTCCTGACGCCGAGCGCCGACGTAAAGTTCAAGAGGGGTGCCGCATAGGCCGCATAGCGTTCGGGAGAAGGCTGCTGGCTGCTGATAAAGAAGATGATGTCGCGCCCGCCCTTCGGATTGGTCCAGTGGTAGAATTTGCCCCGGGGCAGTTTCGGCAGGCTGACCACGCCCTTTTCCACCCGGATGTCGGTCTGATAAAAACAGTCATCAGGGTCAAAACCGGCGAAGAACCTGGCGCGCAGGCGCTTCTTCATCTGCTCCGCCGAGCGCAGGGCCACCTGGCCCATGCCCGGCCACGCCGCGACCAGTATGGGGTCCCTGGGATGAATTGTCCGGAATGTCTTGATCATCGTTCTTGTGTTCCAATGTTGCGGGAATGAGCCGTTTTTCTCGCGCGATCCCCGCATAGTATAAGTTCAAATGTCCCGCCCTGTAAAGTCAAAAAATGATTAATCCTCCTCCTCGGGCTTCTAAAGGCTGTAACCGAGCTCCTGGAGGAGGGACAGACTGTCCCTCCAGTTCTTCTTCGATTTGACATGGAGGTCGAGGAATATCTTCTTATCCAGCAGCAGTTCCAATTCCTGTCGGGCCGCCTGGCCGGCCTTCTTCAGCATTTGGCCGTGCCTGCCGATGACGATCTCTTTTTGTGACGCACGCTCGACGAGAATGGCGGCCTGGATAAAAAGCACCTGCCTGCGCTTGGGAACAAGACTCTCTATGTGCACGGCCAGCGAATGAGGGATCTCCTGGCGCAGGGCCTCGAAGAGTTTTTCGCGGATGATGTCCGCGATGGCCAGCCGCTGGGGCCGGTCGGTCTTGGTTTCAACCGGATAAAGCATCGGCCCAGGCGGAAGCCGCTCAAAAAGACAGTCGACCAGCTTGTCGCAATGCAGACCCGTCTTGGCCGAAACCGGCAGCATCAGGAATCTGCGCGCATCGTGAAAGGCCTCGCCCAAGACCTCCTGCCAGCGCATAATATACCTGTCCATGTGCGCGTCGCCCTGGTCAACCTTGTTCAACGCGAGGATAATCGGGAGGCGGGACCGGCACACTTTTTCAACGACCATGTTCTCTTCCGGGCCGACGACGCGTGTCACATCGACGACGTGAACCAGGCAGTCCGCGCCCTCTATGGCCTGGACGCTGGAGGAGTTCATGAATTTGTCCAGCTCATCCTTCTGGCGGTGCATTCCCGGCGTGTCCAAAAAGACAATCTGTCCGCGCTCTTCGGTATAGATGCCGCGGATCGCGTGGCGCGTGGTCTGCGGCGTGCGCGAGACGATGGCCACCTTCTGCCCGACAATGCGGTTGAGAAGAGTCGATTTGCCGACATTCGGCCTGCCCACAATAGAGGCAAATCCGCAGCGTGTCGCCTCCTCTTTCTCCGGCGTAAACGACATTTTTTGTGCTCTTTTCTTCCCCGGCATGATTCAGACGGAAACGTATTGAACGAGTCTTTTCATCCTGTGGTCGATATCGGATCTGGTCAGTTTTGCGGTCCGGCTCATGCCGAACCCCTCGACGTTAAAGCAAGCGACCGTGGTGGCATACAAGACCGCCTTTTTCAATGCCTTCGGCGTGCACCGCCCCCCCGATGCCAGAAACCCCATCAACCCGCCGGCAAACGTATCGCCGGCGCCCGTGGGATCCACGACCTCTTCCACCGGATAGGCGGGGATGGAAAAAAGGATATCGTCGCCGTAAAAGATGACGCCGTGCTCTCCCTTTTTGATGACAATCAGTTCCGGCCCCATCCTGCGCAGCTTCTTGGCGGCCTTGATGAGATTGTCCTCGCCGGTGAGCATCCTGGATTCCATGTCGTTGGCGACAAAGAGATCGATCCTCTTCATCAGCCGCAACAGGGATTTCTTTTTATGCATGATCCACAGATTCATGGAGTCCAGGCCGATCAGTTTCGGCCTCTCCATGAGCTCCAACAGCCGTATCTGCACGTCAGGATCATAATTGGCCAGAAAGACATGCGGGATCTTCTTCTGGCGCGGCGTGAGTTTCGGCACGAACCCCATCAAGACGCCCAGCTCGGTCTTGATGGTCACGGCGACATTCATGTCCTCTTTCTTGTATTCTCCGTCCCACTGAAAGGTTTTTCCATCGGAAAGGACCAGGGCTTCCAGGTTGATATTCTTTTCCCTGAGGACCTTCAGGTGCCTTTTCGGGAAATCCTTTCCCACCACCGCCGACAATTCCACTTGCGTGAAAAGGCGCGCGCTCATGGCGAAATGCGCCGCCGAACCGCCCAGCATGCATTTGCGGATGCCGGCCGGCGTTTTCACGTTGTCCAGGGCAACTGTTCCCAATACGATCAGACTCATGTTGGCTTTCCCTTCTGTTCGTGATGAACGACGAACCTCCTGATCGCCCATCGTCCTTTGCCTCTCGTCCTTCGTCCCTCGTTCCTTATCCCTCAGTCAGTCTCCAATCACTTTGATTAAGGCGCGCTTGCGCCGGCGCCCGTCGAATTCGCCGTAAAATATCTGTTCCCACGGCCCGAAATCCAGCCGGCCCTTGGTGATGGCGACAACGACTTCCCTCCCCATGACCTGCCGTTTCATGTGCGCGTCGGCATTGTCCTCGCCGACGTTATGGCGGTATTGGGATACCGGCTCGTGGGGGGCAAGCCTCTCCAGCCAATCGTCGTAATCCTGGATAAGGCCGCTCTCGTCGTCATTAATGTAGACACTCGCGGTAATATGCATGGCGTTCACAAGGACAAAACCCTCTTTCACACCGCTTTTGTCAACGGCCTCCTGGACTTTCCCGGTAACGTTGATGTAATCCCTTCTTGTCTTTGAATTAAACCAAAGCTCTTCGCGGTAGCTTTTCATGACCGACCTCCTCCCGGGGCGTTCACACTTTCTTCTCGGGGCTCTCCCCTATCATACGGATTTATTTCCATTTGCCAATCATTTTTCCGCATCTCTCCACTTTTTTTCCAAAGAACGCCGCGCATCGATGAAAACAGGGTGTCCCGGAAAGGCCTCAAGACTTCTGCGAAGCGCACCGCGGATTTTGTCCCTTTCCCCTGACAAGACGGCGCTTTGGAGATACCGTTCCAGCGTCGGTCTATCCGGCTCAATGAGCCCGAGAACGTCCTCATAGCATGCCGCGGCCCGGGCATGTTCTCCACGGCGGGCATAGGCCCAGCAGAGATCTTTGCGGGCGTTGACATAATCCGGCCGCAGGGCCAAGGCCTTCCTTAAAAGCGCGATAGTCTTGTCCGGGTCGTGAATATGCGAAACCGCCAGATCACGTAAATAGACGGGATGTTCCGGATCCAGACGAAGACTTTTTTGAAAATGTTCCCTCGCCTCGGCGTAAAGGCCAAGACGCGCGTAACAGACGCCCAGACGGTGATGCGGCCTCGGATACGAGGGATAGTGCTCCGCCAGAAAGGAGGCCTGCGCGAACTCGTCTCTCCACAAACCAATCAAGGACAATGAAGAGACAAACACGACACTCACTAATCCCAGCCTGACGGTGTACCGCAGACCCTGCCGCGTCGTGAACATCTTTCTGGAAAAAACACTATCCTCAAGCCAGAGGACCAAAGCGGCCATCATCCCGGCGAGGGGTATATACAAGAAACGCCAGGCCATGGGATTGATCAAGGGAATGATATTGGACGCCGGGACAAGCCCCAGGGCAAACCACAGGAGAAAAAAGAGCCGCCTCCTGTCTTGTCGGAAACTCCGAAACAGGATCCACACGCTGGCCGCGCACACCGTTACCGATACAAGGTTTTGGAGATCCCATAGAGGAAGAACATCGGGCCGGAAAACCGCAGGCAGAGGTTTGACCATGACCGGGAACAGGACAGCCAGCACATAACCGGCCAGGATATCGACGACCGTGAGGACATGGACAAAGAGGCTGTTCTCAAAAAGCGTCAATCCCGAAAGGCTCTGGGCCGGGAAAACAACCGCATAAACAACGGCATAAAAGGAAAAGACGCACAGAAAGCCAAGGTAATCGGTCCTCAACCTCCGCCGGAAAGGCGCGACGCCGCGATGGCCGGGAAAACAATGATCGCAGGCCGGAAGGAGCCCCAGGAGAACAACCGCCGTTTCTTTGCTGAACAGTGCCAGTCCAAACAGCGCCACCGAGAGCGCTGTCCTCCGGCGCACATAAGCCAAGAGCGAAGTCGCGACAAAGAAAAAAGCCGCGATATCCGACCGGAATCCGATATTCACCACGGCCTCAGTGCCCGCGGGATGCAGGGCAAACAGGAGCGCGCTGAAAAAGGCCGTCTCTTTCCGGGAAAGAAGGGCGAAGATCAAAAAATAGAAAACGACCGCGTTGGCGAGGTGAAGTAGGATATTCGTCAGATGATAGCCGAAAGGCCGGCCCCGCCAGAGATAATAATCCCAGAAAAATGTCGCGCTGACAACCGGCCGGTAGGTGACCGACCCGGACCCCAGATCCCCGCGGCCTTTGAGAAAGGCCTCGTCGCTGACCGTAAAATAGCTCTCGTCGAACAGACGGACAACATTCTCCGGACGGGAATAGAACGTGTTGTTGACGATGATCAGGTAATCGTCACCGACAAAGTCATGTCCCAGGCTGGGCGCATAGAGCGTGCCAGCCAGCAACACAATCATAAGGATGTTGCGCCAATGTCCCGCCGGCGTTTTAACTAACGGGCTAGAAGGCATGGTTGACACCGAACCAGAAACGCGTGTCTTTTTTCGGGTCGCGGATCGCCTGCGCCGCGTCGACACGCACGATGATCTTCTCGAGAAAAGAACCCAGGGAGACGTGGAAGCGCAGCCCCACACCGGCGTCTTTTTTCAGGTCGGAATCGTTGAAGGCTTTGAACCAGTTGTGTCCCGCCTCGGCGAAGACGACCCCGTCCACGGCCTCGAAGCCTATAATGTTATCGAAAATCTTGACATCCATTCTGGGGATGATCGGGAACCGGTATTCCAGGCTCCCCAGCGCGATGTTCGCCCCCCGCAACGTCTTCCGGTCATAGCCCCTCAGCCCGTCCGGCCCGCCGAGTTCAAAGAGACTGCGGTCGTTGGGATAGCCTCCGGCGAATTTCAGGCGCAGGGCCGCCTGGGAATGAACCGTGACCGGCCGGTACAGGGACACATCGATCCCGCCGCGGTTGAAAGACTGCGTGGCGCCCAGGAAATGCCCTGAATGTTCAAAAAAGGTGCTCACGCGGTAACCCTGCGAGGGGTCGAGCACAGGTTCACTGCGGTCGAAAAACAGGGCCGCCCCTGCAACCGCTTCGTTTTTGCGCAGGTAGGAGATATTGCGGTCGTCCTCCGCAGGCTCGAGCACCGTCCCGCGGTTGATCTCACGGTTGCGGATTAGATAAAACGTGACATGATCGTTGATCTGGGAAAGGCCGTAGGCCATAGGCCACAGCTCCTTACGTAAATATATTTTCCCTCCGACGAGATCCCGGTCCCCGTTCTCGAGATCGGTCGTGTTGAACAGTTCGAATCCCGCCGTGGCCAGCGTGTGAAAAACATTCTTCACCTGATAACCCACCCGCGTCTTGTGCAGCTGCTCCCCGAACTCGTAGCCGGTCGCCGCATAAAAATTCTGGTCGAACGGTTTCTGCAAAGAGGCCTTCATCCCCAGCCCGTTCGCGATGATCTCCGGCCCGACGACAAGGTTATACGCGTCCTCGGGCAGGAAAAGCGACATGTCATACAGCGAAAGATAGAGCGGAACCGGCTCGACGTTCAGCCGGCGGGGCCAGTAATTGTTCGTCCGGTCGATATCCAAAAGGGCCTTTTGGGGATCGACGATCACCTCGCGAATCCGCCCTCCATCTCCGGCCAAAAGCACATCCCGCTCTTTGTCCCCGCCCCACACAAGGTCCTGGGTCCGGCCGTCTTCAAAGACGACGAGCACATCCGCATCCACCGCGATACCGCCGCGGTTTTCCACATGGATCGCATTGTGTTCGACGGCGTTGACGGCATAGTCAAAATATTCGGCCGTCCTCAGCCACTGCCTGAAAAACTCCCCCAGGTCCTTCCCACTCTCTTCTTCAGCGATGCGGACAAAGTCCTTCGTGCTGAGATTTCCGAAACGGTATTCCCGGAAGATCCTCCGGAACACAGCCCGGAAGGCCTCCTCCCCCACTGTATAACGCAGCATGGCCATAATCGCCGAACCTTTACCGTAGGTAATGGAAAAAATGCTGCTCGGCTCCTCGTAACTGGAGAGCTCGCTCTGCACCGGGTAATCCCAGTTGGTCCGGGCGATGATCTTATAGCGGTAGTCGCGCGCCTTGCGGAAAGAGGTATTGGGGAGGAGCCAGTCTATCCATTCCGGCCATTCGACGACCTCGGCGTTTTCGCCGTATTTGGCCTCAAGATACTGAAGGATAAAATAGGAATTCACCCCCTCCTCCAGCCACATCTCGGAGAATTCATCCATGCCGACGAGATTATAAAACCACTGGTGGCCCGTCTCGTGCGCGATCAGAAAATCGAAATGCCGTTTCAGGATCCGCGGCTCGTCGAAAACGCGCGTATCCATAAAGACCATATTGGACATCTGTTCCCCGCCATAAGCCAGATGAACCGGTGCAATGCTGAACTGTTCATAGGGATATTCCCCGAACAGCTGTGTATAGAACTCCATCAAATCCCCGGCGCTGTCCAGGGCCATGGCGGCGTGCTCCTCGTCGCCGGGGAGATAATAACAGCGGAGCTCGGCCTCCGCTCTCCTGGTGCTCATGACCCGGTACCGCGGACTTAAGGCTAGGGTGAATTCCCTTACCGGGAGCCGCGTGGAGATCTTCAGGGTCTTCTTGCCCTCGCCGGTCGCACGCTCTTCGTCCAAGGTGCCCGTATGGATCACGCACATGTCTTCCGCCACCGTCAGCTCAACATCATAAATCGCGGCGTCGCTGAAGAACGGCCTATGGAAAGGATAGAACGGGGGATTGTTCCAGCCCCTTTCATCATGAACCGACAGAACGGGATACCAACGCGAGAGGGCAAATATGTCGTCAATCCACCCGAAGCGGCCGTAGGAATGGGGTATCCGGAGGGTGAATCCCATGGACACGACGGCCTCCTCGCCTGGCATGAGAGGCTGTTCGAGGAGGACCTTCAATAAGGTGTCGTCCTCTCCCATTATCTCAAAGGCTCCCGGAATGTCGTTGACCCTGACATCGGAGAAGTGCATGTCCGGCACGGGGAAGCCGTCGGGAAAGGCATCAACATTAAAATAGCCTGCGTAGCGCATCATGAAGCTTTTTTCCTCATCGGAATACCGCCGGTTCGGATAGATATGGAAAAAGATTTCATGAAGGGGAGCCTCGCTCCTGTTTTGGTAGGTCACGCGCTGTTGGGCTGAGATTGTTTTTTCGTCCGTATCGACCGACGCCCGGATCTCGTACCGAGGCTGCGCGCCCGCCGCGGCCACCCATACCAGCGGGATCGCCAGCAAACCGATTCTCCAGAATATTTTTCTCATCCCCCACCTCCGTCGGATTATTTTGCGGCCTTCATTCCTTCAGGCTCAATGGATTGAAATTCTCGATGGCCATCATCATGTACGCCGTCCCCGCCACCGAACCGGTCCGGTCGCCGTAAGGTGTTCGCCAGCCATGACCGGTATCGGCGTATTCCAGAGTCGCGTAAGGCAAGCATCCTTCCCCCTGGCCCAGAGGCGAGGGGCTGGAAATGATCAGCTTGTTGAGCTCGTCCAGATAACGCGAGGCCTTCCGCCGGTAATACACCGCCTTCATATCGTTGCCTCCGGCGGAAAAATAGTCGGCGAGGATCTGGAAAGAGATTGCCATCTGCGACGTCCATTCCGGTGAGACCATGCCGCCCCGCGGCATGTGCTTGTGCCTGGCGAAATCAAAACCCGTGACCTCGACCTCGACGCCGCTCGGACGGGGATACATCACCGTCACGCCGCAGTGTTCTTCGGCAAAATTCATGATCCGTTCGGGATCCATCCCCAACGATTCAAGCATCTCCGGACCCAGGGCCGCCAGAGACCAGGCGAAGGTATCGGTGGCGATGGTAGCATCACCCCGGCCCCTGTTTACCGGCGGCCTCCGGTAATCCCCGCTGTGTTTCACCATGGCGTAGGTCTTGAGCCAGCTTGCGGTCTTTCGGCGGGCCACATCGTATTTGTCCTTGTTCGTTAGCCGGTGGAGCATATCAAAGAAGGCGTAGGCGTCCAGGTTGTGCTCGGTGGCGAACCAGTCGAAATCGGGTCCACCGCGCAGTCCGCCGGCCGGGTCCTGGTCCTGGAGCGCAATCAGCCATCCGGCGATGGCTTCGGCCAGCGGAAGATAAGAAGAATCCCCCGTTTTATGTTGATACTGCATAGCGGCGATGCCTGCCCATATGTTGGGACCGCAGTGGACGGTATACTCGGCGACTTCGCCGGAATCAAAGAAGTACGCGTTGTAAAAACCGGCATATCCTTGTGACATCATTCTCGAAAAGAAATTGAGGATCTTCTTCGCCCGCGGGACGTCTTCCGCCAGCAGAAAACAGTTGACGGCCAGGGCCTGATCGTAGATGAAGGCCCAGTCCTCGATGACGCCGACCTCTCCTTCAAAACTTTTCACGAGGCCCGTCGTCGAGCTCTGATGCCGGGCAAGCCACGCGTGCATCTGTTTCCAGACGGAATCTCTGAGGCCCTTTTTCTGTCGCTCGAGCATCTCCCTCTCGTCCTCCATCATCCTCTCCCGGCGCACCAGAAGATCATACTCGTCTTCCAAAGGCCCACGCCTTTCCTTCATTTCACGGAGTGTTTTTTTCAGGTCCATGATCGTTTTTTCCGACAGTTTCAACTCCCGGGCCATGGCGTCTTCCTGCTGTGTCCGCACGCGCAGGCCCTCCTGCGCCTCCTCAAGCCGGGCCGTCAAAGTCCGGATTTCGCGTGAATATTCGGCTATATCTTCCGCCAGCCTTGCTTTCCGGGATTCGATAGTCTCCAGGAGGCCGCCCAGGCGCGCCTCTTTCTGCTGAACCGTCACCAGGGCATCGACAAGCGCCGCGTTTCTTTCCTGCAGGCGCAGGTTATCCCTAAGACTGACAAGAAAAAGGGCAAAAAAGACACACACGGCCGCTGTCGCCAGGCGGGGGGCCCATACACTCCAGCGCGCATAACGGGTGAGCCGTTCCCGGTCAGATTCCGCTATTTCAACAAACCGCAGACCCGCCTGGAAATCAGCGGGAATGCGTTCCCCGGCCCGTTCCGTCCAGACCACCTCGCCCAAGGCCTCCACCGGAGGGCCGGACAAAGGAACGCGTATACGCAACCGGAGACGCGGCGGCCGGTTGTCCCGAGGCTTAAGCCAGTCCTCAAACTGATTGATGCCAAGACAAATGCCTCCGCGGCTGATATTGCAGGTGTAGCCCTGCTTCCAGACCGTTCCGTCCTCCTCCGGCGCCGCGCCGGGAGCGCGGTACTCCACGGGAAAGACGCTCTGCAAACGAATAAATTCTCTCTTATCGAGATGTAGAGTCTTTTTCTTCATGGCTCCCAAGGTTTACTCGGTCCCGGCATGCTCCTCGGCCAGACGGATACGTCTGGCAACCGGGGGATGATCATAGAAAAGGATCACATCCAACCTGCGGGGATCCCATTCGGCCAGATTCCGTTCGGCCAGCTTTCGCATCATGGAAATGAAATCATCCGTCTTTCCCGTCAGGGTGATCGCGAAACGGTCGGCCCGGACCTCCAGGTGCCGGCTGAAGGCGTTCATTAGGGGAGTCAGGACCAGCCCGACGAGCGAAAAGGCCAGCAGGATCACCGGCAGAAACGCGATATCATCAAGTCGTTCAAAACCGAACCAGGGCAGAGCCGCGGAAAGGAAGAGGTGGACCAGAAAGAAACTCCCCGCCGCGGCCAGCGTCTGCGCGAGAGCCATCCAAACGATGTCATGATGTTTATAATGGCTCATCTCATGCGCCACGACGGTCTCGATTTCCTCGCGGGTAAAACCTTTGACAAGCGTATCGCTCAGGACCACGCGCCGCGAAGAGCCCAGGCCGCAGATAAAGGCATTGGCCTTTGAGGATTTGCGCGAAAGGTCTATCGTATAGACATCCTTAAGAAGTACGCCGCAGCGGTCAAATAAACGCGCGATCCGCCGGCGGAGCTCTTCATCTTCAACCGGTGTATACCTGAAAAAAAGCGGGACGATGACGCGTGGGGTGATGTGGGCCAGGAACAGCGAAAACAACAGCCAGAAACCCGTCGCGGCCATCCACCATGTCCGAGGCCAGAGGCCGAGGAAAACACAGATGACGTGCGCGAGGGTAAAAAATACGAGAAATCCGACAGCGGCCTTTTTCGCTTCGTCCCGACACCATGCCCAGAACGACTGCGCGGAAAGACCGAAACGGTGTTCCAGATAAAAGGTCCCGTACATGTTGAAGGGCAGATGAAGCAATAAAAGGAAGGTCCCGAAAAGGACAAGAAACAGCGAGCGCGCAAAAAACGCCCCTTCCGCCACACTCCATGACCATTCACGCAGTCCGGCGGACCACCCGGCAAAGGACCACACACACAGAGCCGCAAGGTCAAAGGTAAGCGAGAGGAAA
Source organism: uncultured Planctomycetales bacterium (assembly GCA_964428315.1). Taxonomy (GTDB): domain Bacteria; phylum Omnitrophota; class Gorgyraeia; order Zapsychrales; family CAYRXT01; genus CAYRXT01. Next base: position 63,256 of record CAYRXT010000005.1, read on the forward strand.
AAAAGCCGCCTCTTGATCCAATGGTAATGTTTCGCTCTGCCGTGAGTTCCGTTATTCACGTCCGTCTCGTCAGGGGTTGCGCCGGGATTTCAAATCCTCGATAAAGGTGAAGAAGCGGTCATCGTCCCTCAGGTTGTTGAGATCACCGTCATTCATGATATGATCAAGATCCCGGTATCCGCATTCCACGGCCGTCCGGAGCGACGCCAGGGCGTTTTCTATGTCGCCGGTGAGCGAATAACTGCAGGCCAGATTGTACAGAACAACGGGATCACGGGGCTTCAGCGCCAGGAGTTTCTGATCGACACAGAGCCCCTTATCGAAAAGTCCTCTCTTGGTATAAAGATCCCCTAGGGCCATCAGGGCTTCGATGAAGTCCGGCCGTTTGGCCAACACACCCTCATAAAAACAGATCTCATAGTCCAGGTCTTTAAACGAAGGACGTCCCAATGAGCTCCCCATCTTTTACGCGTTATGTCTTGATTTTCCGGACAAAATCGCCCATCCGGACCAGGGCCTCTTTGATGCTTTCATAGCTGGAGGCATAGGATATCCGCACGTGACCGTCCATCGAAGGCCCGAAGGCCACGCCCGGGACAACGGCAACCTTCTTTTTCTTCAGCAATTGCTGGGCGAATTCCATAGAGGACAGTCCTGTCGAACGGATCGAGGGGAAAACGTAAAACGCCCCTTCCGGCATGGGGCAACTCAGGCCCATGGCGTTGAGCCCCTGAACGATGTACCGTCTGCGCCGGTTATATTCCTTCTTCATCTCTATCACCGACGGATATCCTGTCTTGAGGGCATCGACAGCGGCCATCTGAGAGACAATGGAAGCGCAGAGCATCGTATACTGATGGATCTTCGTCATGGCTGCTATGATCCTCGCCGGGCCGCAGGCGTACCCCAGACGGAATCCCGTCATGGCGTAACTCTTGGAGAACCCGTTTAGATAGATATGCCGCTTCTTCATCCCCTTGAGAACGCCAAAGGGCGTATGGCTGAAGTCGTAGGTCAGCTCGTCATAAACCTCGTCGGTAATCACGAGCAGATCGTTCTTCTCGGCCACGCGCGCGATGGCGCGCAATTCCTGGCGGGTATACGAGGCCCCGGTGGGATTGGCCGGGTAGTTGATCATCAAGGCCTTGACGCCTCTGCGGCATGCCCGCTCGATCTGTCCGGGGCTCAGCTTGAAGCCTTCCCGCGAACCGGTTTTCAGAAAAACGGGCCGCCCCCCGGCGAGATCGACCGTCGGACCGTAGGAGACATAGGCCGGCTCGGGAATCAGGACCCGGTCCCGCGGGTTCATGATGGCCCGCATGGCCAGGTCAACGCCCTCGCTGACACCGACGGTAATCAGGATCTCCTCCTGGGGGTCGTACACCAGGCCGTAACGGCGCTTGAGAAAATGGGCGATCTCCCGCCGCAGCTCCAGCATGCCCTTGTTGGACGTGTAGGAGGTGAATCCCTGTTCAAGGACATAGATGGCCGTTTCCCTGATGGGCCAGGGCGAAGAAAAATCCGGTTCACCCACACCCAGCGATATGACCTCCTTCATGTTCAGAACCAAGTCAAAGAAGGCCCGGATGCCCGACGGCGGAAGCCGTTCGACTTTCTGTGATATCATCGGCTTGTTCATAGCGGTTTAGTGTCCGGTCTTAAAAAGAAATGTTCAGACGTCTCCGGCGGCGGGTCTTCTTGAGGATCTGCCCGTCTTCCTTGTATTTCTTCAGCAAGAAGTGCGTGGCCGTGCTGCGGACATTTTCCATCGGAGCGAGTTTTGAGGCCACAAAGCTCGCCACGGTCTGGATATCCGGCCCTTCCACGATAAGCAGAAGGTCGTAAGCGCCCGAAACAAGATAGCAGCTCACTACCTCCGGAAAACTGTAAATGCGCTCGGCCAGATAATCAAACCCCACGTTCTTCTGCGGCGTGATTCCCACCTCAATCAGCGCCCGGACCAGCCCTTTTTGGCTTTCCAGGAGTTCCGGATTGACCACAGTCTTATAACCGACAATGACCCCGGACCGCTCATACCGTCTGATGGTTTTTTTCACGGTATCAACCGATTTCCCGGTCAATTTGGCGATTTCCGAAGCGCTCAGCCGGGCGTCCTTAGAGAGAATATCCAGTATTTCATCCATGATCATCCGCTCCTCTTTAAACGTTTGTGACTTAAGAAAGGCCGCCGTATCATCCGTCTCCGACGGACTATTGCCCCCCCGGCGTGATTGACATTCTATACCATTTCCGCGGGCAGCGCAAACAAAACGGGGAAAATGAAACTCTTCGGACTCACGGCCATAGTCTCCTGATATTCTTCGGCGAAATCCGCCGAAGCCAACCCCGCTTCGCTCCAAAATTTCGCTTCGCTTCATTCGAGGGGTTCGCGGGGTTGATCCGCGGAAAGCGTCCGGACAGGAAGAGGCCTCTACCTGTGCCTCTTCAGGTCAATAAGGTCCTTGATCATGGCCATGTCCTTTTTCAGATCCTGAACCACCTGCCGGAGATCCCTGACCCTCTCCTTAAGATGGACGTTGGTCTCTTCAAGCTCTTTGATCTGAAGGGTCAGGGCCTCCACGGGGAGCGGAACGGCCAGTTCGGTTTCTAGTCCGGCAATCGCCGTTTCCACCTGCCCGATCTCGCCCTCCAAGGCTTGCCTTTCTTCTTCCAGGCGATCCTTCTTCTCGCGCGCCTCCTCGAGCGGCCGCTCCTTACGTTCGACACCTCTCTGTATCTCCTCCTTGAGCTTCTCAACTCTTCGGCTCAATCGCGCATTGTCTTTACGTACCCGGCTTATCTGTCTCGCGAGCTTTCGATTCTCGTTCTCCAGCTTTCTCAAATCCTCATCCGATAAAACCCCCTGCCGGATATCCGCAAGGAGGTCCTGTCCAGCCGCCGCCTGGACGGCATCCGTCTCCAGGATCCTGTTTTGAATCTTCGCGATCTCTTCCTGCGTCTTTCCGAGAGCCTGTTGTTTTTCCGACAGCAACCGGCTATGCTGTTCCTCGAGAGCGGCATGCTTTTTTTCCAAGGTCTCCACCTGTGTGCTCAACGGCAGGAGTGTCTTTTTCTCGTGATCGACCTTATCGCGAAGCCGGCCGACCTCTTTCTCAAGGACTCTCCTTTTGAGTTTGAGTTCATGAACCGTCGCATTGTGCGTCTGCCGGGAATCCGGTTCGGGTGAAGACGGCAGCACGGGCTTCCTGATCTGCGGCATAAGAAGATCAATCTCCATTTCAAGCGCAAGGACCTGCTGTCTCAAGCGGTTGTGCTCATCCGTCAGCCTCTCGTTCTCATTGACCAGCTGAAGGGCCAGCTCTCTCAGCTCTCTGACATTCATCCGGAGGATATTGGCGACCCATTCCGAGGGAAGGGCGAATTCTTCCTGAACCTCTGCGCCTTCGGGTGAACCCGAAGGCGCGGTCTGCGCCGAAACGGCGGCGGAAAAACATAAAAACAGGCCGCACAGCGTGAGGATACGGTGTCTCTTCATTGTGCCCTCATTATAGTGAGAATTCCTGGGGACGGCAACGGAAAAACAAAGACGTTGTCATCGGCGATCTGATCTGAGCGCGTTTCGAACCAGGCGCCGGTAGTCTCCCGCCAGGGCGCGCGTATATTGTCCCGCGCGCCCCTTTCCGACGGCAAAACCCTGCACGCGGGTCAAGGGCATCACCTCGATCAGGGCATTCGTCAAAAAGGCCTCATCCGCGTCAAAAAGCTCTTCCGGCCTCATACGCTTCTGCCGGACGCGAAGGCCCCTCTCGCGGGCGAGCCTGATAACCAACCGGCGCGTTATACCGTCCAGACACCCGCTCGACAAAGAGGGCGTCATGAGAATTCCGCTCTTAAGAACAAAAATATTGCTCCGGCTGGCCTCCGCCAGAAAACCCTTGCGGTTGAGCACAAGGGCCTCGTCCTGTCCCCGCTGACGGGCCTTTCGCCAGGCCTGCAATAGAGGGAGGTACCGGATGGACTTGATCCGGACCAGCGGAGAATCCTCGTCGCGCCGGATATCGGAAAAGACCGCACGGTAACCGCGCTTATAAACCGCCGGGGACGGCGGCTGATAAGATGCGGACATAACCGCCAGTCGCGCCCGCTTGCCTTCCTGCCAAACCGTCAAACGGACGCGGGCGTCTCCCCGAGCGTGCTTCCCGAGGATCTCTCCCAAGAATTCCCTGATCTTCCGGCGGGGATAAGGACACGGCAGTCCAATGACTTCAAGTCCCTTCATCATCCGGGCAAGGTGTTGTTCCAGCGCAAAGGGCATACTCCGGTAAACCCGCAGCGTCTCAAAAACCCCCTTGCCGCGCAAGATTCCCGGCGTGAGCCTCCGGACAAGAGACGGCGCGGGGCGCATCATCAGCCCGTCAATCAACAAAGATTTTTTCGCCATGGTCCGTTATGGGAAGGGCGTTCTTATAAACCTCCTGCAGACACAAAAACAGGGCCCGGGCCTTGATCAGTGTCTCCTCGTATTCCAGCTCGGGGTCCGAATCCGCGACGATGCCCCCGCCGACGTGAAATGTGGCCCGCCGGTTCTGAACGGCCAGCGAACGGATGAGGATGTTGAGGTCCATCGAACCGGTAAAACTGATGTAGCCCATCGAACCCGTATAAAACCGCCGGGGCGCGGGTTCGAGTTCCTGGATGATCTGCATCGCGCGGACCTTCGGACACCCGGTTATCGATCCCCCCGGTGAACAGGCCGCGATCAGGTCAAAGCAGTCTTTATGCGCTCCGAGCCGCCCCTCGATCTGGGACGTCGTCTGAAAGACCGTGGCGTATCTCTCCAATGTGCGCAGGTTTTTTACCCTCACCGAACCGTATTCACAGATCCGTCCCAGGTCGTTACGTTCAAGATCGGTGATCATCAGAAGTTCGGCCTTGTCTTTCAAGCTCTCCCATAACTCCCGGCGCAGTCTTTCGTCCTCGGACCGCCGCGCGTCCCGGCGGCGCGTCCCTTTCATGGGCCGGGTATGGATCCGCCGGCCGCGCAATCTTAAAAACCGTTCGGGAGAGGCGCTCAGAAGCTGAAAATCGCCGCCGTGAAAATATCCGGCGAAACAGGAAGGCGACACTTTCCTTAACTGCCGATAAAACATGAAGGCATCCGTGTATTCCGTCGAGGAGGGCAGCGAAATGGTGAACTCCCTGGCCAGGTTGACCTGATAGACATCGCCCCGTCCGATGTGTTCCAGGGCCCTTCCCACTGATTCCATGTATTGCGCCTTGCTCATGCCGGCCCGCCAGGAAAGCTGGCGGCAGTCCGTATGAAACGCTTCTCGGCCGGATGCGTCAAACGGGGCATCCCTCCTTTGCGTTGCCTCTCTGACGACAGCCTCCGCCTCTTCAAGACGCCTCCGGGCCCGCACACCGGCGAGCATATGGTCTTTCTCAGGCAGACCCGTGGAGTAGATGACAAGTTCTCCTGTCATATGATCGATCATGATCACTCGGTCGTAGAACCCGAAGGCCAGCGCGGGGATTAAAAACCCCGGGTCGCGGCGCGGCCTCAGTCCCTCAAGCTGGATCCCGAAATCGTAACCGAAAAATCCCGCGATCCCCGCCGGAAATAACGGACCAGCCTTCCTGAAGTGCCCGCGGTACTCCGCAAAATGTCCTCGGAGTTCATCGAAGACGCCCAGGGCATCACCCCTCACCGTCAAAAAGGGATCAAATCCGATAAAAGAATAGCGCCCAAGCCCCGACCGGCGGAGACTGCTCTCAAAAAAGAACGCGTAAGGCTTGTCCTTCAGGGATTCAAACAGCTTTATACCGTCAACCGGACACCGGAATCTTTTTTCAAAGACGCGCAGGGACATTTTATTCCTCCAAATGCACAATGCGGTCGACGCGGAATTCCCGTTCCTCACGCCGAAGATGACAGAACCCGACCAGTACGGTCCGGCGTCTTTCCCGGACGATCCTTATGGGCGATACGCGCCGCACCGTCCGCGACCCGTAATACGGAGAGAAATACGTCATGTTGACCGGTCTGTCTTCACGGATGGCGCGGTTCAATATGTCCATCGTCAACTTTTCTTTCTGCGCGGTGTGAGACGTATAGCCGAAATGCGCCGCGAGGTCCTGGATGTCGTTGATCTTTCTCTCCCCCGCCAGGCTCAGCAGGGGCGCAAAGATCTCATATGTCAACATGACATCGGACATCGCCCTGTGTGTCTGCTGTTGCACGGCCCCGAAAAAACGGGCGACCACCGCCAGGGAGTAACGCCCCAGTCCTGGGAGCAGGAGCCGGGCCATCTTCAGCGTATCGATCACGGGGGCCTCCAGATCAAGGCGGCCGCCCGTCAGCGACAGCTCGCTGTTCAAAAAGCCCACGTCGAACCGCGCGTTATGCGCCACCAGGCACGCCCCTCGGGCGAACGCCAGAAACCGCGGCAGGACTTCATCCGCCGCCGGGGCCCCGTCCACCATATCCTGGGATATGCCGTTGACGGCCATGGCGCCGGGAGAAATCAGCCGCCGTGGATTGACCAGGCTCTCAAATCGCCCGACGGGTTTCATCTTCTTCAGGCGCAGCCCCGCGATCTCGATGAGCCTGTCGCCCCATCTTGGCGATAGCCCGGTCGTCTCCACGTCAAAGATCACGAACTCGGTGTTATGGATGGGATCCCCTTTCATGAGTCGACCCGGCTTACGGCATAAACGGGTTCCAGATGCGTGGGGCAAAACGACAGTTTGGCCCGGCTGACCGCGGGCATGGCAAAATCGTCCATGGCGTTAATGAAACAGAAATCCCTCAAAACCGGATCGTCACAGAATTCCCGGAAGATGAACGTCGCCGCCCCTTTAAGCGACGGATCGGCGATCTCGAAGAGCACGCAGAATGTCGTGCTGTTGAGGGGGAAACCGAAGGTGTAGGCCCTGATGTCGCCCCCGACGGAAACCGTCCGGCCCTCAAGCCCCAGTTCCCGGCAAGACGTCATGGCCAGTTCGTGCACGCGGCGATTTTCGTCCAGCATGGCCCGAAAAACCGGATCCGCGATGCGCTGACGCTTAACGTCCGCCCACCGGTCATAGAGCGCCAGGCATTCCTCCTTCCGGCCGCCGTCGAACACGGCGTACGCGATATCTTCCTGCCTGGCGAAAACATTATAGTCGCCGCGTCTTGACTTGAAGGCGTTGCCCCGGAGTCCGGCGACATCCCGCCTGTAATAAACGAATTCATATCCCCTTTTATAAATCCGGAACTCTCCCCCGTTGCAACACGCCAGCATGCCGCGCGGGACGTTCTCAATGCGCCCCGCGGAAGAGAGCGGGGCCATCGCCTTTAACCGCATGAGGCCCGCCGCCAGGACGCGCGGACTCACCTCACGGCCGAGGGGCGGGAGGTAAAGAAAGACGCCCCCGTCGCTCTCGGCCATAAGACATAAACATCCCTCAATCATCTCCAGCCCGTAAGAAAAGAAATCTTTCCAGAGAAAGATGTTCGCGAAAGAATAGCCCGAAAGCGGCCGTCCGGTTGCGTCGAGAAACTCTTCGATATCTTCTCTGGCCTCCCAGAGATCCGCTTCCGCGATCACGCTTCACCCGCAATCCGAATCCCTTCAATCTTGAAGAGATATTCCAGTTCGTCTTCATATGCGGCATAGTCCCCGGCCAGCGACCTGTTATCTCTAAGATAGGCGAGGATGTCTTCACCGCAAAAATATTTCCGCAGATATTCGACGTGGCCCATGAATTTCGGAGACTGCCGGAAATCCCGGACATAAGGACAGTGCCGGTGCACGGCGACCTCAAAATCACCTCCATGGCGCACCAGAAGAAAAGGATAGAAGCGGCATTCGAAAGGCCGCGTCCTGTAGATCTGGCAGAGGTTATCCTCCGGCGAAAGAAAACCGCAGAGACAGCCTCCCCCGGCACAGCCGCGGGCGCGGACCCTCTCATCCGGTCCGGCCGCGGATGATCCCTTGAACATCTCGCGGGCCAAAGGGTTCTGCTCGAGGATTCTCTTTTCCGACGGTGTCAACCGCGGGCGCCAGACAGAATCGGCCTCCTTGAAACGGCAGCACCCTTCGCATGAAAGGCAATACGCCTCTTCTACAAACTGTCTGAGTTCATCCATTTTATTGTCCGATATACTGGACGGCCATCCTGCGCCGGCGGGAACGGTTGTCGAAATCGACGAAGACGATCTGCTGCCACGTGCCCAGGACAAGATCTCCCCCGCTAACCGGAATGGTGATTGAAGGCCCGACCACGGATGAGCGCAGATGCGAATGTCCGTTGCCGTCATGCCATGTCTGGTCGTGATGGTAGCGCCCCGGAGGGATCAGCTTGTCGAAGAGTTCGGGGATATCCTTGATGAGACCCGGTTCAAACTCGCAGGTCGTGACAGCCGCGGTGGACCCGATCGCGCTGACGGTCACGATCCCCTCCCGGATCTTCGCCTGCTGGACGATTTCCCGGACGTCGGCTGTCACGTCCCTGACATCACCGCGGCCTTTGGTGTCGAATTCGATATATTCTGTTTGACTCTTCATGAGTATATGCCCCTCACCTGACCGGACTCCCCGTCTTGACGTCCGCGTCCGGCTGAAGGACGCGGATCCCCGTGTCGTCCTGGGCCGCCAGCAGCATGCCCTGGGACACCTCGCCTCGGATCGTGGCCTCTTCCAGATTATTGATAACGACGATCTTGCGTCCGGTCAGCTCTTCCTTCGTGTAATTCTGCCGGATGCCGGCCACCAGCTGTTTGTCTTCTTTTCCCGTATTGACCTTGAGGACATAGAGTTTATCCGCGTTGGGATGGTCCTTCACCTCCGTGATCTCGGCCACAACAAGTTCCATCTTTTTAAAATCGTCAAGAGTGACCATGGGGGCCCCTTTCTTTGGCGCGTTGTTGTTCAGACCGTTTCTTCCAGAAACGTATTTTAACATAGCGCCGCCGCAAATGAAAACACTTCTCCAGTACGAAAATCCCCGCGGACAATCGTTGTCAAAGTTTCCGGCCTCGGATATAATGGGCCCGTGATCCGAAACAGGATAATCTTCCGCCCTGAACTGCGCGTTTGGTGCCTGGTGCTCCTGGCGGGCATTCTCATCCTCGGGCCATGGCTCTTTTTCCAGGGCGAACTCTCGCAGGGCGATCACGGGCGCGACCTGTACGCCTTCGAGCGGACGCTCAATGGCGAAAGACCTTACCGGGATTACTGGTGGGTTTATGGCCCCCTCATGCCCTATGTCTTTGCTGGCTTCTTCGGCCTTTTCGGGATCCATGTCTCCAGTGTCCTGCTGGCGCAGTACCTCTTCACGCTTGCGGCCGGCCTGCTTTTCTACGCCTGCGCTTCACGGCTGACGCGGCGCCCGACGGCCGTCATCGCGACCTTATGGTTCTGGGTCACGCCGTCCTATTTTTTCCACACATACAACCACACGGCGGGGCTCGCCTTCCTATTTGCCGTACTGCTGGCCGCGCTTCGCTTCCGGCAAAGCGGCGGCAGGGCGGATATCCTCTTAGGCTTCCTTGGCGTGTTCGGGCTGTGCCTGGTCAAACTCAACATCGGGCTCGGGGTCTTCCTTGCCTACGGTATCGCCTTGTCTCTTCTCCGGCCGAAGGGTGCTCCCTTTCCGGCCAAAACGTTTTTTTCTGCCGGACTTTTAACGCTCGCAGTGACGGCCGGGATTTACGCCTTTTTTTTAAAGGACCTGCCGCTCTACGCGGTCAGGCAATGCATGCCGTTCTTCCCCTCCGACCGGCCGTTCAACACATCACTGGTCGAATCGATTCTTGGATACCTGAAGGTCTTTGTCCTAGGCGGAACCTTCGCCGATATCCCGCACCTGCTCTTCCGGTTCATCCTCATGGCGGCCATCGTCCGTTTAGGCCTCCTGTTTCTTCGAAAACGGTCCCACCCCTCCACCAGCGGGGTCATTCGAACAAGCGCGGCCCTTCTCGTCTTCGCCCTGGTCAATATGCACGAATTCTTTGCCAGCGGGGTCTTTTACAGGACATACTGGGCGGGGGGATCTCTCACGCTCCTGGGGTTTTTTCTTATAGACCGGGCCATGGCCGGTGCTCCCCGCAGACTCATGGCCGCCGTCACCCTTATCCTTCTCTGTCTCATCGGATGGCAGGCCAAAGACGTCTTCCTTTTCACCGGGCGTTTTATAGGGAAGAGAGAGCATTCTTTCGGATTTCGGCGTGCCGGGATTTATGTCGGCAATTCTCCGCTGTGGATCCGCACGGTCGGCCGCACGGCGCACTTCCTTGAGGAAAACCTGCGGCCGGGGGAAACCTTCTTCGCGCTTCCCTATGATCCCCTCTACTATTATCTCCTGAGCCGGAAAAGTCCGACCCGCCAGCTCATATTCTTCGAACACATCAATATCACGCCAAAGCAGGAACGCGAGATCATCCGAGAGCTCCGGAGAAAAGAGATCCGCTTCATCCTCCTTTCCAGTCTGGCGTTTTCCGACCAAAGGGGGAACGGCCTCTTCGGGAGAGACTACTGCCCGCTTCTGGCGCAGTACATACAAGACAATTTTATTCTGACAAAGCGATTCGGCGAATGGCGAAGACAGCCCCGTTGGGCCTGGCCTCACGGGACAATGATTCTGGAGAGAAAATAAACAGGGCCTGGCCTTATTAATCTACAGACAGCCGCACGAGCCGTCATAGGAGGGATTATTGATGCACCGCCCGAGCGTGCCGTCCTCCTTGACGCAGGTGACCGTTCCCGGCATGGGCACACCGCCTTCAAAGACCAGCGGCCGGGTCACCTGAACCCAGTCATACTCGTCTTCATCCAGCTTTGTGCAGATATAGAGGCCGGCGCGTTTTTCATCGCTGCCGTCGTCGTAATACATCAACCCGACGTCTTTGACCGAGGCACAGAATTCCTCGGCGGAAAGACTGGCTCGCGGCGTCAGCCTTAACCGGTCGTAAACGCCAAAAGGTGACGGGTAATAGGTCGTCAGGGTCAACTTCTCCTGGCCGAAAGACGGACCGGCCGGGATAATGGCGATCAGCATCCCCAGGATGGCGCCGAAGACAAAAGTGTTTTTCATTCATCTCTCCTGTTTTTCAACCCGGTTCTCGCCGGGATCATTTATCTCCAACCGCTTATTTCTATCCGCTGGAAATCCGGCCGACTGCCTGACAGCCATCGGGGACCCAGAAACAAGAAACCCAAAATCCATTTTTGTCTCTTGTCGCCTGTCGCCGGTTACCCGGCCAAATGTTATCGTAGCTCCCCTAAAGATATCTGTCAACGCGATTGTCCCCTTTTGTGGCCGCAGAAAGGCCGACTATGATACCCTTCGCAAACGGCCCCAAACACGTTATAATTAGTATGGAGAAAACGCGTCATGATCCAGCTGTCCACAAAAATTTCACGCAGTCCAGGTGAAAGGTTTTATTTTTCACCCGAGGCATGGGTTTTCCTGTGCCTCAGCGTCCTCACCCTCTTTGTCTTTCTGCGCTTTGTTGACCTGACGCCGCACGTGGGACGGGATTTCTTTTTTTCCACGGATGACCCTCTCCTCCAGGCCGAGAGCGAGCTTTCCCGTCAGTTTGACCGTAAAGACCAGCAACTAATCATCAATATCCGCGGAGACATTCTTTCCAAAGACTACCTTGATAAAGTCCGGCACCTCGGGACACTCCTGTCGACTTTGGAGGGGGTCAAAAGCGTTATCAGCCTGACAGACGGCCCGCGTTCGCCCCGTTACGCCCTCGAAAGCCCCTTCTGGAGAGGCGCCCTGATCTCCCGGGATCAACAGTCCTCAAACATCGCCGTCTTCATCGATTACGCCATAGAGCGGGAGACAATCCGGCAGATCGAACTTCTCATCGAAGTCTTCCACGAACAAGAATTTCACATCCGCATGTCGGGATTCCCCTACGTGACGGAACTGATCCGCCGTTATCTTCTCAATGATATGAAAACCTTCAGCCTCGCGGCGATGTTGATCTTCGGCGTCATCACAGTCCTGATTTTCCGGTCCGCGCGCATCCTTCTGGGCATGTTCATCTCCTGCGTGAACGCCGGCATGATCACCCTAATGATGACCAGCCTGCTGGATATCAGGATCGGCATCCTCACGGCCAACCTGGCGACTATTGTCTTCGTCCTGACGCTTTCCCATATCATCTTTGTGACGTTCAACTGGCGCAAACTCAACCGTCCCGAACTCAGCGCGCGCCAGGCTGCCAGCGAGGCCGCGGCCATGACAGGCACCGCCTCCTTCTGGTGCATGCTGACAACCTTCCTGGGATTCATCAGTCTTCTTTTTGTGCCGGCCAAGCCCCTGCGGGAACTGGGGATATCGGGCGCGGCCGGAACCGTCATCGCCTTTATCGTCGCCTACGGGGTCTATCCGGCCTTTCTTCGGTCCAAAGATGTGTCGCGTCTCCGTACCGGACGGCTCTTCACAGTATACCTGCCTTCGGTGTCCGGATGGCTCAACCGCCGCCGGGCGATCGTCATTGCCGTCATCGCGGGATTTGTCCTCATCAGCCTCCCGGCATTGAAAAGGCTCAGCACGGATCCCAGCCTTCTTTCCTATTTCTCCCAAGACTCGGAGATTTACAAAGGCCTTGAACGTATCGACAGGGAAGGCGGAAGCAGCCCGCTGGTGGTCGTGGTCAGGGACCGGCAGGGCAAGACATTCAATTCGAACCGCGCCTTTGAACAGTTATGGGACCTCCAGGAGGATCTGGAACGTCACCCGGAAACCGGCACCGTCGTTTCCCTGGCCACGCTCATGGCACAAGGCAAACGTACGCCCTTTTTCTTCCTGTTAGGCTGGAACCGGTTCTTCAACCGCGTGGAATCCCCGCAATTCGACGAGATCGGAAGGAGTTTTGTCACCCCCGACCACAAGGAGGCCCTTTATTTGATCCGGATGCATGAGGAGGGCCGGAGCCAGTCGCGCCTGAAGGTCATCGAAGAGATCCGAAATATTGTTCTCAGGAACGGGTTTGTCCCGACCATCGTGGCCGGGATCTACGCCCTGCAGGGACGGCTGGCCGACCTGGTGGCCTCCAGCCTGATTTTCGGCCTGCTGCGTCTTATCGGCATCTTCGCCTTGATCGGCCTCATCGTTTCATTTTCGCCGTGGACAGCCTTTGCGGTTACGCTCAGCATCGGCATCATCCCCTTATGTATCTTAGGAGGATTCGGGATATGGGATATTCCTCTGGATATCATCTGCGCCCCCGCGGCCAATGTCGCCCTGGGCATGGGGATCGACGCGATGATCCACATGATCGCCGCCTATCGCCGGTTAAAAGAGAACGGCCTGACACGCGCGGACCGCTGGGACAAGGTCCGCTCGACGATGGCGGAACCCATCATGACGTCGATGATCATTATCACCGCCGGATTCGGGATCTTTTTCTTCTCCTCGTTTCCTCCCTCCCAGCGTTTCGGGGGCGCGATCGTCGGAGGATCGATCGTGGCGGCCCTGACCGCCCTGTTCATCTTCCCTCTTTTCGCCGGAGGCATCCGGGTGCGCAAACGCGCTTCCCTTCCGGAAGACGCCCAGCCGCCTTTCGTCCGGGTTAACGTCAAAAACAACTGAAACGGCCTTGCCCTCCGCCTTGCAGGTTCCGGCCCTTCGCGGCGTCGCCCGAAACACGCGCGATTTATTTGTAATCGAGCGTCACGTCGAGGGCAAAGACGTCGTCCACCTGCGGATCCCATATGGTCGGGAACAAAAGTCCGGTTCGCCGGAAACTCGCCGCATAGATACGGTGAACGGGATCGTCCGCGTCGGCCTGCGCGGCCTTATCATTGAACCAGGCTTCGTCATAATCCCCGGGTTCCCCGGCGCCGATATGGTGCCACTCCCCGTTGTCCCAGACCTCGACCCACGTGTGGTTGCCGCTGTCATCAACCCAGCTCGGCGTTCCCGCGATCCTGGCGGGGACACCGACGGCCCGCAGGACATCACTGATCAAGATGGACAGCCCCGTGCAGGAGGCGTAACCGGCCTCGATCGTCTCATAAGGGCTCTGGTCGGGTTTGGGCCTTTTGGTAGCGTGATAAGTCACTCCGTAATCTTCGAAAACTTTCCGGTTCAAAAGGAGGACCGTGTCACGGATCGTCCCCTGCTCCACCGCCAGGGGAAGATACCGCCCGAAGAATTCCGGGCGCCAGCGTTCCCTCCTCTCATTCATGTTGACGTAAGGCAGGACGTAATTCAAGAATATATCCTCGGGGACAGCCTCTCCCCATGGCACCCTTCTTCTGGCCAGGCGGGCCAGGCGCACGTTTTCCACAAGAAAATCCGCCTTGAGCGTCCTCAGGTCCCTGACCGGCATCTGGCCGACGAGAAAGGCCATGGAATCCATCTCTTCCCCCTCCACGGCATTAAGGGCCTTGAGGAGCTGGCGCGCGTTTTTCCGCGCCCTGTACAGGGCGAATTCCAGGTCCAGAGCGTATTCCCTGGCCACCTTTTTGACGACCGCGTCGATCGCCTCGACGACGGGCTTGGGATGCGAATAGCCGTGATGCCCGGCGGCGCATCCGGACAGACACAATAAGACGCCGCACCCGAACAATAGTGTTTTCGTTGTCATCATGCCCCTTCCCTTGTGGAGTTTACCCATTTTTTGCGTTAGCCCACACGGACGGGAAACCGCGTCCGCCTCTGTCCTATTTGATGTCTCCATATTGCTTTGGCCTCTGACTGCCTATTGCCTTTACAGCCTAAAAATTGGGCAAACTCCCGCTGTACATCTGCGCCTTCAGACCTCTCCAGTTTATGAAATAGGGAATAACGCTGGAGTATTGGTCCGTCCATGGGCGCGGGGCCTTTCCCCCCTTATCCGTGACAACGTCCCAGCCGAGGTCCTCGTCGAGCCGGCGTGCCGCGCCCGCGTCCCATGTCAGGGCCATCCAGTCGGAATGATACCGTCCGCTTATAAAATCCAGATCCTGCTTGAAAAGGACAAACGCCCCCGCGTCCAGCGCGGTCGTGCCCAGCGCCCTCGGCAGGGCGAGGTAATGGTTTGTCAGATGAAAAACGACTGCCCCGCCGGGAGAAAGATGTCGCCGGTATTCGGCGACGGCCTCTTTGGTCAAAAAATGCACCGGCACAGAATCCCCGCTGAAGGCGTCGATCACCAGCAGGTCATACATCTGCGGGGGCCTTTCTTCCAGCGAAAGTCGGGCGTCCCCCACGACAAACCCGATCCGGGCCGGCGAGATATCGAGATAAGAAAAATACTCCCCGGCCGCGTGAATGACGTCGGCGTCAAGCTCATAAAAATCCACCCTGTCGCCCGGTCGCGCATAGACGGCCAGGGCCCCCGTGCCCAGCCCCACAATGCCGATCCGCCGTGGATTGTTGTGAATGATCATCTCGGCGGCCGGGGAACGCGGGTTGTAATACATCAGGGGAATATGCTCTCGTCCGGGACCGGTGAACTGCGCGCCGTGCAGAGTGAAGCCGTGCGCCAGGAAGCGGATGCCGGATTTTTCCAGGACCCGGTGCACTCCGTAATAATTACGCCTGGCGAAGATCACGTCTTCCTTTTGCCACAAGGATTCCATGCCGGGCAGAAAAACAGCCAAAGAGGCCGCCAGCATCAGAGACACACCCCGCTTATCCCCGGCGAATAAAAGCAGGCCCGAAATTCCCACCAGCCACAGGAGAATTCCGGGACCGGCCCATTCCTCGACGATAAAAGAACCCGCCGCCATCCAGGCAAACAGTCCGGCAAAAGAAATCAACGGACGCCGGGACAGGAGCGGCCGTCCGCGTTCGATCTGCCAGGCCAGCGTCAGAAAAAGAAGCGCCAGGAAATACTCCAGGTAGGTTTGCGAAATCAGGACCACGATCCATGAGGCCGCCACCCCTCCGGCCAAGCCGCCGAGCGAGACATAAACGTAAAAGGTCGTCAGACGCGCCGGCGGGGGACGCAGGGCGAACAGCCGCCCCTGGCAAAAGAGGCACAGCAAAAAACAGAGGCCAAGCATAAGGATCAGGCCGACAACAACCGGCACCGCGTTCTTGATGATCAAAAAATAGAGCGCAGCCGCGGCCAGCACGACCCAGGCCATATTCTCCCTCAGCCAGGCCGGCTGCCAGGATTTCCGCTTGAAGGTCAGGACATAACTGAGCAGGTACAGCATGAGCGGCACCATCCATAATAACGGCACCGGCGCGATCTCGACGGTCAGTATATTCGTCACCGCCATGAAGGCGGTCACGCCGCCCGCGCCATAGACAAACCACAGGAAGGGCTTGAGCGCCCCGGGTTCCCCGGACCACTGGGTCCCCGGGGAGGACTCTTCGTCCTTGTTCACCGCGACACACCGCAGGGCCAGTCCGTAAAGGATGACCAGAAGCAGGTAACCGCCGCGCCATATCCTCTGCTGGGTCTCCAGATCAAAGTGCGACTCAAAAAGGAACGGGTAACTCAAGAGCGCGAGAAAGGATCCCAGATTGGACACGCCGAAAAGGGCAAAGGGATTGTCGCGCTCTTTCAGATTGGAACGGGCCGTCCAGGCCTGGCATAAGGGGCTTGTGGCCGAAAGGAGCAAAAAGACCGGGGCGACGGTCACGGCCAGCAGGCCAAAGACCGCCAGGACCATGGGCCAATCGGGGACATGGAATTTCAGAGGGATGAACCGCCCCGGAAAGAACAACAGCGGCAATAAAAACACCAGGGCATGGACCCGGCGGTACGTGGCGACGCCGAAGCGCCGGGCCATGCCGTGCGCGTAAAAATATCCCAGAAGCAGGGCCGCCTGGAAAAAGACAAGGCACGCGCCCCAGACCATGAAACTCCCGCCGAAATTGGGCAGGAAGATCTTCCCGACGATAAATTCGACCTGGAACAGAAGAAACGCGGAAAGGAAGAGGACGGCGCGGATCAGGAATCCCGGCCAAAAGCCGTCTTGATTTGGACTTTCCTTCTTGTTATAATTGCGCATCTGCCAACTGTCTAAGAGATGAAATGTGTTCGGGGCGGTTAGCTCAGCTGGTTAGAGCGTCTGACTTACATTCAGGAGGCCGGAGGTTCAAGTCCTCCACCGCCCAGATTTTTTCTTTACAAATGCTTTCTTTGATATTAAACTGTAGCACATCCTGGATTTTTTGGGAAGTTTTGTTCGCACATATCCCGATGTGAGAAAGAAATAATTCAAAAATCAGGGGTTGTAGTTCAGCTCGGTTAGAACGCCTGCCTGTCACGCAGGAGGTCGCGAGTTCAAATCTCGTCAACCCCGCCAAATTACCCGCAAGGGTAAACGGGCTAAGTCATTATACACTAATGGCTTAGCCCGTTTCATTTTAATAATAATCACTTCTCCGGGGATTTCATGGGTATAATTTCTCCCCCGATTTTGGACACCAATGGACACCATTTGATACCAATTATCTTATTTTTGGACACCATATGGACACCAAGTTTTTTTAGGTAGAGAACGGCAGTTCCCTTTCACAAGTAATTTCCAAACCATAATATTTCCCCCAAAAACCTTTGCGCTTAATTTTTAAAACTTCTCAAGCAAAATAATGAGTGTTACAATATGTAACACTTCAAACGAACCCAACAAGGCAGGAGTCATGACCCAAAAGGACGTCCTCACCGCAGACGAAGTCGCGGAGTATCTTCGCATACATCCTTATACCGTCAGACGATTAGCCCGGGCCGGCAAACTCCCGGGCTTTCGTGTTGGTGGTCAATGGCAGTTTAATAAAATAGAGCTGGATCGTTTGCAAAAACAAAAATAAAGGTTTAAAGATAATGGCAAAAGAAGCCAAAGCAAGAATTAAAATCAATAAACTGTTGGGAGAATCCGGCTGGCGGTTTGAAGCGAATGAAAACGGCCCGGCAAACATTCAGCTTGAAGCAGGCGTCAAATTTGAGGATTTGGGCGATGACTTTGAGCCGTTTTTTGGTATAATATGACAATACTTTATAAGAGAAATTTTATCATAACAAAATGCCCATGAAGCCATATAATAATGCGCCTATAACAGAAGCGATTCTTGATATTAAAACAAGTTTGCCTCCTGATATTTTCTTAACACATCTTCAAGAATTTCAAGAATTTGTTAAGTCTGATTATCCCGTCAAAAAAGAGAGAAGGTCTTTTGAGGGCGGAGTCCAATTCAAGAGCGGAAGCGCTCCTGAGTTTAAAGCCTCTCCTGAAAAGATCGATGGTTATTTATTCCACGCCGAGGATGGAAAAAGTATTGTGCAAGTCTGTCTCGACGGATTCACATTTAACAAGCTTCGTCCGTATTCCAATTGGGAAGTATTTAATGCTGAAGCAAAGAGGCTTTGGACGCAATATGCGAAGATTGCCAAGCCCAATTCTGTTTCAAGAATAGCCTTGAGATATATAAACCGGATTGAATTGCCATTGCCATTTTCTGATTTTAAAGAATATATCCTGACGGCTCCTGAAGTGGCGACTGGTATCCCGCAAGCATTAGCAGGATTTTTTGTCAGGCTGGCAATACCCAATGAGGAAATCGGCGCGACGGCGATCGTTATTGAGACCATCGAAGCAATTAAGCCGGATACTAACAAGTTGCCGTTGATATTCGATCTCGATGTCTTTAAGGGCGTCTCCATGCCGCCTGATACAGATAAAATCTGGGCGATATTGAATCAGTTGCGGGAATATAAGAATCAAATTTTTGATAAGAGCTTGACGGACAAAACGAAGGAATTATTTAAATGAGTAGATTCACCGTGTATGACGATTTAGTTTCTCTGGAAAACGATACAGCGATTGCGCTGGATCCGGAATATTCCTCTCAAGGTCCCGAACTTTGGGATATTTGTGAGCATTATAATAGTCCCGTTTCCCGGAAGGACAGGATTGAATTCAGTCTTTTAGTTACCCAATGGGAACAAGAAACAAGCCTTTATTCTTCTTTGGATAAGATTTGTATGCACCCTGCCTACCAGAGAATCATCGGGATGGGTGAAAAAATATTGCCGCTTATTTTTAGTGAATTGGAACGAAATCCTGCTCATTGGTTTTGGGCTTTATCAGCAATCACCGGTGAGAATCCCATACAACCAGATCAACGCGGTAATTTACGCAAAATGACGCGAGCATGGCTTGATTGGGCCAACTCCCATGGGTATTGAGTATGACTATTGCGATTACAAGCCCATGCTCGAAAGATTATAACTGCATTGCGTGGGCGGCCGAAGATGACGAGACATGGTGGTGGCCAAATCCATTAGGATTGAGCTACTGGCCGCTTGAGCCTGTCGGTGATACTTCCCTTCAGAATTTTATCAACGCTTATTCAACTTTAGGATACGAACGGTGTGAAGGTGCGGCTTTAGAGGCGGGATTTAAAAAGGTCGCCTTATATATGGATGAAGCTGATCAGGTTGCCCATGCCGCGCGCCAACTCGATAATGGCGAATGGACAAGTAAGCTTGGCCCATCCTACGATATTAGGCATCCGTTTATTGAAGTCTGGCAGGACATCACTTACGGTGGTCAGGTTTTTAATACAGCGATTTATGGTAAATTAGCCGTGATTTTAAGGAAGCAAATTTAGCTGACTTTGATCACGCGCTTTGATAATACATCGGATTGATCGGCGTCGGCAGGCTGATCATTAGGTTGCGCACCTTATGGAACTAGCGGTTTTTTGGGAAAGCTACATCGAGGAATACGTTGGTGGAGAAAATTTCTTGATCGTTCGACCAGTAAAGTTATTCAGGCGATTGATCGATACGACCAGTTAAACGAACAGTTTCCGAACGGCTTTGATGATCACAGCATGGAAAGGTATTTCGACAGGATTGCAAAAAATTTAAAAAGTTAACTATCCCAATAATTTTGCTGGTTTTATGTTAGAAGTTATCCCACAATTACCCGATGAAAGAAATATAAGAAGACCCAACACG
>CAYRXT010000006.1:0-83032 GCA_964428315.1 uncultured Planctomycetales bacterium
AGCTTTTCCCGAGATTTTTCCCTCAAACTACCTCATTAAATCTTACACGAACTTCTTTTTCTGCGTCGGACAAAAAAGGCTTGAGTTATTAACAAATCTGATCCAAGAAATCGAAAGCATCAGTCGCGGGCAAGAAGATTCAGGCAGCATTGATGAAATTAAAAGAGACCACAACATGGCGGAGGGGGAAAAAAAGGAATTCGACCAAGATAAGCCTGGAGCAGCAAAACCAAGGCGGGAATTCCTTTCAACCACAGCCAAAGCAATAGTCGGGGCGGCATTGACAAGCGGTCTTATGTCAAGCCGGGAAGTACAATCCCAAATGCTTATGACCGTGATTATGAGGTTTGAAGAGAAACTTGATCCTACCCCAGAGGCTTTAGCGGAGTGGGAAAAAATCATTAATGAAGAGACGGATATCCAAAAGTATTTTTTGGGACTGGAAAGAATAAGCAGTGGCTATTATTCCCGGAAAGCGGGGCACAAAAAAGCCCTGGCATTATTTAATAAGGGGCTGGAAAGATTCTATCAGCTATTACAAGGGGTAAACAAAGATAATGAAAAGGATATGTTGTTTTTATGGGAAAGGCTTGAAGAGCACTATTCTCGTGGAAGAAGTATAAATAGCGGCTTTGTTAGTGAGAAGATATTTTCTTATCCGGGCATGCCGGATCTTCTTAAAAATAAAATGGAAATGATGGAGAATCTTGAATCGGTAAAGCGCTTTGTGGATCAAATGTGGTTCATTGTCGGCTCGCATCTTGATAGCCGAACCAAAAAGAGCGTTGCGAAGGCTTTGCGTGGATTCGATGCTTCGGGATTAGCCAAAAAAGCGAATCTTATGAAAAAAGAAAATAACGTGACACCAGAACATATTAGTATCCTTTGGGAATATCCGCATTCCCGTTTGGCTAATTTGGAACCCGGTCAAAAATCGCAGGCATTGATAATAGCTGTTTTGAAAAAATTACTGAAAGCAAAAAATATCTGGGCGGCCAAAGAAATTCTTACAAGCCCAGAATATCTCCGAAGGAAATTCATTCCCGCAGAACAAATAGTTCAGGCCTTTAATGCGTTTCATGATGAGTACGCTGTTGACTATGCTCGCAAGGTGATCAAAAAGCAGTTTATGAGCGATGACGTTCTGTACTTATTATTGGCGAAAGGGCGCGGTTTTTATACCTGTACCTTTGATTTGTTCTTCGATGAACTTATCTCAAGACTTCAAAGTACAACGCTGGTTGAATTCATTAAGAGAGTCGACATTGCGAAGACGGATCTCAAAGGGTTTGTTTTTCGATTGAGTTCATACCGCAAATTGCCGTGGCTATTTGAGAATTACGCGGGGCATATTGATAACATCCTTATCGAACTGATGACAAACAATATGGATAATATCATTATTTTAAGCGATGGGGTTGATAAGGCATATAATGAGGCCCCGGATTTACAGAAAAGAATTCTGGTAATTCTTGAATCCGCAAAGCAGAAATCTCCCGCGACCATCCAAGCTGTCCTGGATTTTCTTCGAAAAGTATTAACCAAAGAAATAGAGCTGGCCAAATATTTGAAGAACATTCCTTATGAAAAAATTGTTAAAGATGGAGTCATCATATTGTCGATCGGTTTTGAGGATTCCAGTGTCGCGTATCTGGAAAAATTAAGAGAATTGTTCCAACATGAGAACAAAAAATACAGGTATCTGGGGGGATATGCTCTAAATAATAAATTGTCCTGGCGAATTGGGATTAGAAAAGGATTTATCCTTGAGAAAAAAGAAAAAGGGAAGCTGGTCGTCAGGGTCGTGGCCGGGCCGATTGAGGAGGTGTCAAGGGCAGTGAAGAAAATGGACGTATCAGGATTATCGACCCGTTCTCATTCCTACGAATTTTTGCAGGCTTTGGAAAAAATGATCGGAGATAAAGTAGATCAATTTTTCATTGGTGTGCCGGGCGCCTGTGGCAGTTATGGGGATATGCCCGTATTGTTTAGAAAATATCCTAACGGTTTGTTTTTTACGATTGCCGGACAAGACCAGGGAGATAAGGTTAATTTCTTTACCTATTTCTTGTTGGAAGGCTTAAGGAACGAGATCCGCACCTGGCCTGAACTAAGAGAATATATGATGAAGCATATCCCCTCGACAACCAGAGAAAGAATGTTTCCCGATAGTCTGCCGAATCTTATCAGAGCACGTTTCCTTTCTTGCGAACATGCCGGCAGCCATTTTCCTTCAAATGTAATTATAAGAGAGTTCGACAACCACATGGCCGAGCGCGCCGGCGCGGCCGATTCACCCGAAGGCGGGATCAACCTCAATCCCGAGTCGGTGGATATGCGTATCCGGGAGGAGCCCGGCGGCGCGGCCGATGCGGCGCCTCTTGCGGTGCCCGACCTTAGGACCCTCGAGACCCTGCCCATCGACGGGTTCGAACCCGTGATCCTCAACATCGCGCCTGTGCACAACCTCCGTCTCCTCCTGGGCGGCGGGCCGGAGGGGGGAGGCAACTTGCCGGATAAAGACATCTCTCAGCGGGTTGCGCCGTATCTGAAAACCGAGGCGTATGATCTGGCCGAAGCAAATGAATGAAGAGCTGACGCGAGTCATCGCGAGGCCGTTGAGATGTGTGGCCGGCAAAGCAATCTCAAACAAGAGAGATCGCTTCGCCCTTACGGGCTCGCAAAGACTTCGCTATGTTATCGGGAATGTTTGACACCCCATGGGGCGCGTGTTACAATCACCGTGATTTTCAAGCCTTTTAATGAACAACAGCGGCATTGGAAATTAACATGGCTGTGAGCGGAAATATCGCCCTGGTGGGTTTTATGGGGGCCGGGAAGACGGCCGCCGCGAGGGATCTGGCCCGGCGGCTGGACCGCAGGCTCGTCGTTATGGATGACCTGATCGAGTCGCGGGAAAAGATGTCGATCAACGACATCTTCAGGACCAGGGGCGAACCCTATTTCCGGGATCTTGAGACGGCGGTTGTCCGCGAACTCAGCGGCGAAGAAGGCCTGGTCATCGACTGCGGAGGCGGCGTCGTCATCCGGGAAGAGAATATACGGAACCTTAAAAAGAACGGTCTGCTCATTTATCTGAAGGCCTCGCCGGCAGTGATCCTGGACCGCGTGGGGCACCAGAGGCACCGGCCGCTGTTAAACGTCGAAGACCCTTTGGGAACCGTCAGGGCGCTTTTGAATGAGCGCGAACAATTTTATCGTCAAGCCGACCACGTTATCGAAACAGACAGTTTGTCCATCCAGCAGGTCATCCAGAAAATCCTTTTACTTCTGAAGAATGACTGAGCAGGAAGCGGTCCTTATCTTGAACGCCGTCCCGGGGCTGGGGAGCGTGCGCATCCGCGAACTGGTCGCGCGTTTCGGCTCGGCCTCTAGGGTTCTGTACGGATGGCCGAAAGGCGGACAGGCGCCCGTGCGCCTTCCGGCGGCGGTCGGGGAGGCCTGGCGCTCTTTTCCCAGGGAGGCCTTTCTCAAAAGCGAGACCGCCCTTATCCGTAAATTCGGGGTCCGGGTCGTTACGCTGTTTGAGGCGGGATATCCTTCCCGCCTCAAGGAGATCTACGACCCGCCGTCCCTTCTCTATATAAGGGGACGGCTGCCCGGTGATGAGGTGCCGGCCCTGGCCGAGGTGGGATCGCGCCGGGCCTCGGTTTACGGGACCATGGTCGCCGAACAACTGGCGGGCGGCCTGGCGGAATGCGGTTTCTGCGTCGTGTCCGGTATGGCGCGGGGCATCGACAGCGCGGCGCACAGGGGGGCGCTGAAGGCTAGGGGCCTGACCGCCGCTGTTATGGGCAGCGGGTTTTCCCATATTTATCCGCAGGAGAACAGGCGGCTGGCCGATGAGATCGCGGAGCGCGGCGCGGTGGTGACGGAATTGCCGATGGACGCCCGGCCGCTGGCCGGCCATTTTCCCCGGCGCAACCGTATCGTTAGCGGTCTTTCGCTTGGGGTGGTTGTGGTCGAGGCCTCCCAAAAGAGCGGGGCCCTGATCACCAGCCGCCTGGCCCTGGAGCAGGGCCGCGAGGTCTTTGCCGTCCCGGGCCGGGTGAACCATCCCAACGCCTTCGGGGTGAACAACCTTATCAAACAGGGTGCAAAGCTGATTTCCGGACTCGAAGACATCATCGAAGAACTTGATCCCGCCCTCCGGGCCGGGATTGCCGGGCCGCCCGCGCAAAGCGTCAGGCCGGGATCGCAAAAAGACCGTCCGCGGGGTGCGGGTGCAGATTCATCAACACTGACTTGTCTTGAAGGGCAGATTTGTGCTATCCTCGATAAAAAGGCCGTCCATTTCGATGAGATCCAGAAGGCCCTGGGCATACCGGCGTCACAGCTTATGGCCGCTTTATTGCGTTTGGAGATGAAGAGGCAGATAAGACAAGGGGCGGGCAGGATGTTTTCCAAGGCCGGATAGACCGATCATGAAATCACTCGTTATCGTTGAATCACCGACCAAGGTCAAGACGATCAACAAGATCCTGGGCAACAAGTTCAAGGTCGTCTCTTCGATGGGGCACCTCGTTGATCTGCCCACTTCGAGCCTGGGCGTCGACGTCAAAAACGACTTTGAACCCAAACTTATCGTCGTCAGAAAAAAACAGAAGGTGCTCTCCCAGCTGAAAAAAGAGGCCAAGACCAAGAAGAACATCTACATCGCCACCGACCCCGACCGGGAGGGCGAGGCCATAGGCTGGAACATCATCCAGCACCTGGGCGACGGGAAGACGTATCACCGGGTGACCTTTCACGAGATCACCAAGGAGGCGGTCCAAAAGGCCTTCGAGCATGCCCGGGAATTCGACGAGAAGAAGATCGACGCCCAGCTGGCGCGGCGTATTCTTGACCGGCTGGTGGGTTACAAGCTGAGCCCTCTCCTCTGGAAAAAGGTCGGCTCCCGTCTGAGCGCCGGTCGTGTCCAATCGGTGGCCCTGCGGCTCGTGGTGGACCGCGAGAGGGAGATCCAGAACTTCGCCCCCCAGGAATACTGGCAGATCGCGGCCGACCTGCAGAAAGAAGGCGTGGAACAGGTCCTCACGGCGCAGCTGGAGAAGATAGACGGGGACAAATTTGAGATTGGGAATCAGGAGGAGGCGCGGGGCCTTGCGGATGAAATCCGGCGGGAACCCTTCGGGATCGCCAGGATCACCGAAAGACAGACGCGCCGGAAACCTTCGCCGCCTTTTATCACCAGCTCGATGCAGCAGGAGGCCTTCAACAAGCTGGGGTTCCATACCGGCAAGACGATGCTGATCGCCCAGCAGCTTTACGAAGGTGTGGACATCGGCGAAGAGTCGGTGGGCCTTATCACTTACATGCGCACCGATTCGGTCAATCTCGCCAAAGAGGCGGTGGAAAAGGCCCGGCGGTTTATCCGTGAAGAATACGGCCAAAAATTTCTGCCCCCAAAACCCAACGTCTATAAATCGAAAAAGTCGGCCCAGGAGGCGCACGAGGCCATCCGCCCGACCGACGTCCAGCTGACCCCGGAAAAGGCCAGGCCCTATCTCGACGAGGACCAGTTCAAGCTTTATGATTTGATCTGGCGGCGTTTCGTGGCCTGCCAGATGACACCGGCGGTTTTTAAAAACAAGAAGCTGGAGATCGCGGCGGGCCGCTTTCAGTTCGGCTGTTCGGGCACGGTCCTGGTCTTCGAGGGCTACCTCAAGGTGAACGCCGAGAATCAGAACGGCGAGCCGGCACTCGACCTTGAACCTTTCAAAGAGGGCGATGGCTTGAACCTGCTGGAACTTAACCCGACCCAGCATTTCACGAAGCCGCCGCCCCGCTATTCGGAGGCCTCTCTGGTCAAGGCGCTCGAAGAAGACGGTATCGGCCGGCCGAGCACCTATGCGCCGATCATCCATACCCTGGTCATGCGCAATTATGTGACGCGCGACCGCGGATATTTCAACGCGACGGAGCTGGGAATGCTCATCTGCGACATGCTGGTCGAATATTTTCCCAAGATCATGGATATCGGCTTTACGGCGGACATGGAGGAGCGGCTCGATCTCATTGAAGAGGGCGATCTGAGCCGGCATGAACTCCTCAAAAAGTTCTATAAACCTTTCAGAGAAGAGCTCGAGTACGCCATGGAGAACATCGAAAAGACCAGGGCGTATATTGATAAAAATTGTCCTCAATGCAACCGCAGGCTCATGGTAAAATGGGGAAGGAACGGGAAATTTGTGAGCTGTTCGGGATTCCCGGAATGCAAGTATTCCGAACCGTTCCTTACCGGGGTGAAGTGTCCCGAGGAGAACTGCGACGGCGAGCTTGTGGAGAGGCGCGCCCGGACCGGGCGCACCTTTTACGGTTGCAGCAACTTTCCCCGCTGTAAGCACCTGACCAACAAGCTCCCGCAGGAAGACAATGTCCAGGGATGAACCGTTACGTCGATAAATTTTTGTCTTTTCTGGAAATTGAAAAGAACTACTCGCCGCATACCCTTTTGAATTACAAGATCGACCTGGAGGAATTCATCGCGTTCCTCAAGGATACCCCGGTTGAGAACGTGGACTATTTTGTCCTGCGCCGGTACCTGGCCAATATGCGCGCGCGGCGTCTGAAGACGCGTTCCCTGGCGAGGAAACTGTCTTCGCTGAGGAGCTTCTACCGCTTCCTCTCACGGGAGGGCTATATCAAGACGAACCCGGCGACGCTTCTCGCGACGCCGAAACTGGACAAGAAACTGCCGCAATTTTTAAGCGAAAAGGAAATACAGAAGCTTGTGGAGTCTCCTCCGTCCGACAGTGCGGCCGGAAAGCGTGACCGGGCGATCCTGGAGACGCTTTACTCGACGGGGATCCGCGTCAGCGAACTGGTCGGCCTGGACTGCGACCACATCGACGCGATCAGCCAGGTCATTAAGGTGGCGGGCAAAGGAAAAAAAGAGAGGATCGTCCCCATCGGCTCCAAGGCGCTTGACGCGATTCGTTTTTATATGCAGGAGCGCAAGAGTTCTGTCAAACCGTTATTTTTAAACAAAAACGGGACGCGGTTGAGCGACCGCGGCGTGCGGAACATCACGGAGAAATATATCAAGCTCACAAGTTCGCGGACGGGGATATCTCCCCATGCCTTCCGGCATTCCTTCGCGACGCACCTTCTTGATCACGGGGCCGATCTGCGCAGCGTCCAGGAACTGCTGGGGCACGTGAACCTCTCCACGACCCAGATTTACACCCATCTGACAACGGAAAAACTGAAAGCCATTTATGACCACGCGCACCCGCGCGCTTAGCGTGACGGAGACGTTTTCGCCTTATGTTTCTGATTTATGATATTTTTTTTATTGCCTTCGCCTGTCTTTATTGCCCCTATCTACTCTTAAGACGCAAATGGCACGGTCGTTTCGGCCAGCGTTTCGGCCGCTTTTCTTCCGCTGATCTGGATTATTTCGGCCGAAGGAAAATGATCTGGGTCCACGCGGTGAGCGTGGGGGAGGTCCTGTCCACCGCCGGGATTCTCCGGAGGATCAAAAAGGACTTCCCCGGACACGGCCTTGTGCTTTCGACGGTAACGCAGACAGGATACCGCATGGCCGCCTCGATCATGGAGGGGGAGGGCCGTGTCATCTATGCCCCTCTGGACCTCCATTGTATCGTCCGGCGTTATATCCGGGCCATACGCCCCTGTCTTTATATTTCCGCCGAGACGGAGATCTGGCCGAACCTGTTTTCGTCTTTGCACACAGAAGGTGTCCCGGTGATACTGATCAACGGCCGGATATCGGAAAGATCCTGCCGCGGATACAGGTTGTTCGGTTTCCTGGTTCGGCGCATCCTTGGCTGCGTGCGTTGCTGCCTGATGCAGACACAAAGTGATGCGGACCGCATCACGGGCTTGGGGGCCGATCCCCGAAAGGTGCATGTCGTCGGCAATATGAAATTCGATGATCTTTCCACGCCGGTCAGACTGAACCGGAGTCAGATCGGGCTGGACCCCAGCCACCTGCTCATCGTTGCGGGTTCGACGCATCCGGGCGAGGAGGAGATCGTCATCAGGACGTATAACGATATCAGGGAGGAGGAAGGCCATGTCAGGCTCGTCGTGGCCCCGCGTCACACCGAGCGAGTTGCGGACATTGTTCAAACGATCGCGGCCCATGGATTAAAGGCAAAGAAGTTTTCCCAATTGCAGGGGGAAGACATCGAACCGGATGATGTTGTCGTGGTCGATACCATCGGACACCTGCGGTCCATCTACGGTCTGGCGGATATCGTCTTTGTGGGCAAGAGCCTGAAGGCCGGAGGGGGGCATAACATCATCGAGCCGGCCTATTTCGCCAAGGCGATCATCGTCGGTCCGATGATGGATAATTTCCGGGATATCACGGATCTCTTTTTGATCGACGATGCGGTCATCCAGGCGGGCGACGCGGATGATTTCCGCCGGCAGGTCAAAGAGCTCGTGAAGGACAGCAAAAGGCGCGAACGTTTGGGCGTGAACGCGCGGAAGGTCATCGATAAGAATACGGGCGCGACAGACAAGACGTGGCGGTGCGTCCGGGAACTGCTGAATTAAGGTGGCGGGCGGACCGTGAGAGTGCGCGTAAAACAATTTTTGCATGCCATAGCGACGGACAGGAACGGCTCTTTCTGGGCCGCGCCCATCAGGGGCCTTTTATGGCTGGCGTCGTTCGTCTATTGCGCCGGTCAGAAGATGATCCTGTTGGTCTATCAAAGCGGAGTAGTAAAACCCCTGAAACTTCCTCTGCCCGTTATCAGCGTGGGGAACATTACTCTGGGCGGCGTGGGAAAGACCCCGCTGGTCATGCGGCTCGCCGGTCATCTCAGGGATCAGGGCAGGCGACCGGTCATCCTTGTGCGCGGCTACATGGCTTCCCGTGGGAGCGCCTCGTCCGACGAGGTTCTTTTGATGGAAAAGAAACTGCCCGGCGTACCGGTCAGGGCCGGACGCGACCGGGTTCGGTCCGCCCTGGACGCTTTACGGAAAAGGGAAGGCGACGTTTTTCTCCTGGATGACGGATTCCAGCATTGGCCGCTGGCCCGGGATCTGGATATTGTGGCCGTCGATTGCCGGCAGGAATTCGGCAACGGCCATCTTTTGCCCCGGGGGATCCTCCGCGAACCGGTGAACGCGCTGAAAAGGGCGGACCTTTTTGTCCTGACCAAGGCCGATGTCCCGACGGAACGTCGGGCCATGGTCAGGAGGCGGCTGGCCGCGGTCAATCCCCGCGCCCCCGTGATCACCAGTTATCACAAGGCCGCGGGTTTGAAATCCCTCGGGGAGAAGGATCCGCTGTCCTTGGATTCAATTAAAGGACGGCGCGTGTTCGCTTTCTGCAGTATCGGAGACCCGGACTCTTTCCGCCGCATGATCCTCGGTCTTGGAGGGGAGATCGCCGTCCTTCATGATTTTATCGACCATCACGTGTATAATGCGCGGGATGTCGAAATGCTTATATCCCGGGCCGAATACGCCCGATCGGATCTCTTGATGACAACGGAGAAAGACGAGGTGAAACTCACCGGTTTCGCAAAGGAGCTGAGACGCCGGATACCGGCCGTTGTCCTGCAGGTCGATATCGAGATCGAAGAAGGCGAAGAGGTCCTCAATGAGACCCTGGACGCTGTAATGAAAAAAAAGGACCCGGCGGACACGCAATGAAAGCGCAGAATATCCGCAGGAAAACCGGATAATTTATGCAAACATCGTTTTTCCATGAATGAGAAGAGGACAGAAAAAGAAAGCCTGTATTACTGGCTTGTGAGGATCTTCGCAGCCTTTATCCGCGCCATGCCTCTCGGGATGGCCTTGTGGACGGGCCGCCGCGTCGGGTCAGCCGGGTATTACCTTGATAAAAAACACCGCGCCCTGGCGTATTCCAACCTCAAGGTGGCCTTTGCCCGGGAAAAAAAGCCAGCAGAAATCCGCAGAATCGTTAAAAGACTGTTCAAAAGTTACGGGCAGAACATGATCGAGCTTCTGCGCCTGCCGCTGATCACGCCGGAAAAAGTGCGAGAGCACGTCCGGATCGAAGGCGAAGAACATCTCCAGGCCGCCTTGGACGAACGCAAAGGCGTGATCATGCTGGCCATGCATTTCGGGAGCTGGGAGCTCGCGAGTTTTTCCTGTTCGACCCTGGGGGCGGTTTACAAAGTGATGGTCAAACCTCAGACCCGGTATTCGCGCCTGGACGAATTGCTCAATTCCTACCGGGAGGCCGGGGGGTCGGTTGTGCTGGAGCGGGGCATGGGCACCCGCGAGGTCATCAAGAGCCTGAAGAACAACGAGATTATCGGAATGGTCGTGGACCAGGGCGGAAAGGACGGGATGCTCGTCGACTTTTTCGGCCGGCAGGCCTCGCTTTCGGTCGGGGCCGTCCGCATGGGGCTGAAACTTGAGACGCCGATCTGTTTTTCGATCATTATCCGCGAGGGACGCCGTCATCGCCTGGTCATCCATCCGCCCTTTCATCTGGTGAAGACGGGCGACGCGGAAAGCGACGTCCGGTGCAATCTGCAGAGCGTGGTGCGGATAATGGAAGATTATATCCGGCGGTATCCATGGGAATACATGTGGTTTTACAAGATCTGGAAATACTCCAAAGAGGCGAATATCGTCGTTCTGGACGACGGGAGGAAAGGGCATCTCAACCAGGCCCTGTGCATGTCCCAAAAGATCGAGGAGGCCCTGCGCGAAAGAGGGATTAACAGTTGTACCATGACAGAGGAAGTGGTTTTCAAGAACAGGTTTTCGTCCCTGATGATCACTCTGATCAGCTTTCTTTCTCACCCCAGTTTTTGCCAGGGACGTCTGCGTCTGCTGAAATGGTTTCTTAAAAGGGAATGCTTTCTTCGTCTGGTGAAGGTGAAGGCCGATTATGTCATTTCATGCGGGTCGACCGCGGCCGGCGTCAACTTCCTTCTGTCGCGCGATCATGCCGCCAAGAGCGTGTCCATTCTCCGGCCCGGCATACTCGGGCTCCGGCGCTTTGACGCCGTTGTCCTGCCCGTGCATGAAAAGGTTGCCGCTCGCCGGTCTGCGAAAACACGTATTGTCCGCACCCACGGGGCCCCGAACTTGGTCACGAAAGACGCGATGTCCCGCGCCGCGGACGGACTCAAGGACCGCTTCGAAAACCTTCGGTTTGGGCGTACCACAAAGATCGGGATATTGATCGGCGGAGACACAAAGAAAAAGGCCATTATGAACTCCAAAATCCGCCTGTTGCTCAGGCAGATCAAAGAGGTGTCGGAACGGGTGGACGCGGATATCCTGCTCACCACTTCGCGGCGGACGCCGGCTCCACTCGAGGCCTTCGTTAAAAGGGAGTTCAAAGGATTTTCCCGCTGTCAGCTGATGATTATCCCGTCGGAGGACGATGTCCCCCATGCCGTGAACGGCATATTGGGATTGGCCGATATCCTGGTTGTGACCGGTGACAGCATTTCGATGGTCTCGGAGGCGGCCTCATCCGGCAGGAATACGATCGTACTCCCCTTGGAGGACAGATCCCCGGGCTCCGCGTCCCGTCGGCACGCGGTCTTTTTAGAACATCTGAGCCGGCAGGGTTATATCCTGCTCGGCGAGGAAAAGCATCTGTTGACGAACATTATCGAGATGGTGAAGAAGAAAATCCGCACCAAACAACTCGATGATAATGCCGTTCTCCTGGATGCCGCAAGACACATTATCTGACAACAGGGAATTCTTCCGTTCATGAACATTCTTCAGATATTACCGGAACTGAACGTCGGCGGTGTGGAGACCGGGACTCTCGACTTTGCCCGCTACCTGGTCCAAAACGGCCACCGGGCCGTTGTTGTCTCTCACGGCGGCGTCCTGCTGAAGGAACTGCAGTCCATGGGAGTCCAACATTACACCCTGCCCGTGCACAAAAAATCTCTCTGGACGATCCTGCGGTGCATCCGTGAATTTGAGGATATCCTTCGAGCCGAGAAAGTCGATGTCGTTCATGCCCGCTCCCGTATCCCGGCGTGGATCGCCTTCTTCGCCTGCCGGAGGACGAAAACGGCCTTTGTCACCACGTGTCACGGTTATTACGGGAATCATATCCTTTCCCGCGTCATGGGCTGGTCCAAACTGGTGATCGTGCCCAGCGGGGTGATAGGGAGGCACATGATCGAAGACTTCGGCGTCCTGCCGGAAAATATCCGCCGGATTCCTCGCAGTGTCGACCTGTCAAAATTTGACGGCTTGGCGAAGACCAAGCTCAAGAATGAGTGCGTCGTGACGATGATCGGACGCATCACGCCGCTCAAGGGGCATAAATATTTCTTGAAGGCCATGGCCAGGGTAATCCGTTCCATCCCGTATTTGAAGATATGGATCGTCGGGGACTCCCTGCGCGGGAAGGAATCGTACAGACGGGAACTCGAACTTTTGGTCAAGCGTCTGGGTTTGGGCGACTATGTCGAGTTCCTGGGAAGCAGGCAGGATATCCCCGAGATACTCGGCAGGACCAACGTCCTGGTCCTTTCCACGGTAACGGAGGAGGCCTTCGGGCGGGTGATCCTTGAGGCCCAGGCGTCCGGCGTCCCCGTGGTTGCGACAAAAGTCGGCGGAGTGGTGGAAATTATCGAAGACGGACGCACCGGTCTATTGGTCCTTCCCAGAGACCCGGAGGCCATGGCCCGGTCCGTCATCCGCCTGCTTAAAGACGAAAAGCTGGCGGCCTCGTTGACATCCCGGGCCCGCGAAAAACTTCAGCGGGAATTCACCCTCGAGCGGATGGCGGAAAGGACGCTGTCGGTTTACGAGGAGCTTCTGGGGCTTATGAGCATACTGGTTATCAAGATCAGCTCTCTGGGTGACGTGATCCTGGCCACACCGTCTCTTAAGGCCTTGAAGGAAAAATTTCCCCGGGCGAAGATCTATTGTGTCGTCGGCAAGGACTCGCGCGCTGTCCTCCAGCGTTGTCCTTACCTGGACGATCTTATCGTATTCGATCCGAAAGAAAAGGATAAGGGATGGGGCGGGCTTCTGAAATTTTCGCGCAAGCTCCGTAAATACAAATTTGATCTGGTCGTGGATTTCCAGAACAACAGGACCAGCCACTGGATGTCTTTTTTGGTGTTCCCCGTTGACAGCTACGGGTACGACAACGGGAAATGGGGATTCCTCCTTAGCCAAAGAATCAAGGATGACCAGAGAAACCTCCCGCCGGTGGCGCACCAGTTCCGTATCCTGCATGGCCTGGGTATACCCTACAGGCCGGACTGCCGGCTGGAATTCTGGCTGAACGCGCAAGACGAAAAAAGGACGCAGGCGTTGATGGAATCCGAGTGGGTCGCCAAAAACCAGAAAGTTATCGGCATCAATCTTTCCGCGTCTAAAGAGTGGATCACTAAAAATTGGCCTCTCAAATATATGGCCGAGCTTTGCGATCAGCTCGCCCAAAAAGGCCTGCGTGTCATCCTGACGGGAATGGAAAAAGACAGGGACACGGCGCATGAGCTGTCCATGATGACGAAGGCCAAACCCGCCTCCTTCGTAGGGAAGACCGACGTCCTTGAGCTGGCTGTCCTGATCAGGCGCTGTGCCGTTTACGTGACGCCGGATTCGGCCCCTCTGCATATCGCCGCGGCCGTCAAGACGCCTTTTGTCGCCCTGTTCGGCCCCACCGATGCCCGCCGCCACATGCCGCCGGCCGGGCGTTGCACCGTCCTTCAAAAGGACCTTAAATGCTCCCCCTGCTACAGCACCTACTGCAAAGTGGCCACGCATGCCTGCATGCGGGAGATCACGCCCTCCCAGGTGCTCCACGAGATCGAGAAGCTTATGACGTCGTAATTAGAATTTCCCGTTTCTATCCGATAAGAAAATCGTTATAATGAAACCCATGAAGATCCTTATCCTGACCACCCATTTGAATGCAGGCGGTATTGCCACCTATGTCACGAGTCTGGCACGGGGATTGACCCATGAAGACCAGGGCGTGTTTGTGGCCAGCAGCGGCGGCAGCAAGGAGCAGGCCCTCGAGGCTATGCAGGTTGAGCACATCCCCCTAGACATCCGCACCAAGTGCGAGGTCAGCGCCAAGGTCTACCGCGCCTTGCGTCCGGTCGTTAACTGCTTGCGGGAAAATCATATACAGGTCATTCATGCTCAAACCCGGGTAACGCAGGTCGTCGCCCAACTGGCAAGCCAGATCACCGGCGTGCCCTGTGTGACGACGTGCCACGGTTTTTTCAAGAAAAGACTGGTCCGCAGACTTATGCCATGCTGGGGGCATGCGGTCATTGCTATTTCTCAGGCCGTGGCGGACCATCTTCATAAAGATTTTGGCGTTGAAGAGAAAAGAATCCACCTTGTCCATAGCGGCGTGGATGTGGCGGACTATCCTGATCTCAGCGAAGACATTAAGATGGTGGAAAAAAGAAAATTAAGTTTGAAGACCGGCCCTGTCATCGGGATTATCGCACGGCTTTCGGATGTCAAAGGCCACCGTTATCTGATCGAGGCCATGCCCCGGATTATTCAGGACTACGGCGACGCCAGTCTCCTTATCGCTGGACAGGGCAGGCTCGAAGAGGAATTGCGGGCAATCGTGAGACGGATGCACCTGGAGAATCATATTGTGTTCCATCCCTTTTTCAGTTCCAACGCCGATGTCCTGCCTTTGCTGGATGTTTTTGTCATGCCTTCCCTGCAGGAGGGACTGGGGTTGTCCGTGATGGAGGCCCAGGCCGCCGGTTTGCCTGTGGTGGCGTCGTGTGTGGGCGGGCTTCCGACTTTGGTTGAAGAAGGAAAGACGGGATTGCTGGTTCCGCCCGGATCTCCCGAACGGATAGCGCAAGCGGTGCTGGAGATCCTGCGAGACCGGGAAAAGGCCAGAGAAATGGGCCGGACCGCACGAGAGTTTATTAAAAACAATTTTTCTATGCAACAAATGGCAAGGGAAACCCTGGAAGTTTACCGGAAGGTTGCCGGATGATTAGGAATAAGGGATAAGGGATTGGGTCACTAAACCAGCATGACAATGTCCAAGAAGATTCTCGTCTTTAACATCAACTGGCTGGGGGACGCGGTTTTTTCTCTCCCCGTTTTCCGGGCGCTGAAAGAACATTTTCCCGATTCCACAATAACGTGCGCTGGGCCGCCCCGGATCCGGGACATCATGGAAGGTTCCGCCTTTCTGGATGCCTTCATCCCTTTCGATGAAAGGAAGGAGGATCGCGGCCTTTTGCGTAAGATCCGTTTTATCCGAATATTAAACCGGCACAGATTTGACAGCGTTTATTTATTGCACGGATCCCTGACGCGGGCCCTGATCACAGCCCTGGCAGGTATTCCCCGGCGCGTGGGATACGCCACCAAAGGCCGGGGCTTTCTGCTGACACAGCGGATCGAACTGCCCGCGGATGGATGGCACCGCGCGGATTATTATCTTAAAGTGGTCGAAGACAGCGGGGTACGGGTCATGACGCGCGCGTATTCCCTGGATGCCGGCGAGCAGGCCATGGTATCCGTCCGCCGGCTTCTTCAAACAAAGGGCATAGACAACGAAGAGAGACTCATCGTTATCAATACCGGCGGCAACTGGCATCTCAAGCGTTGGCCCTCAGCAAATTTTTCTGAACTGATTGACCGGCTCGTTGAAGAATTCAAAGTCAAGATTGTCATCCCTGGAGGGGAAAAAGACAGAGAGCACGTCGAGAGGATTGCGGGCGCCTGCCGCAGCAAGCCGGTGAATTGTTGCGGAGAGACGGACCTGAAACAGTTGACGGCGCTTATGCGGAGGGCCTCTTGCGTTGTCTCTGCCGATACGGGACCTTTGCATCTGGCCTCTGGCGCAGGGACGCCCGTGGTGGCCCTTTTCGGCCCCACGCATCCGGCCGTCACAGGGCCCCGGGGGACGGGGCCGGCGCGTATCATCCAGAAACAGGTGGGCTGCAACTTTTCCCCCTGTTACAACCTCGGCTGCCCGGATAACGTGTGTATGAAAATGATCGGAGTTGACGATGTCTGCCAGGCCGTCCGCGATATCATCAGTCAGTAAGATCCTGATTATCAGTTTGAGCAACATCGGGGACGTGATCCTGACCTTTCCCGTGATAGATGTTTTGCGGGAGGATTTACCCGGCGCGTTATTGGACGTGGTCGTTGGGCCCAAGCCCGTCGCCTTGTTTAAGGACAATCTCCACATCCACAAGGTTATTGTCTTT
This sequence comes from uncultured Planctomycetales bacterium, assembly GCA_964428315.1. Lineage (GTDB taxonomy): Bacteria > Omnitrophota > Gorgyraeia > Zapsychrales > CAYRXT01 > CAYRXT01. The sequence continues at coordinate 16,182 of CAYRXT010000006.1, forward strand.
AACAAACATCAGCCTTTAAGGGAGAAGGCGCGCTGGTTATGGCGCCTGAAACAGGAGCGGTACGATATGGTCGTGGATCTGCGCAACACCGCCATCCCGTTTTTTCTCGGTGCCCGTCGAAAGACACCGCTTCGCTGGACAGGGCGCGGACGCAGGCACCGCAAGCACGAGCATCTGGACCGTTTGCGAAGGGTCCATGATTTTTGTTGCGAGCCGGAGACGAATTATGCGTTATCCTTTGATCCACGCGAAGAGCGGTATGTTTCGGAGATGATCGATGAACACATCGGACGACAGCGGTTCGTTGCGGTGGGACCGGGAGCGGCCGATCATGCCAAACGCTGGGCGTCTGCCGGGTTCGCCCGGGTTTGCGATGTGCTCCGGCAAGAGTACGGCCTGGGCATAGTTTTCGTCGGTGACGCTTCGGATTCGGCCTTTATCGGAGAGATCCGTGAGGCGATGAACAGTCCAGCTGCTGATTGTTCGGGAAAGACATCCCTGACACAGCTGGCCTGTCTGATCCGCCGGGCCTCTTTGGTCTTGAGTAACGACAGCGCGATAATGCACATGGCCAGTTATTTGGATGTGCCGGTCGCCGCCTTGTTCGGACCGACCCCGGCCGCACTTTACGGGCCGTGGGGCTCCCAGTCGTGTGTCATTAAAAAAACGGATGAATGTCCTGCCTGTCGGGAAAAGAGCGGGGGACAAAGACATACCTGCATGGACGCTATTCAACCTGATGATGTACTGACCGCTTTAAAGATCAACTTTCCGCAGATACTGAGCGAGTCATGAACAAGACCATGAAGATCCTGGCTGTCCGGACGGACCGCATGGGGGATGTCCTTCTCACCACGCCGGCATTCGCCGCTTTGCGCCGCGCCTTTCCCCGGGCCGAAATCAGCGTCCTGGTGAATCCTTCCACGCGGGAGATCGTCGACGGGAATCCGCACATCGATGACATCATCATCGACGATAAACATGGCCGTCACAGGGGGGCGCTGGGTTTCTGGCGTCTGGTTCTTCAACTGCGGCGCCGGCGGTTTGACGTCGCGGTTATCTTTCACACAAAAAAACGGACGAATGTTTTGTGTTTCTTGGCCGGTATTCCCCGGCGGGTCGGTTATAGAAACAACAAATGCGGATTTTTGCTGACTGAACCTTTGAAAGACAGAAGACCTGAGGGGCGACAGCACGAAGCGGAATACTGTCTAGATGTCGTGCGGACGTTGGGCGTGCGATCCGATGCGCTGGACATGCATTTCCCGTTAAAGGAGGAGGCCGAGCTTTGGGCCGACCGTTTCCTGAACGATAACGGGATCGCGTCCGATGTGGCGCTGGTGGCGGTTCATCCCGGGGCAAGCTGTGTGTCGAAACGCTGGCCTCCGGAAAGGTTCGCGGGTCTGATCAACCGGCTGCACACCCGGTATCGGGTCCGCAGTGTTTTAGTGGGCGCCGCGGCTCATGAAAATCTGGTCAGGGTCCTGAAGGAGCGCGTGGACGTTCCCCTTCTTGATTTGACCGGAATAACGTCTCTCGCCCAGCTGGCGAGCTTATTGAAACGCTGCCGGCTGCTGGTTTCCAATGATTCCGGGCCGGTCCATCTGGCTACGGCCGTTTCCACGCCGGTCATTTCAATATTCGGAAGAAACCAGGCCGGCTTGAGCCCTGTGCGCTGGCGGCCCTTAGGCCCGCGGGACCGGTTTGTCCATAAGGAGGTAGGTTGTGAAGTCTGTTTGGCGCATAATTGCGCGATCGATTTCAAATGCCTGAAAGAGATCCCGGAAGATGAAATCATGGCCGCCGTTGTTGAGTTGCTGGACGAACAAAAAATAACGGGCAAGCTGTAACTCCATTTCATTGAATGATTTATAAAATGAAGGACGATTCGCGGTGCTCATAGAATAAGTTGACGCTCATTCTAAACTATGTTAGAATCAATTTTCATTTCCCATTGAGTAATAACCATTTTTGAAAAATACGTTCAGGATGAATGTGGATCATCTTAAATCGGTAATCGCAAAATTCAAGTCCAAGCGTCTCTTAGTTGTCGGTGATATCATCCTTGACCAGTACATCTATGGGACGGTCAACCGCATTTCGCCGGAAGCGCCGGTTCCCGTTATCCTTCAAAAAGGACGTCCCGTTTACGTGCCGGGCGGTTCGGCCAATGTGGCCAATAATCTGAGCAGTCTGGGGGCCAAAGCGGTACTGGTCGGCTTTATCGGGATGGACGCGGAGGCCAAAAGCTTGAACAGGGAACTTAAGAAAAGGAAGATCGGCGTTTCGGGCATTTTTGTCGACCGGAAAAGGCCGACATCTCTCAAGACACGGATTATCGCTCAGCATCAGCAGGTTGTCCGTCTGGACAGGGAGCTGAGCCTGCGTTCGCAGGATCCTGCCATGCTCCAGCGTCTGAGGAAGTTTCTGAAAAGCAATATTAAAAAGTTTGATGCCGTTATCATTTCCGACTACGGCAAAGGCCTGATTACGCCGGAAGTCATTTCGACTGTGCGTGAGGCGGCCGCCAAGCGGAAGATTATTGTCACCGTTGATCCCAAGGTGGAACATTTTGCATATTATACGGGAATGACGGCCATTACTCCTAATAAGAAGGAAACGGAAAATGCCGTCCGGAATATCCGGGTCACCAGAAATGTGGGGAGGACGTTTCCCGTCAACATGGACCGGCTGGACAGCGATGCCGATATTGACAGGGCCGGAGCGGCCCTGAGGAAATATTTGAAGCTGGAATCTCTCCTGATCACGCTCGGCGAACAGGGGATGAGGCTTTTTGAGAAGGGGAAGAAGACCGTTCATATCAATACGCGCGCCCGGGAAGTCTATGACGTCACGGGTGCAGGAGATACCGTCATCGCTGTATTTACGCTGAGCCTGGCCTCCGGCGCCTCGATGCATGAGGCCGCCGATCTGGCCAACGTGGCCGCGGGCATCGTGGTCGGGAAGATGGGAGCGGTCAGCGTTTCTCAGCGAGAGTTGAAGATCAACCTCCCGAAAGAATAGATCGTCCATGAAGGTTATAGGAGTCATCCCTGCCAGATTTGCCTCCTCCCGTTTTGAAGGCAAGGTCTTGGCCGATCTGAACGGCAAGCCGCTGCTTCAGCATGTCTGGGAACGGGCCTGCCGGTGTTCCATGCTGGATTCCGTGGTGGTCGCCTGTGACGATGAACGGGTACTGCGGCGGGCCGAGGGTTTCGGCGCCCACGCGGTCATGACGTCCGGCGATCATGCCTCGGGGACGGACCGCATCGCCGAGGTCATGAGGGAGCGGAGGGAAGAATGGGTTGTCAATATCCAGGGAGATGAACCGTTATTGGATCCGCAGACCGTTGACGCGCTTGTAGAGGAGATGAAAGAGGACCGCCTGAGTGAAGTGGGGACGGTGATCACGAAGATCAAAGACAAGGAGGCCGTCCGTAATCCCAATGTCGTCAAAGTCGTCGTCGACAAGGATCGCTTCGCGCTGTATTTTTCCCGCGCCCCCATTCCGTATTACCGGGAACAGGAAAAGGGAGAAGCGCCTGAATACTATAAGCATCTGGGGCTTTACGCGTACACGCGGGATTTTATCCTGAGGTTCCGTGATATGCCCCGGTCGCGCTTGGAGGCAGCGGAAAAGTTGGAACAACTGCGCATATTGGAGGCGGGCTACAGGATTAAGACCGTCGTCACCGACAAGGACAGCATCGGGGTGGACACCGAGGACGATTTGAGACGGGTAGCCGAACGGCTCAAGAGGGGGCAGGGGACATGCAGAAGATAATCCGTATTGGGAAGATACGATGCGGCAACGAACTTCCGTTTGTCCTCATCGCCGGTCCTTGCGTCATCGAATCCCGGGATATGGTGATGAAGACCGCCGCCGCCATTAAGAAGGTCGCGGAGCGGGTGGGCGTTCCTTTCATCTTTAAGGCGAGCTACGACAAGGCCAACCGCAGTTCCATTGCCTCGTTTCGGGGCATAGGCAAAGAAGAAGGATTATCCGTGTTAGCGGAGGTGAAAGAAACATTGGATGTCGCGGTCTTGAGCGACGTCCACTCGCCGGAAGAGGCTCCGCGGGCCGCCCGTGTCCTGGATGTGCTTCAGATTCCGGCCTTTTTGTGCCGACAGACGGATCTGCTTCTCGCCGCGGCCGGAGCCGGCAAGACGGTTAACGTCAAAAAAGGACAGTTTCTCGCTCCGTGGGATGTCAAAGAGATCATAAAGAAGATCAGGTCGCAGGGGAATGACAAGATCATGCTGACCGAACGGGGGACGAGTTTCGGTTATAATAATCTGGTGACGGACTTCCGGTCGCTTGAGATCATGCGGGAAGAGGGTTTCCCGGTTGTCTTTGACGCTTCCCACAGCGTCCAGCAACCCGGCGGATTGGGCACGGCTTCCGGCGGACAGAGCGAATTCATCCCATTGCTTTCACGGTGTGCCGTGGCCGCGGGATGCGGCGCGGTCTTTTTAGAGGTGCATCCAAGCCCGGCCAGGGCTTTATCGGACGGACCGAATATGCTTCCTTTGACCAAGCTCGAAGCATTGCTCCGGGAGTTGAAGTCGCTGGACAATATTGTTAAAAAGAAGAAAAGGACAAGGGGCCGGAGGTTATGACGCTCAAGAAAGCCAAAGAGGTCCTGGATATCGAGGCCCGGGCTATCCGGGAGGCGGCCCGACGGCTGGATAACCAATTTCTCAGGTCCGTCGATCTTATCCACAAATGCCAGGGTCGGGTGATCGTCACGGGGATGGGAAAAACAGGTATCATCGGCCGGAAGATCGCCGCCACTTTTTCTTCAACGGGGACCCCCAGTATCTGGATGCACAGTGCCGAGGCCGTGCACGGGGACCTGGGGCAGGTGCGGCGCGAAGACGTTGTGGTTGTCATCTCCAACAGCGGAGAGACCGAAGAAACCAAACGGCTTGTTCCGTTAATCAAAAAGATCGGGTCGAAGATCATCGCCATGACCGGAAACCTGAAATCCAATCTGGCCAAATACAGCCATGTTGTCCTGGACATTTCCGTCAAAAAGGAGGGATGCCCCCTGGGGCTGGCGCCCATGTCTTCGACGACGGTGACCCTGGCCCTCGGAGACGCTTTGGCCGCCTGCCTGATCGAACGCAAGGGGTTCCGCAAAGAGGATTTTGCCTTCTTTCATCCCGCCGGCGCCCTGGGACGCCGTCTCCTGCTAAAAGTGGAGGATATCATGCGCGCCGGGAGCGCCTTCCCCAAGGTGGCGGAAAAGGCCAGGATCAAGGAGGTCCTCATAGCCATTACGAACAAACGCTGCGGTTCGGCCTGCGTGGTGGATGCCCGCGGTCGTTTGACGGGTATATTTACCGACGGGGATCTAAGACGGCATTTGGAGACGGACGCGCATCTTCCCCAAAGGCGCGTCAAGGAGGTTATGACACGGAACCCGACGAGCATCCAGAAGGACCGGCTCGCCGCGGAGGCGTATCGTCTCCTCCAGGACAGAAAAATCGACGAGATACCCGTCGTGGATAAGAACAAGAAGGTCGTCGGTCTCCTGGATATCCAGGATCTGTTGCGAAGCGGGGTGATGTGAACCTATGGCAAAGGCGCTGAACAAGATCAAAGACGTGAAACTGCTCCTGATGGATGTCGACGGCGTCTTGACCGACGGAAAAATCATTTATGATTCGCAGGGAAACGAGACCAAGGTCTTCGATGTGAAGGACGGTTTTGCCATCGTCTTGTTCGAGAAGATGGGGTACAAGACCGGGATCCTCACGGCGCGCGGGTCCCGGGTCGTCAGGATTCGGGCCAAAGATCTGGCGATCCACAGGGTGTATCTTAATGCCTCTCCGAAGATCGATGTCTTTCCGAAAATCTTGAAGGACTTTAAGCTGTCCGCCGAGGCCGTCTGCTATATCGGCGATGACCTGCCGGACTATCAGGTTATGAAGGCCGCGGGGTTTTCCGTTGCCGTGAACAATGCCGTTCCGGAGATCAAGGCGGTCGCCGATTATGTCACCCAAAATGCCGGCGGCCATGGCGCGGTCCGCGAGGTGATCCACTTGATACTCAAATCGCAGGGACGATGGGATCAGGCTGTCTCGGGGTTAACATAAGATGAAAAAGGCAAGTTTACTATTTTTTTGCGCGCTCTTGATGACGGCGGCAGCCTATGCCCAGGACCCCGGACAGGGGCCGGAAACGCCCCAGCAGTTCGAGGGCTTTGACCTCTCGGGATACGACGAGTCCGGCGCCAAGTCATGGGATGTGCAGGGCGATACGGCCGACGTTTTCGGCGAGGACATCAGCCTTACGAACATTAATGCCCAGTCATACGGTAAGGACCCCATGAACCTTACGGCCGAAAGGGGAAAGGTCAACAAGGCGACCGGGAACATGCACGTAGAGCAGGATGTCGTCATCACCACGGATTCGGGGATGGAGCTCAAGACCGATTCCCTGGACTGGCAGAGAAACGACGATCTGGTCTCGACGGATGACCCCGTCCAGCTGAACCGGGAGGGGATGGAGGCCACCGGTAAAGGGGCCCGGGCGCGTCCGGGGCTCAACGAGGCCCGGATCAACGAGGACGTCACCGTTACGATGGACACCAGGAACGAAGACGGATCAAAACGAAAGATCGTCATCACCTGCGACGGCCCTCTGGAGATTGATTATCAGAACCAAAAGGCTGTCTTCAACACAAATGTCGTGGCCAGGGAAACGGACCGGGAGCTCCATGCTGACAAGATGGAGGTCTTTTTTAATACCGAGACCAGCCAGATCACCGAGATGATATGCACAGGTCATGTGGTCATTGTCCAAGGAAAGAACAAGACTGTCTCCGACAAGGCGGTCTATTCCGCCGTTGAACAGAAACTCACGCTTTCGGGCCGGCCGAAACTCATCCTGCTGACAGAAGAAGGCGAAGGCTCGCCTTTCTAAACGGATAGAGGCATGAAACTTCTCGAGACAAGAAATCTGACCAAGAGCTACGGAGGACGCAAGGTCGTCAACGAACTCAACATCACCATCCAGCGTTCGGAGATCGTCGGCCTCCTCGGCCCGAACGGGGCAGGCAAGACCACAACCTTTTATATGGCTGTCGGGATTATCAACCCGGACAGAGGACAGATCTATTTTGATCAGGAGGATATTACCCGCAGGCCGATCCATGTGCGATGCCGTCTGGGCATGGGTTATCTCGCCCAGGAACCTTCGATTTTCCGGAAATTGACCGTCGAACAGAATATTATGGCCATTCTGGAAACCCTGGACATCAGCCCCCGCGAACGGAAAAAAAGGCTCAACGCCCTTCTGGAGGAATTGAAGATCGCTCACCTGGCGAAGTCCAAGGCCTTTACGCTTTCCGGCGGGGAACGCCGGCGGCTGGAGATCACGCGGGCCCTGGTGACGCGCCCGTCGTTTCTCCTTCTAGATGAACCCTTTTCGGGAATCGATCCTATTGTTGTGGCCGAGGCGCAGGAAATCATCCAGGATTTGAAAGACAAGGGCTTGGGGATCCTCTTGACGGACCACAATGTCCGCGAGACGCTGTCCATTACCGACCGCGCCTATTTGATTGCCGATGGCAGGGTCTTGGTCTCTGGTTCCGCGGATGACCTTATTAGCGACCCGGAAGTTCGCAAGATCTATCTCGGCGACAAATTCACCATGTGAAGGCCGAAGGCTGTGAACGGTAAAGGCGGATAAGGGCCTTTACCGCGTTATGTTTTTGTAGTACTATATATTTTTTTGACAGGATAACAGATGTTGAAAAACCATTCGTTTAATCCCGCTTGGTTGCCGCGCGCGCCCTGAGCAGGAAGGTCAGGTTGAACAATGAACATGGATATCAAAAAGATTGATGCGACCCGCCGGGAGATGAAATTTGAGGTGCCCCCGGAACAGGTCAAAAAGAAACTGGATGATGTATATAAGGACATTGCCAAGGAGGCCAGGATTAAAGGGTTCCGTCCCGGCAAGGCCCCGCGCCATGTCCTGGAGCAGAAGTACAATCAGGTGGCCCAGGAGGAGATGGTCAAACAGATTATCCCGGAGGCCTATCAAAAGGCCCTCACACAAGAGGACCTTTCCCCCATTGATCTGCCCGATATCGACGATGTGGCCTATAAGGACGGGACGGTGCGGTTTACCGCCAGGTTCGACGTCCGGCCCGACGTCAAGATCAAAAACTATAAAGGCATCAAAGTGAAACGCAAAAAGGCGGGGGTGCCTGACGAGGAGCTTGACAAGACGCTGGACTACATCAAAAAAGGGCAGGGCAAGTCGAAGGAGATCGCCATCGACGACAATTTTGCAAAGGGATTAGGTTATCCCAGCCTGGAGGAGTTTAAGAATTCTCTCAGGAAACAGCTTGAGATTGACAAGGACCGCCAGGCCAAAATGGATGTCGAGAATCAGATCGTAGAACATCTGCTTAAGAATGCGAATCTGGCGGTGCCGAAATCCGCTGTTCAGAAACAGATGGAGCGCCGTATCGAGGAACAAAAAAAACATCTGCGCTCTCACGGTTTGAAAGATGAGGATATCGAAAAGCGGCTCCATGAGGGCCGCAAGGACATGCAGAAAACCGCCGAAAGGGATCTGCAGCTTTATTTTATTCTGGAAAAGATCGCCCAGGAAGAGAACATTCAACTGGATGACAAGGGAAACTTTTATCATAAGGTGCTGGAATTTCTATTAAAAGAAGCGAACTGGGAGGAGGCGAAATAATGGACCCACACATGCAGGCGTTGGTGCCCATCGTCATCGAAAAAAGCGGCCACGGAGAGCGGGCGTATGATATTTTCTCCCGGCTTTTGAAAGACAGGATCGTCTTTATCGGGACGCCGATCACCGATACGGTCGCCAACCTGATCATCGCGCAGATGCTTTTTTTGCAGTCGGAGGACTCGTCCAAGGATATCAACCTGTACATCAACTCGCCCGGCGGATCCGTAACGGCGGGGCTGGCTATTTATGACACCATGCAGTTCGTCAAACCCGACGTGTGTACCTACTGTATCGGTCAGGCCGCCAGTATGGGGGCCGTTTTGTTGACCGCCGGGACCAAGGGAAAAAGATACGCCCTGCCGTTTTCCCGGGTTATGGTGCACCAGCCCTGGGGCGGGACGACCGGTTCGGCGAGCGATATATCGATCCAGGCGAAGGAAATCCTGCGGATCAAAGACGACCTCAACCGTATCCTCTCCAAGCATACAGGACAGGATTTCGAAAAGATACAGGGCGATACGGATCGTGATTTCTTTATGAAGGCCGGAGAGGCGAAAGAGTACGGTCTTATAGACGAGGTGATCGAGAGCGTCAAGAAGATCAAATGAGGATAGAAGAGAAATAGAAGAGTATAGCAAAGGAAGGACTCCCATGAAGAGAAATCTGATACTTACGCCCGGTCCTACACAGGTGCCCCCCCAGGTGTGCGGGGTCCTCGGTGAGCCGATTATCCATCATCGCACACCCCAGTTTCAGGCCGTGCTCAAGGAGGCCACGGAGAATCTCAAAGAGGTTTTTAAGACGAAGAATGATGTCCTGATTCTCACATCCTCCGGTACCGGGGCTATGGAGGCCGCGGTGGCCAATCTTCTTTCGGCCGGGGATAAGGCCCTGACCGTCGAGGGGGGCAAGTTTGGTGAGCGCTGGAGCGAGCTTTGCCGGGCCTACAAAGCGCAACCGACAGTCATCAAGGTGGAGTGGGGCAAGTCCGTTGAGCCGGCAAAGATCGAAGAGGAGCTGAAGAAGAATCCGGACATACGCGCCGTATTCGTCACGCTTTGCGAAACGTCCACCGGAGTCATCACGGACGTGGAGGCCGTCGGACGGATTGTCGGCAAGACCGATGCCGTCCTTGTCGTGGACGCGATCAGCGCTTTGGGGGCGACGGAGATGAAAACGGATGAGTGGGGAATTGATGTCGCGGTGGGCGGATCGCAAAAAGGCCTCATGCTGCCGCCCGGCTTGAGCTTTATCGCTGTCAGCCCGAAGGCCTTGGCCCTTGCGGAACAATCGACGTCTCCGCGGTATTATTTCGACTTGATGAAGGCAAAAAAATCGGCGGAAAAGTCGGATACGCCTTTCACGCCGGCCTTGGGGATTATCCGCGCGCTTAACGAGAGTTTGCGCTTGATCAAAGAAGAAGGCATTGACAACCTGATTGCCCGCCATGCGAAGTTGACCATGGCCACGCGTGCCGCCGCGCAGGCGCTGGGTTTGGAGCTCTTGACCTCGGAGACAGACTCCGGCGGAGTCGTGACATCGATCATGGTCCCGGAGGGCGTGGACGGGACGAAGATAGTGAAAAGGATGCGGGATGTCTACGGCGTTACGGTAGCCGGCGGTCAGGCCCAGTTAAAGGGAAAGATCATCCGCATCGCCCATATGGGCATGCTGGATGAATTCGATATACTGACCGGTATTGCCTGTCTCGAAAAGGCCCTGAAGGAGACGGGCTATCCTGTTCAGCTGGGTGCGGGCCTTTCGGCGGCCCAGAAAGTGTTTAACAGTTAAGAAGGGACCTGCAATGAAAATCCTTATCAGTGACAAATTGGCCGAAGAAGGCATTCGCATACTCCGGGAAGTTGATTCCTTTCAGGTCGACAGCAAGCCCGGCCTTGCGCCTGAACAATTGAAATCCGTCATCAAAGATTATGACGCCCTCATTATTCGAAGCGGAACCAAGGTCACTGCCGATGTTATCGAGGCGGCTGGCAAGCTCAAGTATATCGGCCGGGCCGGTGTGGGAGTGGATAACGTCGATCTCAAGGCCGCGACGAAGAAAGGGATCGTGGTGATCAACACGCCGGGCGGCAATACAACAGCCACGGCCGAACATACTATGAGCCTGATTCTGGCCCTTTCGAGGAACATCCCGCAGGCATTCAATTCATTGCGCGCCGGCAAATGGGAACGCTCGAAATTTACCGGCGTGGAACTTCACGGAAAGGTCTTGGGGATTATCGGCCTGGGCAGGATCGGTTCAACCGTGGCGCGCATGGCGAAGGGATTCGGCATGAACATTATTGCCTCCGATCCCTTTATCTCCGTTGAGATCGCTGGAAAAATGGGAATCGAGATGGTTGAACTGGACCGGTTGTTCAAGCAGGCCGATTATATCAGCGTCCATGTGCCGAAGAGCACGGAGACGAGCAGCCTGATTTCGGACAAGGAGTTCCAGAAGATGAAAAAAGGCGTGCGCCTCGTCAATTGCGCACGCGGGGGCATCGTCGATGAAGAGGCGCTTGTCAGGGCCATCGAGAAGGGTGTTGTGGCGGGCTGCGCCATGGATGTCTACGCCAAGGAGCCCCCGCCGCCGGAGTCGCCCATTCTTAAACTGGATAATTGCATCACCACGCCGCATCTGGGCGCCGCCACTTCCGAGGCCCAGGTCAATGTGGCCATAGAGGTCGCGCAGACGGTTCGCAACGCCCTCTTGGGTAAGGGCGTGATCAACGCTGTCAATTTCCCGTCTCTGGATGCGGAGTCGTACAAGGTCCTGGAACCGTACATCGATCTCAACGAACGGATGGGGAAGTTTGCCGGTCAGCTCATCAACGGAGGCATCAAAAGTGTCAAAGTCACCTACAGCGGCGATATGACCGCACACAAGGTGGCCCCTATGACGATGTCGTTGATCTACGGTTTGCTGGTCCCGATTCTGGGGAGAGAGGCCGTCAATCCAGTGAACTCCGTCGATCTGGCCAAGGAACGGGGCATCAAGATACAAGAGGTCACCTCGAATGAAGAAGTGGAATTCGTCAATCTCGTTGATGTCCAGATCGAGACCGATAAGGAAGAATTTTCTCTCTGGGGGACTCTCTCGGGAAACAGCCAGCCGAGGATCGTCAAGATCAACAAGGTCTATGTCGAGGCCAAGCCCGAAGGGCACATGCTGTATATCAACAACAATGACCGCCGAGGCATCGTCGGCGCCGTGGGCACCATACTCGCTGAAGGGGACATCAATATCGGCGGGATCACCTTTGGACGTGAATTCCAGGGGAGCCTCGTCATCTGCGTGGTGAACATCGACAGCGCGGTTCCAAAGGAGATCATTGAACGATTAGAAAAGGTCCACGACATTCTTCTTGTCAAGCCGGTTTATGTGTGAACCTCGTGAAGCCATGTGTGGGGGAAGAAGACTGAGACGGCCGAACGATGAATGAAGCCGGGAAGGACTTCTTGGCGTTTTTTATGTACTGCCTGAGAGAAGGGCTGAACCCTTATGCCGTCACGGTTCTTTGTTTTTTCCATGTCTATGTCATCTTCCGGCGCTTTGTCATGTCCCGCGCCCTGCTCTTTGGAGGTCTCTTTGTTTTAAGCAGATTCCTGACGAGATCATCATTGGATTTATGGTTCGCCTTGGGACCAGGAGATGCTCAAATATTAGGGGGCTTCGCCGAGGTAGCGCATTTTTTCCTGGGGTTGCTGGCTTTGAGTTTTGGCCTGGTCAACGGTTATGACTGGTGGATGTGCCGCGTGACGCTTAGACCTGGGAAGAGCGTTCTTAAGTTTAAGGATAGGGTGCAGACCCGGTGGTACGGAAAAACCTTTTTCGGTCGTGCGTGGCCGGTGATTACGGGTATTGTATTCGGCGTGGCCTCGGGATTGCTGGAGGCCACCTATTCCGGAAAGTTCTATATCGATTATCTGGTGGATTACTTGGCTGGCAGTGACATGACATTGGCCGCCGCCCGCCTGGTCTTTATTTATCACGGGATATACCTCTTGCCGTTTATCGGGACCTTTGTGATGACGCTGGCGTTGTTATCAAAACCCGCATTCCGTCGCTGGGTCATAGAGGAAATCGTGTTGATCAAGGCCGCGGTAGCGGGAGTGTTTATAGGGCTGGGGTCTTCGCTTTTGCATATTTTTTATCTTCTTTACAGGAGTTAAAGAGGGGTGGATTATGAACATCGTTGTCGTCGGAGCCCAATGGGGCGATGAGGGAAAAGGCAAGCTGATCGACATCTTGTCCAGGGAAAAGGACATCACGGTCCGCTACCAGGGGGGCAATAACGCGGGCCATACGGTCGTAGTCAAGGACAAGCAGTACATCTTTCATCTGATCCCCTCTGCGATTTTGCATAAACGCAAGACCTGCGTCATCGGAAACGGGGTCGTCATCGATCCCAAGGCCTTGCTTAGCGAAATCATTCAACTGCACAAGACAGGGATCCGGGTTACCCCCCGCCAGCTCAAGATTTCGGCCAACGCCCACGTGGTGATGCCCTATCACCGCACCCTTGACGGTCTCAGGGAATCCAAGAGAAAAAACAAGATCGGGACCACCGGGCGTGGTATCGGCCCTTGTTACGCGGACAAAGTGGCCCGCTGCGGTATCCGGGTGGTGGACCTGCTCAACGGGCAGATCCTGAAGGAAAAGTTGGAGGACAATCTCCGCGAAAAGAACGACATCTATAAAAAAGTTTTCAATCAGAAAGATTTTCCTTTCGAATCGATTTATAGGGAATACCGTCAATACGGCCGGCGGCTCAAGCCGTTTATCTGCGATACGGCCGTTTTTCTTAATGAGAGCCTTGCGAAGAAAAAAACTGTGCTCTTTGAGGGCGCCCAAGGCACTCTGTTGGATATCGACTTTGGCACTTACCCTTTTGTCACCTCCTCCAACTCCATATCGGGCGGGGCGTGTTCCGGCAGCGGGGTCGGACCGACTAAAATTGGAAAGGTCATCGGAGTGCTGAAGGCCTATACGACCAGGGTCGGCGAGGGGCCGTTTCCAACAGAATTTTCATCGAATCTCAAAGAAGAGATCCGCCTGAAGGGGAAGGAGTTCGGAGCCACGACAGGACGGCCGCGGCGTTGCGGATGGTTTGATGCTGTGGTTGCACGCTATGCCGTTCTGGTAAACGGGATCAATGAGTTGGCCGTGACGAAACTGGATGTCCTTGATGATTTGGAGGCTATTTCCATATGCACGTCTTATAAGTATAAGGGCAAGATTTTCAAGGGCTTTCCTTCCGACTGGGAGGCCCTGAGAAAAGTCCGGCCGGTATATGAGACGGTCAAGGGATGGCAAACCCCTACCAGAGGGATACGGCGCTATCGGGATTTGCCTTTAAATGCGAAAAAGTATATCCAAAAGATCGAACAACTCGTATCAGCTCCCATAAAATACATCTCCATCGGGACTAAACGCGATGAGATCATAAGACGTTAATGCGCGTGTAACCTCTTTAATGTTATCTTCTTAGAAAGATATCCCAACCCCATTATTTCCTTGACTTTGATTTCTCTATATGGTAATTTGGCTTACTGAACAAAGGAGGATTCCATGCCGAATATCCGAAAGTATCCAGTTGCCGCCCTGATCGCCATTCTTATGGCGTTGTCTTTATCCAGCTGTACATTCATTTTTCAAAAAGGCAGACGTTCCGATGCCGAGAAGATCACACACCTGAAAAGCCGTTTGTCTGAACTTGAAAACGCTAAAGCCGAACTGGAAGACCGGCTCCGCCAGGAAATCGACGATAAACAGGTCAAGGTCGAGATGTTGGAAAGGGGCCTTGTCATCACTTTCGTGGCAGAGGTTTTATTCGATTCCGGCAAGGCCAAGCTCAGACCCGAGGCCCTCTCCACTCTGGATAAAGTGGCCGAGGTTCTCAAGACCACGGTCAGAGATTTGAACGTAGGGATCGAAGGGCATACCGATAATGTGCCGATCAAACATTCCGGCTGGAAATCCAACTGGGAATTATCATCGCACCGGGCCTTAAGCGTGCTTCATTATCTTATTGAAAGTGAGGATATTGAAGCGGATCGCCTATCTGCCACAGGTTACGGAGAATTCAGACCCGTTGCCGGAAATGAAACCGCCCAGGGAAGGCAGAAAAACCGCCGTGTGGAAATCGTAATACTGCCGAACGTTCAAAAAGAAGAAGGCGTGAACCTCAAATAATCTTTAACAAAGGAAGATAAAGTTGAAAACGCGCTTACCGATCTTATGGATTGTTGTTGTGGCAGCATGTATTTCCATTATAGTAATTCTCAACAAGGCCCTCGTAAAGACCCGGGATCAGTTGGATAGTGAGCGGCACAAACGGTTTGTCGCCGAAGAGCAATTAGAGAGGTCCAAGACCCAGATGAACAAACTGGGGGCCTCTTTGCGGCAGACTGAGAAACGGCTGGAGGATATCCAGGAGAATCTGCAAAAAGAGAAGTCCGCCTTTCAGAAGCTTAAGAGTGAATTTAACCATGTCGTTGAAGTGAAGCAGGAGCTGGAGAACAACATGCAGAAGGCTCTGACTCCCGCACAGGATTCAGACTCCGTCGAAGAGAAATCCGGGCATAGCAATTAGCCTTCAGGACCATGATGCGTTGAAGAGTGTTAAACAGGGGCAGATCGCACAGATGGGGGATGATAATCCCCCATTTTGTTTGCAGGATCAATGACCTTAAGAAAAGAGGTGAGCTATGGCGCAAAAGAAAAAGGGCTCAGAAAAGAAGACACCGGTTAAGCGTGTAAAAACGTTCAATGCGGAGAGGTCTAAGGCTTCCGGAAAAAAACAGAAAAGGGTCGCGAAGAAAAAGGCCCCTACGCTTGCGAAGACAAGTCGAAAAAGATCTGCGAAAGTATCCGGTCAGAAAAAGCCGGAGAGACCTCCGGCATCAGTTCAGCCGGTAGAAAAAATGCATGTCCGATCGCCGGGAGAGACGGTATTGATCGGAGAGACCCAACCGCGGGAAACGCAGACCCGTTGGCAGGATCTTCCCCAACGGTACGGAGAGGATAAAATCGTTCTCCATATGCGTGATCCATGGTGGTTGTACACCTATTGGGAGCTTCAAACAGAAACAGTCGAATATATCCAAAGGGAGTTCACGGGACTGTTTGAGGGGGCGAGACGGATCCTGAGGGTTTACAACATAACCGGTGTCTCTCATTTTGACGGAGATAACGCCAACGAATACTATGACATCGATATCGGGGACGAAGCCCTGAATTGGTATATCGAGGTCCCGGATGCCGGAAACAGCTGGTGCATCGACCTGGGATTTATTCTTAATGACGGAACTTTTCTTTGTGTGGTCCGTTCTAACATCGTTCATATGCCGTCTGCGGCGCCCAGCCCCGTTCTTGACGAAGAGTGGATGATTCCCGACGAGCTGTTTCAGCGGCTTTTTGGCCGGGAAGGATATCAGCAGTCCATGACATCGTTGGGCGGACGCCAATTCGCCTCACAGGTTTTTCCTTGGGCCCTCAGCAGTTTTCCGATAAGCAGTTTTGTGAATGTCAGCAGCTGGGGTGTAAGCAGTTTCAGTCTTCCCGGCAGTTTCTCCATGCCGGGTTCGTTCAACGTCGGCAGTTGGTCGATGGGAAGCTGGGGTGTGAGCAGTTTGAGTCAATTGAAGCCGTTCAAGGGATCGATGGCCAGGGTAACGAATCTATCCAGGGCACAGGCGAAACGACCTCACAAAAACAAGACCCGTTCGGTCATAATGCCTGAAAAAAAGAGGCCCCCCCTGCGCATGAACGTGAGCAAACTGGATAAATCCCAAAGGATCAGATCCCGCGGGAAAAGGACTGTGAAAATAAAATAAACCATGCGTGTCCAGATTAGGAATGCACTGTCGAGGAGAACTCGTCTTAGAGACATAAAACCCGAAGTCATTGCGAGCGACTACAGGTTTTCTCTTCTTAGGAGCGAAGCAATCTCTACCGTCGACAAGAGATTGCTTCGCCCCCTTGGGGGGGCTTCGTTCCCCGCTTTTGGCGGGGTCCTCGCAATGACGGCTAATTTGGACAGCAATGAAAATAAAGATAAATGGAAAAAGGGTACTTAAGCTTAATTCTTCACGGGCATCTGCCGTATATCCGGCATCCCGAACATGAACACTTTTTGGAAGAGATATGGTTTTATGAAGGCATCTCCGAAACATATGTGCCTTTGATCCTGGTCTTTGAAAAGCTCATCCAGGACGGCGTTGATTTCCGTCTGACCATGACGTTAAGTCCCACGTTGATTTCCATGTTCTGTGACCCCCTCCTTCAGGGGCGGTACCTGAGACATGTGGATAATCTTATTGAACTTTCCGAGAAGGAGATCCACCGGACAAGAAATGATTCCGCCTTCAACGCCCTTGCCTATATGTACCGGGAGCATTTTATCCTTTCGAGGGATGTCTTTTTGCGCTATGGCAGGAATCTGACGAATGCCTTTCGGGCTTTCCAGGACGCGGGAAAGCTTGAGATCATCACATGCGGTGCCACGCACGGATTTTTCCCCTTGATGAATGTATCCCGAGAGTCCGTTCGGGCACAGGTCGCGGTGGCCGTTGACCATTACAAACGGCATTTTGGCCGTGCTCCTCTGGGCATCTGGCTGCCGGAATGCGGTTACCTTCCCGGCCATGACGAGATCCTCAAACAAAACGGCATCAAATATTTTATCAGTGATGTGCACGGCGTATTGCACGCCACGCCCCGGCCGAAATACGGCAACATGGCTCCCATCTATTGTCAATCCGGCGTGGCCTGTTTTGCGCGTGACGTGGAATCGTCCAAGCAGGTCTGGTCTTCCATTGAAGGGTATCCCGGTGATTATAACTACAGGGATTTTTACCGGGATATCGGCTTTGACCTGGATTATGATTACATCAAACCGTATATTCATCCCGACGGAGTGCGCATCCACACGGGGATAAAATATCACCGCATCACCGGGGAGACGCAGGACAAACAGCCTTACGTCAGGCAGTGGGCCCTGGACAGGGCGGCCGAACATGCGGGTAATTTCATGTTTAACCGCCATCGTCAGGTGGAATATCTCTATGAGGCCCTTAAGCGCAAGCCGATCCTGGTCTCGCCTTACGATGCGGAATTATTCGGACACTGGTGGTTTGAGGGGCCTCAATGGCTGGAGTTCCTGATCCGGAAATTGCATTTCGACCAGGACATGATCAGAATGGTATCGCCTTACGACTACTTGAAGGACAATCCCCGCCAGCAGGTGGCCACGCCTTCCATGTCGAGTTGGGGTTATAAGGGATACTGCGAGGTTTGGTTGATGGGACGCAACGACTGGATATACCGCCATCTCAACAAGGCCTCCGAACGGATGACAGAACTGGCCCGCCGCTTCAATTCGAACTCGATTAGTGAGCTGAAACGCCGCGCCTTGAATCAGGCCTTACGGGAACTCCTTTTAGCCCAGAGTTCGGACTGGGCGTTTATTATTGCGAATGACACCCATGTCGAATACGCCGTGCGGAGGACAAAAAAACATCTTCTCCAATTCAACCAGCTTTATGAAGATGTATTATCAGACAGGATTGATTCCCGTTGGCTGGATGAAGTGGAGAGCAAAGACAATATTTTTTCTGATATTGATTTTCGGGTACACCAATGATCGATAACAACGGCTTACCGGAGCATATAGCCATCATCATGGACGGTAACGGACGGTGGGCCAGACAGAGAAATCTATTGCGCACCCAGGGTCATCTCGAAGGCGTGAAACGCGTTGAAGAGATTACCCGGGTGGCGGCCCGTCTGGGGATAAAGATCCTGACGCTCTTTGCCTTTTCCACAGAGAACTGGCAGCGGCCGAAGGACGAAGTCAACATGCTTATGCGCACGTTCATCCAGGTCCTGAATAACAAAATCAAAGAATTGCGTAATGCCAATATCCGGTTTCACTGGATCGGGCGGCGGGACCATATCCCCCGCGAGGTCTGGCAATGCATCGAGGAGGCCGTCAGGCTCACCGGTGAGAATACCGGATTGACACTGAATCTGGCTCTCAATTACGGGGGCCGGACCGAAATCGTTGACGCGGCGAGACGGCTGGCGCAAAAAGTGCGAAACGAGGAACTGTCTTGCGAGGATATCTCCGAGGATGTTTTTGGCAAGCAGCTTTACACGGCCGCTTTCCCCGACCCCGATCTCCTGATACGGACCTCGGGAGAGAAGAGGATCAGCAACTTCTTGTTGTGGCAGCTGTCTTATTCGGAACTGTATTTTACGGAGAAGTTCTGGCCCGAATTTAACGAAGAAGAATTTGTCAAGGCCCTCAACGATTTCAAGCAACGGGAGAGACGATACGGCACGGTAGGACAGCCGAATCATTGATATGTCGAAGAACCGTATTATCAGCGCGCTTTTCATGATTGTGTTGGCGGCCGTCGCGGTCGTCAACAGCTGGGTCTTTATATTGGTGATGGTGGCACTGACCATAGGGGGGCTATACGAGTTCTTTTACATGATCAAGAAGAAGGGTATCCCCATTTACAGCTATGTGGGGATATTTATCGGAGTGATGATCCCCTTGTCGATTTTTACCGAGTTCGAATTGACGAAAAATTGGGAACTGCTGTTCATCGTCCTCGGCTTTCTTATTATCCTTCTTATGCAGTTCGCCCGAAAAGACAACCGGAACGCCGTGGTGGGGGTTTCGACGACGCTTTTCGGAATTCTCTATGTGGCTTGGTTTTTCAGTTTTCTGGTCAAGATTCGCCTTCTGCTTCCGGATGTGTCCGGAGCGAATCTGCTGGCCTTCATACTTCTGGTGACAAAGTCCGGAGATATCGGCGCTCTTTTTATCGGGAGACAGTGGGGGAGACACCCCCTGTTGCCGAGCATCAGTCCCCTTAAGACGGTTGAGGGATATGTCGGGAGCTTGAGCTTCAGTGTGATCGTGGCTGTGCTGGCCCGGCCTTTACTGCCGGGTGTCCTGCATTTTTCCTGGATCCACGTCGCGCTTATGGGCGCTTTTTTCGGAGGGATGGGGCAGGTCGGGGATTTGTCGGAGTCCTTGATTAAACGGGACTGTAACGTGAAAGATTCCGGCAGATTGCTTCCGGGCATGGGGGGCGTCCTGGATGTCATCGACAGCCTGCTCTTTTCGGCTCCGACATTTTATCTGTATATGAATGCGGCATTGAGTGCGGTCAGGCCATGATAAAAAGAATTGCCGTGTTGGGTTCGACAGGAACCATTGGAGACAACACGCTCAGAATTGCCGAACGTTTCCCGAAAAGATTCAGAGTCGTAGCGTTATCGGCGTTCAATAATGTCAGAAAGCTGGAGCATCAAATCCGCAGATTCGCTCCGCGGCACATTGCGGTCAAGGCTTCGTTCATTGAGAGATTGAAAGCGGAAAGACCTTCGGTTCGGCGGCCCAGGATTTGGGATGCCGAGACATCCACCGAACGCCTTGCCGCACTGCCGGAGGTCGATACCGTGATCATCGGTATCCGGGGCGCGGCGGCCTTAAGGCCGTTTTTAAGCGCTGTGAAAAGCGGTAAGACCGTTGCGCCGGCCAACAAGGAGGCCTTGGTGATGGCCGGGCAGGTCATCATGCGCGAGGCGAAAAGGCATAAAGCGATTATTGTCCCGGTGGACAGCGAGCAGAGCGCCGTTTTCCAGTGCCTGCAGGGCCAGCGCAGAGCGGACCTGAGAAAGATTATCTTAACGGCTTCGGGCGGCGCGCTGTTTCATGTGAACAAAAGGCAGTTCGGGCGATTGACCAAACAGCAGGTCCTGTCTCATCCTCGCTGGCGCATGGGGGAGAAGATCACCGTGGATTCCGCTACCATGATGAACAAAGGCCTTGAGGTGATCGAGGCGAGCTGGCTGTTTGACGTGCCTGTCGAGCAGATTGATATCGTCATCCATCCCGAGGCGATCATCCACTCCATGGTCGAATTCAAGGACGGGTGCGTTCTTGCACAGATGGGTGTTACGGACATGCGGTTACCTATCCAGTATGCCATGACCTATCCGCAGCGCTGGGAGACAGGTTTACCGCCACTGGATTTCGCGCAGCTCGGACGATTCACGTTTTTGAAACCGGATCAGAAAAAGTTTCCGGCTCTGGGATTATGCTTCTGGGTCGCAAAACGAAGAGGCACTTACCCGAGCGTCTTGAACGCGGCCAATGAAGTGGCCGTGGAGGCGTTTTTGAAAGACAAAATCAAATTCTCGTCAATTATTGCTATTGTTGAAAAGGTTATAGAAAGGCACCGGAATAAAAAAGAACCGGATCTGTCTGACCTTTGTCAGGCGGATCAGTGGGGTCGGAGAGAGGCCCGCCGGTTGATAGGATCATAACATGTATATTCTCGTTTTCCTTCTGGTACTCAGCATCCTGATTCTTGTCCATGAATACGGCCATTATAAAATGGCTAAGGCCCTTGGTGTCAGGGTTGAGAGATTTTCTCTGGGGTTCGGACCCAAGCTGGTGTCCCGCGTCCGCGGGGAGACGGAATTCGCCGTAGGTGTGATCCCCTTGGGGGGCTATGTCAAAATGGCGGGAGAAGACAAGAGCCAGTGCACGGGGGCCAGGAATGAATTTTATTCACGTCCTCCCGGTCATCGGGGTCTTATCATCCTGATGGGCCCCCTGGTGAATTATCTGCTTGGTTTTTTCTGTTTCTGGCTTGTATTTTCGGTAGGCTATCCCGCCCTGGCTCCGAAGGTCGGGGACGTTATCGAGGGTTATCCGGCCCAGGATGCTGATATGCGACCCGGCGACATTATCCTGACAATCGGAGGACAGGCGGTCACGAACTGGGAAGATATCCAGAAATATGTCACCGAATCAAAGACGCAGGTCGTACAGCTCACCATTCAGCGCGGCGACAGGATTCTTTCAAAAGAAATTATACCCGCCGTTGACCGGCTGGAAAACATTTTCGGTCAGAAGGAAGAAGTGCGTATTATCGGAATTCAGCCGGAAAAAGAGATTAGGCTTCTGAAATATTCTCCGGGAACGGCTTTTTTCAAGTCCGGAGAGAGGATAGGAGAAATCACCTATTTGACATATAAGGCGCTCTGGCGGATGGCCACCGGCGCCATGTCGGCCCGAAAAGCGGTGACCGGACCGATCGGGATCTTTTATATCATCAAAGACGCGACGGATCTGGGTTTTTCCTACGTGGTGTATGTTTTGGCTATTATCAGTGTCAGCCTGGCCATCTTCAATCTTCTCCCTCTGCCGATTCTGGATGGAGGCCACCTGTTGTTTTTGCTGATAGAAAAAATGCGCGGTCAACCGGTATCCGACAAGGTCGATGATATCGTTAACCGCGTCGGTTTCGCGTTGATTATCTTCATCGCCCTTTTCGTTTTTTACACCGATTTTATGCGTTACGGCTTATTTGATAAGATCCTGGAGTATTGGCAGAAGATGGGATCGTGATCGTGAAAAAGGAGACACGCCATGCTTGAAGAAGCCAAATCAAAAATTCAGCGGTATCTTATCCAGCATACGGATTTCATGAAGGTGAAAGACTCTTTGAGCGAAGAGCAGCTCAGAGAAACCATTAAAAAGGCCATTGTGATTGTCACGCAAAAAGAAGAGATCGAACTGAGTGACATCCAAAAAGAGATGATCGTCCGGTCTCTCGTGGATTCAATCGTCACCATGGGGCCGATCCGCCAGCTGATGGCCGATCCGGAGATTTCCGAGGTGATGATCAACGGGGCCGGGACGGTGTACATACAACGTCACGGCCAGATTGAACTGAGCGGCGTTAAGTTTGACGATAACCATCAGCTCCTTAATATGGTGCAACGCATGCTCCTGTCTGCCGGAAGCGGACGGAGAGTCGACGAGTCTTCGCCTTATGTGGACTTTTCGCTGGCCGACGGCTCCCGTGTCAACGTGATCGTTTCACCGGTTTCTCTGGTCGGACCGGTTGTGACGATACGTAAATTCTCACCCGCGATTAACAAGGTCGAGGATCTCCTGGATAGGGGGATGCTGAACGAGGATATGGCCGAGTTCCTTATAGCCTCCATCAAGGCCAAACTGAACATCGTTTTTTGCGGGGCTACGGGAACGGGCAAGACCACGACATTGAATGTGCTCTCGCGGCATATTCCCAATGAAGAACGTATTGTGACGATCGAGGACACGGCGGAATTGCGTCTTCTGCAGGACCATGTCGTCCCCCTTCAGGCCAAAGGGGCCAATATCGAGGGCAAGGGGTCGATCTCAATAAGAGACCTTTTTGTCAATTCACTGCGTATGCGCCCCGACCGGATTATCATCGGAGAGGTGCGCAGCGATGAGTGTCTGGACCTGATCCAGGCCATCAGCAGCGGGCATACCGGATCTCTGGCCATCATCCATGCCGATTCCCCGACGGATTGTTTTAACCGCATGGTCACCATGATCATGATGTCCGGCGTGCGTTTGAGCGTCGAGGAGATCCGCAAGCAGATCGCACGCGCGATCGACCTCATAGTCCATACGGAGCTGTTCATAGACGGTTCGAGGAAGATCACGTATATAACGGACGTGCGCCATGCCGGGGAAATGGAGGATATCGATCTCGAGGACATCTATTATTATCGGCAGGACAAGGTGGAAGAAAATGGACAGGTTATCGGCGAATGGGTCAAAAACAGAAAACGGCCGTCGTTCTTCCATAAATTCATAAAGAGAAACGTTAAGCTTCCCGAAGGATGTTTTGATTAAAGGATAAAGAAATGCGCTGGACGAATTACTTCATCCCGACAAGCAGGGAAATCCCCGTCGGCACCGAAGCCGCAAGCCATCAGTTGTTGTTGCGCGCGGGCCTGGTGAACATGTTGACGGCCGGTGTCTATTCTTATCTGCCCCTGGGGTTACGGGTCCTGAACAGGATCGAGACGATCATCTGCGAGGAGATGGACGCCGCCGGAGCCCACAAACTGTTTTTGCCCTGTCTGCAACCGATCGAACTTTGGCAGAAGACCGGCCGCGACGAAATCCTGAAGGATGTCATGATTCGTTTTGAAGACAGACGCAAACGGCAGCTCTGCCTGGGGCCCACTCATGAAGAGGTCATTACCCAGATCGTCAAAGAATACACGCAATCCTATCGCCAGCTGCCGGTAGTCCTTTATCAGATCCAGACGAAGTTTCGCGATGAGGCGAGGCCGCGTTTCGGGATCGTGCGCGCCTGCGAATTCATCATGAAGGATGCCTACAGTTTTGACCGGGACAGGGAGGGCCTGCAGAACAACTATCGAAAAATGTTTGAGGCGTATAATCGGATTTTCAAAAGGTGCGGTCTTAAGCCGGCCGTTATCGAGGCGGATTCCGGGGCCATGGGAGGGGATGTCTCCCATGAGTATCTCGTCCCCGCCGCAATCGGAGAAGACGAGATAATGCTTTGCGGGGACTGCGGGTCGGCTTCGGCCGTCTGTGAGGAGCAGGCCAAGCCGGAGGCGTGCCCGCAGTGTCAGGGATCATCGTTGCTTAAACAGGTTGCCATCGAGATTGGCCATATTTTTCAGTTGGGAACAAAATACAGCGCGGCCCAGGGCGCGATGTTTCTGGATGAGGACGGCAGGCGGAAGCCGATTATCATGGGTTGCTATGGCATCGGAGTTTCCCGCCTTATCGCGGCGATCATAGAGACCAACCATGACGAGAACGGCATCATATGGCCGGACGAGGTCGCGCCCTTCGATATTGCACTCATCCCCCTGCAGACACAGGAGGAGGACATTAGGATTTTGGCGGAGACGTATTACGATGAGTTAAAAAAGGAAGGATACAAGGTGCTCCTTGACGACCGGGCGGAAAGCGCGGGGGTCAAACTTAATGACGCGGATTTGATAGGTCTTCCGCGGCGGATTGTCATCGGACGCAAGAAACTCAAAGAGGATAAAGTCGAAATCAAGGACCGCGGGACCGGCGAGGTTAGGGATATCGGCAAGGACATGGTTGTCGCCGAACTGAAAAGACGGAACAGCCATCATGAAAATGGATAAGGACCAGTTGGTAGAGGCTATCGAAAAGCTGACCCTGCCGGTTCTCGAGTCCGGCGGCCATGAGCTGGTCGATCTTCAAATCCGGGGAGGGAAGGGCAAAACCGTCATTGATATCTTGGTTGACAAAAAAGAGGGCCGTATCCGTCTCGATGAATGCGCCAGGATCAACCGCGCCGTAACAGCGGGCATCGAAACCGGAAACCTCATCGCTCATTCCTACGTCGTAAACGTCTCTTCGCCGGGACTGGACAGGCCGCTCAAATCGCCGAGGGACTTTCAAAGAAGCGTCGGACAGAAGATGAAGATTGTTTTATCGGAGCCTGTTGAAGGGAAAAATGAATATGCCGGGGCCCTGGAGGATATCCAGAACGAAACGCTGATCTTGAAGGCCAGTAATGGCACAATCCGCATACCGCTGGGCGTCGTGAAGACCGGCAAGAGAGACATATTTTAAAAACGACAGCAGCACGTAAGAAAACCAAGGAAGGCGGCAATGAGCAGTGAATTAATGATGATACTGGAACAGCTGGAGCGCGATAAAGGAATTAACAAGGAGATCCTGATCGAGGCAGTCGAGACCGCCGTGGCTTCGGCGGCCCGCAAGGTGTGGACCGTCGACAAAAACCAGGAGGTTACGGCGCAGTTCGACCGCAAGACAGGAAAGATTACGGCCTTTGCCGACGGCGAGGAGATCAAGTCCAAAGATTTCGGGCGAATCGCCGCCCAGACCGCCAAGCAGGTGGTGATCCAGAAAATTCGCGAGGCCGAGAAAGACGTTGTCTACAACGAATATGAGGCCCGTATCGGGGAGATCATATCCGGGGGCGTATACCGTTTTGAGAAGGGGACCATCGTCGTCGATCTGGGGAAGACCGAAGCCTACGTGCCGAGAAGAGAACAGTCGTCCAAGGATGATTTTCGCCAGGGCGACAGAATCCGCGCCTACGTTTTGGAAGTGCGTCGGGATGTCAAGGGGCCGCAGATTATCCTTTCCCGTGGTCATCCCAATTTTGTGAAACGCCTTTTTGAGCTGGAAGTCCCGGAAATCTATGAGGGCATCGTCGAGATTAAGTCGATTGCCCGTGACGCGGGTGAGCGGACAAAGATCGCGGTTTATTCAAAGGATGAGAAGGTGGATTGTGTTGGCGCCTGTGTCGGCATGCGGGGTTCCCGGGTGAAAGGCATTGTTTCGGAATTGCAGGGCGAAAAGATTGACATCGTACGCTACTCTTCGGACATCCGCGAATTCATCCAGTCGGCCCTGTCCCCCGCGCAATTGACACAGATCGTCCTGCATAAAGAGGTCAAGAAGGCGGAGGTCATCGTCGCCGAGGACCAGCTGTCTCTGTCTATCGGAAAGCACGGACAGAATGTTCGCCTTGCCTCGAAACTGGTGGGCTGGGATCTGGACCTCTTTTCGGTTCCTCAGTATCAGGAGAAACAACAGCAGGGGGGAAGGGCGGAAGAGGAGGTTGAACAGGAGGAAATCGAGGTCTCCCTGCGTGATTTGAGCGGCATCGGCGAGAAATTGATCGGGCTTCTTGTCGAGGCCGGCTATGACAGTCTGGAAAGGATTGCCGAGGCGACACCGGAAGAATTATCGAAGATCAAAGGCCTGGGTAAAGTCAAGGCCGAGCGCATGGTCACCGAGGCGCGGGAAATGATCAAAGGTTAAAAGCACTGAACAAAGGATACACGGTCGATTATGAAAGTTGCGGAACTAGCCGAACAATTAGGACTGGATGCCCAGGATATCCTGGATAAATTGAAATCCCTCAGGCTTAAGGCCAAAGGGCCCAACCAGGAACTGAACACGGTTGTGGAAACTGTCTTGAAAAACGAGTTTGAAGGAGCCGTAAAGGAGAAGAAAGAACAGAAGAAGGCGTCGAAAAAGGAAGAGCAGCCTTCTGCTCAGGAGGAAGAGGGCGCGCCTGCTGCAGAGGACAAGACGGTTAAAAAGTCCGTCAAAAAGACGACCAAAAAGAAAGTTGCCGAAAAACCGAAGACCGCGGTCAAAAAGCCGGCGGAGAAAAAAACCGTCAAAAAAACCGTTAAAAAGACAACGGCGAAAAAGACAGAAGATAAACCCAAAAAAAAGAAGTCTGCCGAAGAGAAGAAAAAAGCGCCTCTCAAACTGAAGACCACGATTATCAGGCGGCCGAAGACAAAGACGCCGCAACAGCGTGCCGGAAAGGAGGCCGCTTCGCCGGTGCCGGAAGAACAGAAAGACAAAGAACCTCAAAAGACAGACAAACTCGCTGCTGTGCCCCGTCCTCAGCCGACCAAGGCCGGGACGCCTCCCGAGGCGGAAAAAAGATATCCTCCGGCTAAGGCCGAGACACTTCCCGTTGAAAAGGCCGCAGCGGAAACGCGCGGGGAATTGGAGGTCCGCGTCCCGATTGCCGTCAAGGATCTTGCGGTTAAACTGCAGGAGAAGCCGAGTGTCATACTCAAAAAATTGATGCAGATGGGGCTTATGGCCCACATTAACCAGAATCTGTCCGAGGAGATTGTCTCCCGTATTCTTAAAGAATTCGGTTATTCCTTGGCGAAAGTCAAAACACAGGAAGAAAGCATTATCGAGCAGCATGACCTCCAGCGGGAGGACGCGTCTCAGCTGAAAACACGGGCTCCCGTGGTCACCTTTATGGGGCACGTCGACCACGGTAAAACCACGTTGCTTGATCAGATACGGAAAAGTAAAATCGTAGATCAGGAGCACGGAGGCATTACCCAGCATATGGGGGCCTATTCCGTTAAAGTGGCCAAAGGCTCGATCTCCTTTCTGGACACGCCTGGACACGAGGCGTTTACCGCGATGCGGGCCCGTGGCGCGCATATCACGGATCTGGTGGTTTTGGTCATAGCGGCCGACGAGGGCGTCATGCCTCAGACTGACGAGGCGATTGATCACGCGCGCGCGGCGAAAGTCCCGATTGTGGTGGCCTTGAACAAGATCGATAAAGCCAGCGCCGATCCCGACCTTGTAAAAAAGCAGTTAATGGAGAGGGGATTGGTCCCGGAGGATTGGGGAGGGAAAACGATCGTATCTCCTGTGTCGGCTGTTTCGGGTGAAGGCGTAGACCATCTCCTTGAGATGATTCTTCTGGAAGCTGAACTGTTGGAGCTTAGGGCCAATCCCGGTAAGAAGGCGTCGGGTATAGTTGTGGAGGCCCAGCTGACGCATGGCCGGGGCCCTGTCGCCACTATCCTTATCCAGAACGGCACCCTGCAGGAAGGCGACGCTCTTATCGTCGGACCCTGTTATGCCAAGGTGAAGGCCATGTTCAATGACCGGCAGAAACCGGTCAAGGAAGCGGGGCCCTCGTCAGCCGTCGAAATCCTCGGCCTTTCCGGCGTTCCTGAAGCCGGCGAAATATTTTATGTCGTTGAGGATGAAAAGACGGCACGGGACGTAGCCGGAAAGCGTGAACAGAAGGCCAAGGATGTGAAACTGCAGACATCACAGAAAATCACCCTGGAAGATGTTTATTCCCAGATCCAGGAAGGAAGGATAAAAGAACTGAACATTATCCTTAAGGCCGATGTCCAGGGATCGGTGGGGGCCTTGCAGGATTCTTTATTGAAGTTATCGACTGACGAAGTCAAGCTGAACTTCATTCATACGGGTGTGGGGGTCGTGAATGCCTCGGATGTCATCCTGGCCGGGGCCTCCAACGCTGTCATCATCGCCTTTAATGTGGGCTTGGGACCGCGGGCCAAAGAGGAGCTGGAAAAGATTCAGATCGATGTCCGCGAGTACCGGATCATCTATGACGCCATCAACGATATGAAGAAGGCCCTCGAAGGAATGCTGGAACCGCGGAAGAAAAAAATATTCACGGGACGCGCCGAAGTCCGGGATGTGTTCAAATTAAGCAAGGCGGGAAGCGTCGCCGGGTGTTTTGTCACAAAGGGAAAGTTGGCGCGCCGCGCCAATATCGATGTGCTGCGTAATGGCGAGTCCGTGCATTCGGGTCGCATATCAACGCTGAAACGCTTCAAGGATGATGTGCGGGAAGTCTCGGAGGGTTATGAATGCGGTATTACAGTTGAAGGATTCAACGATTATCAGGTGGGGGATATCTTTGAGGCTTACGAGATTGAGACAATTGCCAGAACGCTTTAACGGAGGAAGAACGGTTTTTCATGAAAAAAAAGATTTTTAGCGGAATGCGTCCAACGGGTAAATTGCACCTGGGTCATCTTGTCGGGGCGCTTCACAACTGGGTTCGTCTGCAGGAGGAATACGACTGTATTTTCGGCCTTGTCGACTGGCATGCCCTGATGGGGGAATACGAACAGAGCGAGAGTATCCGGAGGAATATGATCGACAACGCCATCGACTGGATCGCCTGCGGGATCGATCCTGAACGCTCGACGATTGCCGTGCAGTCCCAGGTGCCGGAGCATCTTGAGCTTTTTATGATTTTTTCGTGCCTGACACCGCTGGGCTGGCTGGAGAGAAACCCGACCTACAAGGAACAGATGAGGGAGATTACGACCCGGGACCTGCACACCTACGGTTTTCTGGGATATCCGGTCCTCCAGGCCGCGGACATCATGCTTTACAAGGCCGAGGCGGTTCCCATCGGGGAGGACCAGCTTCCGCATATCGAATTAACGCGGGAGATCGCCAGGCGTTTCAATCATATTTTCCGCACGAAATATTTTTCTGACTGCGAGGCCATCCTGACGCCGGTTCCCCGGTTATTGGGACTGGACAACCGGAAGATGAGCAAGAGTTACCAGAACACGATTAATCTTTCTGACGATGCCCGGACTGTGACCGAAAAGGTCCGCACAATGTTCACCGATCCTGCCCGCATCAAACTAAGCGATCCCGGCCATCCGGACGTTTGCAACGTCTACAGCTATTATAAAGTTTTTGCGCCCCAAAAGGCGGAGGATGTCTGGAATTGGTGCGCCGGGGCCCGAAAAGGCTGCACCGAATGCAAGACGATACTCGCGGACCATATTAACTCAACGCTGGAACCGATCCGGGCCAGACGGCGGGAGATTGAGAAACGGCCGGGTCGCATTGAGGAGATCATCCGGGAAGGAACGGCAAAGGCGCGCGGGATAGCGCAAAAGACCATGGGGGAAATCAGGTCAATCATTTTCGGGTAGAATCATGTACAAGATCAAACTGGATATATTCGAAGGGCCGCTGGACCTCCTGCTCTATCTGATTAAGAAGAACGAACTGGATATCTGTGATATATCCATCACCCAGGTGACCGAACAGTATCTTCAGTATGTGGAGATGATGAAGCTTCTCGATTTGGAAATGGTCGGGGAATTTCTCGTCATGGCGGCTACTCTCATGCAGATCAAGTCCCGGATGTTGCTGCCCCCGGATCCTTCGCAGGAAGAGACCGAAGAGGCCGATCCACGTGAGGAGCTTGTCCGCCGCTTGCAGGAATATAAGAAGTTCAAAGAGGTAGCCGAAGACCTGAGAACGAAAGAGACGAGACGCAAGGATCTCTTCACGAGACGGATCGACGAAGAAAAGACCAAAGAACTGAAGCAGGAAAGCACAGAAGTCTATTTTGAGGCCAGCCTCTTTGACTTGATATCTGCCCTTTCACAGGTTCTGAAAAACATCCCCAAAGAGGTCTTTTATGAAGTGGTCAAAGACGAGCACACGGTTGATAAGAAGATCCACGACCTCCTTCATTTGCTGCTGGATCATCCCAGGGTCATGCTTTTGGATCTCTTCAAGCGCTGTGAAAGCAAGATTGAAGCCATCGTGACATTTATGGCGATACTCGAACTGATCCGCCTGCGGGAGATCGTCGCGCTCCAGCACCGGCAGTTCGACAATATTGAGATCATCCGTAACAAGGAGAACATCCTTCCCAAGGAGGCCGCCGTATCACCTCAGGAGCAGGGCGAAGAAGACGCCGGGATGGGCGCTGGCGGTCCGGGGGAAGGGGACGCGGAATAACAGGTCATCGGATCCCGAGGGTAACAACCGTCAGATGGGCAAAGAAACACGAAAACTTGTTCTAGGCCAGGAGACCGAGGAGGATATCGTTGTCGGTCTGTCCTTAAGGCCGGTCCGTCTTGAGAATTTTATCGGTCAGCCCGATCTTGTCGAAGGCTTGAGGGTTTCCCTGGAGGCGGCACGTCAACGCCAGGAACCGGTGGAGCATATGTTGTTTTCCGGACCGCCGGGGTTGGGGAAGACAACCTTGGCCTACATTGTCTCGCACGAGATGCAGACGCGTATCACGGTCACATCCGGCCCGGCCATCGAGCGCGCCGGCGACCTGATCGGGATCCTGACAAACCTGGAACGCGGCGATATCCTGTTTATTGACGAGATCCACCGCCTGTCGAAAACTGTTGAAGAATTCCTTTATCCGGCGATGGAGAATTTTCAGATCGATTTCGTGGTCGATAAGGGCCCCTATGCGAAGACCATTAAGTTCAATCTCAAGCCTTTTACCTTGATCGGGGCGACCACGCGCAGCGGCCTTTTGGCCTCGCCCCTGCGCGACCGTTTCGGCATTTTTCATCATCTCGATTTCTATAGCCCCGAGGAACTAGCCAAGATTGTCCGCAATTCGGCGGATAAATTAAGCCTCGTCATTGACCAGGAAGCGGGTCTTGAGATCGCCCGCCGGGCGAGGGGCACTCCGCGCATCGCCAACCGGCTTTTGCGCCGGGTCCGGGATTATGTGCAGGTCAAAACCGATCACGATTATATGGATTTGGAGACGGTCTATAAGGCCATGAAGATATTGGGAATCGATGAGGCCGGTCTTGACGAGACAGACAGGAAACTCATGCATGTCATTCACGAACATTATCGGGGAGGGCCCGTCGGTGTGGAAACCCTGGCGGCGACCCTCAACGAAGAGATTGATACGATCGTTGACGTGGTGGAGCCGTATTTGCTTAAAAGCGGATTTATCCGGCGGACGCCGCGCGGCCGGGAATTGACCGGGACCGCTTACAAACATCTCAAGATGCCTATTCCCCAAAGTCATACGAATCAAAAGGAATTATTCAATTCCTGAACACACGTTGTGTCCCAGGACAAATCCCGGAATCTTTCTGAGGGAATAAGCCGTGGGTGAGACGGGCAAGTTGCTTATTGTGATTGGATGTGTTCTGATTGTCTCGGGCGCCTTGTTTCTTATGGCAGGCAAAATTCCCGGCCTGGGCAGACTGCCCGGTGATATCACGATCAAAAAAGAGAACTTCACGTTTTATTTTCCTTTGACCACATGTATTCTCTTAAGTTTGGCGTTGACCCTGATTTTTTTCCTGATCAACCGGCGTTAAACCTATTGGGAATCTGAATGATGATTCGATGGCGATTCCTTCTGATGCTGTGCGGGATTTTCTTGTGGGGCTGTTCCGCCTCCCAGGCGATGAGCCGGATCCCCATGGTCCGTTCCTCTTATCCGGTTAAGGTGGCCATCATTCAAGGCGCCGCATCTTTCGAGCTGACCATCCGGGGAAATTTCGACATCTACACGTCGGACAAAAAACGGCTGTATTCGGGAAGACGGCTGAGAAAGGCCAGGGTTACCCCGGGTGTTTCGGGCATCAAGATAGAAGATTTGGATTTCCACGAAGATAAGATAAAGATTATGCCCGAACGCGTCGCCTCACTTTATGTCAATAACCGGCGGTTTCGCGGCAGTCTGGATGTCATCCGGAAATCCAGCGAGTCTCTTTTAGCGGTCAATACAGTGGACCTCGAAGATTATATCTGCGGTGTGCTTTATCACGAGGTCTCTCCGCGTTGGCCCATGGAATCCCTCAAGGCCCAGGCCGTAGCCGCCCGGACCTACGCGTTGTATCGCGCATCCAAGAACAAGAAGCGGCCCTACGACCTGACCAATGACATTTACTCTCAGGTCTATGGCGGACGGACTTCGGAGAAATACCGGACCAATCTGGCCGTAGAGGCGACGGCTGGTATGGTGCTGGCCTACGACGGGGAACTTTTCCCGAGTTATTTTCATGCCGATAGCGGCGGGCATACGGAAGACGTCAGTGAATTATGGGATGAGGATTGGCCGCCTTTGCAGGGCGTGCGGGACCCGTTTTCCCGGCAGTCTCCGCATTATAATTGGAAGAGGAATTTTCGTTCCAAGGATATTCAGGACAAGCTGAATGAGGCCGGCTACGACATCTGGCTGATCGAATCCATCGAGGTCACTGAAAGAAATCCGAGCGGGCGCATTCGAAGATTAAAAATCACCGACCGCAAGGGCAAGTCCGTGGAAATCAGCGGGAAGGACTTCCGTCATTTGGTCGGTCCCAATATTGTCCGAAGCAACAAATACGACGTGCTGATGCAGGGATATTATTTCGATCTAATCGGTCAGGGCTGGGGGCACGGCGTGGGCATGAGCCAGTGGGGCGCGAATTTTATGGCCCGCGACAGGAAATCTTTCCGGGAGATTCTGCGTTTTTATTATCCCGGCACCAGGATCGTCCATTATGAGACTCTCGGATTTTGATTATCTCTTACCCCAGGATCTGATCGCTCAATTTCCCCTGAAGAGCCGCGATAGGGCACGGTTGCTTGTACTCGACCGGAAAACAAAGACGATGGTGTGCGATACGGTTTCTTCTTTGAACGCGTATCTTCCTAGGGGCAGCACATTGGTCGTCAATGACAGCCGGGTGATCCCCGCCCGTCTGCTGGGACGCAAGAAAAGGACGGGCGGACGTGTCGAGGTCTTCCTTTTGAGGCAGTGTCAGGACGGACACTCTTTTGAGGCCCTCTTGCGGCCTCTGCGGCGCATTAAAGAGGATGACTCTATCCTGTTTAACGGCCGCCGTTTATCGGCCCGGTTGGTGGACCGCGGGCGCCGTATCGTCCGTTTCGATCAAAAGGATCCGATGCGGAAACTGGAGAAGCTCGGTCATATGCCTTTGCCGCCGTATATCCGGAGAAACGACACCCCCTTGGACAGGAGGTATTATCAGACGGTTTTTGCGCGGCATAATGGATCGGTGGCCGCTCCGACGGCCGGGCTGCATTTTACCCGCAGTCTGCTCAAGGAGATTCAGCGAAAAGGGCATCGTCTGGAAAAGGTGACCTTGCATATCAATTATTCGACATTTGAACCAGTGCATGAATCGGATATCACGCGCCATAAGATGCATAAAGAGGTCTATCATGTCAACCCGCTGGTTTATACGCGTTTGAGGAAAGACAGACGGGAGGGGAAGAAGGTCATTGCGGTCGGTACAACGGTTTGCCGGAGCCTGGAAACCATGGCGAGGACGGGACAAGGGAAAGGGGAAACGGATTTATTCATCTATCCGGGTTTTCGGTTCAAGATGGTTGACGGTTTGTTGACGAACTTCCATTTGCCTCGTAGCACCTTGTTCATGCTGGTCTGCGCTTTTGGCGGAAAGGCTTTCATGAAAAGGGCTTATCGCAAGGCCGTCCGTGAGAAATTCAGGTTCTTCAGTTACGGCGACTGTATGTTGGTGATTTGACCATGGAAGATTTTACCGTTTATAACAAGGATTCTCAAACGCAGGCGCGGGCCGGTCTGCTGAATACCGCACACGGCTCCATCGAGACGCCTTTTTTTATGCCGGTCGGGACCAATGCGACCGTCAAGGCCATGCCTTTCGAAAACCTCCGGGACATGGGCGCCCAGATCGTCTTGGGCAACACCTATCATCTTTTCCTGCGGCCGGGAGAAGATATTATCCGGGCGGCGGGGGGCCTGCATCCTTTTATGCGGTGGGAAAAGCCCGTTCTCACCGACAGCGGAGGATATCAAGTGTTCAGCCTGGCCCACTTTAGAAAAATCCGGGACGAAGGGGTTGAATTCCGGTCGCATATAGACGGAGGGAATAAACATTTTTTTACGCCCGAGCGCATTGTCCGGATTCAGGCTTTATTCGGTTCGGATATCATGATGCCGCTTGATGAATGCTCACCCTATCCCTGCGGCCGGCAGGAAGCCCAAATGGCCGTTGCCCGGACAACGCTGTGGGCACGGCGTTCCCGCGAACTGTTTATCAAAGAAAGGATGGCAGAGAGAGGGCATCGGCTTTTTGGCATCATCCAGGGTTCTGTGTTCAAGGATCTGAGACTGCGCTCGGTGGAAGAGATCACCGGGATCGGTTTGGATGGTTACGCCATCGGAGGGGTGAGCGTAGGCGAACCGGTTTCACATATGTTCGATGCCGTGAACTGGGTTGCCCCGTTACTGCCGCAGAACCGGCCCCGGTATCTGATGGGCATCGGCATGCCAGACCAGATCGTGGAAGCGGTATCCTTTGGGATCGACATGTTCGATACATGCGTCCCCACGCGTTACGGGCGTTACGGAACAGCATTTACCCAAAAGGGACAAGTCGTAATCCGTAACGGCCAGTATAAGATGGAGCAGGCTCCGCTCGATCCGGATTGCGACTGCTTCGTCTGCCGCACATATTCACGGAGTTACATCCGTCATCTGTTCAATGCGCATGAAATACTGGGTCTTTACCTTGTCTCATACCATAATGTGTATTTCTATCTCCGGTTAATGAGGGACATCCGGGACGCGATTAAGGAGGGGCGTTTTTCCCTCTTCAAGGAGGCCTTTTTGTCGTGTTATAATGCCCGTGATACCTGGACGGCTCAAGAAAGGGCATAATGACTTTCGATATTATTACTATTTTCCCCGATATGTTTGGCCCCGTTATGAATGAGTCCATTATGAAAAGGGGACAGGACAAGGGGAAGATAACGATACGGATACATGACCTGCGTCGTTACACGAAAGACAAACACCGGAAAGTGGACGACCGCCCCTTCGGCGGCGGGCCGGGGATGGTCATGATGGCCCAGCCGATCTATGACGCGGTCAGGAAGATCAGGGGCCGGCGCAAGGCTAAAGCGATCTTGATGACGCCCGCCGGACGAAGGCTTGACCAGAAGATGGTCAAGGAACTGGCTCGGGAAAAGAATTTGATCATTTTATGCGGACATTATGAAGGGATCGATGAAAGGGTCCGGGAACTGGTTGCCGATGAGAGCGTCTCTATCGGTGATTACGTGTTGACGGGCGGAGAGATTGCGGCCATGGTGCTTCTCGATTCTGTGGCGAGGCTTGTTCCCGGCGTGGTCGGAAAGGCCTCTTCCCTGACACAGGAGAGTTTTGAAGGGGACCTGTTGGAGTATCCGCATTACACCCGCCCAGCAAATTTTCTTGGAAAGAAAGCCCCAAATGTGTTATTATCGGGGAATCATAAAGAGATTGAAAAGTGGCGCAAGGCGGTAGCCGTGAAACGGACCAGATCGCTGAGGCCGGATCTCATCAAAAGGAAAGGCCGAAACAGAAATAATTCGTTGTGAGGAGGTTTAAGATGTCTAACGTGCAGGCGACACTGAAGATGATCGAAAAAAATCATATGAGGGAAGATCTTCCTGATTTTCATGTCGGCGATACGGTCAAGATGAAAGTCAAGGTGCAGGAAGCGGACAAAATGAGACTGCATCCTTTTGAAGGCATCGTCATTCGCAAGACCGGCAGAGGCCAACGAGGCACCTTCACGGTCAGGAAGATCTCTTATGGGGAGGGGGTCGAAAGGGTATTCCCTCTGCATTCACCGGTTATTGAGAGCCTCGAGGTCGTGAGTCAGGGCATCATCAAAAGAGCCCGTCTTTACTATTTACGCGGCCGTCAAGGTAAAAAGGCTCGAGTCCGCAAAAAGATCACCTGACGCACCGGCCTCACGAACATCTCCAAGAGGGCATTGAATCGGCCCACGGGATCGAAGCCTCCTCTATATAATTATCCCAAATCTAGCGGGCCAGCCGAACAGGGCGTATGCTCTATCACGAAAGAAAGGCAAGACAAGAAGGATTTATTTTGCTTGTGGGGGTGGATGAATCCGGCCGTGGCCCCCTGGCCGGTCCCGTCGTTTCAGCAGCTGTTTGCCTCAGGCGCAAGACCTTCCGGAACAGGATCAACGATTCAAAACGCTTGTCGGCCCTGCAGCGGGAAAAGGCCTTTTACGAAATTCACAATAAGGCCTATGTGGGGCTGGGCATCATCAACGAGAGCGTGATCGACGCGGTCAATATATCCCGGGCCACGTTCTTATCCATGGAACGGGCGGTTGCGCATTGCCTTACAAAGATAGCCGCCGCTCAGGGCAGAACAAAACTTTCTAACCGGACAGTATGCCTGTTGGTCGACGGGCTTTATTTTCAAAGCAGTCTGCCTTATGCCTGCCGGACACTCGTGAACGGCGACAGCAGATCTTTGTCGATCGCCTGCGCGTCCATCGTCGCTAAGGTGACTCGCGACCGCATTTTGGACATGTATGACAAGGTCTTTCCCCAGTACGGATTCGGACGGCACAAGGGCTACGCGACACGAAGTCATCGCCTGGCATGTCAACGCTTCGGTCCTTCGATGATCCATCGTGCGACATTCCGCTCTTCCGGGATGCCGGAAGCGAAAACAGAACTTTAACAGTTCATCGTTTCACGATAAAGAACTTGAGACAGCGGGCGGGCGGATTGCATTCGGAAGGAAATCCCGCATGAAGGATTTTAAGAAGTTCGGGGCGGAAGGAGAAGGCGAGGCATCGGCCTTCCTGCAGAGACACGGCTACCGTATTCTTGAGACAAATTTCCGCACGAAGACCAGTGAAGTGGACATCATCGCCCGGCAGGGCGAGGTCTACTGTTTTGTTGAAGTCAAATCCCGGCGGTCGGCGAGATTCGGTTCGGCCCTGGAAACCGTCAAGACATCGAAACAAAGACAGATCGCGAGGGCGGCCCTGCAGTACATACAGCGCCACAAGCTGTTCAAACAGCCGGTACGCTTTGACGTTGTTATTGTGACCCGGGATCCCGCGGGCCATAGCCGGCTGGAACTCATCCCCGACGCGTTTGAGACGGACATCCGCTATGCCTATTGAAATTTCTCGAATAAGGCTTGAGAGGGAAATCCCTTTGCTATATCATTGATTTGGATGTAAGCCTTTCGTTCACCCATGAAGAATCTTGAAACTTTCTCGCTCCAACGCTATGTTGACGCCTTGTCTTCGCGGCAGCCTGTCCCCGGAGGGGGATCCGCAGCCGCCTTGGTCGGTGCCCTGGGTGCGGGACTGATTGTCATGGCGGCGGAATATTCCCTCAGAAAAGGCAAGTCGAGATCCGTCGAGAAACGCATCAGAGACATTCTAAAAGAAGCACTGCGCCTGCGCCGGCGCCTCATGAAGCTTGTGGATCTTGACGCCCGCGCCTATATGAATTTTGTGAAGACAAGAAAGGCTGCGCTGAAGAAAAGACAGGCGGCGCAGAAAAAAGCGCGTGATATTCCCCTGGAAACATGCTGTCTGTGTTATGAAGCTATCGCCCTGACACCGGATTTGATCAAGCTCGGCAATACAAACCTTATCAGCGATGTAGAGGTGGCTGTGGAATTTTTGTGGGCGGCGTACAATGCGGCCATGATCAACGTGAGGGTCAACACATGAGCGCTCAACTGCTAGACGGGAGGGAACTGGCCGAAGAGATTCGGGATCAGCTTAAAGCGCAGGCCGAGAGGCTGTTCCAGGAATACCGCCAGAGGCCGAGGGTCGTCAACATCAAGACAGGAGAGGACCTCGGGGCCACCGCCTATGCGAATTCGCAGAGGCGGGCCGCCGAAAGCATTGGTATTGATTATTGTCTGGAGACACAGCCGGAGGGTATCCGCCAGGAGGACCTAATCGCGCGCATCCACGAATTGAATAGGGACAAGGATATCCATGGGATCATGCTGCACAAACCCCTGCCGCCGCATCTGGATTATTCCCGGATTGCCAACCATGTCCATACGGCCAAAGATTTAGAGGGGATAAACGTGTCCAACATCGGGCGCATGATTCTGGGAAAAAGCAATCTTATACCGTGCACGCCCGCTGCGGTTATGGCCCATATTCATTCAACGGGTGAGAAGATTTACGGAAAAGAGACGGTTATCGTCGGCCATAGTGAAATCGTCGGCAAACCCCTGAGCATGCTTCTGTTGAGGGAGCTGGCCACGGTGACGGTCTGTCATGTCGCGACCTATGAAGCCGGATATTTGATCGACCATATCCGCCGGGCCGATATCTTGGTCGTCGCTGTCGGCAAAGCCGGGCTGGTGAAAGGCGAATGGATCAAGTCGGGTTCGACCGTTATCGACGTGGGCATCAATCAAATCGGCGGCAAATTTCTCGGCGA
Source organism: uncultured Planctomycetales bacterium (assembly GCA_964428315.1). Classification (GTDB taxonomy): domain Bacteria; phylum Omnitrophota; class Gorgyraeia; order Zapsychrales; family CAYRXT01; genus CAYRXT01. The sequence continues at coordinate 55,116 of CAYRXT010000006.1, forward strand.
TGTGGAATTCCATGAGGCCCGGGACAGGGCCTCTTATATCACGCCCGTTCCCGGCGGCGTGGGACCGGTTACGGTGGTGATGTTGATGAAAAACGCCCTGGAGGCGTTCAAGTTGCAGATGGGGCAGGCGGGGGAAGAATGAAGAGGATACTGATCGCCGGGAATTCGCCGGCGGCGGCGAGTTTTATCGAAGAACTCCGGCAGAGGGATCAGGACAGCGAGGTGACCCTCTTTTCTATGGAGGACCGGCTTCCGTGCCAGCGGCATCTCTTTGGCGATTTTCTCGCTCAGAATGTGACGGAAGACGAGCTGATGTGCCGCGACAATGAATTTTACGCGCGCCATCAGGTGAACGTGATTACGGGGAAAAAAGCAGTACGCTTCGATTTCAAGAAGAACCGGCTGGTCGGGGAGAACAGGGAGTATTTCGGTTACGATATCCTGGTTATCGTTGATGCCCCGAGTTTTCGTTTTCCCGATATCCGCGGCACGAATAAGGACGGCGTGTTCAATTTCCGCCGCTGGCATGATATCAGAAGGATAGCCGGCCAGGCACCGCTGATCGATACGGCGAGCGTTCAATCAGCCGGGCTGTCCGGATTAAAAGCCGCCTATGGCTTGCGTAAACGAGACAAGGAAGTCTTCCTCGTCGTGCCGGGACCGACGATATTGACGCATCTCATCGATGCGCAGTGTGCCCGGGTGATCGAGGGATATCTGGAAGGGCGGGGGATACAGATTATCCGTCAGAATTCGTTAAATCAGATTATGGGCGATGGTGACGTTAAAGCCATCCGGCTGGCCTCGGGAAAGGTCATGGCATCCCAGATGGTGCTTTTCACGGACATCCTTCCCGATTTGCGGGTTTTTTCGGACACCCCGCTGGAGCTTTCGCAGGGTATTGTTGTCAACGAGGATTGCCGAAGTCACATCGACAACGTGTACGCCCTGGACTGGGTTTGTCAAAAACACTTTCCCAAAGCGGTGGACGATTATGAATTATCTGCTTTATGGCTTGATCCGGCGGGAAGGAGACTGGCCGGATTTCTGAGCGGCCAGGATGAGAAAGAGGCTGGTTGTCTTCGCGACCTTCCCTTGACGTTGTTTGATATGAAAATCCGGATTATGGGAGATGTCATGCTGGCTAAGGCCGATGTGTTCGAAAACGGAGACAGGCGGGCCTTATGCAAACTTTATTTCAGCGCGGGGTGTCTCCGCGGCGCCGTTCTCATCAACTGCGCGTTTTGTCCCGACCCCCTCAAAGAGATGATTGAAAGAGGCCGAACAACAATGGCTGAAGCGCGGACCTTTATTGAACGGACCGCGGGTGGGGACCTTTGTTCAAATGCGGCCTCTGCTGTGCTTGGGCTGGAGAGGACAGATATTTATCCCGTTAGTGGTGGGTGGGAAACGGCGTTTTCGAGAGATGACGGCATGCCGAGCGGGGACGACATGACATGAAGGGGGCAATAATTGCGCAATGCAACAAGGGAAGGCCAGAGATGAGATTTTTCTTGCAATATATTATCCTATATACTATTCTAGGCATGGGAAGGAATCAGTGAAAACCGTTAGATTCTTCTGTACACTTCTAATCTTCATTTTCTCGTTTAATACCTTTCAAAGCTCCGTTAATGCCGGTCAAATAGAAAAAGCCGCACAGGACTATCGTCAACAGGCCTATGAAGAGCAGGAAAAGGGTAATCTGAACGAGGCGTTGGCGCTTTATACGAAAGCGGAATCTCTAGGTGCAGGCGGTGCCGACTTTTTTAACGATGTAGGCGTCGTTTACGAGCAGCTGGGGATGACAGAAAAGGCCGAGACCAGTTATCTTAAGGCCATTCAAGAAGATAAAGGCTTCCTCCCGGCATATACCAATCTGGGTTATCTTTATAAAAATGAAGGAGACTTCGCGCGCGCCGCGGAGTTTTTTAAACAGCGGGCGGAATGGGGATCGCCGGGTGATGCCTGGACCGTTCGGTCCCAGGAGGAACTGGATGCGCTTTCCGAAAAAGTCCCTTCCCTGCGGGCCTATCTGTTGAGGCGCAAAGCCGCCGATCTGACCCGGGAAGTGAATCAGAAAAAACAGGAAGAATTTTACCGCAAGGTCGCTCTGGCCAAGAAACATTTCACTATGGCCCAGGAATACGAAAAGAAAGAGAGATTCAGCCGGGCGATCGACGAATACACGCGAGCCCTCTCCTTGATGCCGGAAAACCCGAAACTCATCCAGGCGCGGAAGAAGGCCGAATTGGAATGGACGAAACGTAAGGTCAAACAACATACCGAATACGCCTTACGCTGGTTAGAATTGGGGGATACCTTGTCAGCCAAACTGGAATTCCGTAAAATACTCTCCATTATTCCCGACGAACCGATCTTTCTGTCTGAACAATAATCAAACCTTTCACATAGACATAGCCTTGACGATGAAAACCGATGCCTGCTGCCACATTATTTCTAATTGACGCGCATGCCCTCTGTTATCGTTCTTATTTTGCCATTCGTCATTTGTCGACAAGTTACGGACAGGCCACGAATGCCGTGTATGGCTTTGTGAGCACGCTGAGAAAGATCCTGCGTGATTGTCAGCCCGATTATGCGGCGGCGTGTTTCGATGTGGGCAAAAAAACCTTCCGGCAGGAACGCTACGGGGACTACAAGCTCCACCGCCCCCCGATGCCCGACGATCTTTCCAGCCAGATCCCTTTGATCAAGCATGTGATCGCGGCCTACAGGATCCCGGTTTTCGAACTGGAAGGATTTGAGGCGGACGATATCATCGCCACGATCGCCGGGAAGGTCGATAAGAAGAGACTCAAGGTGATGATCGTCAGCGGAGACAAAGATATGATTCAGCTGGTTGACACCAACATAAAGATCCTTCATCCCGGAAAAGATCTGGTGGTGGACGGGGCCGCGGTCAAGACGCAATACGGGTTCCCTCCCGAGAGGATCGTTGATTTTATCGCCCTTTCGGGTGACAAGACGGATAACATACCCGGCGTTAACGGTATTGGAGACGTTACGGCCAAGAAGCTTATCAAACAGTACGGGCGGCTTGAGGATGTCCTCAACAAGATCGACGAGGTCACGCCTATCAAGCTGCGCGAAAAACTGAGGGATCAAAAGGAACAGGCGCTCTTTTCCCGTGAGTTGGCCGCGCTGGATCGTAATGTTCCCATTCAGTTTGATCTGGATCAGATGAAGGTTCGTGAACCCGACAAGAAACGTCTGTTCGCCCTGTTTCAAAAACTGGAATTTCATAAGCTCCTCGAAGCGATAGAGGACGACCGCCCTGCGATTGAAGAAGGCAAATCCGTTGCGGTCGCCGATGCCTCCGGGATAGACGATTTTGTGGAATCCGCCCGGAAGAATAAGGTCTTCGCCTTCTGGCTCGATCATGCCGATGATAAGGAGGCCTTGTTTGAGGATATCTGGCTGGCCACTTTGCCTAAAGGAGTATGGCGTCTGAATATGTCAGAGAAAGAGCCCCTGAGGGAGGTGTTTTCCGACAAGGACATCCTCAAGGTCTGCCATGGCGCAAAAGAGGCGATGAACTATTTTGAGCAGCACGGGTTGCCTATGAGCCGGGAACTTTTTGACGTAGGGATCGCGGGGTATCTTATCAGCCCTTCTCAGGGGCGATACGATATCGACACCCTAACGTGGACCTTCCTGAAAAGGCGTATGCCCTCGGGCGGCGGGACGCGGCAGGTGCGGTCTCTCATAGAATTATACGGGGTGCTTCGCAAAGAACTGGAAGCCCGGGCCCTTTGGCAGCTCTTCGAGGATATTGAAATGCCGCTGGCACGCGTCCTTTGCCGCATAGAGTCCGAAGGCGTTCGGATAGACAGAAAACTCTTGAAGACGCTGTCCGGCGAATGTCAGACGAAGATCGGAAAACTTGAAAAGGAGCTGTACAGGTTGTCCGGAGGGGAGTTCAATCTGAATTCGCCCAAACAGTTGAGCCGGGTACTGTTTGATAAACTCAAACTGCCTGCCCTTAAAAAGACAAAAACCGGTTTTTCCACGGATGAAGGCGTTTTGCTCAAGCTGTCCGAAAAACATAAAGTCCCCAAGCTTATCCTAGAATACCGGCAGCTGGCCAAGCTGAAATCAACCTATATTGACGCCTTGCCCAGGCTTGCCGATCCCGAAACGGACAGGATCCATACGACGTTTCTCCAGACCGGAACGGAGACCGGACGGCTGAGTTCCAAGAACCCCAATCTGCAGAATATCCCCGTCCGCACCGAACTGGGTAGGCAGATACGGCGGGCCTTTATCGCTTCAACGCGCAGACATTTGATCCTCTCGGCGGATTATTCACAGATCGAACTGAGGATCCTGGCTCACCTCTCGGACGATCCCGACATGAAAAGGGCATTCAAGCGCGATGAAGATATTCACGCCTACACGGCGTCTTTGATCTTTGATGTGAAGGAAGGGGATGTGACGGCTCAGATGCGCAATACGGCCAAGCGGGTGAATTTCGGCATCATTTACGGGATGAGCGCCTTCGGACTGGCCAAGGACCTGAATATATCCACGGTTGAGGCCCAGGCCTTCATCGACAAGTATTTTTTGCGTTACCCGCGCGTCAAAAAATTCATGGACGAGCAGATCCGTCAGGCTGAACAATCGGGTTATGTCCTTACCCTCTTGAACCGCCGGCGGTATATCCCTGAAATTCATAACACCAACATGGCGGTGCGCCAGTTTGCCCAGAGGCAGGCCATTAACACCCCTGTGCAGGGCTCGGCGGCCGACCTGATCAAATTGGCGATGATCGACATTCAGGGAGAGCTTGAATCCCGGGGCCTCCAGACACGAATGATCATAACGGTTCACGATGAACTTGTTTTTGATGTCCCGGAGGAAGAGAGAACTGCGGTCATCGCTCTGGTCCGTCATCATATGGAAACGCCTCTCCCGTTATCGGTTCCTGTTAAGGTTTCGATCAAGGCAGGGGACAATTGGCTGGAAATCGAAACAGTATAGCATCATGATGGTCGTCGGCATAACCGGAGGATTCGGGACCGGCAAGACGACCGTGGCCCGTATGTTGTCCCGGCGGGGTGCCCGGTTGATCGAGGCTGATAAAATCGCCCATGCGCTTTTACGGCCGGGGAGCGGATGTTACCGGAAAGTCCTGGAGGCCTTTGGGCGGGACATTTTAAAAGAGAAGGCCATCGACCGAAGCGCACTGGCCCGGAAGGTATTCACTGATGCGAGGGCGTTGAAACGCCTGACGGATATCATCCATCCCCGCGTGATTTCCGAGATCAAGCGAGAGATCGGAAATTATAAAAGGTCGGGGCACAGTGGAATCGCGGTCATTGATGCGCCGCTTCTTTTCGAAACAGGTTTAGATAGAGTCGCGGACACCGTTGTTGTCGTACGGGCCGACCGGCAGGCGCAGATCGACCGTCTGAAAAAGCGGCAGCGTATCAGCCGAGAGGAAATATTGAGGCGGGTGCGGCAACAAATGACTGTGCGCGAAAAGTTAAGACGGGCCGATGTCATCATCGACAATCGGGGCACCAAAAATCAAACGGAAAAACAAGTGAAGGCCTTATGGGAAAGACTTCAGAGAAGACTGTCATGAAAGACAATCAAAGGGGGAAAAAAACCATGTCAAAGACGATTGGTCAAGTGGACATCAGTAAACTCAAAGACATGAAGATGGCCGAATTGACGAAGTTGGCCAAGGAAATGAATATCAACGGGATCAGCGGCATGAAAAAACAGGATCTCATTTTCAAGATCCTGCAGGGTCAGGCCGAAAAAGAAGGGCTCATGTTCGGGGCCGGGACTTTGGAAATCCTGCAGGAAGGTTTTGGATTTCTGAGAAGCGCCAATTACAATTATCTTCCCTGTCCCGACGATATTTATGTCTCCCCTTCACAGATACGTAAGTTCAATTTAAAGACGGGAGACCATGTCAGCGGCCAGATCCGTCCGCCCAAGGAGGGTGAGAAATACTTTGCCCTTTTGAAGGTCGAGGCGGTGAATTTCGAGAATCCCGAGGCCGCTAAGGATAAAATTCTTTTCGACAATTTGACGCCTCTTTATCCTTACGAGCGTTTGGTCCTTGAGACAAAGCCCCAGGAATTGTCGATGCGGGTTATGGACCTTTTGACCCCATTGGGAAAAGGACAGAGGGGGCTCATTGTCGCTCAACCCTACAGCGGGAAGACCGTTTTGCTTCAGAAAACGGCCAATTCGATCACCAACAATTATCCGGAGGTTTATTTGATCATCCTGCTCATTGACGAGCGTCCCGAGGAGGTCACGGACATGCAGCGCAATGTCAACGCGGAGGTGATCTCTTCGACCTTCGACGAACCCGCCGAGCGGCATGTCCAGATCGCCGAGATCGTGCTCGAGAAGGCCAAGCGTCTGGTCGAACACAAGAGGGACGTGGTGATTCTCCTGGACAGCATCACGCGCCTGGCGCGAGCCTATAACACGGTGGTGCCTCACAGCGGAAAGATCCTGTCCGGCGGTGTGGACTCCAATGCCTTGCATAAACCCAAGCGGTTTTTTGGGGCGGCCCGCGCGCTGGAAGAAGGCGGCAGCCTGACGATCATCGCTACCGCCCTGGTGGAGACTGGCAGCCGCATGGACGAGGTCATCTTTGAAGAATTCAAAGGAACGGGAAATATGGAGATCCAGCTGGACAGGTCTCTGTTTCAGCGCCGCATTTATCCGGCCATCGACATCAAGCGTTCCAACACCCGGCGGGAGGAACTGCTGGTGGAAGAAGAGGAATTACAGCGCGTATGGCTGCTGCGCAAGGTCCTCAATGACCTCAATTCGGCTGAAGCGGTGGAGCTCTTGATTGACAAGATGAGGAACTTTAAAACGAACAAGGAATTTTTGGAGAACATGAATAAAATAAGTTAAAGATGAGCTAAAAGGAGGACACCATGAAATCCGGTATTCATCCCAAATACGAGGAGACCACCATCACCTGCTCTTGCGGTGAGGTCATTCACACGCGTTCAACGAAAAAAAACATGCGCGTGGAAATCTGTTCGCAATGCCATCCTTTTTTTACTGGCGACAAAAAATTTGTCGACACGGCAGGCCGGATCGACCGGTTTGAAAAGCGCTACGGGAAGAAGAAAGCCAAATGATCCCCCCGGGCAGGCCTTATGTCTATGCACGATAAATTGGCCAAAGCGCAACAACGCTACGATGACATCGAAAAGCAGCTCGCCGATCCTGAGATAGCCTCGAATCACGCGTGTTATCAAAAACTAGCCAAAGAGCATTCTGATCTGACGCCCTTGATCGCGGCTTACCGGGAATTCCAGGGGGTTGTCCGGCAGTTGAACGACTTGTCTCTTCTCCTTAAGGAAAAGCACGAAGAGGAGCTTGAGAAGATGGCGAAGACCGAGATAGAGGCCCTCGAAGAGAAAAGGGCCGAGATCGAAAAGCGGCTGGAAGACTTCCTTAATCCGGTCAGGCAGGAAAAAGACCGCAACGTGATCATTGAAATCCGTGCGGGTACGGGAGGCGCGGAGGCGGGGCTGTTTGCCGCCGACCTTTTCCGTATGTACGCAAAATATGCTGACGCTAAAGGCTGGAATGTCGAGTCTATCAGTTCTCATGAATCGGAAGCGGGGGGGCTTAAGGAGGCGATTTTCAGCATTAGCGGAAAAGGGGCTTCGAAAAGATTGAAATGGGAAAGCGGCGTCCACCGTGTTCAGCGCGTACCCACGACCGAGGCCTCGGGACGTATCCATACCTCGGCCGCGACGGTCGCGGTCTTGTTTGAGCCCGAAGAAGTCGAGCTTCAGATTGATCCCAAGGATCTTAAAATAGACGTCTTCCGTTCATCCGGTCCGGGCGGCCAGAGCGTCAACACGACGGATTCCGCGGTCCGGATTACTCACATCCCGACGGGGACGGTCGTGGTATGTCAGGATGAACGCTCCCAGATGAAAAACAAGGCCAAGGCCATGAGGGTTTTGCGGGCAAGGCTTTTGGACAACATGAAAAAAGAGAACCTCAACAGGACGACTCAGGAGAGAAAGGCACAGGTGGGAACCGGAGACCGCAGCGAAAAGATCCGGACCTACAATTTTCCCGACCGGCGGGTGACCGACCACCGGATCGGATTTACCACCCACCGGCTGGAAAACATCCTTAACGGTGAACTGGACGAAATAACGGAAGCCTTGATGAAGGCCGCCCAGGAGTCTCTGGAGAAATGACAGAGCAAGAAAGCATGTTAACCCATCTCTTGGGCTGCCGGCGCATCGATCTGTATGTAGATGCGCCCGTCTTGAACCGGAATCAGCGCGGCATTCTTGAAATGATGCGAATGCGCCGTTCAAGCGGCGAGCCCCTGCAGTATATTCTAGGCGAAGCGGAATTTTACGGCTTGCCTTTTTTTGTCGATTCCCGTGTCCTTATACCGCGTCCCGAGACCGAGGTCCTGGCCGAGTGCGCTATCAACGAGGCTCGTCTGTTTAACGAAGAAGGCCAAGTGAAGATCTTGGATATCGGGACAGGTTGCGGCAACCTGGCCATCTCTTTGGCCGGCGCCCTCCCCGGCGCAGACTTGACTGCCCTGGACATTTGCCCGGAGGCCCTGAAGGTGGCGAAAGAGAATGCAGCCCGGCACGGGCTTGAAAGCCGGGTCCGTTTTATTCAGGGCGATCTTTGGCGTGCTTTTGAGGAAAGCGGGTTCGAGGAGTCGTTCGATCTGGTGGTTTCCAATCCGCCCTATATTCCCAGAAGTCAATGGGCCGATTTGCCCGAGGAAGTTAAGAAGGAACCCCGGGTTGCCCTGGACGGGGGGGGCGATGGAATGGATATTTTTCGGAGGATTATCGCCGGGCTGGACAAATTTTTAGCAAGGCGGGGACGGTTGATCCTTGAGGTGGGAGATGCACAGGCACGGCCGGTTAAAGAGATGTTAAGGCAGAAAAACGGATCCTGGGCCGTGAAGATCCTGAACGACCTTACGGGAAGACAGAGAGTCATTATGGCGGGGTGCGCGAATGGACACATTGATTATTGAAGGCGGACATAGACTGTCCGGTATAGTGGAGGCCAGCGGGGCTAAAAACGCGGCCCTGCCGATTATTGCGGCCAGCCTGTTAACCGAAGGCACATGTGTTATCCGAAACGTTCCTCAACTGCGTGATACCGCGACGATGCTGAAATTGATGCGTTCGTTGGGCAAGAGGGTGGAGGTGAACGGCAATACGGTTACCTTGTCTTCGGACGGGCCCCTGAAGGATTTTGCCGATTATGAGCTCGTGGCGACGATGCGGGGTTCTTTCTGTGTGCTCGGACCTCTGCTGGCCAAATTGAAAACGGCCCGCGTTTCCCTGCCGGGCGGTTGCGTTATTGGCGTGAGACCCGTCGATCTTCATCTTAAAGGACTCAAGGCCCTGAAGGCCAAGATTGAGATAGAAAACGGCTACGTCATTGCCAGGGCTTCCCGTCTGCAGGGCGCGCACATTTATCTGGGCGGGGTATTCGGACCTTCGGTCCTGGCTACGGCCAATGTCTTGATGGCCGCGACTCTAGCCCGGGGCGAGACGATTATCGAACCCGCCGCCTGCGAACCCGAGATCGAAGATCTTGCGCATTGTCTGGTGGCCATGGGCGCAAAAATCAAAGGCATCGGTTCACCCAAACTTGTCGTTAAAGGCGTGAAGACTCTTCTGGGGTTTGATTATACAATTATACCAGACAGGATCGAGGCGGGGACCTATATGTTGATGGCGGCCGCGACGCGCAGCCGCATCACAGTAAAGAACGCCTGGCACAGACATCTTCTTGCAGTCGTGGACAAATTGGAAGAGACCGGAGTGCGCGTTATCCAGGAAGAGGACGGACTGCGTGTCGAGCCGCGTTCCGTGCCCCGGCCGGCCAGTGTGACGACATTTCCCTACCCGGGTTTTCCGACAGACCTTCAAGCCCAGTTCATGGCCTATATGGCGCTCACTCCCGGGATCAGCGTGATCACCGATAAAGTGTATCCTGACCGTTTTATCCATATTGCCGAAATCAACAGGATGGGAGCGGATGTCCGCCGGGAAGGGATGAGCGCGATTATTAAAGGTGTCAAGGTTTTACACGGTGCACGGGTCATGGCCTCGGACTTAAGGGCGTCGGCAGCTTTGATTGTCTCGGGACTCGCGGCACAGGGAAAGACCGAGATACAGCGTATTTATCACCTTGACCGGGGCTACGAAGCCCTGGATCAAAAACTCGCCGGGCTGGGGGCCAGGATCTCCAGAGAAGAGGAATAACAAAACAATGATACTGGTTATCGACAACTACGACTCCTTCACGTACAATCTGGTTCAGTATTTGGGGGAATTGGGGCAGAAAATGGTCATCTACCGTAATGATCAGATTACCCTTTCGCAGATCGATGAAATCAAGCCCTCGAAGATTGTCATATCACCTGGCCCAGGCCGTCCGGAGGACGCCGGCATCTCGGTTGATCTCATCCGTTCTTTTGCCGGGAAAGTCCCAATCCTGGGAGTTTGTCTGGGGCATCAATGCATGGGCTACGCCTACGGCGGCAAGATTGTCAGGGCCAAGTACTTGATGCACGGCAAGACATCGCGGATATTCCATCGAGGGGATTCCCTTTTTGAAAAGATCGAAAATCCCTTTGAGGCGACGCGCTATCATTCTCTGGTGATTGAACCGAGCAGTCTGCCGGCCTGTTTTGCTGTTACGGCCTGGACGAAAGACAAGGAGATCATGGGCATACAGCACAAGTCTTTGGCATTATGGGGCGTGCAATTCCATCCTGAGTCGATCCTTACGGCATCGGGCAAAGATATCCTGAAAAATTTTCTTCAGCTGAAATGAAGACGATCATAGCGAAATTGCATGAAGGAAGAGATCTCCTGGGCGAAGAGATGCACTCCGTCATGCGGTCGATCATGTCAGGCAATGCCCGGGCCAAAGATGTCGAGTCTTTTCTTTTGGCTTTAAGGGCGAAAGGACCGACTGTACAGGAGATTACGGCGGCGGCCCAGATCATGCGGCAGTTCGTCATCCGGGTCGAGACCGTACAGGACCCCGTTATGGACACCTGCGGGACGGGCGGAGACAAATCAGGGACCTTCAACATATCAACAGCCGTGGCCTTGGTTGTGGCCGGTAGCGGGGTCGCGGTGGCAAAGCACGGGAACCGATCTGTCTCCAGCCGCTGCGGAAGCGCGGACGTGCTGGAGGCCCTGGGTGTCAATATCGACCTGGACGCAGAACATTTAGGGCGGTGCCTGGATAAAGTAGGGATTGCCTTTTTATTTGCGCAGAAACTGCATCCGGCCATGAAGCATGTCGCGCCGATACGCAAGAAACTCGGCGTAGAGACGATTTTTAACATTCTCGGACCGTTGACCAATCCCGCGTCGGCAACGCACCAGATGATGGGCGTCTATGACGTGAAGTGGATCCGGCCCCTTGCCGACGTCCTGAGGAATCTTGGATCCAAGCGGGCGGTTGTGGTCCACGGCCTGGATGGCCTTGATGAGATTACGACGACCGCCGTGACACAGGTCAGCGAATTCGACGGGTCGCGCGTCATTGACTATGAGATCGAGCCGGAGCATTTCGGTTTGAGGCGGGTATCTATCGAGGATATCAAAGGGGGCACGCCGGAAGAAAATGCAGCGATGGTGGAAGACCTGCTTAAGGGCGCGACCGGCTCCCGGCGGGACATCGTGGTCCTCAATGCCGCTTACGCCTTATACGCCGCAGAGAATGTCGACTCGCCCGAAGAAGGGGTAGAAAAAGTGAGCCGGGCGATCGATGGAGGATCGGCCGCACGGAAACTCGACGAGCTGAAACGGTTTACCCATGACGGATAATAATTTTCTGGACCAAATCATCGAGCACAAGAAAGATTCCCTGGAACGCAAGTCGGCGTTTTACGCTTCTCTCAAAAAAAAGACACGGGGACAAAAACTGACCCGGTATCACATTTTTAAGCAAAGCATATCGAGACCCGGGGGGATCAATTTGATCGCCGAGTTTAAAAAAGCCTCACCCTCCCGGGGGCTGATCCGGGCGAGTTGCGATGTCCTCTCTGTGGCCAGGGTTTATGTGAACAACGGCGCGGCGGCGGTCTCTGTCCTTACCGAGGAGAAATACTTTGCGGGCAAGATCAGTTATCTGCGGCAGGTCAGCGAGCATTTTGATGTCCCGGCCTTGATGAAGGATTTTATAATAGACGAGGTCCAGATCTATGAGGGTTTTGTCAACGGTGCCAGCGGAATCCTTTTAATCGTCGCCCTGCTGGATGACGCCCGGCTGGAGCAGCTTTTGGAGGCGGCCCGGAATCTTGATATGGATTGTCTCGTCGAGGTCCACAATGAAGAAGAGCTTGAACGCGCCCTTAGATCGCAGGCGGAGATTATCGGGATCAACAACCGGGACCTGCGTTCGTTCAAAGTGGACCTGGACGTTTCCCGGCGGTTGATCCCTCTGATACCGAAGGACAAGGTGATCGTGGTGGAAAGCGGCATCAGGACGCACGATGACATTAAGCGTTTTGAAGCGGCGGGCGCTCATGCGGTCCTTGTCGGTGAATCCTTTATGGATGCGCCTGACATCGATGCAAAAATGAAGGAAATGATGCGGGGTCATGCTTCATGATAAGAATCAAGATATGCGGGATAACCAAGAGTTCCGATGCCTTTGAAGCGGTGCGTCTGGGGGCCTGGGCGCTGGGATTCAATTTTTATCGCAAGAGCCCGCGGTACATTAACCCCTTGGAGGCAAAGAAGATCATTGTCCGGCTTCCGCCTTTCGTTACACCGGTTGGGCTTTTTGTCAACACTCCGGCGGAAATTATCCGCCGCCGGGCCGCCTTTTGCGGCATTAACACGGTTCAACTCCACGGGGATGAGCCGGCGTCGCAGTGCCGATCGCTTAAACCGTTGAAAGTGATCAAGGCATTCCGCTTGCGTAAGGGATTCGATTTCGCTTCGCTGGAACGTTACGATGTCTCGGCCTTTCTTTTTGACACACTTAATACCGGAGGCCTTTACGGCGGCAGTGGAGAAGTCTTTGACTGGAACATTCTGAAAAGGGCCGGGAGCGTCGGACGACCGGTCATTCTGGCCGGGGGGATCCACAGCGGGAACCTTCGGCAGGCCTATGAGTTACTGAGGCCCTATGCCGTCGATGTCTGCAGCGGAATCGAAACAAGGCCAGGTAAAAAGGACCCGAAACGCATGAACACGCTGTTTCGTATAGCCAGGGAGGCCGGGATTGGGAAGAGTCATCTTTGATATCGAGACAGTAGGTCAGGATTTCGAACTGCTGGATGACGCCTCCAAGGAGTATTTTTTGAAATTTGCCGATACACCCGAAAAGGCGGAGGAGGCCAAGAACAGCCTGAGCTTTTATCCCTTGACCGCGCAGGTGGTCGCCATAGGCATGCTCGAAGTGGAATCCTCCCGCGGGGCGGTCTATTTTCAGAATAATAACGGTTCTCCGGAGAAATTCACGGAAGACGGGATAGTTTATATGTCAGGGTCAGAAAAAGATATATTGAGTCAGTTTTGGAAAAAACTCGCCCAGTTCGACAAATTTATCACCTTCAATGGACGACTATTCGATTGTCCCTTTGTCATGATTCGTTCGGCCGTCAACGGTATCCGTTCCAGCCGGAATATCATGCCCTATCGTTACTCTCACGATCAGCATGTGGATCTCGCCGATCAGTTGTCTTTTTACGACGCCATGCGCCGTAAATTCAGCCTGCATATGTGGTGCCGGGCCTTCGGGATCGCCAGCCCAAAAGAGGAGGGAATGACGGGGCTCCAGGTCAAGGATTACTACCACAATGGACGTTATCAGGACATCGCCCGGTATTGTTTTCGCGATATCCGTTCCACGAAAGAGCTTTTCTTGTATTGGGACAAATACCTGCGGTTTTAGATTGTTGGACAATCGTAAGTATTTTAATGTCAAATGGTTTTATTCGATTAGAAAAAATATGCGGTTCCTTGGTTGTCCTTCATGTAGGAATATGTTATAGTTGTACTAGCCGATAAAGGTAAACCCGGAGAAATCCGGGGACACAAAACCACAGGCCTACGTTACTTGTAGCCGGGAAGGTCCGAGGCAACAGAGGGCGGACAATTCGTTACCGAATAGGTATGGCGAATAGTGATAAGGTGGCTGGGTTGCCGAAGAGCTGTCGGGGGCTAACATCCCCATCTTTATCGGCTCTTTTTTTTGCCCTGAAGAAGGGCTTTTTTTTTGTGATGCCTCCCTGAAGGCACGTTCAAAGGACCAGATCCCGTTTGCCTTGCGCGCAGGTTTTACCCCGCCAACATAAAGCCACATCCGTAAGGGTTTGGATGGATGGCTTTCTGCCGGCGTCTGTGGCACACGCAGGGGTGGGCCGGTTTCCGCACCCGTCCGGACTCCGCGGAACGGAGAAGAACAAGAAACCACGTCCGTCAGGGCGTGGATCTTCACTTTTGGTCAAAAAAAAATTCATTTCCCTCCTAAAATGGGTTATAATACACACTTCCAACCGCTGGGAAACCCGCAGATAAGGAAGATGTATGTCGGATACTCTGGTACGCATATTTTCGAGTGTGGACCTTCAGGAAGTGAAGGAGCATCTTCTTGTTTACGGCACCCTGGCGGCCAGCTGTGCACAATGCAACGAGATGGGCCTGAAGCTTGACATGGATAAGTGTCCCAAATGCCAGACCGAATTCCGGTATATCACGTTCCGCAATCATAAAGAACATATGCCCAAAATACTGAAGCTATACACCGCCCGCCCGGGCATCAAGATTATCGACTACGAGGACTACAAGAAGCTAACCGGAAAACGTAAGGCCGAGGAGTTGTTCGAATGATCAGGGAAAAACGGCTGGTCAAAACGCTTCGGGACCTCATCCGGATCAATTCGGAAAATCCACCGGGCCGGGAGAAAAAGATTGCCGATTTTCTAGGAAAAGAATTTGCCGCTTTAGGACTGGGCGTCCGCGCCTACTCATTCGCAAAAAACAGGCCCAATATTGTCGCCACGTTCAGGGGCAAAGGCAAAAGACAGACCGCCTCTGCGGAGGCGCTTTTGTTGACGCCCCATTATGATACGGTGCCTGCCGGCAAGGGGTGGAGCGTCGATCCCTTCGGCGGCCGCATAATGAACGGCAAGATTTTTGGACGGGGGGCCACTGACGATAAATGCAATGTCGCGGCTTCCCTGGAGGTTGTCCGCTCGTTGGTGGAGGACGGTTTTCGCCCCGACAAGGATCTTATCGTCGCAGCAACCTCAGACGAGGAGACGGGCAGCCGATTCGGCATCATCCCGCTTCTGGAGAAAAAGATGGTCCGGCCGAAATGGGCTCTGATCCTTGACGCCAACGAGTGTGACGCCATCATCGCGCAGAAGGGATTGATTCACGGCCGGATCCGGATTTTCGGGAAGAAGGCGCACGGTGCCTACAACTGGCGGGGGGTTAACGCCATCGAGGCCGCCGCCCGGATCATCGCGAAGTTGAAAAGGCACCGCTTCCCGCACCGCAAACACCGGCTTCTGCACGCGCCGACAATGAACATCGGCGTCATCCACGGCGGTGACAAGACGAATATCGTGGCCGATTTCTGCGAGTTCCATTTCGATACCCGTTACCTGCCCGGGACAGATCCCCGGGATGTCCTGAAAGACATCAAAAGGATTGTCCGCCGGGAGATTCGGACGTTTGAGATTGAGACCGACGATATCCAGTATCCGTATGAAATACGCAGGGACCATCCTCTGGTCCGTTTGTATACGAAGAGTGCCAAGACCGAAGGGCAGAAGGCCCTTTTGAAGGGCAGTGAGGGCGCCACGGTCATAAGCTTTTTCAAGAAGATGAACATACCGGCCATCGCGACGGGATACGGGACGCATAATACAGCGCACATTACCGACGAGTTCGCGAAGGTTGATATCCTGGTAAAAGGCGCGCGGGTGCTGGAAGCCTTCGTGAAGGGCTATAACGGTTTATGAGACCGATGGGACATGGCATCATTTCGGCTACCGCTTTCTCGTTTTTACTGACCCGTTTTGATGTCCCGCTCAAGCTTTTTTTTAAGAACGTATTCATGCGGGGCTATTTGCACAAGCGATGAAAAAACTCCTTCTTTCCATTTTCGTTGGGTGTGTTCTCCTGGCCGGCGGCGCGGTACTGTTGTTGGGCATGAAAGGGAAGAAGGGGTATGACGTCCCGGCGGCGGGAGGGGTGGTCTCCCCTGGAACACAATTCGACTTCCCCAGGGAAACCGTAGTCTATGACATCAAATCCCTTCTCGGGTTGAAGGTCGGCGAGGCGCGGTTAAGCTTTGAGGGGGCGACAACGCTCGAGGACAGGCACGTGATCCTGGTCACCTTTGTATCACGTGCTGTCAATGTCTACGACGAGGAAAAGATTTATGCCGATCCCGAGACCCTCTATCCGGTCCGTGTCGAGCGCGATCTGGACATCTGGGGCAAGAAGGAAAAGATCACGGAATACTATGACCAGGACAAAGGAACGGTGCGCATCGTTAAGCGCGCCGGGGAAAGGGCGGAAGAACAGGTCCTGGAAGGCCGGGCGCCGGTGGACAACATCTACTGCTTTATCTACCGCTACAGAAAAGAAGGCGCATTCACTGTCGGCGAATCGTTTAGGATGAATCTGCCGACCAAGGAAGTGACCGTCGAACTTAAGAAAGAAACATTGCTGGCGGCCGCAGGCAAGGAATGGGAATCGTATTACATGGAGACTGTACCGAGCGAGTACCGTCTCTGGTTCGCCAGGGGCGAGAAAAAGATTCCCCTGCGCATCGACGGGTCATCGGGGCTGAAAAAGGTCTCCATGGTGATGCAGGAGTATCAAACGCCCCCGGAAGAGAAAGACGGAACACAGTGATGCTCGATAAAAAAGGACATTTTGGCGAATTCGGCGGACAGTTCGTCCCGGAAACACTGGCGGCGGTTATCGGCGATCTGGAAAAGGCCTACCTTACGCTCAAGAAAGATAAGTCTTTTCAAAAGGAACTGGCCTATTTTTTGCGGGAATACGCGGGGCGGCCTACACCCTTGTATTTGGCGCAGCGTTACAGCGAAGGATTTCGTCATCTCAAGGTTTATCTAAAAAGAGAGGATCTCCTTCATACCGGCGCTCACAAAATCAATAACACGCTCGGGCAGATGATTATCGCCCGGAGGATGGGCAAGACGCGTATTATCGCCGAGACCGGGGCCGGTCAGCACGGGGTGGCGACCGCGACTGCTGCCGCGCTTTTCGGACTTCGATGCGAGGTCTACATGGGCGAGGAAGATATCCGGCGCCAGGCCCTGAACGTATACCGGATGAAACTCCTGGGGGCTCGGGTGATCCCCGTTTCCAGCGGCTCCCGGACTTTGAAGGACGCCATGAATGAGGCCATACGCGACTGGGTGACCAACGTGAAGGACACCTTTTACGTGATCGGTTCGGTGGCCGGTCCGCATCCCTATCCGTTGATGGTCCGGGATTTCCAGAAGGTCATTGGAGAGGAGGCCCGCCGGCAGATCCTGGCCGTCGAAAGCCGCTTGCCCGAATACTGTGTCGCCTGCGTGGGCGGTGGCAGCAACGCCATGGGTCTGTTCCACGCCTTTTTTCACGACAAGGAGGTGCGGTTGATCGGCGTAGAGGCCGCGGGCCGGGGATTAGCGACCGGTGAACACGCCGCGTCTATCTCCAGGGGAAAGGTTGGCGTTCTCCACGGAAGTAAAAGTTTTCTGCTCCAGGACAGCGGCGGTCAGGTGCGCATAGCCCATTCAGTGGCGGCGGGACTCGATTATCCCGGTGTCGGCCCCGAACACGCTTATTACAAAAGTATCAATAGGGCGCAGTACGTCTCGGTCACCGATGAAGAGGCGGTCAGCGCCCTTAAAGAACTGTCCCGTAAGGAAGGACTCATCCCGGCTTTGGAATCGGCCCACGCCTTGAGCTATCTGAAAAAACTGGACAGGAAGGTCAAGCGGCGCTGCCGCGTTCTTGTGTGCCTGTCGGGACGGGGCGACAAGGACGTGAACACGATCTCGGAGCTGGTTAAAGGATAGGTGCCCGATGAACCGGATCGAAGAAAAATTTTGCCGTCTGCGCAAAGAAAAGAAAAAGGCCTTTATCGCATTCATCACCGCCGGGGATCCGGATTTAAAGACGACAGAACGGCTTGTCCCGGCCTTTGAGGAGGCCGGAGCGGATATCGTCGAACTGGGCGTTCCGTTTTCCGACCCCATGGCGGACGGCCCGACGATCCAGGCGGCGTCTCAACGCGCATTGAAGAGGCGCGTCGATTTGGAAAAAATCTTCCGGCTCGTGAAACGGATTCGGCGGCGCTCTTCGATCCCTATCGCGCTGATGAGTTATGCCAACCCCGTTATGCATTTTGGCGAAAAACGGTTTATCCGCGAGTGCGCACGCCACGGCGTAGACGGTTGCATCATTCCAGACATGCCGCCTGAAGAGGCCTCGCCCTTGATCCGGGCAGCGCGCAGGAAAGATATCGCGACCATTTTCTTTTTGTCCCCGACGACGCGCATGGAGAGGTTCCCCGCGGTCATCGAGGCCTCGAGGGGTTTTATTTATTACGTCTCCTTGACCGGCGTGACCGGGGCGAGGAAGACCCTTTCAGGGGAGGTTATGAGCAATGTGCGAAAGGCCAAGTCGATGACGGACCTTCCTGTCTGCGTGGGTTTCGGCGTGTCCACCCCCGGTCAGGTCAAGTCTATCGCCCGCGAAGCCGACGGGGTGATCGTTGGCAGCGCTATCATCAAGGAGATCGTCAAACACCGATCGCGCGAGGACATGGTCCGCAGGGTGGCGGGATTCGTGAAACGCATGTCCAAAGGGTGCTCAGATCATGTATAAGAAGACCGTTCTTCCAAACAAAATCCGCGTGGTCAGTCACTCCATGAAAGGTTATGACAGCGTTTCTCTCGGGCTATGGTTCGGGGTCGGCGGAAGATACGAATCCGATGATGTAAAGGGCGCGTCGCATTTCCTTGAACATATCGTCTTTAAAGGAAGCCGAAGGTTTTCCGGAAATCAGATCAAGAAACAGATCGAGGGTATCGGAGGCAGTCTCAACGCCTTCACCGCCCAGGAATCCACATGTTATTTTGCCCGGATCCCCTCCAGGTTTCTTGAAAACACACTGGATGTCCTCTGTGACATGGTCTTTCATCCGCTTATCCCTTCACAGGAGGTGGAAAGGGAGCGGATGGTTATTCTGGAGGAGATCAAAATGTACAAGGATCTGCCCCAGCATCATGTCCTGGAAATCCTCGAAGGTCTTCTTTGGCCTAATCATCCTCTGGGCAGAAGTCTGCCGGGGACGTTGCGCTCTGTTACCGGTTTATCCAGGGATAAACTGCGGCGCTTTCAGCGGACTTGTTATGTCCCTAATAATCTGGTCGTGGCCGCGGCCGGGCGTCTCAATCACGAGACATGTGTCGGGCATATCCGGAGCCGGCTGAGCAAAAAGCGGACCGGGCAAGTCCCGCGGTTTCTTCCATGCAAGGAACATGGGGATGGTGCGAAGATGAAGACCTGTAGAAGAGCTATCGAACAGATGCATATGGCCTTAGGGATGCAGGGCCTGCCCTACGGCCATCCCCAAAGGTACGCCTTGGCGCTTTTAAACGTCATCCTGGGCGCGAACATGTCCAGCCGTCTTTTCAACGAGGTGCGCGAAAAACGCGGTCTGGCCTACTCTATCGGCAGTTCCGTCAAATCATTGAGTGATACGGGAGTTTTTTTGATTCGTGCCGGCGTTGACAACACAAAGTTGGTGGAAACCATGGGCGTGATCTTTCATGAATTGCGCAGGATACGGCGGAATTATGCAACCGATAGCGAACTGAAACGCGCAAAGGATTATTTGACGGGACAGCTGCTCCTGGATCTTGAAGACACCTTGGACCACATGTTTTGGATTGGAGAACGCGTTGTCGCCATGGACTCGACACGTACGCTAGGCGAGATTATGAACAAGATCAACGCCGTGTCCCCCGCCGATGTGCGGCAGGCGGCCCGTGACGTCCTGAAGGAGGAGCGATATCGCTTATCTGTTGTAGGCCCTGTGAAGAAAAAACAGGAACGCCGTTTGCGAGAGATTCTGGGCATTCGGTCCTGAGGACGATTTGACGGATTTTGATTCAGGAAAAAACTTTTTGAATTGACAAAGAATCGAATATCCGATAGACTTGAACTGAATTCGTCCACAAAAATCATCCCTGAAGCATCGTGCACATCAATTTATACAGGGATCAACATAGAGATACAGGATCCGGGACTTATTAATCCGCACAGGAAAAGGAGCAGGCCACTATGGAAGAATTATCCTTCTACGATGTCAAGACCAAATCCAAATTCAAAACCAGCGAATACGACGTACGGGAAAAAAGCGGAAAATTTTTTGCTGTGACGAAATCCAAAGCTGGTAGCCACGAATGCTGGCGCGTCCTTTCAAAGGATCAGGCCCAGAAACTGAAAAAATAGTGATTTGTCTAGGTTGTTTGCCATTTTCCCGGTCAATGCTTGCTGATGTAGCGCTGGGAAAGGGAAAGCGTAATCAATATCTCTCGATGTTTGCAGGGGATTTGCCTTATTAGTCCAGCGGTATCCACCTCCAGAACACTGGCCAAAAGAATCGCAAAAATCGCATTTGACAATAAAGCCGAAGATATTGTCATCTTGGATATGCGCAAGATCGTGAATTTTTGCGATTTTTTTGTCATATGTTCCGTAAGCACAGACCGCCGCATCCGGGGCATTGCCGAGGCGATCGAAGAGAGCCTCAAGCACAGCGGATTGAAATCCGTCCGTGCCGAGGGCGTGCAGAGCAAGAACTGGGTCCTGATGGATGCCGGGGGCGTTGTCGCGCATCTCTTCGAGGCCCAGACACGAGAGTTTTACGGTCTCGAATATCTCTGGCGGGACGCTCCGCGCGTCAATTGGCAAGGACTGAGGCCTTAAGGCCGGGCCCCCTCCCAGCGAGAGCGACAGTCTTTTTTCTCAATACCTGACCCCCCATGCTTAACCGTCTCAAGAAACAAATCGAAAAAGCATTAAGGACATGTCTCCGTGAAGTCTATCCCGACGCGGGGAGCACCTTTCCTGTTGTCCTGGAGGTCCCCGGCGAAAAGGTCCATGGCGATCTGGCCTGCACTATCGCCTTGAGACTGGCACGCGAAATGAAAAAGAATCCCATGACGATCGCCGCGGCTATTGAGGAATGTCTGGCCGCAGTCCTTAAAGAAAGCCCCCTCGGCGCCATGATAAACAAAGTCGAGGTTAAAAAGCCGGGGTTCATTAACCTCTTTCTTTCGCCCGAGGCCTACCAGGGCATACTGAAAGAACTGTTTGAACACAAGGAGACGTACGGGTACAGCCGACTCAATGCCGGTCAGAAGATTCAGATAGAGTTCGTCAGCGCCAATCCGACGGGACCTTTAAGCGTGGCGCATGCCCGGCAGGCCGCGGTGGGGGACGCGCTGGCCAGCATCCTCAAAGCGACCGGCGCCGCGGTTACCAGAGAATATTACGTTAACGATGAGGGGAACCAGATCCGACTGCTCGGCGAATCGATACGCTGCCGGGCCTTTGAACTCTTCGGGAAGACCCGGCCCTTTCCCGAAAACGGCTACCGGGGCGATTATCTCCGAGACATGGCTGCGCGGTTTTGTGAAGAGCAGGGCATCTTGGATGACGAGGCTCTTACCCGCACTCCGCTGGAGGATTTTTCACGCTACGGTGTGGCGCGACTTATGGAGCTCATCAGACAGGATCTGGAGGATTTTCGTGTTTGTTTTGATGTATGGACCCGCCAGTCGGAGGTCGCCGGAGCGCGGAAGATCGCGCCCTTAATTGACGATTTTGGAAAAAAGGGGTACCTCTATGAGAAAGAAAACGCGCGGTGGTTCGCCTCGAGCCGTTTTGGGGACGACAAAGACCGGGTGGTCCAAAAAAGCGACGGGACTTACACATATCTGGCCCCGGACATCGTTTATCATAAGGATAAGTTCGACCGGGGGTTCTCGAAGATTATCAACATCTGGGGTCCGGATCATCACGGTTATATCCCCAGGATCAAGGCCGCCGCCAGCGCTTTGGGCCATGACGTCTCCGAACTGGAGGTCCTGATTGTCCAGCTGGCCACGATATACCGAGACGGAAAACCCGTCTCTATGTCCACCCGCCGCGGAGAATACATCAGCATGCGCGAGGTTATTGACGAGGTCGGTGTGGACGCGGCGCGGTTTTTCTTTCTCATGCGCCGGATCGAAAATCATCTGGATTTTGATCTGGAACTGGCCAAAAAGGAATCGCCGGAGAACCCGATTTATTATATCCAGTATGCGCACGCCCGCATCAACAGCGTCTTTAAACTGGCCGCCGAGAGGAACCTGACGGCGAGCCACACTGATTTTGGACTCCTGCGTGAGGAGGAGGAAATGGATCTCATCAAGAAGATGGGGTTTTTCCCGGACATGGTTCAGGTCTGCGCCCGTCAGAGAGATCCTTTTACGCTAGGGGTCTATCTCCAGGATCTGGCCGCGTCTTTTCACAAACTGTACGATACCCATCGCGTGGTAGGAGAGGACGAACAGCTTTCCCGTCAGCGCCTGGCTCTGCTGGAGGCGGTTATGATCGTGCTGGCTAAAGGCTTGAATCTTTTGGGGCTTCACGCCCCCGAATCGATGTGATGCTAAGATCTCATGATGAACAAACGCTGGACCGTTTATACGCCCAATCCCCGGCTTCAGGTTGTTTTAAGCGACTATCTGCGTATCCATCCCACGGTTGCCCAGCTGCTCATTAACCGCAGCATCATGACAACCCAGGAAGCGGAAGATTTTCTCCGGGCGGATCTCTCCCGCATGCACGACCCGCTTCTTTTAATGGACATGGACAAGGCCGATCGGCGCATCCGGCAGGCGCGCGAGCGCAAAGAGAAGGTCTTGGTCTTCGGTGATTACGATGTTGACGGTGTGACGTCGTCAGTGATCCTGAACAAGGTCCTGAAACGCCTCGGCCTGGATGTTGTCCACTATATACCGCACCGCATGAGGGAGGGATATGGGCTCAATGCCGGCATCGTCGATTTCGCCCGCCAGAATAACGTGGGGCTTTTGATCAGCGTGGACTGCGGCGTCACGGCAATCGATGAGGTGGACCTCCTTAACGCCGCGGGAATAGAGGTCATTGTGATCGACCACCATGAACCGCCGCAGGGCCGTCTCCCGGCGGCGGCGGCCGTTATCGATCCGAAAAGGAAGGATTGCCCCTATCCCTACAAGGGGCTGGTGGCCGCTGGCCTGGCTTATAAATTGGCGCAACTCATGATCGGCCCGGATGCCAAGGAATATCTCGAATTGGCGGCGCTTGGAACGATCGCCGATGTGGCCGAACTCAACGGAGAGAACCGGATCCTGGCCAGGGAAGGATTGGCCCAGATCCTTGCCACCAAGAATATCGGCCTAAAGGCCCTGATGAAAGAGGCGCGTTTGGCCCAGAGGAAGATCAGGACCCATACTATCGGTTTTGTCCTGGGGCCGCGTATCAACGCGTCCGGCCGTCTGGGTTCGGCGCAGAAGGCGTTGCGCTTGCTTCTCAGCGAAGATCCGAAGGAGGCCGCGTCTCTGGCCAAGGACCTGGAAGAGATAAACCGCAAGAGGCAGAAGACCCAGAACGAAATCGTCGAAGAGGCGCTGCGGCTCGTTGAGAAAGAGATGAATTTCAACGAGCACAAGGTGATTATCGTCAGCAAGGAAGGTTGGCACCAGGGGGTGGTGGGCATTGTGGCTTCGCGGCTGGTGGACCGGTTTTACCGTCCGGCCATCGTCATTTCCCTGAACGAAGGCTTGGGGACTGGATCCGCGCGTTCCGTAGACGGTTTTCACATGTTCGAGGCCCTGAACCGTTGCTCCCCTCTGCTGAAGAACTACGGAGGCCACAAGCACGCCGCCGGTCTGACCATTGAAGAGAATCAGGTTTTGCATTTCCGGGAACTGATCAATTCCGTGGCAGGGGAAATTTTGAAAGCTGAGCATTTGGTTCCGACGCTGGAAATTGATTGTGAATTGTCCATCAGCGACCTCGACATCAGGCTGGCCCGTTTTTTGGAACGGCTTGAACCATTCGGCGAAGGCAATCCCTACCCTTTATTTTGTTCGCGGCGGCTGACTCTGAAGGGCGCGCCTGCTGTCTTGAGCCGGGACACACTTAAATTTTGGGTTACGGACGGCAAGAACACCGTTTCGGCGGTAGGTTTTGGGATGGCATCTTATTGTGATATGCTCCGGCACTCACCCAGAATCGATCTGGCTTACAGCTTGACCATCGATGAATGGAATAAGGCCCCGACGATTCAACTGAAGGTTAAAGATATCCGTCCGAGCGAGACGCCTTAAAGGGGGAAAACGGGGATAGAAAAGAAAGAGAAGAGGCGGGACAGCCCTCAGGCTTTAACCGCTTTGCCGGCCTTGAGGCATTTGACGCACACGAAGGCCTTTTTGATAGAACCGTTCAGGTTGATTTTAATCCTTTGGAGATTGGGCAGGAAACGGCGGTGGGTCTTGCCTGTGATCTTGCTGCCCGCGCCGCCTTTGGCTTTGGCCATTCCCCGGCGGACATATTTGTTGCCGGGGATAGAGCCTTTATGACATATTTCGCAAACTTTTGCCATTTCTATATCGTCCTTTTGTAGGCGAGTATACCGGAAATCAATTGTTTGTCAAGGAGAAATTAGTTTCTGAAAGCCGTCCGCCACCCTTTATGCAGGAAACTTTCACACAAAAATTGAATGTCGAGCAGAAGAAGGCCGTTGTTCACGACAAGGGGCCTCTTTTAATCATCGCCGGGGCCGGCACGGGCAAGACGACGGTCATCACGCACCGCATCGCCTATCTGATCGGCGAGAAGAAAGTGAACCCTAACGAGATCCTGGCCCTGACATTTACCGACAAGGCCGCCTTCCAGATGCAGGAGAAGGTGGACATCCTCGTCCCCTACGGGTTTACCGATACCTGGATCTTCACGTTTCACGCCTTCGGAGACAGGATCCTGAGGGAGAACGCACTGGAGCTCGGCCTCAACCCCGATTTTAAGGTCATGACGCGGCCGCAGGCAGCGGTCTTCTTCCGCGAGAACCTTTTCAAACTGCCGCTTTCCTACTACCGGCCGTTGGGCTCGCCGACCAAGTTCATCGACGCCATCCTGGGTTTCTTTTCGCGCGCCCGGGACGAGGATATTTCCATCGAAGAGTATCAAGATTATGCCCGGCGCCTGGGCGAGGCCGCCGGACGCGAACCGGACGATGCCGCCCTCAGGGAGCTCGCCGTGCGCCACGGTGAACTGGCTGGTTGTTACGCGCGCTACCAGGAGCTTCTCCTCAAAGAAGGCAAGATCGATTTTGCCAGCCAGTTTTATCTGGTCCTGAAACTCTTCCGCGAACGGCCGAGCGTCCTCAAGCGCTACCGGGATCAGTTCCGGTTCATCCTCGTTGACGAATTCCAGGACACCAATTATGCCCAGTTCGAGCTGGTCAAGCTCCTGGCGGGCGGGAGGCAGAACATTACCGTCGTGGCCGACGACGACCAGTCCATTTACAAATGGCGCGGCGCGGCCACGAGCAATATCCACAATTTTATGAAGAAATACCCTCGCTGTGAAAAGATTGCGCTGACACGCAATTACCGGTCAGTTCAGCCGGTCCTGGACGCGGCCTACCGGCTGATTCAGAACAACAATCCCGACCGGTTCGAGGTCCAGGCCGGGATCAACAAGAGGCTTATAGGGACCGGGCCCAAAGGCAGGCCTGCCCAGCACTTCCATTTTGAATCCGCCTCTTCGGAGGCCGACTGGGTCGCCGCCAGGATCAAGGAACTGCACGACAAGGAAGGGTGGCCCTATCATGATTTTGCGGTTCTGGTCCGGGCCAACGCGGACGCCGACCCTTACTGCCGTGCCCTGAACATGCTGAACATCCCCTGGCAGTTCAGCGGCAACCAAGGGCTGTATTCCCGTCAGGAGGTCAGGCTATGTATCTCCTTCCTGCGGGTCATGGCTAACCCAGCGGATTCACTGAGCCTGTTTTTCCTGGCCACATCGCCGATCTACAACGTTCCCATTGTCGAATTAAGCCGGCTTATGCACCTGGCCAAACGCCGGCAATGGGACCTCTTCGGGACATTGAAGGATCTCCCTCAGTTGGACCTGGCCTCCTCAGTGAGCAGTGAGTTTCAAGAGCGCTCTTCGCGCCTCGTCCGCGAAATGGAGGCTCTTATGGAGGAGTCCCGTATCCACACGACAGGGCGGTTGCTCTACATGTTTCTCAACCAGACGGGGTTTCTCAAAAGCCTTGTCGGGGCCAAAGATAGCGGCGGGGAAGAAAAAGTCCGCAACATTGCCCTGTTCTTTGACGTCGTGAAGGAATTCGAATATGTGGCCAAAGAAGACAGGGTGGTTTATTTCGTGGAATACCTCGATATGCTCATCTTTGCCGGGGACGACCCGGCCACCGCCGAGGCCGGTATGGACATCCCGGCGGTGAATATCCTTACTATTCACAAGGCCAAGGGCCTGGAATTCGCGGCGGTTTTTCTGGTCGACCTGGTGGAGGGCAAATTCCCTTCGCGCGGACGCCGGGGCCAGATCGAGATACCCGACGAACTCATCAAGGATATCCTGCCGGTCGGAGATTACCACATCCAGGAGGAGAGGAGGCTTTTTTACGTCGGGATGACTCGGGCGCGCGAGAGGCTGTTTTTGTGCTCGGCACTGGATTACGGGCTCAAGCGGCCGAAAAAGGTCAGCCGGTTCGTCCAGGAGGCGATAGACGAGTCGAAAGACATGGCCTTTATCAAGACCTCAGCGATGGAGAGCATCGAACGGCACGCCCCGCGTCCGGAGCCCTTTCTCGAGGCCATCGAGAAGATCGGTGAGGACAAGGTCCTTACCCTGAGTTATTTCCAGATCGATGATTATCTGACCTGTCCCCTGAAGTACAAATACGTCCATGTCCTGAGGGTGCCGATCCTTTCGCACCATACGGTGCTCTACGGCAAGGCCCTGCATGATGCGATACAATACTATCATTTAAACAGGGTCAAAGGGGTTCAGGTCGCGGCGGATGACCTGATCGGCATTTTTGACGAGTCGTTCCGGAGGGAAGGGTTTATAACCCGAGAACACATCGATATGCGTCTGGCCGCGGGCGCCGCGGCCTTGAAGGAATTTTACCGCACACAGGAAGAGGCGGGCATTATCCCGACACTTGTGGAGAATGACTTCTCTTTCACTTTCGGCAACAACCGTTTGGTCGGCCGCTGGGACAGGGTCGACGAGATAAACGGAAAGGTCAAGGTCATCGACTTCAAATCCTCCCGCATCGAAAAGCAGCCCGAGGCGGACAAGAGGGCGAAGGAGAGCCTTCAGCTCGCGCTCTATTCTTTGGCCTACCGGAAGGTTTTCGGCAGGCTTCCTGATGAGAAGGAACTCCATTTTCTGGAGACCGGGTTGATCGGGCGTGCCGAAGTCAAGGAGAAGGACATCCAGAAGGTGGAAGCGGCCATCGGGAAGGCCGCCGCAGGGATCCGTGCCGCGGATTTCTCTGCCAAACCCTCACCGGTCAACTGTCTTTACTGCGCCTTCAACCAGATATGCCCGGCCGCCATTTTGCCCAAAAGGACCTAGACAACCTTATCAGTCCGGAAGGATAGGATTAAGTCAGAAAAATGCATCGCTTCTGTTTTGGCTGGATATCAGTTGAAGGAAATTATTGACGAAATCTTTTGTTCGCATTATAATACGACTCCACCAGCGATAGTGACAAAAGTAACATGAAAGAAAAATGACAAAAAAATAGATTTTGTG